>NZ_JCAFVO010000006.1:0-210426 GCF_059372445.1 Stenotrophomonas sp. YJH_SMC_127 | reverse complement strand
TTTCGTGCCAACCAAGGTTGGCACCTACCAGGGCGATGCATCGGTTGTTGCAGGGGTAGTGCCGGCCGCTGGCCGGCAACCGGTTTTGGTAGATGCCGACCTTGGTCGGCGCTGTGGGTTTCGGGCCAACCAAGGTTGGCACCTACCAAGGCGATGCGGCGGTTGTTGCAGGGGGTAGCGCCGGCCGCTGGCCGGCAACCGGTTTTGGTAGATGCCGACCTTGGTCGGCGCTGTGGGTTTCGGGCCAACCAAGGTTGGCACCTACCAGAGCGATCGCGGGTATCAGAGCAGCCCTTCGCGCTTCACCGCCAGATAGCGTTCCACCAGCGCGCCGGGCAGGGCATCGGCGGTCACGTCCAGCACCATCACCTTTTCGCTGCGCAGGGCCTCATGCGCCTTCGCGCGTTGCTGCAGGTACAGCGCGGCGGCACCGGCCTGGGTGGCGTCTTCCAGTGTCTGCACCTCGCCCTCCAGTGCGCCGTCCAGCTCGCGTTCGCGCAGGCTGGCCACGCACACCAGGTGGCGCCGCTGCAGCAGGCGCACTGCCGCCAGCAGGTCTTCGATGTCCTCATCACGCACGTTGCTGACCAGCATCACCAGCGCACGCCGGCGCTGGCGCAGCGACACCTCGGTGGCGGCGGCCAGGTAATCGGTGGCCACCGCGCGTGGCTGCAGGTCGTAGCTGGCGCGCAGCAGGTGCTCGACCGTACCCATGCCGCGCTGCGGTGCCACCCAGCGGCGTTCGCCACCGGCAGCGTACAGGCCGGCAGCGTCGCCCTGGCGCAGCGCCAGGTAAGCCACCACCAGCGAGGCGTTCAAGGCATGGTCGAAGTGCGAGAGCCCGCCTTCGCTGGCCAGCATGCGCCGGCCACTGTCCAGCATCAGCAGCAGCTGCTGGTTCTTCTCGTCCTGGTATTCGCGCGAGATCAGCTTGCGCGCACGGGCGGTGGCCTTCCAGTCGAGCTGGCGCAGGCTGTCGCCGATGCGGTACTCGCGCATCTGGTGGAAATCGGTGCCTTCGCCACGGCGGCGCTTCACGTGCGCACCAACCAGCCGCGAGGCTTGGTCGGCACTGAACAATGCGAAGCGGGTGAGCGGCACGAAGTTCGGATAGACCCGCACCTCCAGCGCCGGCGGCAGCGTGCGTTGCTGCCACCACAGGCGCCACGGCGAACGCATGCGCAGGTGCACCCCCTCGAAGCGGAAGTGCCCACGCTGCAGCGGCTGCAGGTGGTAGTGCAGGGTGGACGCCGTACCGGCCTGCAGGCGCACGCGCTGCGGCAGCGCTTCCAGCGGCCAGCCGCCGGGCACCAGGTCGAACACCTGCACCGTCATCGATTGCTCGGCCTGCAGGCGCAGCGCCGCCTCGCGGCGCACGCCCAGCGCCAGCGCTTCGGGCAGCTCGCGCTGTACCTGCGGCGACGGACGCCGCGACTGCCGCCACAGATCCCACAAGGCGGGCAGCGCGATGACGACGGCTGCCAGCGCCCAGCTCCAGCGCGGCAGCCACCCGCCCAGCACCAGGCCGCCCAGGGCAGCCCAGGCCAGCAGCAGCGCCAGCAGCAGCGGGGCCGGTCTCATCGGCGCGGTGCTTCCACCTTGGCCAGCAGCGCGCCCAGCACGTCGTCGGCGTCCTGGCCTTCGATCTGCAGCTCCGGGGCCAGTGCAATGCGGTGGCGCAGCGCCGGGCGCGCAATGTCGCGCACGTCGTCCGGCGTGACGAAGTCACGGCCGGCCAGCACCGCCTGCGCGCGCGAGGCACGCACCAGCGCGATGCTGCCGCGGGGGCCAGCGCCGACCGCGATGCCCGGCCACTGCCTCGTGGCCGCCACAATCCGCACCGCGTAGTCGATCACTTCGTCATCGACGGTGATCGCCGCGGTCGCGCGCTGCAGTTCCAGCAGCTCGCCGGCCCCCAATACACGCGGCACCTGGCTCAGGTCGAAATCGCTGGCGGCACGGCCACTGGTGATCGCGGTCACCATGCGCTTCTCGTCCTCCAGCTGCGGGTAGTCGATCAGCACCTTCAGCAGGAAGCGGTCCAGCTGTGCTTCCGGCAACGGGTAGGTGCCTTCCTGTTCCAGCGGGTTCTGCGTGGCCAGCGCCATGAACGGCGGCGCCAGGGTGAAGGCCTTGCCTTCGATGGTCACCTGGCCTTCCTGCATCACTTCCAGCAGGGCCGACTGGGTCTTGGCCGGGGCACGGTTGATCTCGTCGGCCAGCAGCAGGTTGGTGAACACCGGGCCGCGACGGATCTTGAAGCTCTCGCTCTTCGGGTCGTACACCGCGTGGCCACTGACGTCGCTGGGCATCAGGTCGGGAGTGAACTGCACGCGCCCGTAGTCCAGCTCCAGGGCCTGTGCCAGTGCACGCACCAGCAGGGTCTTGCCCAGACCGGGCACGCCTTCGATCAGCACGTGGCCACCGGCCAGCAGCGCCACCAGGATCTGGTCCAGTACATCGGCCTGGCCGATGAAGGCGTGTCCAACGGCGGTGCGGATGGCATCGACGCGTTCGATCAGGCGGGCGTTGGCGGCCGCCGGCAGCTCGGGGACTTCGGTCATAGCAGGGATCTCATCTGGAGCAGCAAGCGGATGCGCTCGCGCAGGGCGGAGGAATCGTGCGGTGGCGGGGGCGTGAGCGCGCTGGCAACACGGCCTTGCGGCCATTTCAGCAGCTCGGCGATGGCCTGATCGCGCGGCGCACCGTCCAGTGCAGCGGCTACCGGTGCGCGCAGGCGCAGGCGATGCAGGAACAGGGCGAACACGGCGTCGTACAGGCGCGTGCCGTGGCCGAAGCGCAGCAGCAGCTCGCCACTGGCACGCACGTGCTCCAGCAGCGAGCGGCGTTCCAGCACCGGCGACGGCAGCAGGCTGCCGAAGCGCTGCGAGCGGGCCCACAACCAGCCCAGCAGGGCCAGCAGCAGCGGCGCCCACAGCGGCCAGCCCTGGTAGAACAGGCGCGCCCACAGTGACGGCGGGCGGCTGGCATAGACCAGCCAGAACGCACCCTTGCCGTAATTCGGGTCGAGCAGGTAACGGGTCAGGTCGCGGTGCGAGAGATCGTGCAGGCCATCACTGGCCTTGCCCGCGGCCGACGCCAGGCGTGCCGCCGGCGAATCCACCTCGCCGCGCATGAATTCCATGTCGGCCAGCACGCTCACCTTGCCCTGGCCATGGTGCAGGCGTGCGAACACCAGGCTGTGCTCGTTGCCCCAGCGCCGTTCGGCCCGCGCATTGGCGGCAAAGCCCAGCGTGAAGCGACGGCCGCCGCAGAACTCGACGTGGCTGGGATCATCGATGACGTGGAATGGCTGGCAGTCGCTTTGCTGATACAGGCTGTCCACGCCCAGCTGGTCCAGCAGGGGCCCCTGCGTGCTGCTGGCGTCGTCCTCGGCGGGCGGCGGCGTACGCACCAGCAGATGGCCACCACCATCAACCCAGGCCAACAGGGCCCTGGCCGCCGGCGCCGGCAGCTCGCTGCTGTCCTGCAGCAGCACCACCGTATCGTGCGGGCCCAGCGCCATCTGCTGCAGGTCCAGCCGCGGCCGCGAGTGCACCTCGATGCCATCGGCACGCAGGGCCTGGCCCAGCACGTACAGCGGGTTGTAGCCAGCTTCGCCCTGCGGTGGCAGCTGCACGGTCTCGGTCACGCGTTCGTGCGTGCGCAGGTAAAGGATCGTCAGCGGCACGCCGAACAGTACCAGCCCACCCAGCAGCAGCGACCAGAACAGGCGCGGACTCATGCCAGCCACCTGTACTGCCGGCGCAGGGTATCGGCCAATGCATCGAAATCGGCGCGGCTGGGCAGGCGGCCACCGTAGGCGGCGTACTGCCACATGCGCACGATGCGCGCGAACAGGTCACGGTCGGTGGCATCGGGCATGCGCCGCGACGCGCGCAGGCATTGCGCTTCGGTAGCACCGGGCGGAAGCGCGATGCCGCTGCGCTCGCCCACCGTGCGCACGCTGGCGCGGTACAGCAGGGCCAGCGCCTGCCGCGGCCGCCCCTGGTCCCACAGCAGGCCGGCCTGGGTGGCCACGTCCGGCGGCAGCACGACCGGCAGTTCCACCGGTTCTTCCACTACCTCCGGTGCGGCCTCGGCCTTGCGCCGGCCACTGCCGCGCAGCCACGGCAGCCACAGCCGTGCGGTCAGCAGCAGCACCAGCAGCAGGACGCCCAGCAGGCCCCACAGGCCCCACTCGGCCAGGCGTGCCAGCCAGGCGATGCCGTCCTTGCGCGTTTTGCGTTCACCCTTGCTGTTGGTGTCACGCTGCAGCTGCTTGTCTTCCTTCTTTTTTTCCTCGGCCTGCTCGATCGGCTTCCAGCGCGTGACCTGGCGGGTCGGGCGCTGCAGCGGATCTTCATAGGCGCGGTTCACCGCCTGGCGGAAGCCGGCGGTGTCCACTGGCGCTGCACCGAAGATCATGGCCGGTGCATTGGCCGGATCGTTCGCCGCAGTGGCCGGTTCCTCCGCGCTGTCCTCGTCCTCTCCGGCATCGTCTGCCTGTTCTGCGGCCGTCTGCGCGTCCTGCGCATGCACTGGCGCGTAGGCCAGCGGCAGGGCAAGGCACAGCAGCAGGGCCAGCGTGGATGCCGCCGGCAGCAGCCGCTCGCGCAGGCGGCGCAGGGCGATCTCCACGTCCCACGCTTCCATCTGCGTGCGCCGGTTCAAGTACAGGCCGAAGCCGGCGCCGACGTAGAACGGACCGATCAGCACCGAGGCCAGCCAGCACGCCAGGTTGAAGCCGGCCCGCGCCCAGGCGGGTGTGTCCTGGCCGATCATGTCCCACGCGGCACGCCATGATTCGGACATCAGCTCCAGCGGCATGAACATGAACACCGCGCCGATCGCACCGGACACCAGCACCGCTTCAAACGCCATGCAGGCCACGGTCAGCACGGCGGCGGCACCCGCCGCACCAGCGGCCACAGCGCGGCGGCGTGCACCGCGCTGGGCCGGCGCATTGCCCTCCAGCAGGTTCACCGGCAGGCACAGGCTGCGCAGCACGCTGAAACGGCGCCAGCCCAGGTAGCCCCAGAAACCTGCATTGCCCCAGCTGCGTTGCGCGCGCAGGGCCGCCAGCGTACCGACCGGCTCGCCGAAGATGCCACGCGACAGCACGTACAGCGGCGCCCGTTCGAACAGCGGCTTGCACCACCACATCGCCAGCCACGCCCAGCCGAATGCATCCAGCCACCAACCCAGCGCGTTGAAGACCACGAACAGCGGCGCACTGGCCAGCAGCCAGCTGCCCCATACCGCGCGTGCGTGGCGGCGCGACAGGGCACTGCCCAGCTCCATTGCTTCCCAGCCGCTGCGCGCGCGCAGCACCACGTCCAGGTGGTCAATGCGCATGGCCGCCTCCGCGTCCGCCGCGCCACAGCCACAGCAGCACGCCGGCCCACAGCATGCCGGCCACGCTGAACTTGCCCCACGCCGGCACGTCGGCAATCGACGACCAGAAGGCTTCGATGAACGCGGCCACCAGCAGCATGAACGCCACGCCCAGGCACAGGCGCGCACCGATGCGGCCTCCCTCGACCAGTGCATCCAGGCGGCTGCGCCGGCCGGGTGCCAGCAGTTTCATGCCCAGCTGCAGACCGGCACCGCCGGCGATCACGATCGCGGTCAGCTCGAAGGCACCATGGCCTGCGACGAAGCGCCAGAACGGATCACCATGGCCGATGTGCTGCAGGTGGCCCGCCACCGAACCGATGATCACGCCGTTGAACAGCAGCACCAGCAGCGTGCCCAGGCCGGCCAGCAGGCCGCTGGCGAAGGTACGCAGGGCGATGCTGATGTTGTTGAGGATGTAGTGGCCGAACATCATCCAGTCGGTGCCGCTGTCGCGTCCCAGGCGCTCGGCGGCCGGATCGTACATGCGCTCCATCTCGGCGATCTGGCGGTTGTCCATCACCATGTGGATCAGGTCCGGATAGACCTGCACCAGCACGAAGCAGGCCAGCGCCGGCAGCGCGAACATCGCCAGCGCCACCCACATGCTGCGCGCCTGGCTGCGCACCAGCAACGGGAAGTCGGCCACCAGGAATTCCAGCGCACCGCGCCAGCGCGTCGGCGGCGTGCGGTACAGCACGCTGTGGCCCTGCTGCATCAACTGCTGCAGGCGCTGCACCAGCTGCGGGCTGTAGCCGCGCTCGCGGGCCAGCGCCAGCTGCTGGCACAGGCGCCGGTAGCGCTGCGGGAAGGCGGTATCGTCCAGCGCGAGCGCGCTGGCCTTGCGCCGCGTGCGGCGCGAAGCACCGGCGCGCAGCAGCAGCCAGTGTTCCAGGTCCTGCCATTCCTGCTGGTAGCGGGCGACGAACTGTTCCTGCTTCATCGCCGCCCCAGCAGCCAGTTGGCCATGGCATACAGGCGCAGCACGCCGACCTGGCCGTGGGTGCCGGTCAGTGGCTCGGCAATGCCGGCCAGTTCCTGCTGGCGTGCCGCCGACAGCCGCGGCGCGCGCTCGGCGAAGGCCATCAGCGCCGCCTGTTCTTCCGGTCGCAGCGGCTGCGGCGGGGCCAGCACGCTGTCGATGGTGGGCGGAGGCGGCAGGTACAGCACCGGTGCATGCACCACCACGGTACCGGCCACCAGGTCGCCGAGGCGGCGGCCGTGGGAATCGAACAGGCTGCTGATCAGGCCCAGTGCATAGCCGAACGGCAGCATGTCCACGGTGCGCAGCAGGTTGCGGGTGATGGCGGCCATCCAGCCCACCGGCGCGCCATCGCGCGCGAGCACGCGCAGGCCCAGTGCGCGCTTGCCCAGGGTGCGGCCCCACCGCGCTTCGCAGACGATCGGGTAGGCCCAGTAGACCAGGAACATCAGCACCAGGCCGAGCCCGGAGCCGAACGAATCCAGCAGTGCCAGCGGAATCGACATCAGCACCAGCACCGCGATGCGCACACCCAGATCGATCAGCCAGGCCATCGCCCGTGGCACCGGGCCGGCCGCCGGCAACTGCAGCGGCACACCCTCCGGCGTCACCACCTCGCGGTAGGTATCGAGCATCGGTGCGGCCATCAGCGCGATGGCCTTCGTTGTGGGCGGCGGAGTCCTCTCCGGCAGGCAGCCACAGGCATGGGGGTCTCGACAGGTCCTGGTCGGGCCCAGACTTTAGCAGAGCCGCATGGCGGCGTTGGCCGATCAGCCCAGGTATTCGTCCTTCAGCCGCACGTAGTGGTCGGCCGAATAGTGCAGCGACTCGATCTCCTTGTCGCTCAGCGTGCGCGCCGGGCGGGCCGGGTTGCCCACCCAGAGTTCACCTTCACCGACCACCTTGCCCGGGCCGACCACCGCTCCGGCACCGACGAAGCCATGGCGTTCCACACGGGCGCCATCGAGGATGCAGGCGCCCATGCCGATCAGGCTGTAATCACCGATGGTGCAGGCGTGGATGATGCAGCCATGGCCGACGGTCACGCCTTCGCCGATCAGGGTCGGGTAGCCGGCCTTGTTGTACGGGCTGTGGTGGCTGACGTGGATGATGGTGCCGTCCTGCACATTGGTGCGCGCACCGATGCGGACGTAATTGACGTCGCCGCGGATGATCGTACCCGGCCACACTGATACGTCCTCGGCCAGTTCCACGTCACCGATGAGGGTGCAGGCCGGATCGATGTACACGCGCTCGCCGAGGACGGGCATCTTGTCGCGGAAGGGGCGCAGCGGGTTCATCGGTGTCTCCGGAAATCAGGGCGTTCACCGCGATGATACCTGCGTGGTAGTGCCGGCCGCTGGCCGGCAACTTCAATGGGCGCACCTGGAATTCTGCGGTTGCCGGCCAGCGGCCGGCACTACCGGCTAGGGTTCGTAGCTGTAGCCCATGCCGTACACCGAACGGATCGGTTCGCCTTCCATGCCGGCGTCGGCCAGCTTGCGGCGCAGGTTGCGCACATGGCTGTCGACGGTGCGGTCGACCACCACGCGGTGGTCCAGGTAGAGGCGGTCGAGCAGCTCATCGCGCGCCCAGATCCGGCCGGGCGTGGCCAGCAGGGTGCGCAGCAGGCGGTATTCCACCGGCGTCAGGTCCAGGCCCTTGCCGTTCCAGGTGGCGCGTGCCGCCGGTTCGTCGATATGCAGCCCGCTGTTGGCGCGTGCAGCGGGGTCCGGGCGGTAACGGCGCAGCACTGCCACCACCCGCGCCACCACCTCGCGCGGACTGAACGGCTTGCAGATGTAGTCGTCGGCACCGATGTCCAGGCCCAGCAGGCGGTCGATCTCTTCCACCCGCGCGGTGACCATGATCACCGGTACGTCGCTGCCGGCGCGCAGTTCGCGGCACAGGTCCACGCCATCGCGTTGCGGCAGCATCAGGTCCAGCAGCACCAGGTCGGGCTGGTAGCGCGCGAATGCGTCGATCACCTGGCCGCCATCGTCCACCCATTCGCTGGTCATGCCGGCGGCGGCCAGGTAGTCACGCAGCACCGAGGCCAAGCGTGGCTCATCCTCGACGATCAGGATCTTCGCGGACGCGGCGGGGGACAGGCTCATGCGGACTCCGGCAGTGTGACGACCACGCGCAGCCCGCCCAGCGGCGAGGGATCGGCGTGGATATGACCGTGGTGGGCGAGGATGATGTTGTGGCTGATGGCCAGGCCCAGCCCGCTGCCGCCGCTGGCGCGGTTGCGCGAACTCTCCACCCGGTAGAAGCGCTCGAACAGCAGCGCGCACTTGTCGGCCGGTACGCCCGGCGCGGTGTCTTCCACGATCAGCTGCACGCCGGCGGGCACGCGCGCAGCCTGCACGCGCACGCGGCCGCCGCCATGGGTATAGCGCAATGCGTTTTCCAGCAGGTTGGCCAGCACCTGCTGCAGGCGGCGCTCGTCACCGGACACCTGCAGCGGTGTGGCGGGCAGCGCTTCTTCCAGTGCCAGCCCCGCCGTGGAGAAGCGCACGCGCATGCCATTGAGCTCGCTACGCAGCAGCGCCAGCAGGTCCAGCGGGGCGAAGCGGTAGGCCAGACCGCCGGACTGGGTCATCGACAGGTCGTGCAGGTCGTCGATCAACTTGCCCAGCTGGCGGATCTCGCCCTGCAGGGCACCCAGGTTGGCGCGGTCCAGCGGGCGGATGCCGTCCTCGATCGCCTCCAGTTCGGCGCGCACCACCGCCAGCGGCGTGCGCAGTTCGTGCGAGATGTCGGCAATGAAGGCGCGGCGGTTGCGCTCGGTGTCGTCCAGCGCCTGCGCCATCCGGTTGAAGTCGTTGACCAGTGCATCCAGCTCGTCATCGCTGGTGCGCTCGATGCGGGTGGCGTAGTCGCCGGCGGCGAGCCGGTGAGTGGCGGCGGCCAGCTTGGCCAGGCGCTGGCGCAGCGCGCGCGACACCAGCCAGGCCAGCACTACGGTCACCAGCAGCAGTGAGATGCCGATCACCCACCATGCGCGCATCTGGGTGTTGTAGAAATTCAGGTCGTTGGTGGCGATGACGGTCTGGAACGGCACCATGCCCAGCCAGCCGACGGTGTGCCCGTCCAGCTGCACCGGATGCGGCTCGTCGTCGCTGATCGCGTCCGGGTTGCCGGCCACGAACCGATGCTGCGCATCGAACAGGCCCAGCCGCGAGGGAACGCCGGTCTGGTCGGACAGCGGCGGCACGGGCCCCTCGTGCCCATGGCCCAGGTCCGGGCGCAGCAGCCGCGCCCAGCGGTCACTGTCGCCGCGCAGATGCTCCCAGCCGCCGTGCGTGCGGTACTCGCGCTGCAGGTGTGGCATCACGCGCTGCATGCGCAGGTCGCCCTGGTCGTTAAGGTAGTCCAGGAAGCCGGTCTGGAACGCCACGCGGCTGGCAATGCCGTTCACTGCCAGCACCAGCAGGCAGGCGGTGAAGATCGCGAGGAAGGTCTTCGCGGTCAGGCCGAATTTGAATCGAATCTTCGCCATCGCCGGGCCATTAGCGGCGCATGCGGCGCCGAAAGCAAGCGCCCGCTGAGCCGGTCGCACAATCTCCATATTCTCTGCACACTTTCACGGCAGCGTGCACGGGTCAACGAAAGGCCCCCACGCCCCCCATGTCACTCCTGCGTCCGCTGTTCCGCTCCCCCCGTGCGTTGTTGTTGCCCCTGCTGCTGGCCCTGGCGGCCTGCTCGGCGGGCAGGACCGAGGCCCCGGCCACCCCCGAAGTCGGCGTCATCACCGCCCGCGCGCAACCGCTGGCACTGCAGCAGACCCTGCCCGGCCGGGCGGTGCCGTTCGAGGTGTCCGAGGTGCGGCCGCAGATCGGTGGGCTGATCCGCCAGCGGTTGTTCACCGAAGGCCAGCAGGTCAAGGCCGGGCAGCTGCTGTACCAGGTCGATCCGGCGCCGTACCAGGCCGCCTTCGATACCGCGCGTGGCCAGCTGGCGCAGGCCGAGGCCGCTGTGCTTTCGGCGCAGCCGAAGGCCGAGCGCACCCGCACGCTGCTGGGCATGGACGCGGCCAGCAAGCAGGACGCCGACGATGCCACCTCGGCACTGAAGCAGGCCCAGGCCAACGTGATTGCCGCGCGCGCGGCATTGCAGGCCGCCCGCATCAACCTGGACTACACCCGGGTGACCGCACCGATCGACGGCCGCATCGGTACCTCCAGCGTCACCGCCGGCGCGCTGGTCGCCGCCGGCCAGGACGCGGCGCTGGCGACCATTCAACGGCTGGACCCGGTCTATCTGGATGTGACCCAGTCCAGCACGCAGATGCTGGCGCTGCGCAAGCAGCTCGACGCCGGCCTGGTGAAGGCCATCGATGGCAAGGCCCAGGTGAAGGTGCTGCTGGAGGACGGCAGCACCTATGCCCATGAGGGCACGCTGGAGTTCGTCGGCAGCGCAGTCGATCCAGGCACCGGCAACGTGGTGCTGCGCGCGGTCATTCCGAACCCGGAGGGCCTGCTTCTGCCGGGCATGTACCTGAAGGCGGTGTTGCCGATGGCCACCGATGCGCGTGCCCTGCTGGTGCCGCAGAAGGCGGTGCTGCGCAATGAACGTGGCGAGCCGCTGCTGCGCCTGCTCGACGCAAAGGATCGCGTGGTTGAGCGGCGGGTCAGTACCGGCCAGGTGGTGGGCAACCAGTGGCAGATCACGCAGGGCCTGAAGGCTGGCGAGCGGGTGATCGTCAGCAACGGCAGTGCGGTAGCGCTGGGCCAGCAGGTGAAGGCGGTGGCGGCCACCACGGCGCAGCTGGCGGCGATGCCGGCGGTCGACCCGAACGGCAACACCGACGAAAAGTCGCACTGAGGCCTGCCGCGCATGGTTCGTCTCTTCATCGACCGGCCGATCTTTGCCTGGGTGATCGCCATCGCGGTCAGCCTGCTCGGCCTGCTCGCGATCCTGATCCTGCCGGTGGACCGCTACCCGCAGATCGCCCCGCCCACCATCACCATCCGCGCCACCTACACCGGTGCCTCGTCGCAGACCGTGGAAAACGCGGTCACCCAGGTCATCGAGCAGTCCCAGCAGAGCCTGGACCACCTGATGTACATGACCTCGACCAGTGCTTCCGATGGCTCGGCGCAGGTCAACCTGGTGTTCGCCACCGGCACCAACCCGGACACCGCGCAGGTGCAGGTGCAGAACCAGCTGCAGGCCGCGATGGCCACGCTGCCGCAGGCGGTGCAGCAGAACGGCCTGACCATCACCAAGTCCAGCGGTTCGATCTTCGAGGTGCTGTCGTTCACCAGCGAAGACGGCAGCATGGACAACTTCGATGTCGCCAACTTCATGGAAGCGCGCATCGACGACCAGATCAGCCGCGTCAGCGGTGTCGGCAACATCCAGCCGATCGGCCAGGAATACGCCATGCGTATCTGGCTGGACCCGGAAAAGATGCGCCAGTACGCGCTGATGCCGTCGGACATCGAGACCGCACTGCAGGCGCAGAACACCGACGTGTCGGCCGGTGAACTCGGTGGCCAGCCGGCGCTGAAGGGCCAGCAGCTGGACGCGACCGTGACCGCGCGCAGCCGCCTGCACACGCCCGAGCAGTTCGCGCAGGTGGTGCTCAAGGCCGATGCCAATGGCAGCGTGGTGCACCTGGGCGACGTGGCGACGATCGGCCTGGGCCCGGAAAGCTATGACAGCATCAGCACGTTCAACGGCAAGCCGTCGGCCTCGCTGGGCATCGAGCTCAACGCCGGTGCCAACGCCATCGCCGTCTCCAAGGCCGTCGAGGCACGGCTGCAGCAGCTGCAGAAGTACTGGCCGCATGGCTACACCTACCACGTGGCGTTCACCACCACGCCGTTCGTGACCATCTCGCTGAAGGAAGTGGTGATCACCCTGATCGAGGCGATCGCGCTGGTCGTGCTGGTGATGTACCTGTTCCTGCAGAACTGGCGGGCCACGTTGATCCCGACCATCGCGGTGCCGGTGGTGCTGCTGGGCACCTTCGGCGTGTTGGCCGCGTTCGGGTACTCGATCAACACCCTGACCATGTTCGCGCTGGTGCTGGCCATCGGCCTGCTGGTGGACGACGCCATCGTGGTGGTGGAGAACGTGGAGCGGGTGATGACCTTCGAAGGGCTGGCACCGAAGCCAGCCACGTTGAAGGCGATGGGCCAGATCACCGGCGCGCTGGTCGGCATCGTGCTGGTGCTGACCGCGGTGTTCCTGCCGATGGCGTTCTTCAGCGGTGTCACCGGCGTGATCTATCGCCAGTTCTCGGTGACGATCGCCGCTGCGATGATCCTGTCGGTGCTGGTGGCGATGACCATCACCCCGGCGCTGTGCGGCAGCATCCTGCACCAGATTCCCAAGGGCGGCCATCCGCATGGCGACCACGCTGGCGAGCCGGGCCTGCTGGGCAAGTTCTTCATCTGGTTCAACCATCGCTTCGAGCGCACCTCCAACCGACTGCGCCATCGCGTCGACCGCTTCCTCGGCCGGCGCACGCTGGGCGTACTGTTCTACCTGGTGCTGAGCGTGGCCACCGGCCTGTTGTTGTGGCACCTGCCGGGCGCGTTCCTGCCCGATGAAGACCAGGGCATGCTCAACGCGCTGGTGAAGCTGCCCGCCGGGTCCACCCTGGAGCAGACCCGTGCCGTGATGGATCGCCTGAGCGCCGCCGCGGTGAAGGACGACAGCGTACTGTCAATCCAGGCCACCGCAGGTTTCAGTGTCAGCGGCAGTGGCCAGAACGTCGGCCAGGCCTTCATCCGGCTGAAGGATTGGGACGACCGCAAGGACGATGCCGATACCATCGCCGCGCGCTTGACCGCGGCCATGGCCAGCGTGCCCGATGCGCAGGTGTTCATCACCTCGCCACCGGCCATCCTCGGCCTCGGCGATGCCGGTGGCTTCACCCTGGAACTGCAGGACGAAGGCGGTGCCGGCCATGCCGCCGCCGTGGCCGCGCGCAACACGCTGCTGAAGGACGCTGCCAAGGATCCGAAGCTGGTCAACGTGCGCTACGCCAGCCTGGAAGACGCGCCGGTGTACGCGGTGAAGGTGGACGACGCCAAGGCGCAGGCGATGGGTGTCAATCCGCAGGACATCAATGACACCTTGAACGCCGCGCTGGGTGGCGACTTCGTCAACAACTTCATCTACAAGGGCCGCATCAAGAAGGTGTTCATCCAGGGCACGGCCGAAGCCCGCATGCAGCCGCAGGACATCGAGCGCTGGAGCGTGCGCAACCAGGCCGGGCAGATGGTACCGCTGTCGTCGCTGGTCAGCGCGCACTGGACCAGTGCGCCGGCCGCGCTGCAGCGCTACAACGGCGTCTCGGCGATGGAGATCACCGGCCAGCCGGCACCGGGCGTCAGTTCCGGCGAGGCGATGGCCGAGATCGCACGCCTGGCCGACACGCTGCCGGAAGGCTTCAGCCATGCCTGGTCGGACATGGCCTACCAGGAACAGCTGTCGGGGAACCAGGCGCCGATGCTGTATGCCATCTCGCTGCTGTTCGTGTTCCTGTGCCTGGCCGCGCTGTATGAAAGCTGGGCGGTACCGTTCGCGGTGATGCTGGCAGTGCCGGTGGGCGTGTTCGGCGCCGTGCTGATGATGAACCTGCGTGGCCTCAACAACGACGTGTACTTCCAGGTCGGCCTGCTGACCACGATTGGCCTGGCAGCGAAGAACGGCATCCTGATCGTCGAGTTCGCGCGCATCCTCGAGCAGCAGGGCAAGCGCACCCGCGACGCGATCCTGCAGGCGGTCTACCTGCGGCTGCGCCCGATCGTGATGACCTCGCTGGCATTCCTGATGGGTGTGCTGCCGCTGGTGTTCGCCACCGGCGCCGGTTCGGCCGCGCGCCGTTCGCTGGGTACCGGCGTGGCCGGCGGTACGGTCGCCTCGATGGTGCTGGGCATGTTCTTCGTGCCGTTGTTCTACCTGCTGGTGCGCCGCCTGTTCCCGGGCCGCGCGCCGGCCGACGCCACTGCCCCGGAGGCACGCCCATGAAGCCGATGCTGCTGCGCGCCCTGGCGGCCGCAACGATGACCACCGTGCTGGGCGGCTGCGTGAGCATGGCCCCGCACTACCAGCGCCCCGAGGCGCCGGTGCCGGCACAGTTCGCCAATGCCGCCACCGGCGAGACCGGGCCAGCACTGGCGATGCCGGCCTGGCGCGAGGTGTTTCTGGAGCCGCGCCTGCAGCAGGTCATCGCGCTGGCACTGCAGAACAACCGCGACCTGCGCGTGGCGGTGCTGCAGGTGGAGAAGGAACGCGCGCAGTACCGCATCCAGCGCGCGGCGCTGCTGCCGTCGGTGGATGCCAGCGGCAGCGTGACCCGTTCGCGGGTGAGTGATGCCAACAGCGAGATCGGCGTCAGCCAGGTGACCGAATCCGATGCCGTGCAGGTGGGCTTCAGCAGCTGGGAACTGGACCTGTTCGGGCGCATCCGCAGCCTGAAGAACGAGGCTCTGCAGAACTGGCTGGCCAGTGCCGAGAACCAGCGTGCGGCGCGCACCAGCCTGGTCGCCGAAGTGGCCACGGCCTGGCTGGCGCTGGCGGCCGACGAGCAGTCGCTGGCGTTCACCCGGCAGACGCTGGACAGTCAGCAGCAGACCCTGCAGCGCACCGAGG
Source organism: Stenotrophomonas sp. YJH_SMC_127 (assembly GCF_059372445.1). Classification (NCBI taxonomy): domain Bacteria; kingdom Pseudomonadati; phylum Pseudomonadota; class Gammaproteobacteria; order Lysobacterales; family Lysobacteraceae; genus Stenotrophomonas; species Stenotrophomonas sp. YJH_SMC_127. The sequence goes on along the minus strand of NZ_JCAFVO010000006.1, from coordinate 195,431 downwards.
CCCGCCATGCACAAGGCCTGGCCTCGGGCCTGGACCTGTCGCAGGTGCAGACCAGTGTGGACGCCGCGCGCGCTGCGCTGGCCAGGCTGCAGACCCAGCAGGCGCAGGATCGTGATGCGCTGCAGTTACTGGTGGGTGCTCCGCTGGACGCGGCATTGCTGCCCAGCGCACAGGCACTGGACGGCACCGTGGCGCTGGCGCCGTTGCCTTCCAACCTGCCCTCGAGCTTGCTGCTGCAGCGTCCGGACGTGCTGTCCGCCGAACACGCGTTGCAGGCGGCCAACGCCGATATCGGCGCCGCGCGCGCCGCGTTCTTCCCGACGCTGACGCTGACTGCCAACTACGGCCACAGCTCCACCGCGTTGTCGACGCTGTTCTCGGCCGGCACCCGCGGCTGGTCGTTCGCGCCCAGCATCACGGCGCCGATCTTCCACGCCGGTGCGTTGAAGGCCTCACTGGATGCCTCGAAGATTGGCAAGGACATCGGCATCGCTCAGTACGAGAAGGCGATCCAGCAGGCCTTCAGTGAAGTGGCCGATGCCCTGGCCACGCGCGATCACCTGGCCGCGCAGGTGGAGGCACAACGGGCACTGGTCGCCGCCAGCCAGCGCAGCTACACGCTGGCCGAGGCGCGCTATCGCACCGGCCTGGACGGCTATCTGCAGGCGCTGGATGCGCAGCGCAGCCTGTTTGCCGCGCAGCAGGACCTGATCGCGCTGCAGCAGCAGGAAGCGGGAAACCGGGTGACGCTGTTCAAGGTGCTGGGCGGTGGCGCAGACGCACGGTAACGCGCCCTGCTCTGGTAGGTGCCGACCTTGGTCGGCACGGAAGCATGGAGTGTCGCGATCTGATGATTCGTGCCGACCAAGGTCGGCACCCACCAGAAGCGGACGGTGCTGCCTACGCCACGCGGCCCCGGCGTGCACGCTCCAGATGCACCAGCAGCAGCGAGATTGCCGCCGGGGTCATGCCCGGGATGCGCTGCGCCTGGCCGATGGTCTGCGGACGCACGCGTTCCAGCTTCTGCAGGGCTTCGGCCGACAGCCCGCGCACCGTGGCGTAGTCGAAGGCTTCAGCGATTGGCGTGGCTTCATGCCGCTGCTGGCGCTCGATCTCCTCGCGCTGGCGGTCCAGGTAGCCGGCGTACTTCACGCCGATCTCCACCTGCTCGGCCACCTTGGCGTCGGCCACGGCCGGGCCCAGCGACGGCACCTGCATCAGCTGCGCGTAATCCAGCTCGGGGCGCTTGATCAGGTCCAGCACGTTGGTTTCGCGGCTGACCGCCACGCCCAGCGTGTCCTGCACTTCGCGGCCCAGTGCGTTGGCCGGGGTCGCCCACAGCGCGCCCAGGCGCGCGCGCTCGGCGGCGACGGCGGCCTGCTTGGTCTCGAACGCGCTCCAGCGCTGGTCATCCACCAGGCCCATCTCGCGGCCGGCCGGGGTCAGGCGCTGGTCGGCGTTGTCCTCGCGCAGCTGCAGGCGGTATTCGGCGCGGCTGGTGAACATGCGGTACGGCTCGTTGGTACCGTGGGTGATCAGGTCATCCACCAGCACGCCCAGGTAGGCCTCGTCGCGACGCGGGCACCAGCCGTCCAGCCCACGCACCTGGCGTGCGGCGTTGAGGCCGGCCAGCAGGCCCTGCGCGGCGGCTTCTTCATAGCCGGTGGTGCCGTTGATCTGGCCGGCGAAGAACAGGCCGTTGACCAGCTTGGTTTCCAGCGAAGCCTTCAACCCGCGTGGATCGAAGAAGTCGTACTCGATCGCGTAGCCGGGGCGGGTGATGTGCGCGTTGCCGAAGCCGCGGATGCTGCGCACCATCTCCAGCTGCACGTCGAACGGCAGCGAGGTGGAGATGCCGTTGGGGTAGATCTCGACGATGCCCAGGCCTTCGGGTTCGACGAAGATCTGGTGGCTGGCCTTCTCGGCGAAGCGCACCACCTTGTCCTCGATGGACGGGCAGTAGCGCGGGCCGATGCCTTCGATCTGGCCGCTGTACAGCGGCGAGCGGTGCAGCGCGTCGCGGATGATCTGGTGGGTCTGTTCGGTGGTGTGGGTGATCCAGCAGCTGACCTGCTGCGGATGCTCGTCCACCGAACCCAGGAAGGACATCACCGGGCGCGGCGAGTCGCCGGGCTGCTCATCCATCACGCTGTAGTCCAGCGAGCGGCCGTCGATGCGCGGCGGCGTGCCGGTCTTCAGGCGGTCCACCTGGAACGGGCGCTCGCGCAGGCGCGCGGCCAGCGTGGTGGCCGGCGGGTCGCCCATGCGGCCGGCGGCGTACTGGGTCGGGCCGACATGGATCTTGCCGGCCAGGAAGGTGCCGGCGGTCAGCACCACGGCCTCGGCATCGAAGCGCAGGCCGGTCTGGGTGATGACCCCGCGCACGGCGTCGCCTTCGATGACCAGGTCATCGACGGCCGCCTGGAACACGGTCAGGTTGGCCTGGCCTTCAACGATGGCGCGGATCGCCATGCGGTACAGGTTGCGGTCGGCCTGGCAGCGGGTGGCGCGCACGGCCGGGCCCTTGGAGGCATTGAGGGTGCGCCACTGGATGCCGGCACGGTCGGCGGCATGCGCCATCGCACCGCCCAGGGCGTCGATTTCCTTGACCAGGTGGCCCTTGCCGATGCCTCCGATGGCCGGGTTGCAGCTCATCGCGCCCACCGTTTCGATGTTGTGGGTCAGCAGCAGGGTGCGCACGCCGGTACGGGCCGCGGCCAGCGCGGCTTCGGTGCCGGCGTGGCCACCGCCGATGACGATGACGTCGTAACGATGGAAGGACGGGTTCATGGGGCTGTTCAGCTGGGGGCAGGCGCGGCCGGGGCGGCGCCGGGGTGGCGATTTTAGCGCCATTCGGGGCCGCGGCGTCGGTGCCGGCCGGCCGGCGTCGAAATCAGCCCTAAAGTTGGCAGGATTATTGCAGATAACCCAATAGCACCCACCGTGGCTGGCGCCGCAGGCGCCCGTGACCGGAATTGGAACAGGGGCCGGTACAGGCGCACGGTGGGGGAGCAGAGGGCCGGCAGTCGGGGGACTGTCCGGCCCTGTTTTTTTGGGATTGCCGGGAAAGGCCCGACCACGCACGGCGTGGATCTACCGACGCTGGGGCTCTCTCCGGTTGGCGACCCGGCAAAACAGACGGCCCCGCAGTGCGGGGCCGTCTGTCTTCAGAGGTGCCGACATCCGACAGGGCCGGAACAGGGGGGATCCAGATGTTCCTGTCGGATATCGACGTAGAGATTTTCGCGGCGGCCCGTCTCGCTTTTTGTCACTTTGTGACGCGGGCCGTCACCGGTTCCGTAGAGTGCAACCTGGACCGGGTGAAATGCAAGACGGTTCAGCGCTCAACTGTGCGCTGCGTCCCACGATCCATGTTGCGCCACGGGGAACCGTTCATCCTCGGCGCGCTCGGCGCCGGGGTCGGACGGGCCGGCGGTGGCGGCGTCGACGGCTGGATGTTCGACTGCGGCGGGCGACGCATCGAGTCCATGTTCCGCCACGGCGAACCGCCGTTGTACGACGGCCGCGGCGGCGGCGGCGGACGGTTCTCGCCACCGTTGCCGGGCGGGCGCGGTGGCGGACGGTGGTTGTGCGGCGGGCGGTAGATCGGGCGCGAGTAGTACGGATTGCCATAGCCGCCGTAGTAGCCGCCATAGCCGCCGTAGTAAGGGTAGCCGTAGTTGTAGGGATAGCCGGCCGGGTAGCGGTACTCCACCGACGGCGCACCGTGGTAGTAGCTGCCGCTGCGGCCACCGCCGACATAGTCGTAGGTGGTGCAGCCGGTCAGGGCCAGCAACAGGCCACCGGCAAGCATCAGGCGCGTTTTCATGGTGGTTCCCCCAGAGGACGGGTTGTGCAGTCAGCTTCGTGCGCAGGCGTTGAATCGGCCCTTAACTTCACTGCCCAGGATGAATGGAGGTGAAGGCCCTCATGCTGGCATGACCTGTGCCGGGGTCGCCAGCGTGGGGCCATACGTTAATCTTGCGTCATGAGCGATTCACTGTTGCCCCGTGCCGACGATGTCCTGGCTGCCGCTGCGCGGATCGCGCCGCACGCCAGCGTGACCCCGGTGCTGCGCTCGCGCACGCTTGATGCGCTGGCCGGCGCGCAGCTGGCGTTCAAGGCCGAGCACCTGCAGCGCGGCGGCGCATTCAAGTTCCGCGGGGCCTGCAACGCGGTGTGGTCGCTGGATGCCGATCGCGCCCGTGCCGGCGTGGTCACCCATTCGTCCGGCAACCACGGCGCTGCCCTGGCCCTGGCCGCGCGCACCCGTGGCATTCCCTGCCACGTGGTGGTGCCCGAAGGTGCGGTGGCGGCCAAGCTGGCCAACATCGCCCGCCACGGTGCCACGCTCTGGCGCTGCCCGCCGACCATCGCCGACCGCGAGGCCGCCTGCGCCAAAGTACAGGCTGATACCGGCGCGACCCTGGTCCATCCCTATGCGGACCCGGCGGTGATGGCCGGGCAGGGCACCGCGGCCCTGGAGCTGCTGCACAGCGACGGTCCGTTCGACGTGCTGGTAGTCCCAGTCGGAGGGGGCGGCTTGGCCAGCGGTACCGCCCGGGCCCTGCAGTTCGCCAGCCCGCAGACCCGGCTGGTGCTGGCCGAACCGGCCGGTGCCGACGACACCGCGCGCTCGCTGGCCGCAGGCGAGCGCCAGGGCGCGTTCACCCCTGACACCATCTGCGACGGCCTGCGTACCCTGATCGGCGCCCCCAACTTCGCGCTGCTGCGCGCGGCCGGCGTCGAGGTGATCGTGGTCGACGACGCCGCCATCATGGTCGCGATGCGCCTGCTGTGGGAGGTGCTCAAGCAGGTGGTCGAGCCGTCCTCGGCCACCGTGCTGGCCGCGGTGCTGGCACAGCCGCAGCGGTTCGCCGGCCTGCGGGTGGGCCTGGTGCTGTCCGGTGGCAATGTCGACCTGCCCGCGCTGCGTTGGGGGGCGCCTTGAGCCGCGACCGGCACCGGCCCCGCACCGGCCTGCTGGGCTGGCTGTGGCGGCTGTTCGTGCTGCTGGTGGTCTGGCTGCTGGGCGTGACCGCCTGGATCGTCTGGGTGGGGGAGCGCGACCAGGCAGCCAAGGCCGACGCCATCATCGTGCTCGGTGCGGCGGCCTATGACGCCAAGCCGTCGCCGGTATTCGAAGAACGCATCCGTCATGGCCTGGATCTCTATGAAGCCCGGTACGCGCCACTGCTGATCTTCACCGGCGGCTACGGTGGCACCGGCGCGCGCTTTTCCGAATCGCAGGTGGCGCGGCGCTATGCGCTCAAGCATGGCGTGCCGGACGATGCGATCCTGATCGAGACCGCCTCGCGCAACACCGTGCAGAACCTGGTCGAGGCCAAGCGGCTGATGGACCAGCGCGACCTGCACCGGGTGATCATCGTCAGCGACCCGTTGCACATGGCGCGCGCGCTGCGCCTGAGCAAGGCGCTGGGCATCGATGCGCTGGCCTCGTCCACGCCCAGCACGCGCTTCCGCAGCTTCCACACCAGCTGGCGCTTCCTGGTGCAGGAAATCTATTTCTTCCACCGCGACCTGGTGCGGCCGCCGCTGAGTTCGCCGGCCAACACCTGAGGCGGAAACCTGATTTGGGCAGACGCCCATCGTGGAAACGTGAGGTTGCCGGCCAGCGGCCGGCACTACCAGCCGGTCAGGTCTGCCTGCGCCGGATCGGGATCGCCGACACCGCCCGGATTGGGTGGGTGCCGACCAAGGTCGGCACCTACCCGGGCGATTCGCGCACGGTGTTGCATGCGGTAGTGCCGGCCGCTGGCCGGCAGATGTCCATCGTGGAATCGTGAGGTTGCCGGCCAGCGGCCGGCACTACCAGACGATCAGGTCTGCCTGCGCCGGATCGGGATCGCCGACACCGCCCGGATTGGGTGAGTGCCGACCAAGGTCGGCACCTACCCGGGCGATTCGCGCGCGATGTGGCATACGGTAGTGCCGGCCGCTGGCCGGCAGATGTCCATCGTGGAATCGTGAGGTTGCCGGCCAGCGGCCGGCACTACCGGGCGATCAGATCTGCCTGCGCCGGATCGGAATCGCCGACACCGCCCGGATTGGGTGGATGCCGACCAAGGTCGGCACCCACCCGGGCGATTCGCGCACGGTGTGGCATGCGGTAGTGCCGGCCGCTGGCCGGCAGACGCCCATCGTGGAATCGTGAGGTTGCCGGCCAGCGGCCGGCACTACCAGCCGGTCAGGTCTGCTTGCGCCGGATCGGGATCGCCGACACCGCCCAAACTGGGTGGGTGCCGACCTTGGTCGGCACAACCTGTCAGATCGCGATGCCGCCGGCACTGTGCCGACCAAGGTCGGCACCTACCAGAGCGATTCGCGCACGGTGTGGCATACGGTAGTGCCGGCCGCTGGCCGGCAGAGGTCCACCGTGGAATCGTGAGGTGCCGGCCAGCGGCCGGCACGACCGGGCGATCAGGTCTGCTTGCGCCGGATCGGGATCGCCGACACCGGCACCGAGGCCACGTCGTGCCCGCCTTCGCGGATCGGTGCGCCCGGGTCCGGTGCCCAGGCGTGGGCGTAGATCACTTCCCAGCTGCTGGGCAGCTTGCCGTCGGCGCGTCGCATCGGTTCATACGCCGCTGCCGCCGCGGCGAAGCGGCCACGCCCGGTCAGCGTGTGGCGGCGGTCCACCCGCGCATTGGTCGCGCCCATCGCGCGCAGCTCCCGCATCAGCGAGGGCAGGTCGTCGTAGGTCAGGGTGAACAGGTCGCGGTCCAGCACCGGGTCGCGGAAACCGGCCATCATCAGCGCATCGCCGAACTGGGCGATCTGCGCGAAGCGGCTCACGTGCGGGCGGTCATCGGCGGCCGCGAACGCTTCGTTGAGTTCGACCAGCGTGTCCGGGCCGAAGGTGGAGCACAGCAGCAGGCCGCCGGGCTTGAGCACGCGACGGAACCCGGCGAACACCGCCGGCAGGTCGTCCACCCACTGCAGGCACAGGTTGCTGAAGATCACGTCCACGCTGTTGTCGGCCAGTGGCAGCGCGGCGGCGTCGCCGCACAGGCGCTGGAACGGCTTCCACCAGCCGGCCTGGCGCTTGGCCTGGTCCAGCATCGGCAGCGCCACGTCCAGCGCGATCACCTGCGCCTTCGGCCAGCGCTTCTTCATCAGCGCACTGGCGTGGCCGGTACCCGCGCCGATGTCCAGCACTACCTCGGGTTTACGTGCCTCCAGGTAGTCCAGCGATTCCACCAGCCGCGCCTGCACCTCGCGCTGCAGGGCGGCGGCGGCGTCGTAGCTGTTGGCGGCGCGGGCGAACGCGCGGCGGACATGGCGGGCATCGAAGTGGGACGGCATTGCGAAAGTCTCTTAGAACGTACCGGGGTAGGCGCCGCCGTCGATCAGCAGGTTCTGCCCGGTGAGGTAACCGGCCTGTGCGCTGCACAGGAAGGCGCAGGCCGCGCCGAATTCATCCGCCGTGCCGAAGCGGCCGGCCGGGATCTGCTGGCGGCGGCGTTCGGCCACTTCGGCAGCATTGCCGTCCTTGCCCGCACTGTGGGCGAAGTTGGCGCGCAGGCGGTCGGTGTCGAACTGGCCGGGCAGCAGGTTGTTGATGGTGACATTGTGTGCCACGGTGCGGCGCGACAGCCCGGCGACGAAGCCGGTCAGGCCGCTGCGCGCGCCGTTGGACAGCGCCAGGATGTCGATCGGGGCCTTCACCGCCGACGAGGTGATGTTGACGATGCGGCCGAAGCCACGCGCGATCATCGCGTCCACGGTCGCGCGGATCAGCGCGATCGGCGCCAGCATGTTGGCGTCCAGCGCGGCGATCCAGTCGTCGCGCTCGAAACTGCGGAAGTCGCCCGGCGGCGGGCCACCGGCATTGGTGACCAGGATGTCCACCTGCGGGCACGCGGCGAGCGCTGCGGAGCGACCGGCCTCGGTGGTCACGTCGGCGGCGACCACGCGGACTTCGGCGGCGCCGGGCAGGGCGCGCAGCGCTTCGGCGGCGGCCTGCAGCGCAGCCTCACCACGGGCCACGATCACTACGTTGACGCCCTCGCGCACCAGCGCACGCGCGCAGCCCAGGCCCAGCCCCTTGCTTGCGCCGCAGACCAGTGCCCAGCGGCCGTTGATACCCAGATCCATGCATCAATCCTGCGGAATGAGGAAGGCGCTCATTGTCCGCCATCGGCCGGTGACAGGCCGGCAACGAAGTGTTGCAGGGCGGCGGCCACCTCGTCGGCATGGCCGAGGAAGGGCGCATGGCCGCCGTGGGCGATGGTCAGCGCCTGCGCACCGGGGGCCAGTGCCGCGGCGGCCTGCATTGCCGCCGGAGACACCAGCCGGTCACGCTGGCCGGCGATCCACAGGCTGGGCTTGGCCAGCGTCGGCAGTGCGCCACGCAGGTCGGTGCTTTCCAGCAGGCGCAGGCCTTCCAGCAGGGCGCGTTCGGTGGGTGCACCGCGCTCGACCAGGCGCTGGCGCAGCGTGCGCAGCTCCTCGCGGGCGTGTGCCGAGCCCATGACATCCAGCGCCAGGAAGCGTTCCAGGGTGCCACCGAAGTCGGTGGCCAGCTCGCGCCCGAACTGCTCGAACACCGCCGGCTCCACCGCATGCGGCCAGTCCTCGCCACGCACGAAGCGCGGCGTGGCCGCGATCATCGCCAGCCCGCGCACCTTCGGCAGTGTCGCGGCGGCGTGCAGCGCGAACAGGCCGCCCAGCGACCAGCCGCACCACACCGCAGGGGGCGTGGCCGCGGCAATGGCATTGACCACGAACGGCAGGCGCAGCGGCGTGGTGTCCTCGCGGCTGTGGCCATGGCCCGGCAGATCAACCAGATGCAGGGTGAAGTGACCGGCCAGACGTTGCACCAACGGCGCGAACACGCCGCCCTGCAGGGCCCAGCCATGGATCAGTACCAGGTCCGGCCCCTGGCCGGTGACGTCGATATGCATGGGGAAACGGCAACAGGCTCAGGCAAAGACAGGCAGCGGCGGTGGCGCGGCCTCACGCGCGGCCAGGTCGACGCGATCGCGCGCGCTGGCAATGGCTTCGACCAGGCCACGCACCTGCTCGGGGGTGTGCAGCGCGGACAGCGTGACGCGCAGGCGCGCCTTGCCTTCGGGAACCGTGGGCGGGCGGATCGCGCCGACCAGCCAACCGGCCTGTTCCAACGCCTGGGACATCGCCACGGCGCGATGGTCGTCGCCACACAGCAGCGGCTGGATCGGCGTTTCCGAGGCCATCAGGTCCAGGCCATGGCGGCGGGCTTCGCCGCGGAACAGCGCGATCAGATCGGTCAGTTTCGAGCGCCGCCAGTTGTCACGGCGCGCCAGGCGCACCGCTTCCAGTGCTGCTGCGGCCAGCGCCGGCGGCATCGCAGTGGTGTAGATGTACGGGCGTGCGGTTTCGGCCAGGTGCTCGACCAGGTCGTCGCGGCCCAGCACCAGCGCGCCGGAACCGCCCAGTGCCTTGCCCAGCGTGACCAGCTGCAGCGGCACATCGTCCACGCCCAGCCCGGCGGCGGCCACGGCACCACGGCCATCACCGACCACGCCCACGCCGTGTGCATCGTCCACATAGAACAGCGCCTGCTGCAGGCGTGCCACCAGCGACAATGCACGCAGCGGTGCGATGTCGCCATCCATGCTGAACACACCGTCGGTGGCCAGCATCGCCGCGCCGTCGGGCGCGTGCTTGAGCTGGCGCATCGCGCCTTCGGCGTCAAGGTGCGGATAACGGCGCAGGCGCGCACCCGCCAGCCGCGTCGCATCGAGCAGGCTGGCGTGGTTGAGCTTGTCCTGCACGCACACATCGTTCTCTTCGCTCAGCAGCGCCTGCTGCACGGCCAGGTTGGCGGCGAAGCCACTGCCGAACAGCAGCGCGCGCGGGTAGCCCAGCCACTCCGCCACTTCGCGCTCCAGTGCCTCATGCAGAGCGTGGTGGCCGCAGACCAGATGCGAGGCGCCCGCGCCGGAGCCTTCGCGTGCGGCCGCATCCTGCAATGCGTTGACCACGCTGAACTGCTGGGCCAGGCCCAGGTAATCGTTGCTGCAGAAGCCGGTCAGCCACTGGCCGTCCACCTCCAGGCGGACGCCATCACGACGGCTGACCGTGCGCCGCGTGCGGCGACGGCCTTGGGCATCGCGCAGGGCGCGTTGGGCGTGGAGGCGGGCGGTCAGGTCGGGGCGGGCCATGGCGGCTGAATGCGGCGACGGGGCGGCTAGGGTAGCGCGTTGCCGCGGCGCCTGCTTGCGGCCCGTCTCAGGCCGCGTGAGCGCAGCCACAGGCGGGCGCATCGGCGCTGATATCAGCGTGCACGGTGCCGCCGTGGTCGTGGCCCTCGGCATCCACCTGCACCGCCATCGGCTGCAACCCCAGCCGCGCGAACAGGGCCAGGTCGCGCTCGCTCTCCGGGTTGCCGGTGGTCAGCAGCTTGTCGCCGTAGAAGATCGAGTTGGCACCGGCCACGAAGCACAGCGCCTGCAGTTCGTCGCTCATCGCCTCGCGACCGGCCGACAGCCGCACCATCGAACGCGGCATGGCGATGCGTGCCACCGCGATCATGCGCACGAACTCGAACGGATCCAGTTCGGCACTGCCATGCAGTGGCGTGCCCGCCACCTGCACCAGCTTGTTGATCGGCACCGAATCGGGATGCGCCGGCAGCGTGGCCAGCGCCAGCAGCAGGCCCACGCGCTGCGCGCGCGTCTCGCCCATGCCGACAATGCCGCCGCAGCAGGTTTTCAGACCGGCATCGCGCACGTGCGCCAGCGTGTCCAGGCGGTCCTGGTACTGGCGCGTGTGGATGATCGAATCGTAGTAGTCCGGCGCGGTGTCGAGGTTGTGGTTGTAGTAGTCCAGGCCGGCGTCCTTCAGCGCACGCGCCTGCTCGCCACTGAGCATGCCCAGCGTGGCGCAGGTTTCCAGGCCCAGTGCCTTCACCCCGGCGATCATCGCCGCCACCTTCGGGATGTCGCGGTCCTTCGGCGATCGCCACGCGGCACCCATGCAGAAGCGCGATGCGCCGGCAGCCTTGGCTTGGCGTGCCTTGGCCAGCACCGCCTCGGTGTCCATCAGCTTCTGCGCGTTGACCCCGGTGCTGTAGCGCTGTGCCTGCGGGCAGTACGCGCAGTCTTCCGGGCAGCCGCCGGTCTTCACCGACAACAGCGTGGACACCTGCACCTGCGCTGGGTCGAAGTGCTCGCGATGGACTGCGGCAGCGCGGAAAAGCAGCTCGGGGAACGGCAGATCGAACAGCGCCTGCAGTTCGTCGTGTTGCCAGTCGTGGCGGATGGCAGCAGCCATGGCGGGACCTTGGGTACGAGTGGAGCGAGGGCGGCAGTGTGGGTGGGTTGGTGAGCCCTGTCAACTTGGTTGCTTCCAATATGGTTTACATTGATTGACCGCCATGAATGCGCGCTACGGTGTAAGTTCATTGCTGCATACGGACGCGCGAGCACGTGCCATGAACAGCTACCAGCCCTACCCGATCCGCCGCGACGCGGTGCTGTGCAGCCTTGCCGAACTGCCCGACGGCGGCCTGCGCGTGGTGCTGGATGATCTTCGCCAGTCCGACACGCCAGGGGAGTGGAAGAACCACGTCTTCGTGACCTTCAAGGACTACCCGGCAGGGCAGCTCGATCCGGCGACGTTGCCCAAGGAGGAACTCGAGGCTTTCGGCCACTATGTGCTGGTTCGCCTGTTGGCCATCAATGGCTGCCTGCGCGATACGGACGAGCGCTCCGACAACGATGCCCATCTCACTGACCTGGCGCGGCAGAACATCGCCGCGCTGACCAGCGAGGACATCGCCTCGATCGATGAGCAGCTGTTCTCCCTCTGCGACGGGCAGTTCCGAAAGATCGCCTACATTGTGGGCATGGTCATGTCGCTGCAGCCGAAGTGCCGATCGGGAATTCCCGATGTGTTCTATGCAGGGCGTGTACGCATGCTGGTGGAACGGGGCATGTTGCAGGCACAGGGCGACCTCACGCGGATGGGCTGTTGCGAAGTGCGCGTCCGGCAGTAGGCTTGCGCCTACCAGGACCTCATTGGAACTGTGCTTACATCTACCTGCTGGAAGGACACATGCTGAAGTCCATCCAGAAGATGGCGGCATCTGAGGCAATGAAAGAAGGATGCGCATGGAACCGGACACGATGCCGCAGGGCGGAAAGCTGCTGATACTCGATCTGGATGAGACGCTGGTGCATGCCAGCGAGCGTGAACTGGAGCGAGCCGCGGATTTCCGCCTCGTCGGCTACCACGTCTACCTGCGGCCCCATCTGCAGGCATTCCTCGACTATGCCTTTGCCCATTTCACGGTGGGTGTGTGGACGTCGTCCGGGCAACTGTACGCCGAACCGCTGGTGGACCGGCTGATGCCGGGGCGTCCGCTGGCGTTCCTGTGGTCCGCGCCGCGGTGCAGCACGGCCCGTGATTGGGAAACCGGCGGTTACACCTCGCAGAAGCGGCTGGGCACGCTGAAGCGCCACGGCTTCCGTTTGGAGCAGATGATCGGTATCGATGACACGCCCGGCAAGTACGCCAGAAACTACGGAAATCTGGTCGCGGTGCGTGAGTTCACCGGTGATCCGGCTGATGACGAGCTGGCCCATCTGCAGCTGTATCTGGAGTGGCTGCGGCAGCAGCCCAACGTGCGAGCGGTGGAGAAGCGCCGGTGGCGGGAGCGCCTGCACGCATAGGTAGCTGCACAGGGCAGGTGCTATCGGCGAGCACCCGCACTCGCGCGTTTCACCGCATCCTGCAAGGCCTGCAGCCACAATAACCGCTGCCCAACGCAAGCGCTGGCGCGCAGACTGTGCCCCATGACCGATCTCCATCGCCTCCGCGGCCGCATCACCGCGCTGGTTCTCAGCGAGGCCTGGCGCCGCCGCGCCGCGCTCTGGGGCGGCGCTGTGGCCGTAGCGCTGGTGGCCATCCTGTTCGCCAAGGCCAGCGACGCGGCCTTCCATCTGTTCCAGCGCATCACCGCGCACTCGCCGTGGTGGGCCCTGCTGCTCACGCCGGGCATCTTCGCGCTGCTGGCCTGGTTGACCAGTGGCGTGCTGAAGCCCACGCGGGGCAGCGGCATTCCGCAGGTCATCGCTGCGTTGGACAAGCCCGATGAGCCATTCCGGAAGACCAATCTTTCGCCTGCGGTCTCAGCCGGCAAGCTGCTGCTGACCTCGTTGTCGCTGCTCGGCGGCGCGTCCGTCGGACGCGAAGGTCCCACGGTGCATGTGGGTGCCAGCCTGATGTACCTGTTCGGCCGCTGGTTCGGCTTTAGGGATCCTCGCGAGCTCTCGCACTTCCTGCTGGCCGGCGGTGCAGCGGGCATTGCCGCGGCGTTCAACACGCCGCTGGCCGGCATCGTATTCGCCATCGAGGAGCTCAGCGGCCGTTTCGAGCATCGCTTCTCCGGCACCCTGCTGACGGCGGTGATCGTCGGTGGCGTGGTGTCGCTGGGCCTGCTTGGCAACTACACCTACTTCGGCCATGTGAGCGCGCGGCTGCCGCTGGGGCAGGGCTGGCTGGCGATCCTGCTGTGCGGCGTGGTGGCCGGGTTGCTGGGCGGCCTGTTCGCGCGCGCGGTGCTGGCCAGTGCGGCGGGCCGCCCGCGTTGGCTGGGCCAGCTGCGCCAGCGGCATCCGGTGCTGCTGGCCGCAGGCTGCGGCCTGGCGGTGGTGGCACTGGCTTTGACGTTCGGCGACGGCGCGTTCGGCACCGGCTACGAACAGGCGCGCAGCCTGGTGCAGGGGCAGGCGTTGGTCGGCCACGAGTTCGGGTTGATGAAGCTGCTGGCCAACCTGGCATCGTACGTGGCCGGCATACCCGGCGGCCTGTTCTCGCCCGCGTTGGCGGTCGGCGCGGGGCTGGGCCACAATCTGGCGGTGCTGATGCCGGGCGTGGATCCGCGCGCGTTCGTGCTGCTGGGCATGTGCGCGTACCTGACCGGCGTCACCCAGGCACCGCTGACCTCGGCGGTGATCTCGCTGGAGCTGACCGACAGCGGCGATCTGCTCCTGCCGATCCTGGCCACGGTGCTGATCGCGCGGGGCGTGTCCGGTCTGGTATGCCGGGTGCCGATCTATCGTGGGTTGGCGGAGGTGTTGACGGCGTCGGCCGTTGCATCAACCGGGCCTGGGCAGGGCGGACGCCTTTCCTGATCGGCAGCACCCTCTGCAGTTGCGGGCAGTCCCGACACTGCGATCGGTGCTTCGCCGATGGCCGCACATGGGCAGCGCGATGAAGCATGGGCAATGCGCATTGATCTCCTGCGTTCGGCAACCCGTGTCTCCCGCGCACTGCTGGGTGTCCTGCTGCCACTGCGCTGCCTGGTCTGCGGCGATCCGGGCCATGATGATCTCGATCTGTGCCGCGCCTGCCTCGCCGGACTGCCCTGGGCCGGTCGCGCCTGCCTGCGGTGTGCACTGCCGTTGCCGGATGAGGGCCTGATCGTCTGCGGCAGCTGCCGCGAGGAAGCACCACCGCAGACGGCCACGCACGCCAGCCTGCTGTACCTGCCGCCGGTGGACCAGCTGCTGCTGCGCTACAAGTTCCATCAGGACCTGGCGGCCGGTCGCCTGCTGGCGCAGTTGATGCAGCGCGCACCACCGCCCTGGTCCTGCCCGCCGCTGGTGCCGGTGCCGCTGCACCGCCGGCGCCTGCGCCAGCGCGGCTACAACCAGGCTGCCGAGCTCTGCCGGCTGCTGCCGTCGCCGGTCTGGCAGGGGCTGTACCGGCGGCGGCACACCGCACCGCAGTCCGAACGCACGGCCGAACAGCGCAGGGAAAACCTGTTCGATGCGTTCGATGTCCACGGGCCGGTGCCCACGCATCTGACCGTGGTCGACGACGTGATGACCACCGGCAGCACGGTGATGGAAATCGCCGAAACCCTGCGCTGCGTGGGCGCCAGAGAGGTGCGGGTATGGGTGTGCGCGCGGGTGCCGTGATCGCTCCCTTCATCGCAACGGGCTAGGATGAACCCGGTTCCGGATCGAAGGAGTGACCATGAATTCCCCCTTGTCTCCCTTGTTGTCAGCGGTTGGCCGCAGCTGGTGGATCCTGCTGCTGTATGGCCTGGCCGCGCTCGGCTTCGGCATCATCGCCATCGGTTGGCCGCTGTCCGCAGCCATGGCATTGGCCTGGACGCTGGGCGTGATGGCCATCATCGAAGGGGTCATCAGCCTGTTCGCACTGATCAGAGGTGGCAGCGGCGCCTCGCGCGGCTGGCTGGCGCTGTATGCCATCGCTTCGCTGGGCTTCGGCATCCTGGCGGTGATCAACCCGCTGGCCACCGCCAGCGTGCTGGTGCTGTTCCTGGCGGCGTGGCTGCTGGTAGCCGGCATCTATCGCATCGTCTTCGCGATCCGCGTGCGCAAGCAGATCCAGGGCGAGTGGCTGCTGATCCTCAGTGGCGTGCTGGCGGTGGTGCTGGGGCTGCTGTTCGCGGCCAATCCGTATGCAGGCGTGGCGGTGACCACGCTGTGGATCGGCATTGGCAGCCTGCTGTACGGGCTGCTGCAGGTGCTGGTGGCGTTCAAGCTGCGGAAGCTGAAATGAGGGGCGCGCTTCCGCTCCTGCTGGGCGCGGCGCTGGTGCTGGCCGGATGCATGCCGGGTGCCACGCCCGGTGCGCTGGCAGGCAAGGATCATGCGCCGCGCGCCGGCGTGGACGTGCGCCTGAGCGCGGTCGATGCGGCTGGCAACGGCACTCCGGCGCACTGGCAAGGTGAAACCCTGGCCCTGCGCGAGCCGCCGATTGCCGGCAGTGCGGACATCGCCGATGTGCGCTACGTGCTGGACGATGCCAAGCAGCCAGGCCTGCAGATCCGCTATCGGCCAGAAGCGCATCAGCGCATCCACGATGGCACCTCGGCCCTGGTGGGCCAGCGCGCGGCGATCAGCGTGGACGGCCGCGTGCTGATGGTGGCGACGGTGAAAGGCCCCTTCGGGGAATCGATGATGCTGAGCGGGCTGCCGAGCATTGCCGAGGCGCAGGCGCTGGCCAGGCACATCACCGGTCAGTGACGGGCGCGCCAACACCACCACGCTACGCGCGGAGGTCGACCAAGGTCGACCGCTACCGTGCGAACCGTGCCTCGATCTCCTCCAGTGACTTGCCCTTGGTCTCCGGCAGCCAGAACGCGGCTACCAGGAAGAACACGAACGTGCACGCCGTCCAGAACAGGAACATGCTGGCGTAGCCGTAGTGGCCTACCGTGGGCAGGAAGATGGCGGCGATGGTCGTGGACACGAACTGGTTGATCAGCAGGGCGATGCTCATCCCATTGGAGCGGATGCGATTGGGCATCAGTTCCGACAGTGCCAGCCACACGCAGACGCCGGGGCCGACCGCGAAGAACGCGACGAATACTAGGATGCAGGCGGCTACCGCCCAGCCATGCGCCGGCGGCGGCACCGGGCCGATGCGGGCCTGCTCGATGCGCAGCGGTGCCTGTGCGGCCTTGGCCGGGTCGGCGAACGGGTTCAGATGCAGCTTGCGGAAGAACGCGCCGATCACACTGTCCGGCTGCACGGTCCCGGCACGCTCGATGCGCAGCTCGCGGTCGGTCAGGCTGTCGCTGCGCAGGGCGCGCACATTGGTGAAGTCACCGTAGGCGTACGACACGGTCAGCTGCATCGGCCGGCCTTCGCTGTTTATGCCACCGCCCAGGCGCTGCCACTGTGCGTCGTCCAGCACCAGCTGCAAGCCATCGGCGCTGACCGCCGCGTGCAGTTGCGGCTGCACGTCGGCGCGGCCACGCTCGGCCTGGAAGAACAGCGTGGCGGCGGCCAGCAGGGCCACGCAGATGCCGCCGCTGCCGAGCATCAGCAGGAACTTGCGGCCCTTGCGGTCGACCAGCAGCAGCGCGACCACGGTCATCACCGCGTTGAGCAGCTTGATCGCCACGTCGGCGCCGTTGGCCACCGAGCCGGACAGGCCGGCCTGGTTGAGGATGTTCACCGCGTAGGCCAGCACCGAATTGATGCCGGTGGCCTGGGTGCAGGCCAGCACCACGCAGGCCAGCACGAACGGCACCACGTAGCGTCGGCTGAGCAGTGGGTCGCGCTTGCCGTCGCTGCTGCTCGATTCCGGCGCCTGGATCTGTGCAAGGGTGGGTTCCACGTCGGCAGCAGGCAGCACCCGCTGCAGGCTGCGGCGGGCATCATCGACGCGGCCGCGGCGCACCAGCCAGCGCGGCGATTCGGACAGCCAGAAGATGCCGGCACAGAACAGCAGGCCGGGCGCCAGACAACTCCAGAAGATGGTGCGCCACGCATGATCCTTCACCGTGAACAGTTCCTGCGCCTGCTGCGCCAGCGGCAGCGAGCGCACGGCTTCGGCGGCGGCATCCACCGCATGTGCGTGGTACAGCCCGATCAGTGCCGCCAACACCAGGCCGATGGTCAGCAGCAGCTGGAACATCGCCGCACCGCGTCCACGCCGCTCGGGGCTGAGCACTTCGGCCAGGTACAGTGGAATCACCACGCCGATCAGGCCGCCACTGATGCCCTGCAGCAGCCGCCCGAGCAGCAGCGGCGTATAGCCTGAGGCCAGCGCCATGATCGGAATCGACGCGGTGAACAGCAGGCCGGCCAGCAGCATCGCACCGCGGCGACCGATCAGGTCGGCGACCATGCCGGCGAACAGCGAGGACAGCACGCTGCCCAGCAGCACCGCCGCCACCACGAAGCCGAGTTGCTGGCTGCTGAGCTGCCAGGCGTGGCTGGCCGTTGCCTCCAGGTAGGGCAGGGCACCGGCGATGATGCCGATGTCGATGCCGTACAGCAGGCCGCCGAGGCCGCCGATGAAGAGCAGGTAGCGTACGGGCCAGCGCGGGGCGGTGCTTGCAGTCATCGGCAGTTCCTGTGGTAGCGCCGGGCCAGGCCCGGCGGCGGTTCGTCGCAGAGTGCATTCTGTAGAGCCGAGCCATGCTCGGCTGCTTTCCGTTCCGATATCGAGGTTCCCCATGCCGCGCTTCGCGCGGTGAGCCGAGCATGGCTCGGCTCTACAGGGAGCCCGCGCGGCATCCGGGCCGCATCGCTTGCGTCAGGTCAGATCGACCACGCGCCCACCAATGACCACCTGCTGCAGGCGCAGTTCGGCGTCCAGCACCACCAGGTCGGCGCGGGCGTCGGGCGCGATGCGGCCGCGATCACCCAGGCCCAGATAGTCGGCCGGGAAGGTGGAAACCCGCTGCGAGGCGTCGGCCAGGTCCAGGCCGACGCGCACCAGGTTGCGCAGCGCCTGGTCCATGGTCAGTGCGCTGCCGGCCAGCGAACCCGTCGCCAGGCGCACGCAGCCGCCGCACTTGTGCACGCGCTGCTCGCCCAGCGCGTACTCGCCGTCGGGCATGCCGGTGGCGGCAGTCGCGTCGGTCACCGCGTACAGGCGCGGGATCGCGCGCGCGGCCAGCCGGATAACGCCGGGGTGGATGTGCTGCAGGTCGGGGATGATCTCGGCGTACTGCGCATGCGCCAGCGCCGCCGCCGCAATGCCCGGGCGATAGTGGTCGACGCCGGTCATGCCGTTGAACAGATGGGTGAAACCGGAGGCACCGGCCTGCAGCGCCGCCACGCCCTCCTCGTAGGTGCCGGCGCTGTGGCCCAGCTGCACGCGGATGCCCATCGCCGAAAGCGCGGGTATCAACGCGGTGTGCTCGCCGATCTCCGGCGCCAGCGTCATCACCCGGATCGGCGCCAGCGCGTGCAGCTGCTGCACCAGTGCCACCGTCGCCTCGATCGTACGATTGGGCTGTGCGCCCAGCCGCTGGGGGCTGATGAACGGTCCTTCCAGATGCACGCCGGCGATGCTGGCGGCGTCGGCATCGGGCGCCGCCATTGCCGCAGCGACGCCGTGCAGCGCGTGCTCGATCTCGTCCAGCCCGGCGGTCATGGTGGTCGCCAGCAGCGTGGTGGTGCCGAAGCGCAGATGGGTGCGGGCGATGGTGCGTGCCACGTCGCCGCCCTGCATCAGGTCCACGCCGGCCGCGCCATGCACATGCAGGTCGACGAAGCCGGGCAGGATCACCGGCAGCTGCAGGTCGTCGGCGCCGCTGTGGTCGTCCACCTGCAGCTGGCGCACGCGTGAATCGAAGTGGACGTGCCCGCGCCGCCAGCCCAGCGGGGTGAGGATGCGGCCATGCAGGGTGCGGGTCTCGGTCATGCGGTGGGCTCGGCGATGATCACTTCGATGCCCAGCCGCTGCAGCCCTTCGCGGGTTGCATCGTCGATGCCGGCGTCGGTGATGATGGCGTGGATCTGATCCAGCAGGGCGATGCGGTGCAGGCTGACGCGGCCGAACTTGGAGGCATCGGTCAGCACCACGATGCGGCGCGCACGCTCGACCATGCGGTGGTTGAGGCGGGCTTCGGCCTCGTCGTGGGTAGTCAGGCCGAACTGCAGGTCCAGGCCGTCCACGCCCAGGAACAGGGTGTCGAAGCTGTACGAGTTGAGGCTGGCTTCGGCCTGGCTGCCCTGCAGCGACAGCGACTGCTGGCGCAGCAGGCCACCGGTCAGCAGCACGGTGATGCCCGCGGCATTGGCCAGTTCCCAAGCGATGTTCAGGCCGTTGGTCATCACCGTCACGTCGCGATGCGCGCGCAGGTGGCGGGCCAGCGTCATCGTGGTCGAGCCGGAATCGATGATGATGTTGTCACCCGGCTGCACCAGGCGCGCAGCGCGCGCACCGATCGATTCCTTCAGTGGCAGGTTCAGCGCGTCCTTCTCATGGATGTCCTGTTCCTGCGGCGGCGTGCGCACCAGGGTCGCGCCGCCGTGGGTGCGGTTGGCCAGGCCCTGCGATTCGAAGTGGGTCAGGTCGGCACGGATCGTCACCGCCGACACGCCGAAGCGCTCGACCAGATCGGCCACCTGCACCGAGCCGTGCTCGATCAGCAGCTGCAGGATCTGTTGCCGGCGGGAGCGGGTGTTGCGCATGGCCATTCTCGGTTTTGCGGGAAAAGGTAGAGATTAGCCGTTCGCGGGAACGCCGGCAGCCGAACCTGCGTTCTGCGTGCGGGGTCCGGCCTGGTTGGCGCTGCAGGCACGGGCGTACTCACCCAGGCACAGGCCGATGCGGTGCTGCACCAGCGCGGTGGGGGTGTTGGCCAGGCTGCCTTCGCGCACGGCGCGGTACTGCTCCGGCAGGTACTGGCTGAGCAGCACCAGCGGCGGCGCATGCTGCTCCAGGTTGGCGAACAGGGTCTGCACCGCCTGTACCAGCGCCGGCTCGCCCCAGTAGTAGCGGCATCGGTCGCTGAAGGAATAACGGCGCAGCAGGCGCAGCGCGGCGGCATCGCCCTGGTAGTAGGACTGCCAGTACTTCGGCTGCGCCACCATCACCTCGTCCAGCACCTGCGGCAGGTGCGAGCACTGTGCGGCCGGCAGCAGTTCGGCCTCGATCGCGGCCAGCGCGAACAGCGCCTCGCGGTAGGCGAAGGTGGCCGCCGGGCCGACCTTGAGGATGGCGAAGTGGTCGCGTACCAGCGCATGCAGGCCGCTTTCGCGCTGGTAGTCGGTGGAATGCGCTTCGAACACGATGCGCGGCTGCCGCTCGAGGAAGTCGGCCAGCGCATGGGCGGCGTCCGGGTTGTACTCATGCACGCTGCTGTGGTCGAAGTCCACGCCAGGCTGCACCACCATCGCGATCACGCGCTGCCACGCATCGCGCAGCTGTGGCGTGTCGAACGCCTGCTGGTGGATGGCCAGGGTCTGCGCGGCGGCAGCCGGCGTGGTCACCTGCAGGCCTTCGGCCAGCGAGGCTTCGCCGCCGGGAATCGGCACCTCGGTACCGATCACGTAGACCGGCGGCGGCAGGCCGTGTTCGGCGGCGGTGCGTTCGGCGATCTCGGCAAGCTCGGCCGAACGTGCAGCGACGATGGCATCGGGCAGCGGCACCGGGTCATCGGCGCAGGACATGCTGCAGTCGAGGTGGATCTTGTGGAAACCGGCGGCGACGTAGGCTTCGATCAGCACGCGCGCGTGGGTCATCGCTTCGGCCGCCGGGCGCTTCTGCCAGGCATTCGGGCCGAGATGGTCGCCGCCCAGGATCAGCCGTTCGCGTGGGAAGCCTTCCTCATCGGCCAAGGCGCCGACGTAATCGCGGTACTGCGGCGGGGTCATGCCGGTGTAGCCGCCGAACTGGTCGACCTGGTTGGAGGTGGCCTCGACCAGCAGCACGGTGCCATGTGCCTGTGCCACGTGCATGGCCGCGCGCAGCACCTGCTCGTTGCTGCAGCAGACGCTGTACAGGCCGACATTGGCACCGGCGCGGTGAGAAGCAAGCAGGGTCTGCAACGGGGACATGGTCAGGCTCCGGACATCAGGAAAAGGAGGGTTGGCAGGCGAGCAGGGCGGCACCACGTGCGCCACCGGCATCGCCGAAGCGTGGCGGCACGATCGGTGGCACCTGCACACCCTTGAACAGGTGGGCGGCGATGGCGGCGGGCAGGTGCTGGTACAGCGGCGCGTACTGCGAAAGGCCGCCGCCGAGCACGATCACGTGCGGGTCCAGCGCCAGCACCAGCGCGGCCAGGCTGTGGCCGAGCAGGTCGCGATGGATGTCCAGCGCCTTGCGCGCGCGGGCATCACCGGCTTCGGCCAGGGCGATCACCGCGCTGGCGTCGGCGGCGCTGCCACCAAGGTGGCGCTCGATCATCGCCACGCCACTGCCGGACACATAACGCTCCACGCAGCCCTGCAGGCCGCAGGCGCAGTCGATCAGCGGCAGGCCGTGGCGCTGCAGCAGATGACCGGGCACGCTCCAGTGGCCCCATTCGCCGGCCAGCCCGTTGAAACCGGTCAGCAGGCGGCCCTGCACGCAGAAACCACCGCCAGCACCGGTGCCGAGGATGGCGCCGAACATGCTGGGGTAGCCGTCGGCGGCACCGCCGTGTGCTTCAGACAGGGCAAAACACTGCAGGTCGTTGCCGAAATGCAGCGGGCGTTGCAGCCGCGCCTGCAGGTCCGCGGCCACGCTGTGGCCGGTCAACGCAGGCACGTTCGCGCTGAGCTGGCGGCCGCTGCGGCGGTCGCGCACGCCGGGCAGGGCGATGCCGATCGCCGCATCACTGCGGCCCAGTGCGGCATCGGCCTCGGCGACCAGCGCCACGACTGCCTGCAGGAAACCGTCGTAGTCACCCTGTGGGGTGGCCACGCGGCGGCGCCAGGTAACCTGCATCGCCACATCGCACGCCACCAGCTCGATCTTGGTGCCGCCGATGTCGATGCCGTAGCAGGCGTGGACGATCAGCTCAGCCATGGTGGATGGTGACGCCCTTGACGACGCGGTTGACGGTGCCGTCCGGGAACGGGTTGTCCGGGGTCAGGCCCAGCGCGGCCGAGCGCTGCAGTGCGAACAGCTGCGCAAAGCCCAGCCACACCGGTGCCAGCCACGGATCGTCCAGTGCCGGCACGGTG
This sequence comes from Stenotrophomonas sp. YJH_SMC_127, assembly GCF_059372445.1. NCBI lineage: Bacteria > Pseudomonadati > Pseudomonadota > Gammaproteobacteria > Lysobacterales > Lysobacteraceae > Stenotrophomonas > Stenotrophomonas sp. YJH_SMC_127. The sequence continues at coordinate 173,028 of NZ_JCAFVO010000006.1, read as the reverse complement.
AGGGTGTATTCGTCGTCGGCGCCGATGTCCGAATGCGGACCGATCGCCAGCACCTGGCCGGCCACGCCGTCGCGGCGCAGTTCTTCCAGCAGGTCCTGTTCGTAGCGGCGCGCCAGCGGCTGCACGCTGCGCAGCACCACCACCAGGGTGTTGCCATCCAGCGTCGACTTCGGGCCATGACGGAAGCCCAGTGGTGTGTTGGCCAGCGCCAGCACGCGGCCAGCGGTGAGCTCCAGCACCTTCAGCGCGCACTCGCGTGCCAGTGCTTCCAGCGGGCCGCTGCCGAGGTAGATGATGCGGTTGAACGGGCGCTGCGCCAGTGTCGCCACCGGTGCATCCCACTGCGCCAGGCCTTCGCGGGCCAGCGCGGCGATCTGCTTCAGGCGCGTCACGCGCGCATCCCACGGCGAACGATCGAACACGGTCAGCGCGGCCAGCAGCATGCAGGTCAGGCTGCTGGTCATGGCGAAGGCGCGGTCGCAGCTGGCCGACGGCATCAGCAGGGTGCAGGTGTCGGCACGGCCGGCGCCACGGCGGGCCAGCTCGCCATCGGCGTTGCAGGTGATGTCGAGGAAGCGCGCGTCATCCACGTCGCTGCGCACGCGGTCAACCGCCGCCACGCTCTCCGGGCTGGAGCCACTGCGGCCGAACGAGACCAGCAGGGTCGGACGGTCGCGCTGCAGGTACAGCGCCGGGTGGGTCAGCAGGCTGGTGGTGTGCACCACGCGCACCTCGGCAGGCCATTGCGCGTTGATCGCGTCGGCCACCATTTCGGCGATGAAGCCGGAGCTGCCGGCGCCGGTGAACAGCACGCGCTGGTTGGGATCGTTGAGGCTGTCGCCGAGGAAGGCCTGCAGGCGGTCGCGGGCACGCGACAGGTCCTGTGCCAGGGCTTCCCACAGCGCAGGCTGCTGGGCGATTTCGGTAGCGGTATCGGCTCCGCCAAGGCGCTGCCAGGCGGACACATCGGAAAGCAGGGTGACGTCCATTCGGAGGTTCCAGTTGGGCCAGCGCACCATCTGCGTTTTCTTTCGAAATGTCAAACATCGAAAGTAAAAAGAAAGAAAAAAGCTGGGTGGCTTGCCCTGCGCGCGATGCCGGGAAAAACGAAAGGACCGACGGAATGCCGTATCGCACAATGCTTAACAGGCACCTGCAAGCGCTTACACAAAGTATTGCGGCGCAGCAACTTTCGTTTCAATGGAATATATCTTCCTTTTTTCTTTCAATTTGTTGACATCTTTCGAATCGCTGCCCTAGAGTCGGCCCAACCGCTTTCGAAACGCCCGGTGAACGGGTTGGGAGTCCGCGTGGAAAACTGCGTTCGTCGCTCGCCGCTGATGCTGGCCCTGGTGCCGGCCTTGATGCTGGCGTCCATGACGGCCCGCGCCGAGCCGGTCGGCAACCTGCGTACGGTCAGCGCCAGCGCCAGCCGCGACGGCGTGCAGGGCTGGGACCTGCAGACCGACAAGGGCGCGCGCATCCGCATTGAACTGCCGGCGACCGACATCATCCGCGTGCAGGCCGGCCGCAACGGCACGTTGACCGGCGCCGGCGACAAGGCCGCACCGATCGTGCTGCCGCAGCCCAAGGCGAGCGTGCAGGCACAGCTGGAAGAAGACGCACGGGAAATCCGCGTGCGTACCGAGGCACTGGTACTTCATGTACAGCGGCAGCCGCTGCGCCTGCGCCTGGAACGGCTGGACAACGGCCAGCCCACCGCGCTGTGGCAGGAACTGCAACCGCTGGACCTGGATGCCACGCAGAGCGTGCAGGTGCTGTCCTCGCAGGCCGATGAGGGCTACTTCGGTGGTGGCCAGCAGAACGGCCGTTACCAGTTCAAGGGCCGCGAGCTGGAGGTGTCCTATTCCGGTGGCTGGGAAGAAGGTGATCGGCCGAGCCCGGCGCCGATGCTGCTGAGCAGCCGTGGCTGGGGCATGCTGCGCAATACATGGAGCGATGGCAGCTACGACCTGCGCCAGAGCGACCAGGCCACGCTGCTGCATCGCGAAGACCGCTTCGATGCGTACTACTTCGTGGGCGCCGACCTGCCCAAGCTGATCGAACGCTACACCCAGCTGACCGGCCGCCCCAACATGGTCGCGCGCTGGGCGCTGTCCTACGGCGATGCCGATTGCTACAACGACGGCGACAACAGCAGGAAGCCCGGCACCGTGCCCGAAGGCTGGAGCGACGGCCCGACCGGCACCACGCCCGATGTGATCGACAGCGTGGCCAAGCAGTACCGCGCCCACGACATGCCCGGTGGCTGGATTCTGCCCAACGATGGCTACGGCTGCGGCTACAAGCAGCTGCCGGAAACGGTGAAGGGGCTGGCCGGCTACGGCTTCCGCACCGGCCTGTGGACCGAGAACGGCGTCGACAAGATCGCGTGGGAAGTGGGCAAGGCCGGCAGCCGCGTGCAGAAGCTGGACGTGGCCTGGACCGGCAAGGGCTACCAGTTCGCGATGGACGCCAACCGCCAGGCATTCAACGGCATCCTCGACAATTCCGATTCGCGCCCGTTCCTGTGGACGGTGATGGGCTGGGCCGGCATCCAGCGCTACGCGGTGGCATGGACCGGCGACCAGAGCAGCAGCTGGGATTACATCCGCTGGCACGTGCCGACCCTGGTCGGTTCGGGCCTGTCCGGCATGGCCTACGCCAGCGGCGATGTGGATGCGATCTTCGGCGGAAGCGCCGAGACCTTCACCCGCGACCTGCAGTGGAAGGCGTTCACGCCGGTGCTGATGGGCATGAGCGGCTGGTCGTCGAACGCGCGCAAGCACCCGTGGTGGTACGACGAGCCCTACCGCAGCATCAACCGCGACTACCTGAAGTTGAAGATGCGCCTGACGCCATACATGTATGGGCTGGTGCACGAGGCCGCGCAGACCGGTGCACCGCCGGTGCGTGGCCTTATGTGGGACAACCCGCGCGATCCGCATGCGCAGGATGAAACCTACAAGTACCAGTTCCTGCTCGGCCGCGACCTGCTGGTGGCGCCGGTGTACCGCAGCCAGGCCGCCAGCCGTGGCTGGCGCCGCGACATCCACCTGCCGGCCGGCGGCTGGATCGACTACTGGGATGGCCGTCGCGTGCAGGCCGCCGCCGATGGCCGCCAGCTCGACCGCCAGGTGGACCTGGCCACGCTGCCGGTGTTCGTGCGTGCCGGTGCGATCCTGCCGATGTACCCGTCGATGCTGTTCGATGGCGAAAAACCGCTCGATGAAGTGACCTTCGACCTGTACCCGCAGGGCGACTCGCAGTACACGTTGTACGAAGACGATGGCAACACGCGCCGCTATCAGCAGGGCGAGTCGAGCACGCAGGTAATCCGCGTGCAGGCGCCGGCGCAGGGCAGTGGCCCGGTGCAGGTGCAGATCGACGCCGTGCAGGGCCAGTACAACGGCCAGCTGGCGCAGCGCCGCTACGGCCTGCGCGTACTCAGCCGGCAGGCACCACGTGCGGTGCAGGCCGGTGGCCGCGCGCTGCCGGCGCTGGCCGATGCTGCCGCCTTCAACAGCGCCAACGAGGGCTGGTACTTCGATGCCAAGGACCGCCGCGGCACCGTGCATGTGCGCACTGCCACCCAAGACATCCGCCAGCCACTGCAGCTGCAACTGGACTTCGCAGTCGCTGCCGCAGCCACCGATGATGCCTATCCGGCCGCACCGGTGCTGGGCCGCGAACTGCCGGCCGACAGCCTGCTGGTGGTCAACCGCCCGGCCGAAGAGCCTGGCCATGCGTTGGAAAATGCTTTCGACGACGATCCGGCCACCTGGTTCCGCAGCGTGCGCAACCAGGCCGTGCGCACCGGCGCCCACGAGTGGGTGATCGGCTTCGGCGAGCGGAAGATGATCGATGGCATCGACATCGCGCCACGCAATGACAAGAACTGGAAGCACGGGCAGGTACGTGACTATGAGGTCTACCTGGGCGACAGCAACGGTGAGTGGGGCGAGCCGATCGCCCGTGGCCGCCTGCAGTTGAAGGAAGGCGTGCAGCGCATCGACTTCCCGGCCCACGCCGGCCGCCTGCTGCGCTTCCGCGTGCTGAGCGTGCAGAACCCCGAAGGCGACGGCGCCAGCAGCACCGACCCGATGGTCACCGCCGCACAGGGCAGCGCCCGCGCGTTCGATGCACTGCAGCCGCGCGATGTCGGCCCGATCGCCCTGTCCACCTTCCACATTCTCGAACACCAGGAACCGGAGCGACCGGCCCGGCAGCGCTATCTCTCCGAGCTGCCGGTGCCGGCCGCGCTGGCCAGCCAGCTGCGTACCGACCAGTCCTTCCGTGGCGACGCCGGCATGCGCATGAACGGCCTGCAGTTCCGCCGTGGCCTTGGGGTCGGCGCCAACAGCCGCATCGACCTGCGCCTGCAGGGCGGCTGGCACCTGCTGCGTGCCGACCTCGGCATCGACGACGCCTGCCGCAACGCCGGCGGCCTGCAGTTCCAGGTATGGGGCGACAACCGCCTGCTGTACGACAGCGGCCTGGTGAAGGCGCCCGGCGTGGTCAAGCCGGAGCTGGACATCCGTGGCCTTTCCACCCTGAGCCTGCGCACGCTGGGTGCGCAGGGCAGCCAACCCGCCCAGGTCTGTGCCAACTGGGCCAACGCCGTACTGATCGGCCAGGAGGGCGACTCCGCCAGCATCGTCGCCCCATGACCCCCACGTAACACCGCTCCTCCCCCGCCCCATCCCGACTACGGCCCTCATGGCCGTGGCCCGGGAGCGTTTTGCCCGCCGAACGCCCACGCGCTCACCCAGTTGCGCCGCACCCTTGCCAGGAGAGAACCCCGATGTTGCCCGCCCGCCACCACCGCCCCCCCTGCCGCCCGATCGCTCCGCTGACGCTGGCCATTGCCGGCGCGCTGTTCTCGCTTGCCGCTCCTGCCTTCGCCCAGGAGAGCAAGGACAACGCCACCGACCTGGCCCGCATCGAGGTCACCGGCTCCAACATCCGCCGCACCGACGTTGAAACCGCCTCGCCGGTGCAGGTGATCAGCAAGCAGGACATCCAGAACATGGGTGCGCGCACGCTGCTGCAGGTGCTCGACAACCTGCCGGCCGCCCGCCCGGCGCAGCAGGACGCGCGCTCGCTGTTCACCGGTTCCGACGGTGCCTCGCAGGCCAATCTGCGTGGCCTCGGTGCCCAGGGCACGCTGGTGCTGCTGAACGGTCGCCGCCTGTCGTACTACGGTGCACCGGCCGGGTTCCAGACCCAGTTCGTCAACATCGATGCGATTCCGGCCGCGGCCATCGAGCGCATGGAAGTGCTGACCGACGGTGCCTCGGCGGTGTACGGCACCGACGCGGTGGCCGGCGTGATCAACGTGATCACCAAGCGCAACTTCCAGGGTGCCGAGATCAGCTTCACCAACGACACCTCCTCGCGCATCGATTCCTACGGTGAGCGCCAGGCCAGCATCACCGCCGGCTTCGGTGACCTGGCCGAGAACCGCTTCAATATCTATGGCGCGGTCAACATGTACCGTCGCGACGCGATTCCGCTGAGCGATTTCTACGACAAGCGTCCGGACCAGTACTACGTCAACAATCCGAACTACCTCAACAACCTGCGCCTGGGCGTGGGCAGCAAGCCGGGTCAATTCAATCCGGGCACCTACTTCGCCTTCGATCCGGTCACCGGCCGCCGCGTGCAGGAAGCTGCGCCGGGCTGCAGGAACGTGCTGACCAGTGAAGCGGCCGGCCCGCGTTGCGTCTGGGAAACCTGGATGAACAACGAGATCGATGCCGGCGCCAAGTCCGAGCGCAACACCGCCTACCTCAACGGCACCTTCCTGGTCGGTGACAACACCGAGATCTTCGCCGAGGCGACCTATACCGACATCGACCTGCGCGCCAACGGCGGCACGCCGCGCACCTATGGCACCACGACCGGCAACCCGACCAGCTGGTTCTCGCGCAACACCGGCAACACCGTCAACCAGTTCCTGTACCCGTTCCTGGGCCCGAACAACGAGTACAACCACGCCAGCCCGCAGTTGAGGGCCATGATGGGCGGCGTGGTCGGCCTGAACTACCTGCTGCAGGATGCCGGCCCGAACTATTTCGGCCAGCGCAATACCGACAAGAGCTACCGCGTGCTGGCCGGTGCGCGTGGCAACCGGGGTGACTGGAACTGGGAAACCGCCTTCGCCAGCGCGGGTACCCACTCCACCACCTACCAGACGATCAACGTCAACACCAAGGGCTTCGAGAAGGCCTTCGGCCCGTACACGATCGATCCAGGTACCGGTCGGGTGATCATCTCCGACCATCCGGCGTACAAGTTAGGCGAGATCAGCGACGCCAACGCCGCGCTGATCCGTGAAGCGTTCCCGACCTTCGACATCCAGTCGTGGACCCGCCTGCACACCCTGGACGGCAAGATCGAAGGCCCGCTGTTCCAGCTGCCGGCCGGCGAGATGCGCGCCGCATTCGGCTTCAACGCCAGCCGCGAAACCTTCTACACCCCGGGCAACGCCGATGCGGCCAACGGCCTGATCACCCAGCAGGGCGGCTCGTGGTTCGACGGCAAGCGCAACACCTACGCGCTGTTCGCCGAGACCGTGGCACCGATCACCGACAAGCTGGAGCTGGACGCCGCGGTCCGCGTGGACAAGTACCCGAACTTCAGCGCCAACGTCGCGCCGAAGATCGGCTTCAAGTACCAGGCGTTCGACCAGCTGATGCTGCGCGGTACCTACTCCACTGGCTTCCGCGCGCCGAGCCTGGCCGAGTCCGGCAATGGCGGCGTGTTCGCCCAGCTCGGCGGCTTCCGTGACGAGCTGCGCTGCGGCGAGACCAATGCCATCGCCAACCTGCTGCTGAAGTCGCAGCGGCCGGGCGATGTCGATTTGGGCAAGAGCCTGCTGAACGTCGATTGCAGCCGTACCGTCGCGCGCATGACCCAGCCGAACAAGGACCTGAAGCCGGAGAAGGCGAAGATCGCCACCCTCGGCTTTGTCTACGAGCCGGCCAGCTGGCTGTCGGTGTCGGCCGACTACTGGTTCATCTACCGCAACAACGAAATCGTCGCGCCGGACTATCGCCGCATGGAAGACATCATCTCGATGTCGCGCTCGCCGATCACCGACAGCGACCGTGCCAACCTGGCCCAGCTGGCGGCAATGTGCGCCGATCCGGCCAGCGGCGTGAGCTGCCCGGCCACTCTGCCGGGCTACTCCGCCGGCAACGTGGCCAGCGTGGTGGGCCAGTACAAGAACCGCGGCAAGACGCTGATCGACGGCTTCGACATCGACGCGCGCAGCCGCTTCTCGCTGGGCGACTGGGGCAACCTGAACATCGGCCTGGCCGCCACCATCGCCAACCGCAACCGCTTCTACATGGATGCGGAGAACGGCTGGTACTACGGCGACGTGGTGGGCTACTACAACAACCCGCGCCTGCGTGCCACGCTCAATGCAGACTGGACCTACAAGCAGGTGACCACCAGCATGTTCGTCAACTATGTCGGCGGCACCAAGTGGGCTACCGACCAGATCGACGAAGAGAGCAACAACAGGGAAACCTGCACCGGCGGCTACCTGGCCCTGCAGAAGAGCAAGTGCGATGGTGCACCGTCGTGGTGGACCGCCAACATGAGCGTCACCTGGCGCCCGGACGATGCGTGGAACCTGAGCTTCACCGTCAAGAACCTGTTCAACCGCCTGCCGTTCTACGATCCGAACAGCTTCCTGGGTGACTCCAGTGACTACGCAACCATCTTCGGTCGTGGTTACAGTGTGACCATCGGCTACCGGTTCAAGTAATTCCGTTTGCGTGACCTGGCGTGCCGGCTGCGGCCGGCACGCTGCCAAGAGGAGAGATGTTTGCCATGAAGCGTAGGGAATTCATCGCGGCCAGTGCCGCTGTTGCCGCCAGCAGCCTGCTGCCGCAGACCCCCGCCTGGGCACGCGGACGCAAGGTGCGTCTGGCCATGATCGGCACCGGCATGCGCGGGCTGGTGCTGCTGAAGGAGCTGGTGCGTCGCGACGACGTCGAAGTGGTTGCCCTGTGCGACATCGAGCCGATCATGCTGGGCCGTGCCACAGAGATGGTGGCGAAGGCCGGCAAGCCCGCGCCGAAGACCTATGGCCAGGACCGCGACACCAACGCGTGGAAGCGCCTGCTGGAACAGAAGGGCATCGATGGCGTGATCATCGCCACGCCGTGGGAATACCACGCACCGATGTCGATAGCCGCGATGCAGGCCGGCGTGGCCGTCGGCTGCGAAGTGGTGGCTGGCATCACCCTGCAGGACCACTGGGACGTGCTGAAGACCCAGCTGAGCACCGGCACCCCGTACATGCTGCTGGAGAACGTCTGCTACCGTCGCGACGTGATGGCGGCGCTGCAGATGGTGCGCCAGGGGCTGTTCGGCGAGCTGGTGCACCTGCAGGCCGGCTACCAGCATGACCTGCGCGGGGTGAAGTTCAATTCCGGCGACCCGAACCAGCCCTACGACAGCGGCGTGGAATTCGGCCCCAAGGGCTGGAGCGAAGCACGCTGGCGCACCGAGCATTCGGTGGAACGCAACGGCGAGCTGTACCCCAGCCACGGCATCGGCCCGTGCGCGATGTACACCGGCATCAACCGTGGCAACCGCTTCACCCACATCAACGCCTTCGCGACCAAGGCACGCGGCCTGCACGAATACACCGTGGCCAAGAGTGGCGGCACCACCCACCCCAGCACCAAGGTGAAGTTCAAGCTCGGCGACATCGTGACCACCACGCTGGCCTGCGAGAACGGCGAGACCATCCTGCTGCAGCACGACACCTCGCTGCCGCGCCCGTACTCGATGGGCTTCCGCGTGCAGGGCACCAAGGGCCTGTGGATGGACGTCAACCATTCGATCCACATCGAAGGCCGCAGCCCGCCGCACCAGTGGGAGGAGTTCAAGAAGTACCAGGACGAGTACGAACACCCGCTGTGGAAGCAGAATGCCGACACCGCCGCCAGCGCCGGCCACGGTGGCATGGACTGGTTCGTCATCCATGCATTTGTTGAAGCACTGAAGGCCAAGGCACCGATGCCGATCGACATCTACGACGCGGTGACCTGGAGTGCGATCACCCCGTTGAGCGAGCAGTCGATCGCCAACAGCTTCCAGACGCTGGAGTTCCCGGACTTTACTGCTGGTGCGTGGAAGACGCGCAAGCCGATCTTCGCGTTCGACGGTAAGTATTGAGGTTTACACCCTTCCACGCTGTGACGGAGACGCCGGGCACTGCCCGGTGTTTCCGTTTCTGGAAGCATTCGTCTTGTAGAGCCGAGCCCACGCCCGGCTGCTTGTTCGGTCGGTCGCTCGCTTTATCAGAAAACTCTGAAATCCGACCCACTCCACAGTTTCTGACTTGAATGTGTAAACCACATCGGAGATAACGTTCCCCGTGCGGTCATGGCCGCATTCCGGACCAGGGACGATCCGAAGCATGACGTGGTGAGGCAGCTGCCCCACGTTCTCGTTCCCGCCGGAGCTGTGTTCGTCCAGGAAGGAGAACAGGGATGTTGGAACGACTGAAGACCATTTCGTGTGCCGCACTGGCGATGATCGCGCTAGGGAGCTTGGCTCCTTGGGCTGCGCAGGCGCAGGAGGTGCAGAGGAAGTGGGAGAGCTACCTGTCGATGGGTCAGCCGCGAGCCACCGAAGCGGCGGTGCAGAAGGACATCAAGTCGCTCTTTTCCCAGTACGAAAAGGACAAACCCTTCGATTGGTATGTCAAACGCCAACGCGTCCTTGGAAAGAAGGTCATCTACGACTACCGGGTGAGGCCCGAGAAGATCGTTACTACCGACTGGGTCTACATCCACTCAGGGCAGGAGTACTCCTCCGAAGATCAGATTCGTAGCGTGATCCTCGCCACCCGCGTCAGCGACCCGCAGTGCCCGGCGACTTCACTCACGGAGGATCCTTGGGTGGAGCTCCTTGGACTTGGCAGGGGCGACGACGGTAGCGTCACCAACGAGGAGAAGGATTTCCATTACACCTTGAACTTCTATCATCAGAGCACTCAAGAATGCTCGTCGATAGTGGGGTGGGAGCGTGTGCGCCGGGCCAGAACGGCGCTTTGTCCGAATCGACCGTCCCTGACGTGGAATGAGGCCCTGCAGATGTGCTCACTGGTCCAGCAGGACGAGCCGCACATGTCGCCCATGCTCTCCTACACAAGCGCGCCGCTGCCGCCGCAGCAGTGTCCTGTTGGTAACCCGTGTGACCCGACCACTGGCGATAAATCCCAGCCTGAGCCGGATTTCAACCTTGGATGGGTGAGCTTCCAACGCCACTATCACTCCCTGACAAGCACGGCGGGCGGCGCGTTGGGCACGGGCTGGACCCATTCCCACAATCTGCGGCTTACCGCAGGCGTAGACGATTCCACCTTCCCTCCCAGCCCCGAACTGAAAGTTGGGCTGATCGGTGCCGATGGCGGGCAGACCGCATTCCAGAAAGTGGGGGCAAGCTACGAAGCCATGGACGGAAGCGGCGATCGCGCTGTCCAGCAGGGCACCAACTGGCAACTTTCACGTGCCGGAGAGCGCATTTATTTTGATGCCGCTGGCCTGATGCAGCGCCGCGATTTCGAAGACGGAACGTCGCTGACCTATGCGCACGACAGCCGTGGTCGCCTGCTCAGCATCACCCATTCAACCGGTCGGCGTGTGGACGTCCAGTATCTCGCGCCGGGTGACGATTCGCTGATCACGGCCCTGGTGGTCGCCGGCCAGCCTGTGGTGAGCTACACGTACTCTCCTGCTGGCGAGCTGACCACTGCGACCTATGCAGACGGCGCCAGCCGTACATACCACTATGAGGACGCCCGCTTCCCGGGCTACCTGACCGGCGTGACCGCCGAAGACACCCGGCGCTACAGCTGGTTCGGCTACGACGCCAAGGGGCGGGTCACCTGCAGCCGCCATTCCGGCGACTGCAGTCAAGCCGACGTGGGCATTGATGGCGTGCGCCTGGAGTACACCCCGGCAGGCACCACCATCGTCACCGACGCACTGGGCAAGCAGAGCACCTACGCATTGACCGCCAGCGGCGCCAGTGGCCTTCCGCGCAAGGTCAATGGCATCACCGAGAGCAATGGCAGTATCACTCGTGCCTATCTGCCCGAGGGCACCGATTTCCGGCGTCGGCTGCAGTCGGTGACCGATCGCCGTGGCTTTGTCACCCAGTATGCCTATGCCGAGGCCAGCGATCCTGCCGCAGGCGCCGTCAGCGTGACCACCACCACCGAAGCGGCCGGTACCCCGGATCAGCGCGTCAGCGAAACGCGCGTGGCCATGGATAGCAATCGGCCGGTGCAGCAGACCGTCGGTAACCGTGAGATCCGCATCGCACGCAATGCGCGCCTCCAGCCGACCACCATCACCGTGCGCGACATGGTGACCGGTGACACCCGCGTCACCACGCAGACCTACTGTGAGGCCGAGGGCCCGGAGTGCCCGCTGGTGGGACTGCTGCGTAGCGTGGATGGTCCGCGCAGTGATGTGGCGGATGTCTCCACCTATGCCTACTACACCGCGGACGACACGGGATGCGCGGCCAATGGTGCCTGCAGTTATCGCAAGGGCGACCTGCGCAGTGTGACCAATGCGCTGGGCCAGACGGTTGAGACCCTGGCCTACGACGCAATCGGGCGGCCCCTGTCGGCGAAGGATGCCAACGGCGTGGTCACGGCCTACACCTACCATGCCCGTGGCTGGCCGACCTCGGTCACCGTGCGCGGTGCCACCGCGGCCGAGGACCGGACTACCCAGATCAGCTACTGGCCGACCGGTCAGGTGCAACAGGTCACCGAGCCTGACGGCAGCAGCGTTACCTATGTCTACGACGCCGCCCAGCGCTTGACCGATATTGCGGACAACAGCGGCAACACGATCCACTACGCATTGGACAACGCCGGCAACCGGCTCAAGGAAGACACGCTGGATACTGGCGGCACCCTGCGTCGCACCTTGGCACGGACGTTCAACACGCTCGGCCAGCTGACCGCATTGAAGGACGCAGGCAATCACGCCACCGGCTTTGCCTACGACGCCAACGGCAACCCGCAGACGGTGACCGACGCCCTGCAGCGCGTGACCAGCCAGCAGTACGACCCGCTCAACCGACTGGCCCAGTCCCTGCAGGATGTGGGTGGCGTCGCGGCGGAGATCCGCAGTCAGTACAACGCGCTGGACCAGGTCACCCAGGTCACTGACCCGAAGGGCCTGCATACCACCTATGCCTACAACGGTTTCGGTGACCTGACCGGCCAGGTCAGCCCGGACAGTGGCGCCAGCAGCTTCACCGTGGATGCGGCAGGCAATCGCAAGACGGCCACCGATGCGCGCGGCGTCACCGCTACCTATCACTACGATGCACTCAACCGCCTGATCGGCATTGCCTACCCGGACCCCAATCTGGACGTGGGCTACAGCTATGACGTGGCGCCAGCGGTCTGTGCCGCCGACGAACGCTTTGCCAAGGGACGCCTGGGGCAGGTGCTGCATGCCAATGGCAGCACCCAGTACTGCCACGACCGCTTCGGCCAGGTCACCCGCAAGGTGCAGACCGTCAATGGTGTCGCCAGCACGCTGCGCTATGCCTACAGCAAGTCGGGTCGCCTGGCCGCGCTGACCTACCCGGATGGCAGCGTGGCTGACTACGTGCGTGATGCCCAGGGCCGCATCAGCCAGATCGGCCTGACCCGGCCTGGCCAGGCGCGCCAGATCGTGGTGAACAACGTGACCTATGCGGCCTTCGGCCCGGCGACCGGCTGGACCTACGGCAACGGCCGCCAGCTGCAGCGTCCGCTGGATCTGGATTACCGCCCGCAGGCGGTGCATGACCCGGCCGCCGGTGGCCTGTCGCTGGGCTATGGCTACGATCCCGTCGGTTCGATCACCGAGCTGAAGAACGGCACAGGCTCGACGGTGCTGGCCAAGTACGCCTACGACACGCTGGGCCGCCTGACCCAGACCCAGGACGGTACGACCGGCACGCCGATCGAAACCTATGCCTATGACGCCACCGGCAATCGCACTTCGCTGACCACTTCGGCGGGCACTGCCAGCTACACCTATCCAGCAACCAGCCATCGCCTGACTGCGGTGGATGGCGAAGCACGCAACCATGACGCAGCGGGCAACACCACCAGCATCGGCAGCAAGACGTTCATCTACAACGATGCTAACCGCATGAACGCGGTGAAGCAGGGCAATGCCGTACTGGAAAGCTACGGTTACAACCATCGCGGTGAACGCGTACTGCGTACCCCGGCCGGTGGCGCAGCGCAGATCACCCTGTATGACGAGGCGGGGCAGTGGCTGGGCAACTACTCGGCCACGGGCCAGGCGCAGCAGCAGGCGATCTGGCTGGACAACTACCCGGTGGCGCTGATCAGCGTGCCGGGTACCGGTGTGCCAGAGCTGGCCTACGTGCAGCCGGATCATCTGGGCACGCCGCGCGTGGTGATCGATCCGGTTCGGAATGTCGCGATCTGGGAATGGAGCAGCAAGAGCGAAGTGTTCGGCAACCAGATCCCAAGTGCCGATCCAGATGGCGATGGTGTGGCATTCGAGCTGGCACTGCGTTTCCCGGGCCAGCAGGCGACGGATGTGAGTGGGCTGCTCTACAACTACCAGCGCGAGTACGATCCGGCTGTGGGGCGCTATTCGCAGAGTGATCCGATTGGGTTGATGGGGGGGATCTCGACCTATGGGTACGCTAGCGCTTCCCCGGCAAGGCGGGTCGACCCTCACGGGCTCACCGACCTAAACTATATTCCACCCCACGACAATCCTGATTCTTATCTGGGCAATAAAATGATTCCGTCGCCCCCGAATATGCTTACCATTAGCATTCACCACAACGGAAGTAACTTCATAGGGCCCGATGGTAGAAGCATGTCTGTTGAATCGCTGGCGCAGTCAATTCGACGCGATGCAGATCTTTCAAAGTATCTGTATATCAGGCTCTATTCCTGTCGAACAGGTAAGTCGGTAAATGGTGGGCCGATCCCAGCTCAGCAGCTATCTAGGGCGCTGAATATGACGATTCAGGCGCCTACCGAGTACACCTGGGCAAAGAACGATCCTTTGTATCCGGATCAAGGAAACTATGGAAAAACACCTGAAGGGAAGAAAGATAAAAGCAATCCTGGAGAGTGGGTGAATTTCATGAAGGAGGGTGGGGTCAAATGAGCATGTTCAAGAAGACTGGTCTTGTCCTGTATCTGGTGGGTGCAGGGTATGTAAATGCGCAGGTGCCCCCTCAGCCGGAAAGGCCGGTGGTTGAGCTTGACGGCTCGATCGCGACGGATAGTGGCGCTGAGCTTGATGATAAGCAGCTACTTGCGTTGACTGGCCGCGCAGACGCGGGCGACGCTGAGGCAGCGTTTCGAATCTCACGCCACTTTGAGGGCAGAGGCACGGCTGGCAGCTCCCACATGTGGCTTGTCTATGCCGCAGCACTGGGGCACCCGATTGCACAGTACAACGTGTTCTTCATGTTGAAGGACAAGAAGGACTGCGCGTCATCAAGTGAGGCATACGCATGGCTCAAGAGTGCCGCGTTGAAGGGGGTGAGAGGCGCGGACTCTGAACTTGAGCAAGCGGCCCGCATAGCAGCTCAACGATGCGGTAGTAAAGGATAGGGAGAGAGAGGTCACTTGCCGATTGAGGGCTAACAACGTCCAGCTACGCACTAAGTCCCCAGGCTCACATGGTGCGCAGAGGATGGGCGTGGGCTTTCGGCTACCGGTCGTATGTCAATAGATGGGAATGACAATGGAATTCTCATCTTGTACGGGGTAATGGGACGTTGTGGGGAGCAAGTGCATCGAAGTGGTTGCTGTGAGCCTGAATAAGAGGCCTGCCAAGGTCTTCGGAGGGTGCTCAGGAGCGCTTTGAAGATTCTTAAGTGAGTGGGTCTGAGGTGGGAATAGGGAAGTGGGAATTTCATTTGCGAGCGTTCTGTTGGTGTGCTTGCGGGCGGGGCAGAGATTGCAGCTGTTGAGCCAGCTTGTAGCATTGGCCAAATAGAAGGAACTTGTGAGTATTGATATTCATGATCTCCAGTTAGCTGGAATTCGTCTTGATCCGGTGTCCGGAGTGACTGTTTCTCTGTTCGATGACTCTGTGCAGGGATCCTATGATTTGGTCTTTGGTCGAGTCAGGAAGGCGAGCATTGATGGTTTCTCTAGCCAGAATGTCGTGCTCGATCTTAAGGTCTTCAATCGAAAGGATGATTCCTTTGAATTCCAGCGGTGTTGCTTCCTCCTTGGTCTAGACCCAGTGGCTGCCCGGGAAATTGTCGATGGTGACACCTTGGTCTTCATTGAGGCCTCTGTCGGCGCAGAGATTGCACTTCTAGTAGAGGGCACTTGGGAAGGCCGGTTGATTCCTGTCAAATCATGATTCCTGAGCAGAGCTTCCCGGGGCGATCGAGCTATCGATCACCGGGGGCAACAGCAGACGGATACGCCGGATGGGGACGGAATTTTCATTTCCACGCGAATCCATCGTGGGTGCGGAGTGATCTGTTGAGGGTATCGCTCCACGACGCACGCTCCGCCTGGCTTGAGTGGGTGCGGGCTGCGGGGCATCTAGGTCGACACGGAGCTGACGGAGGGATGGATTACAGGACGGATCACCATCGGGCCAACGCAATGGGCTCTACCGTGCGTGCAGCCCGATGAACATCATGGATCCTGTACTCAGCGAACTGCTTTCCCGGCTCGGTGTCGGCACTGACTTCGGCGATACGGTGCTGACTTGTCCGGAGACCCAAGGGGCCTATGAGGACACGCCCCTGCATGTGGTGGCCTATTACAACGATGTGGCCCTCCTCAGCGCATTGATGCCCTTCGTGACCACCATCGATGTGCGTGGTGATCTTGATCTGACGCCGCTGGCAAGCGCGGTGGCACATGGCAGCGTCGCGGCTGCGGCCTATCTCCTATAGTGTGGTGCAGACCCACACGCACGGAATGAGCTTGATCGGACACCACTGGAAATGATGTGCCAGGACCCGAGGTTTGATGATGTGGTGCGTATGGTCGACGCCGCAGATGGAACCTGCTGATGGAAACTTCTGAAAAGAGGTTTTACCGATGCGCCTGATGACCTTCATCTGTCCACTTTGTGGCGCCAGCGGGCAGCGCTTTCCCCTGCGATTTGCTGGAAGGCGTCAAGCAAAGATGTCCTGCCGGAGGTGTCGCGTCGAGCTTCGTTCAGACCCGCGGTTGGGCACGTACACGCTCTATCTTCTGTACACACAGGTCATCATCCTGGTGGCAGCATTGCCGCTGATCGGGGCCAGTGTCGCGGGTGAATGGGCGCGGCTGGGAATGATCTGTGCGGTGGTGCTGGTGCTGTGCTGGTTCCCCGGCGCGATCAGGCACGCACGAAGTCCGATCGTGCGCGCTTGCCGGGATCCCGATTACAGTTATGCGCGCAGGCCGGGTGTTTCGACTACGCACGCTGCCGCAAACCCGGGGCAGAGTAGCGACACGCCAAGCGCCAGCCCATGATAGGGAAGTCAAGAAATGACATGCCATCTTGGGCACGAGGTGCAGTCCCTGAATCGTTTTGCAGAACGGGTTGCAGATGGTAACTAACATTTGGCCGGCCCTTTCTGGGGCTCTCATGTCCATGCCGAAGGCTGGTATCTTGCGTGCAGCGGTGCTGCTCTTGCCAATGCTAGGGGGCTGCAGCATTCACCAGTTTCAACATACGGAATGGAAGTCGGACTGGGTAGATGTTTCGTCCGATGCGATTTTCCCTGGCAATTCAACGACTCTGCCGCTTGACCGCATTTCCACGCTTGATCCTGATAGTGAAGCAGCCATTGCGGAGTGGATGTTGGAGCATTCGCTGGCCGTGGTATCGGCATCAGAGGTTGAAGGGAAGATCGGTCCAATGCCGTTGAGTGACCTGAAGCCAGCGCCCGGGGAGAGCGTCTACTTCGTCAGGGCCGCTTCGGATGAAAGTAGGGGCAAGTTCATCGGCTACGTCAACGACAAGGGACTTCTCATCATGTATGGGGTGATGGGGGGCTGCGGTGAGCAGAAGCAACGGGTGGTTGCCGTGAGCCTTCGGGAGAAGCCCGCCAACGTATTCGGTCGATGCTCGGCGGCGCTATAGTGCGCTGAAGCGCCGAGCTCCGCCTACTGCCTGGCGGATGACGCCAGGTGTGCGACCAATGGCGCGCTCGGCAACCGCAAGGGAGATCGGCGCAGCGCGACCAATGCGTTCGAGCAGATCGTTCTGGGGAGGTAATGGAAAACAGTCAAAGGAAATCGGGGTTGCTCAAGAGTTCTCTCGATGCCAAAGGCTTCTTCCTGCGCGCTTTGTCTGTCGCGTCCGTCTGTGTGCTCGCCCTGAGCGCATGCGAGAATGACCGCTTAGGGGAGCTGCAGCTGAAACCCATCTACGCGGAACTGAGTAGTGCGTATTACGGTGGGATGTGCGAGGGTGCAGCCGGTCCAGACGCCAGTATCGAGAAGGTTCGTGCGGTGCGCATTGGTACGATCGCTGGTGATTGCGCAGAGCTCTATTTGGACGGAGTAGATAGGAAGGGTGAGCCCGTGATCTATGGAGCGAAAACTGGGGATCGGCCTGAATGTGCTGGATTGATACGGAAGCTCGAAGTCGGACGGGCAAGCGCGGCAGTTCTCGGCAGGGCGCGGGAAATATGCAGATAGTGATTTTCAGATATTCTCCGTATGACCTCCACTGTTGGGGGGCGCAGATGCCCGCTGTGGGCCGGCAGTCGCAATCTTCTTCTCAGTGCCAGCCTGGCCTTAAGAAACTCGAATTCGGCGTCTGGTATGAAGATGAATTTGGATACCTTGGAAAAGGTCTCATCAATACTGTTCGACGCGCTCCGCTCCAGGGGCTTGCAAGAGAACTGGCCGCACTGTTCAGGAGGTATCGGATTCCACTGGCCCAGCTGCGAACGCTGGAGGCAGGCAGGTACTCTCGAGCGCTGCGCGATGCGTTGCGCGAGTAGGGCGCCAAGCGGGATGCAAGGTGCATGAGCTCCCGCGCTCCTCCACCAAAGAACGCGATCGGCCTGCACGCCCTCGGAGAGGTACAAGATGAAAGCCAGGCAGATTCTTCGGTACGGGCTGGCCTACGCGGTGTCGTGTGGAGCACTCTGGCTGTTCCTGCACTTTGTGGGCAGGGCGCTTTACGCCTTCGACTCACATCAGGTTTTCTTCTGGCTGTATGCCGTCAGCCTTCTGTTGCTGGGAATTGGCGCACGGGTTCCCGCCGCTGGCCGCCTGACGATCAGGCGGCTTGCCAAGGGGGCTGGCTTGGGGCTGCTCGCGGGCCTTCTGGCCCAGGTCGTGGTGCTTGTACTGGAAGCCTATAGATTCAGCGGATTCAGCCCATCGCTGCTCTGGCAGGTACCGGTTTCGCTGACGGTGATGAGCGTCGTGCTGCTCACGCCGCTCTGGGGCGCAGTGCTGGTTGCCCTCACTGCCGCTTGCCGCCGCGACAACAACCCACATCAGGCCTCGAACCCATGAAGCGCCTGACTGCCTTTTGCCTCGTGGTTGCACTGACATCCTGTGCGGCGCATCCGAACCGCACCACGAAGTGTCCGCCGGCCCATCTCACCTACGTCGGCACCGAGAGAGTCGACGGACTGACCTACGGGCGCTTCCAGATCACCCACAATGCTGATCAGCCGCTTCAGCTGTGGGTGGATGAGAGACGCAGGTTGAACTCAAGGACCGCTCGCGCAGAGATGAGGCGCACAGGCGAGGATGCCTGGCGGCCTCACAACGTGATCCTTGAGGAAATCACGCCGGGAGCGATCGGGCTGTCGATCGGACAGGGTGAACAGCAGAGCGTTTTTTTCGACGGTGATGGCCTGTTCCTGCCCGGGCAATCCAGCGCGGGTGAGGAGTACTCCATGGTGGTACGGGATGCAGCCGGTTGCGAGCATCGCTCGGCAACGTTCATTCCCTGACATTCCTGGCGGCGTGCCGGATGCATGGCCACCATCGCCCTAGCTTCCGCCGCAGGCGAGCCGGATTCCTCGCGACATCGCAGCATCGCCCAGTTGGGACGCTGCGTACAGGCAATGAAGGAAAAATGGCGCGCCCGGAGGGATTCGAACCCCCGACCAATGGCTTCGGAAGCCACTACTCTATCCGGCTGAGCTACGGGCGCGTTGTAGAACCGCCGCGCCGTCGGCCGGTGCCGGGGCGGGCATCGCAACGCCATGAAGCGGTGCGGGACCGGCATTCTATCCAGTTTCGCCGAACAAATCTCCCCCCACGGGCAAAGCCCTGCCAGAGGGGCAGGAGTATCCTATCGCCATGGCTGATACCCCCCTCACTTCGCCGCAGTCGCCGGCGACGCCGCGTTGGCGGCATTACTGGAGTCTGATGCGCGCTGATCGCCCGATCGGCACGCTGCTGCTGCTGTGGCCCACCTGGTGGGCGTTGTGGCTGGCCGCGGGCGGCCTGCCGCCGCTGTGGACGCTGTTCGTGTTCACCGCCGGCGTGTGGCTGACCCGCTCGGCCGGTTGCGTCATCAACGACTACGCCGACCGCTGGCTCGACCCGCATGTGGAGCGCACCAAGGCGCGCCCGCTGGCCACCGGTGCGATCAGCGGCCGCGCCGCGCTGGCGCTGTTCGCCGTACTGATGCTGGTGGCGTTCGGCCTGGTGCTGACCCTGAACGGGCTGACCATCGGCCTGAGCTTCATCGGCGTGTTCCTGGCTGCCAGCTATCCGTACCTGAAGCGCTACACCCATCTGCCGCAGGTCTACCTAGGCATGTCGTTCGGCTGGGGCATCCCGATGGCGTTCGCCGCCGTGCAGGGCGAGGTGCCGATGCTGGGCTGGCTGCTGTATGCCGGCAACATCCTGTGGTCCACCGCCTACGACACCTGGTACGCCATGGTCGACCGCGAGGACGACCTGAAGATGGGCTCGCACTCCACCGCGATCCTGTTCGGTGATCTCGACCTGGTCATCCAGGGCGTGCTGTACGCACTGTTCCTGGCCACGATGGCGCTGGTCGGCGTGCGTGGCGGGCTGGGCGGGTACTACCTGGCCGGCGTGGCCGTGGCCACCGCGCTGGTGGTGTACGAGTTCTGGATCTGCCGCAACCGCGAACGCGGCCCGTGCTTCAAGGCGTTCCTGCACAACAACTGGGTGGGTGCCGCGCTGTTTGCCGGCATCGCCGTGGACCTGGCGCTGCGTTGATCCCAAGGCCTGGTAGAGCCGGCCGCTGGCCGGCTGCGCCCGTGCGCGATCCCGAGGTTGCCGGCCAGCGGCCGGCACTACCGCCTTCCACCACCTGCGATGATGCCTGGATCTGGTAGAGCCGGCCGCTGGCCGGCTGCACTCGTGCGCGATCCCGAAGTTGCCGGCCAGCGGCCGGCACTACCGCCTTCCACCACCTGCGATGATGCTTGGATCTGGTAGAGCCGGCCGCTGGCCGGCTGCGCCCGTGCGCGATCCCGAGGTTGCCGGCCAGCGGCCGGCACCACCGCCTTCCACCACCTGCGATGATGCCTGGATCTGGTAGAGCCGGCCGCTGGCCGGCTGCACGACCATCCCGATTGGGAAATTGCCGGCCAGCGGCCGGCACTACCGTTCTGTGCCGCCTACGACCAATAGGTGGCTGACAGCCCGCACCCCACCGCCCAGAATCGGGCCATCGAACCTGGGAGGGTGAATGATGGCCTCTACGGCAGCAGTACAGGACGGCTGGATGGCGCGCGCAGCGCTGCGTTCGGCCGCCTGGGCGGAAAAGTGGTTCCCCGATGCGTATGTGTTCGCGGTGCTGGGCGTGGTCATCGTCGCGCTGGCCGCGATGGGCTTCGGCTCGACCCCGCAGGCCACCGCGAGCGCCTTCGGTGACGGCTTCTGGAGCCTGATTCCCTTCACCATGCAGATGGCCTTCGTGGTCATCGGTGGCTACGCCGTGGCGACGGCGCCGGTGGTCGCACGCTTCATCGATTTCCTCGCCCGGGTGCCGCGTACCGGCCGCGGTGCGGTGGTGTACGTGGGCCTGGTCAGCATGCTCGCCTCGCTGCTCAGCTGGGGGTTCTCGCTGGTGTTCGGTGGCCTGCTGGTGCGTGCGCTGGCCCGTCGTACCGAACTGCGCATGGACTACCGCGCCGCCGGTGCTTCGGCGTACCTCGGCCTGGGTGCGGTGTGGGCAATGGGGCTCAGTTCCTCGGCCGCACAGCTGCAGGCCAACCCGGCCAGCATGCCGCCGGGGCTGGTGGAGATCACCGGCGTGCTGCCGTTCACCGAAACCATCTTCCTGTGGCAGTCGATCGCGCTGACCTCGGTGCTGATCCTGGTCTCGCTGCTGATCGCCTGGCTGACGGCACCCGCGGCGGGTAGTGCGCGTACCGCCGAGGAGTTCCCCGGTGCTGCACAGGCCGAGCCGGAACCGCTGCAGCGACGCACGCGCCCGGGCGAATGGCTGGAATACAGCCCGCTGCTGACCGTGCTGCTCTCGCTGCTGGCGTTCGGCTGGCTGTTCAACGAGTTCGCCAACAAGCCGGTGATCACCGCCATCGCCAACCTCAATACCTACAACTTCCTGTTCATCTCGTTGGGCCTGCTGCTGCACTGGCGCCCGCGCAGCTTCCTCAACGCGGTGGCCAAGGCGGTGCCGAGTACCACCGGCGTGCTGATCCAGTTCCCGCTGTACGGCGGCATCGCGATGATCCTCACCCACGCCGCTGGCGGTGACGGGCAGACCCTGGCGCACCGGCTGTCGAGCCTGTTCGTGCACGTGGCCAGCACCGATTCGTTCGCGCTGGTGATGGGCGTCTATTCGGCCGTGCTGGGCTTCTTCGTGCCGTCCGGTGGCGGCAAGTGGATCATCGAGGCGCCGTACGTGATGCAGGCCGCCAACGAACTGAAGGCGCACCTGGGCTGGGCGGTGCAGGTCTACAACGCGGCCGAAGCCCTGCCCAACCTGATCAACCCGTTCTGGATGCTGCCGCTGCTGGGCGTGCTGGGCCTGAAGGCACGCGACATCGTGGGCTTCACCTTCATCCAGCTGCTGGTGCACATCCCGCTGGTGCTGGGCCTGTTGTGGCTGCTGGGCATGACCCTGGCGTATGTGCCACCGGTGATGCCATGAATGCAGAGCTGGCTTCCCTGCATGCGCCGGGAAACCAGCCTCGTTCAGCGCGTGTTTCCGGCTGCGAGCGCCATGAATGCGAGCAACGCTGGGGATGGCATGAGGACATGCCGAACCCGCATGAATCCTTCAGCCGCTTGTGCCACAAGGGCTTCTGCGCGTTCATTCACGCGCGTACACACCGGTGTAGCCGTCCGCCAACGCGCGATTAACTCTTCGCTGCAGACGATGGCCCCGTCCACCGCATTCCGCGCGTGGCTTTGGAGATCGGACATGGCACAGCAGAACCAGAACCCGAACCAGAAGCAGCAGGGCCAGCAGAACCAGCAGGATCAGCAGCAGGGCCGTGGCCGCGACCAGCAGCAGCAACAACAGCAGGAACAGCAGCAGCGCAACCAGCGCAATCAGCAGCAAGGTGGGCAGGACGAGGAAGAGTGACGTCGGTACCCACCCTGGGCAACCCCCGAAGCCCCGCCGCGCGCGGGGCTTCGCTTATTCCAGCACGCCGATGCGTTGCAGCACCGGGGCGGCCGACATGTCATTGGGATTGGTGCCGGGCTGATCCTGCGGCACCTCCATGCCCATGCCGCGGTACAGATCGACCCAGTGCTGGGCGATCTGCCCGGTCTGCGGATTGCGGAAGTTCATCGGCTGCAGCGCGAACACATGGTGCGCACGGAACGCACGCTCGATGAAGTCGGAACAGTAGTAGCTGTCCTCGTTCAACACATACGACGTGTTGTACGGCTTGCCCAGCATCATGCGCGCGGTGGCGACCGCATCCTTGATCGCCGCCTGCTGCGGTGCCCGCAGGCGATAGACCACGATCTGCCGCTGCTTGGTCCGGGCGTCCTGGCGGAACTCGACCAGCGATTGCCGACGCGATCCCTTCTCGTCCGCATGCAGTACCTCCCAGCCGTTTGGCGCCACAGCGACCAGGGCCACATGATCGAAGCTGGGCGCGCCCTGCTTGCCGGTGGCATCGTCGATGGCCGCACTGAGGCCGCTGCGGCCGGCGGTGACGAACAGCAGATCGCCTTCGTGGACATCGACGGCCATCGCCAGCGCTGGCCACAGGGCGGGCAACAGCAGGCCGATCATGAGCAGGAGGCGACGCATGGAGAGTCTCGGTCAGGCGGAATGCCGGAATTGTAGGGCGCGCGGTAGCATGGGACGACCCAACCGGATTCAGGATGAGCCCATGCGTCGAAACCGTTCCGCTGCCGTGCTGATGCTTGCCTGTGGCGTGGCCCTGGTTGCCTGCACGCCCGAGCCCCAGGTGACGCCCACGGAAGTGGCGCCTGCACATCCCGCGCCGTCGTCCACGGCGGCAGCGGTCCAGCCCGCACCGGTGCCTGCCAGCGGCGAATGCCCCTACTCGCAGTTCGATGCGTTCCTGAAGCACTTCGGCAACGAGATCGCGCTGCAGGAAAAGGCCACCGCCGATCCGCTGCTGGACAGCTACATCGATGCCGAGGCCGAGCCGGAACCGCGCAAGGTGGAAAGCCGCCTGGCGCTGGCCGATGTCGAGTGGCCGGTGATGCCTGATCCCGCCGCGTTGGCCGGGCAGGGCCGCGAGATGCAGGTCAGCACGCTGGCCGATGGGCAACGGCAGGTACAGATCCGCACGCCGGACAGCAGCGACCAGCAGACCTACACCTTCGCGCAGTCGCCCTGCTGGACGCTGGTCAAGCGCGAGGATGAGTCGATCTGATGCCTGTCCCGGCACAGGCGCGGCCGGGCGGGGGCTGCTAGGCTCGGAGCCTGATCCAGGCAGGGAGACGCCGATGCGGGCTCGCAGGATGTGCACCATCACCGCCACCATGACTGTCATGCTGGCAATGGCACCCTTCACCGGCGTCCAGGCGCAGTCGCTGCCGGCCGACGATAGCGCCTACTTCGCCAGTGCGGCAGCCGAACAGGCCGCGCGCGGCGAGCTGGGCAAGCGTGTCGAGGCCCTGCAGCAGGCTTCCGCGCTTGCACCTGCGCAACGCTTCCATCAGGCCGAGGCACTGCAGGCGCAGTGCCTGCGCCATCACAGCTATCTGCATCTGCAGGCCGCACGCAATGCCCGTGACCATCGCCCGACGCAGGCGCTGGACCAGATGATGGGGCTGTGCAGCCGCATCGCCCACACCGGCCGCGCGGCGCTGCGCGAAGCGCCCGCAGACGCGGCGTGGGCCGCACCGTATGCCTTCCTGCGCGCGCGTGCGCTGAAGGACGCTGCAGCACCGGCCAGTACCGCACTGGATGAGGCCGTGGAGGCCCTGGCCGATCCGGCGCTGGACAGTTTCGCACGGCTGCGTGGGCAGATCCTGCGCAGTGCCGAGTACCCGCAGATCGAGCGTGATGGTCGGCACTGGGACACCGGGCACGACAAGCAGGCACTGGCCCAGCAGCAGGACCGCGCGTTGCGGGAAGCGGGCTGGAAGGGTTACTGGCAGGGCCTGCACTCGCGCCGCGAGCCGATGGCCTCGGTGCTGCTGGGCCTGGTGCAGGTGAACGATGCCGCCGCGCGCCTGCAGGGCGATGGTTCTGCACCGGCGCGGGGCTACCAGCGCATGGGCCTGGATGCATCGGCGGTGGATGCTACGCTGCAGGCGATCGGACGCCATGCAGGGGACCGTCGCGCCTACCAGGACATGCTGCTGCGCCACGCCGCGCGCTCAGGCATCGATGCGCCGCAGCTCTGGGATACCACGTTGCCCGATGCCGGCTATATGCCACCGGTATTGACGCTGGCGCAGCTGCGCGACAATGCCGCCGATGCCATGCAGCACCTGGGGCCGGCGTACGTCAGTGAGCTGCGTGCGCTGCTCGATCCGGCCAACCGGCGCATGGATCTGGCCACCGAACGTGGTGACCGCAGCCAGGACGCGTTCTCGGTAAGCGCTCCCGGCGTGCCGGCAATGCTGTTCGTTGGCGTGCGCCGTGGTGATCTGGAAAGCGATGTCGAGATCGCCCATGAAGCCGGTCATGCCATGCACGGTGAGTGGATGCAGCGCGGCCATGCCTCGCCACTGCAGCGCAATGGCAGCCAGTGGCTGACCGAGGCCTTCGCCATCTACAACGAACTGCGCTTCCGCGACCAGCTGTACCAGCAGGCAGAGGACCCGCGGGCCAAGGCCTATTACCTGAAGTCACTGCTGGACGATATGGTGCTGCAGCTGTTCACGTCTTCCGAAGAGGCGCAGCTGGAGCAGTCGATCTACGAGGGCGTGGCGGACAACACGCTGGGTACCGCCGATGACCTGGACGCGTTGACCAGCCGGGTGCTGGCGCGCTTCGGGCAGGACCCGGAGCGCTATCCGCAGCTGCGCAACGGCTGGATCGGCAAGCGCCTGATGTATGACCACCCCAACTATCTGGTGAACTACCTCTATGCAGGGCTGCTGGCCGTGCAGCTGTTCGTGCAGGATCAACGCGACCCGGCAGGGTTCCGTGAACGCTATCTCGCGGTGCTGGGTGAAGGTTTCGATCGTGCGCCGACCGAGCAGGTGGCGCAGTTGCTGGGGCACGCGCCCGACTGGCCGGCGCTGGTCGATGCCGATCTGCAGGTGTTCAATCAGGCGGCCGCGCAGCTGCAGGCGCTGCATGCGCGGATCGAGGCAGGGCAGGGCACGTGAAGATGCTGCGCAGGACGACGTGCACCCGGGTCACGGCATGGCTGTTGATGCTGTTGTGCCTGTTGCCGATGGTGGTGATGGCCGGTGCTGCGGTCCCTGCGCTGGATGACCCGGTGGTGGACGCCGCCAACGCACTTTCGGCGGATACCCGCGACATACTGCGCACGCAGGCCCTCAAGTTGCAGGCGCGCACCGGCGCGCAGCTGCAGGTGCTGGTGGTCGACCATGCTGGCGACGAGGGCATCGAGGCCTACGCACAGCGGGTGTTCGACCAGTGGCAGCTGGGCCGGGAAGGCGTTGACGATGGCGTGCTGCTGCTCGTGGCCGTGCAGGACCGCCGTGTACGCATCCAGACCGGTTACGGTCTGGAGGGCGCGATTCCAGATGCCTATGCCGCCCGCATCATCGACAAGGCGATCGTGCCGCGTTTCCGCGATGGCGACCTTGACCAGGGCCTGCTGGATGGAACGAAGGTCGTGGTCGCGCTGATCGATGGCGAGGACCTGCCGGCCTGGGAAGCGCCATCGATGCGCAACGTGCTGCCGGCCGATTGGCGCAGCGCGGATTCCGTGGTTGCACTGACGCTGCTGGCCGGCTTCCTTGCGGGTCTGTGGCGCTCACCGCCCTCGGCGCCCGCGGCCAGGATGCCGGACGACCTCGCACGCAGGCACCGCGAGCGCCAGCGTGGAGCGCCACGCGAGGTCACCACGCCGCAGGCGCGCCCGAAGCGATTGCCGGCCTGGGCCCGCCCGATGCTGGTGACGGCTGTGGTAGCCGCGGGTCTGCTGTCGGCGGCTATGTGGGCGCCACGCCAGGCATTGGCAGCGGTCTGCATCGTATTGGCGTTGTGCGTACCGGTGGCGAGCCTGCTTGGCTGGTGCTGGCGCCGCAGCCGAGGTGTGCGCGTGGTGCTGCTCGGCATGCTCGGGGTCAGTTCGGGGTTCTTGGTGGTGATGGTGCTGCGTGGCCAGTTGCCGCCCAGTCTGGCCCTGCACACGTTGCTGGACCTGGCGGCAGGCATCGTAGCCATGCTGCTGTTCTTCCTCGTGCAGGCGTGCCGCGCGCGCTGGCACAAGGACCGCAGCAGCTTCGGGGTGAGGTTCGCAGTGCTCTTGCTGCTGACCGCTGGCTACGTGCTCTTCGCACTGCTGGCCATTGATCGCGCCGACCCGGTGGCACGCCTTGCCGCGACGATCGGGTGGAGTGCCGGCACGGTCGTGCTGTACTTCGCCTGGATTTTCACCATGCTGCCCGGTGAGAAGGCACGCGGCAGCCGCAGATCATCCGTCGGCCACCGCAGTGCGTCCAGCTCCCCGTCATCAAGTTCGTCTGCGAGCAGCTCCAGCAGCTGGTCCGGAGGCGGCGGCCGCAGCGGCGGAGGTGGTGCGTCGGGCAGCTGGTAGTTCAGGCTGCCTGTACCCGCCAGCCGAGCACAACGTCCTCCACGACACCGGGGCCAGCCACGTCGCCGACCTGCAGCAACAGCCCCTGCGCATTGGGCAGGTCCTTCTGCTCAGGAAACCACCGTCGATCGGCCGCGACCACGATCAGCAGGCCCTCGTCGTCGCCCATCGGTGCGAACTGCGGCGAAGCCGGGCTGATCGGCTGCAGGCCGAAACGTTGGTTGGACAGTTCGCGTACGGCCTCGACATCGCGGCTGGGCAGGCCGACTTCGCTCAGGCAGGTCAGCTCGCTGCCATGGAACACGCCTTCGCGAGCGCTGGCCGGCAGGCGGCGGCGGCCGATCACTTCAAGGATCAGGCCGTCCGGGCCGGTGAAGTACACCGACTGCGACTGCCAGCTGCTCTCCAGCGCGAAGTAGTCCAGCCCCGCCGGATTGCGCTGCAGCGGCGTGCGCTCACGCAACCACGTCATTGCCTCGCTGAAGCGGTTGTCCGGCACGTTGAAGGCCAGATGCACGCCACCCACCGGACGCCCCGCCGCAGGCTGAAGTTCGAGGGTGCTCCAGCCGATGTGCACATGGTTGCCGACCACGCGCTGCTGCAGCACATCGTGGAAATATGTGGCCACGGAAGCGACGTCGGATACCGGCAGAGTGAGGTGCAGCAGGCGCATGATCGATTCTCCGTGGACGCGCCCACTGTAGCGCCGGGCCATGCCCGGCGGCCACTAGCGCAGCGAATGGTTGAAGAACCGTATTGCCGCGTCCGCTGCCTGCGCGTGGGTCTGCGCCTTCGGCACCGATGTGCTGCACAGGTCCTGCAGCCGCTGTTGTCCGGCCGGGGTGCATGCGGCGAGGAAATCGTAATGGCCGACACCGGGCAGCACCTGCAGTGCAGCGCCCGCAATCACCGCACGCGCAGCCTCGCCATTGGTCTGTGGTGGCGCGATCGTGTCCGCCTGGCCCAGTACGATCGACACCGGCTGTTTCAGCGAGGAGAGCTGCTCGGGCGCAAAGGCCTGCACGATTGCCGGCGCCAGCAGGAACACCGCGCGCACGCCGGGAATGGCGCGTGCGTCGTTGGCGTGGGACATCCATGGCGACAGCTCGGGCGACGCCGCAGCGGCAACGCGCGCCTCCATCGTGTGCGTTGCCGCCTCCTGTTGGGGCCGGCAGACGCCGTCATCCGGATGTTCGGTGCAGAAGTCCCGCAATCGCTGCAGGTCCGGTCGCGCACCGGCTGCCAGCAGCGCGGTGTAGCCACCGGCCGAGAAGCCGGCGACCCCCAGGCGCTCAGGATCGACATGCGGGCCCAGCACCGGATCAGCTTGCACGGCCGCCAGTGCGGCACGCAGGTCATCGGCGCGCAACCAGGTCAGAAGGCTGCCGGGCAGGGTCATGGTGTCAACGCCGTTGTTGCCTGGATGATCCACCGCAATCACCAGATATCCGGCCCGCGCCAGCGCCGTGCCCAGCCAACCCATCATGCGCGCGCTGCCGCCGTTGCCATGCGAGAGCAGCAGGGTCGGCAGGCGATCACCCGCGACCGGCGCATCCTTGGCCGACCGGCCGACGTCGAACAGCGGCGCGTCGGGTGGACCGATGGTCAGCGCGTTTTCGCGGCTGCCGGCCTGTGCCGGATACCAGACCGTGTAGCGCAGCGCGTCGCGGTGCCCTGCGTCGCGCACGGCGGCGCTGGCCAGCGTCGTCGTGCCGTGGCGCTCGCCGGCGACGCCGCTTTCGCGCGCGGCGCCGACGCTCGCGAACGCCAGCAGCATTCCTCCCAGCACAGCAGCGGTCATGCGCATCTTCAACTCCTTGTCAGTGGGGACGTTCTTCCACCGGCAGCCAGATCTCCACGCCGCCGTTGCCGCTGTGCTCGTCGAACCGGGCGTCGTAGCGCTCCAGGTCCGGCGCATCGGCAAGGCTCAGGTTGGACGCAGGGAGATAATGATCCAGCAACCAGAACCAGGTCGAGCGGATGGCCGAGATGTGTCCGCCGTGCCAAGCCACCAGGTAGCGGCGCGCCGGGATGTCCACGCGTCGCCAGTGCGCAGGCACGCTCGGCACCGCGCTTGCCGGTAGTGCCGCAATGTAGTCGAAGCCACCATCGTCATCACTGTTGCAGCACACGCCGAAACTGACCGGTGCCGGCGTCGGCCACTCGCGGTTGAGCTGGGCCCATTGGCCCGGAATCGCGCCGCTGCTGTCGCGGGTATGCCGCATGCCGACGCCTGCCACCTGGAACGCGGGCGTATCGAGCAGCCGGGGGGCTTCAATGCAGGCTGACGGGGCCTCGTCCAGGCGGATCGCCTGCACCAGCGTCAGCCCATCGGTGCCCTGTTCGCGTACCCGTTCCGGTGTCTGCCCGAACTGTTCGCTGAAGGCACGGGTAAAGGCAGCATGGGTGGTGTAGCCGGCCCCCAGCGCCACCTGCAGGATGTCGCCCGCGCCGTTGGCCAACCGCTGCGCGGCAGCGGTCAGGCGGCGCCCGCGCAGGTAGCGCACCACCGAGGTGCCGGTGCGGGCCTGGAACAGGCGTGACAGATGAAACGGCGACAGGCCGGCCGCAGCGGCGATGTCGGCCAGCGCCAATGGCTGGTCCGCATGGGTTTCGATGTACCACAACGCCTTGCCTGCCGCGCTCATCCTGCCGTTCCCCGCATCCAATGCCGGCACAGTAGCGGATCGGCAGGCGCGGCGTTTAGCAGTTCTTGCGCTGCCGGGGCTTTGCGTCTGCCTGCGTACCGGCAACAATGCGTGCTTCATGGACGTGATGGGGGGCAGGGAGATGCGATCGACGACGGGGGATGCCAGGCCAGCGGAGCCCGGCCGATGATCGAGATGATCGAAATGCTGCTTGCCCTCTGGGTACTTCCCAGTCTGTTGACCCTGGCGCTGATGCTGCTGATGTTGTTCGGCGCGCCACGGTGGCGCGGCAACCCCTGGGTGTACCGTGTCGGCTTCGCGTTGCTGGGCGGGTTTCTGACACCGACGTTGTTGGGGGCCGGTCACGGTGGGTTGCCGTGCGCGACTATCGGCGGGCTGGTGATGATACTGACGCAGCTGCAATGGATCGGCGATCTGCAGGTCGACTTCATGGGGATCGGGATTCGCAACAGGGGCATCTGGATCATGTCCACCCCCGCCTTGGTGGTGTTCGCTGCCATGATGTTCGTTCCGCTGCGAACGGCACGGCCAGCCCGTTTCGGCTTTGGCGACGACGCCAACGGCTAGCCGCTGTGTGCGGGGATGGGGCGTGGGTCTGCATTGCCACCCATGCATGGCGTGGATCTACGGATGAGCCCTGGCAGGGGCCAACCTTGGTTGGCGCATCAAGCTGTCGTACTGACGTCATGCCTCCTTCACACATCGCGCCGAGACTGCGCGCCTTGTCCAGGCCTGTTGTGTGCGCACAGGTGCTGGCCCTGTCGCGTCCTCCCGGAGCCCTGCCGTGCATCGTTCGAAGCTTTCGCGTTCCATCCTCCTTGCCCTTTCCATGGCCAGCGCAGGAGGCGCGATCGCAACGGAGGCCGATGCGGTCGATGCCGCCGGCGGCAGCCGCGCCGCGCCCACCCAGCTCGACGCGATGCTGGTCACCGGTACCCGCGCGTCCAACCGCACCCAGTTCGAAACGCTGGCGCCGGTGGATGTGTTCAGCAAGGAAGACATCAGGTCCGTCGAATCCACCGACCTGAAGGACGTGCTGGCCCAGCTGGTGCCGTCGTTCGTGGTGCAGCGCCTGCCGATGGCGGACGGCCAGGTGTTCGTGCGTCCGGCCACGCTGCGTGGCCTGTCGCCGGACCAGACCCTGGTGCTGGTCAACGGTCGCCGCTTCCACCGCAGCGCGCTGCTCGGCAACCGTGGTGCACAGGCCGCTGACCTGGCACAGATTCCAACCAGCGCGATCAAGCGCATCGAGGTGCTGCGTGATGGCGCGTCGGCGCAGTACGGCTCGGACGCCATCGCCGGCGTCATCAACATCATCCTGGAGGATGGGCCGGGTAGCGAGATCACCGCCGGCTACTCGCAGTACGCGCAGGGCGACGGTGCTTCGCGCGATTTCAGTGCGCGCACTGGCTGGTCGCTGGGTGACTACGGCAGCCTGGTGCTGTTCGTCGAATCGTCCACCTCCGACGCCACCTCGCGCACCCGCCAGCGCCCCGATGCCATCGCCTTCCAGGCCGCGCATCCGGAGCTGGAGGTGCCCAACCCGGTGCAGCGCTGGGGCCAGCCGGAACTGGAAAGCCGCCGCGTCGGCTTCAACGTAAAGGCCAACGCCAGCGATACGCTGGAGCTCTACGCCTTTGGCCTGTACAGCCACAGCGATGGCGTCAGCGATTTCAACTGGCGCAACCCGGACACCACCACCGGCGCGTACCGCACCACCGCCATCTTCCCGGGCTGGAACCTGCGCTCGCTGTATCCGGTCGGCTTCAGCCCGCAGTACGGCAACGTGCAGAACGACCTGCAGCTGGTCGGTGGCCTGCGCGGCGAGATCACGCCGAAGCTGCGCTGGGATGTCAGCGCCTCGTATGGCCGCAACGCCATCGACTATCGCCTGAAGAACTCGATCAATGCCTCGCTCGGTCCGGCCAGCCCGACCGACTTCGATCTCGGCCGCCTCACCCAGACCGAGAAGAACGCCAACGCCGACTTCAACTACGAATGGGACGTGGCTGCGCTGTCCAAGCCGATCAACGTCGCCTTCGGTGGCGAGTTCCGCCAGGAAACCTACCAGGTGCGCGCCGGTGATCCGGCCTCGTACGCGGTGGGTCCGGGCGCGGCCGCGGGCCTGGAGGCCAACTCCAATGGCGCGCCGGGCTTCTCGGCCAGCCAGGCCGGGCAGTGGAGCCAGCGCAGCAAGGCCGCCTACGTGGACATGGAAGTGCCGCTGGGCGAGCGCTGGAGCATCGGTGCAGCCAGCCGCTATGAGGACTTCTCCAGCTTCGGCAGCACACTGGACGGCAAACTGTCGGCGCGCTTCGCGATCACCCCGGACGTCGCCCTGCGCGGCACCGTGTCCACCGGCTTCCGCGCGCCGACGCCGGCGCAGCTCAACACCACCAGCACCACCCAGGGGTTGGATACGCGCACGCTGCAGATCTTCACCAGCGGCCGCCTGTCGCCGAACGATCCGCTGGCGCAGCTGCTCGGTGCCAGGCCGTTGAAGCCGGAAGAATCGCGTACCGCATCGCTGGGCCTGACCTGGCGCACCGACCTGGGCCTGTCCGGCTCGGTGGATGTCTACCAGATCAAGCTCAGCGACCGCTTCAGCCAGTCGGCCAGTTT
Organism: Stenotrophomonas sp. YJH_SMC_127; assembly: GCF_059372445.1. Classification (NCBI taxonomy): domain Bacteria; kingdom Pseudomonadati; phylum Pseudomonadota; class Gammaproteobacteria; order Lysobacterales; family Lysobacteraceae; genus Stenotrophomonas; species Stenotrophomonas sp. YJH_SMC_127. The sequence goes on along the minus strand of NZ_JCAFVO010000006.1, from coordinate 140,575 downwards.
CGCCATTCCGGCCGGTACGCCCAATCCGCTGGGCTATACCTCGGTGAACTACTTCACCAACGACTTCGACACCACCACCACCGGCGTGGACGTGGTCGGCAACTACCTGCGCGACCTCGGCGCGGGCCGCATGACGCTGACCCTGGCCTACAACTACAACCGCACCCGCGTGGACAACGGCAGCACCTCGGTGGCCACCAACGAGACCCAGCGCGTGCTGTTTGAAGACCGCCTGCCCGAGCACAAGGGCAGCTTGACCGGCAGCTGGGACATCGGTGCCTGGTCGTTGATGGCGCGCATGCGCTACTACGGTGCCTGGACCGACTCCAGCGGCAATGCGGTTGGCGATATCTACCAGCGTTTCGGTGCGATGAGCTTCCTCGACCTGGCCGTCGGCTATCGCATCAACGAACATCACAGCCTGCGCGTGGGTGCCGACAACGTGTTCGACCGCTATCCGGACGAAGCCACCTTCCAGGCCAGTCGCGGCCTGGTCTACTCGCGCAACGCGCCGTACGACACCGACGGTGCCAACCTGTACGCACAGTACCGGCTGAGCTTCTGATGGACCGCAACCGCCGCGTCCTGTTGCGTGCCGGTGCACTGTTGCCGGCTGCAGCTGCGCTGTCTTCACTGCCCGCCATGGCGGCCGCGGGTTACGCTGCGCCCATGCAGATTCCCGCAACGACCGTAGCGCCGGACGCGCTGGCCCGCGATGAAGGCTACTGGGCCGCCGTGGCCAGCCACTTCGACATCACCGATGAAGTGAACCACCTGGAGAACGGCTACTGGGGCGCGATGGGCCGCGAGACGCTGGCCAGCTACCAGCGCCACACCGCCGAGGTGAACCGTGGCAACGCCTGGTACGGCCGTCATGAGTTCCCGGCGCAGTACATGGCGGTGCAGCGGCAGGTGGCCGAACTGCTGGGCGTGGGCGCCGACGAGATCGCACTGACCCGTGGCGCCACCGAAGCGATGCTGGCGCTGATCGGTGGCTACAACCGCCTGCGGCCCGGCGACCAGGTGCTGTACGCCGACATCGACTACGACAGCATGATCGGTGCGATGCGTTGGCTGCAGCAGCGCCGTGGCGTGCAGGTCGAGCGCATCGCGCTGCCGGTGGTGCCCGACCATGCGCAGATCCTGCAGGCCTACGAGGCCGCGTTCGCGCGGCTGCCACGCCTGAAGCTGGTGCTGCTGACCCAGGTCAGCCATCGCCATGGGCTGGTGCTGCCGGTGGCCGAGATCGCCGAGCGTGCACGCGCACGCGGTATCGACGTGATCGTCGATGCGGCGCACGGGTTCGGCCAGATCGACTACGCGGTGCCGCAGCTCAAGGCCGATTTCGTCGGCATCAACCTGCACAAGTGGATCGGCGCACCGGTCGGTGTCGGCGCGATGTACGTGCGCAGGGGCCGCGTTGCGGACCTCGACCCGTACATGGGCGAGACCGACGACGGCCGCGTGGGCAGCCGCGTACACACCGGCACGGTCAACTTCGCCGCTTACCTGGCACTTCCGGAGGCGATTGCCCTGCACCAGCGCATCGGTGCGGCCAACAAGCAGGCGCGCCTGCGTTACCTGCGCGAGCGCTGGACGCTGCCGGCGCGGCAGATGGCGCACATCGAAGTGCTGTCTTCGCCGGACCCGGCGCTGGCCAGCGCATTGGCCAGCTTCCGCCTGCGTGGGCGCACCAGCGTGGCTGACAACATCGCGCTGCAGAAGCGCCTGTTGGACGAACATCGCGTGTTCACCACCCATCGCGACGGCTTGGACTCCGGCGCCTGCGTGCGGGTGACGCCGTCGGTGTTCACCCGGCCGCAGCAGATGGATGCGCTGGTGCAGGCCCTCTCCGCCTTGGCCTGACCCTGCTTTGGTGGGTGCCAACCTTGGTTGGCACATTCCAACCGTGCCGGGGAATCTTCCGCCGGCCAGCGGCCGGCGCTACCGGTCGGGTGGGTGCCAACCTTGTTTGGCACATTCCAACCGTGCTGAGGAGTCTTCCGCCGGCCAGCGGCCGGCACTACCGATCTGGTGGGTGCCAACCTTGGTTGGCACATTCCAACCGTGCCGGGGAATCTTCCGCCGGCCAGCGGCCGGCACTACCGGTCGGGTGGGTGCCAACTGTTGGTTGGCACATTCCAACCGTGCTGAGGAATCTTCCGCCGGCCAGCGGCCGGCACTACCGGTCGGGTGGGTGCCGACCGTTGGTCGGCACATCCCATTCCAGGGCTACCGCTCGATCGCCGGCAACGCGTCCGACAACAACAACCGGTCAATCCGCCGCAACGCGCTCTCCAGCTGCCGGCGATCGGCCGCCAGCCCCAGCGACAGCCGCACGCCGTTCTGATGCTGCACCCCCGGCGGACAGAACGCCGAAGATGGCGCGATCGCCAGCCCCTGCAGCTGTGCGGTACGCACCAGGGTGGCGTCAGTCCATGGCGCTGGTACCCGGCACCAGGCATGCAGGCCTTCGGCGCGCAGCAGCAGCGAAGGCGCCAGCAGGTAGCGCGCCATGCGCATGCGCTCGTGCGCTTCGCTGCGCACCTGCGCCAGCAGCGATTGCGCCGAACCATCCAGCAGCAGCTGGCTGGCCAGCGCCGCCACCAGCGGATGCCCCATCAACCGGGTGGCGCGCAAGGCCGAAGCCATCGCCTCGGCGTGCGCGGCACCCGGGCAGCGCACGAAGGCCGTGCGCAGGCCGGGGCTGATCACCTTCGACAGCGTCGCCACGTAGAACACATGGCGCGGTGCCAGCGCCGCCAGCGGTGTCGGTGCATCCTCGGCGAGGTGCCAGTAAGGATCGTCTTCGATCGCCAGCAGGCCTTCCCTCTCCAGAACACGCGCCAGCGCTTCGCGCCGCTGCAGCGGCAGGCTCAGCGCGGTCGGGTTCTGGCAGGTGGGGTTGAGATAGACCAACCGCGCGCCGCTTTCGCGTGCCAGCCGGGCCAGCGCATCGGGGCACATGCCGTGTTCGTCGCTGTCCACCGGCAGCAGCCGCCGGCCCAGTGCGGCGGCGGCCTGCAGCAGGCCCGGATAGACCAGCGCATCGCAGAGGATCGCATCATCGTCGCGGCCCTGGCTGAGCAGGATCGCGGCAAGCGCCACCTGCGCGCCTTCGGTCAGCAACAGGCTGGCATCCTCCACCGCGCCCAGCATCGGTTGCAGCCAGCGCGCTGCCGCGTGGCGGTCGGTGGGATTGCCGCCGCCCAGGTGGTAGGTCATCAGGTTCGGCGCGTTGCTGCGCGCAAGCACGGCGGCGGCACCGCGGCGCAGGGTCTCGGCCAGCGCATCGGCATCGGGCACCGGCGGCACGTTCATGCTCAGGTCCACCACCTGGTCGAAGCCGGCCTTGGGTGGTGCGATGAAACTGCCTTGTGGCCCGCGCGCCTCGATCAGGCCGCGCTTGCGCGCTTCGTCGAACGCCCGCGTTACCGTGGTCAGGTCGACGCCGAGCTGCTGCGCCAACGCGCGTTGCGAGGGCAGGCGTTGTCCTGGTGCAAGACCACCGCGACGCACCGTGCGCTCCAGCGAATTGACGATGCGCAGGTAGATCGGCCCGTTGTGCGCGAGCACGTCCTGCACCCATTCGCGGGCTGCGACATCCGGTCGCGGCATGTACGGAGCATGTCGGGGCGTATCGTTGCTTCCAACGGCGGGAGCCTGTCCATAACCATCGGTCGGTTCGGACAGGTGACCGCCGTTATTGCTTGTGGCGGCCACAGCGGCCAGCGTCAGTGGTGTCATTGCGCGTCCTCAGCGCTTGGCCTGCCAGGGGCAGTAGCAGCCCACGGCAAGCAGTCCTTTCGGGCGCACGGTTTCGCCGCGCACCAGTCTGTCCAGCAGTGGTTCGACGAAGCTGTTGGCCGAGTTGCAGACCATGCCGATGCTGTACGGGCCGGCATAGGCGAGGTGGCCCTGCCGGTCCCAGATCGCCACGGCAGGGCTGGCCGGGATGTGTTCGATGCCGTCGATGGTCGGCAGGTTGATCACCTTGTTGCGCAGCGGCTCAGGCAGTTCGCCGTGGGTACCGGGGCGGCGGATCGCATAGAAGTCGATGCCGGCGCGGCGGTACATGCTGATCAGGTAGCTCAGGTGTGCGCCGGTTTCGCGGTTGCAGACGGCACACGCCGGGTCCCAGAAGTGCACCACGCGGATGCGGCCGGTATCACCGGCCAGATCGGACGGCAGGCGCAGCTGCGAGTCGTCGAAGACGATGGCCTGTTCGGTGAACGTCGACTGCGCGCTGTAGCCGAAGTACTGCCACAGCGCAGCCGCCACGCCGGCCATGAACAGGCAGGCGAGGGCGATCATCGTCGGCAGCAGCCAGCGGCGGCACGGCGCGGCTGCGCCCATCAGGACGCGTCCCCGCCGAACTTGTGCACGTACTGCTTGCGCATCTCGCGGCAGGAGTCGGCCTGCGCGCGACGCTGGATCTCGCTACGCGACGGATCCTCGCTGCGCTGCACGCATTGCTCGATGGCGTGGCGCTCGGCGGCCTGCACATCCACGGTCTGCGGCTGCAGGCAGACCCAGGCCAGCGCGGCCAGCATCAACACCACAAAGCCACCACAGCCGGCCATTACCAGGTGGAACTTCAGTCTCTCGGCGCGCATCGACGCACGTCCCTTCATCCATACATTGCATACAAAATATCATCTTGTATGGATACGGCGCCATGCGCCCGGTTCAGACGATGGCGTTGTGCCGGGCCTCGGGGGCCTCAGACAGGATCTCGTTCAGTTTGGCCAGCGCCCCGGCCAGCGCATCCTGGTCAACTGCGCCGCCCAGCGACAGGCGGATGGCGTTGCCCGGTGGCGGTTCCTCCACGCTGAAGGCGTCCGAACTGGCGATGCCCAGCCCCTGTTCCTGTGCGGCCTGGATCAGCCGGTACTGGTCCAGCCGCGGCGGTAGCGGCAGCCATACGTGCAGGCCGGCCGGGTGCGCCCGCGCGCGGGACGGCAGGTACTGCGCGGCAATCGCCTGGCGCTCGCGCAGCTCCTGCTGGAAGCGCTGCACCATGTCCTGGGCCTGGCCGCTGCGGATCCATTGCGACGCCACCGCCACCATTGACTGGGTCGGCATCAGCGCGATCGCACGCAGGGCGTCCAGCACCGGTTCCATCGGTTCGCCGCCCGGCACCACCAGGTAGGCGGTGCGCAGGCCCGGTGCCAGGCACTTGGACAGGGTGGAGATGTAATACACCGGGCAGCCGGCGTCGCGGTGGGCGGCCAGCGGCGGTGCGGCGTCCCCGGCCAGCAACCAGTAGGGATCGTCTTCGATCACGGTCAGATCGTGGCGCTTGGCAACCGCCAGCAGGGCCTGCCGGCGTTGTGCCGACATCGTCGCCGTGGTCGGGTTCTGGATGGTCGGTACCAGGTACAGCAGGCGCGGGCGGCGTAGCTGGCAGGCCTCTTCCAGCGCGTCGGGCAGCATGCCTTCGGCGTCCATCGCCACTGGCACCACACCCCGCTGCAGCACGCGCGTGGCGGCCAGCAGGCCCGGGTAGGTCAGCTGCTCGGCGGCGATCAGCTCGCCCGGCTGGGTGCGGGCCAGGATCAGTGCGCACAGTGCGGTCTGCGCGCCGGGGCAGATCACCACCTGGTCGGCACCCACCGTGCCCAGCACCGGTGACAGCCACTGCACGGCGGCGGCGCGGTCCTCGCGGGTGCCGGCGCCGACGTGGTAGCTCATCAGTTCGCCCTGGCCCAGCTGCTGGCCCACGTGCTGGAAACCGGCCTCCATGCCCTGTGCGAACGGCGCGCTGCCCAGCAGCGGCGGGATGTTCATGCTCAGGTCCACCGAGGTGCTGCGGTTGCCGGCCGACAGCGCGATGAAGGTGCCGCCGGCGCCCTGCGCATCCAGCAGGCCAGCCTGGCGCAGCTCGGCAAAGGCCCGGGTGACCGTGGTCAGGTCCACGCCCACCTGCTGGGCCAGGTCGCGCTGCGGCGGCAGCCGGTCGCCCGGACGCAGCACGCCGTCATCCACTGCCTCGCGCACCTGCTGGGCGATCTGCAGGTACAGCGGGCCAGCGCCCTCGCGGAAGGGGCGAACCCAGGTGCGATTGGGGTGTTTCAGGCGGCGGCCGGCGGCAGGTGGCGTCATCGGTCAGTTTTTCCATACGTGCAGATGCACAAGTCCATACAATGATGTATCTTGTATGGGCTTGATTGGGGTGGATCGCTCTCTTGTAGGCGACCTCGTACCCACAGTGTAGCCGCTCCACGCCCGGGCGCTGCGCGCAGGCGAGCCGGTCAAGCGCGCTTCTTCAACAGGGTTGACCTCCAATGAATATCTGCTGGAACCGCATCCGCCTGGCGCTGGTCGCCCTGGCCTGCGTCGGCCTGTCGGGCTGTGACTGGGTGCTGCTGGATTCGAAGGGCATGGTCGGGCTCGCCCAGCGCGACCTGATCCTGATCTGCATCGGCCTGATGCTGATCGTGGTGATACCGGCCATCGTGCTGACCTTCGTATTCGCCTGGCGCTTCCGCGCCGGCAACACCAAGGCGAAATACACGCCGGACTGGTCGCATTCCACCAAGGTGGAGATCGTGGTCTGGGGCGTGCCGCTGCTGATCATTGCCGGCCTGGCCGTGATCGTGTGGAAGTCGACCCACGAACTGGACCCGTACAAGCCGCTGGACGTGGCCGGTGAGCCGCTGCACGTGGACGTGATCGCCACCGACTGGAAATGGGTGTTCGTATACCCGGACCTGGGCATCGCCACGGTCAACCAGCTCAACTTCCCGGCCAACCGCCCGCTGGCGTTCAACATCACCTCCAACTCGACGATGAATACCTTCTTCATCCCGCAGCTGGGTGGGCAGATCTACGCGATGGCCGGCATGCGCACGCAGCTGCACCTGATCGCCAACGAGCCCGGCCAGTTCCGTGGCATGTCCGGCAACTACAGCGGGCATGGCTTCTCGAACATGAAGTTCATTGCCACCGCCAGCAGCAACGAGGAGTTCGAGCGCTGGGTGGCCGAGGTACGCAGCGCACCACAGGCGCTGGACTTCAACCAGTTCAAGGCGCTGGCCGCACCGTCGAAGAACGCGCCGGTGCAGCACTTCTCCAGCGTCGAACCGCTGCTGTTCAAGAAGGTCATCGACCAGTTCATCGGCGTCGGTGAGAACACCGCTGCTGCGTCCCCGGCGGGTGCTGCCGGTGGTGCCCAGGTTTCCCAGGAGTAACGAACATGTTGGGTAAATTGACGTGGGAGGCCGTGCCGCTGCACGAGCCGATCGTCGTGGTCACGCTGGCGGCCATGGTGCTGGGTGGCCTCGCGCTGCTTGGCGCGGTGACGTACTTCAAGCTATGGGGCGTGCTCTGGCGCGACTGGTTCACCACCGTGGACCACAAGAAGATCGGCATCATGTACGTGGTAGTGGCGCTGGTCATGCTGGTGCGTGGCTTCGCCGACGCGCTGATGATGCGCGCGCAGTTGGCCGCGGCCGGGCCAGGCAGTGATGGCTTCCTGCCACCGGAGCACTACGACCAGATCTTCACCGCGCATGGCGTGATCATGATCTTCTTCGTGGCCACCCCGTTCGTGGTCGGCCTGATGAACATCATCGTGCCGCTGCAGATCGGCGCACGCGACATGGCGTTCCCGTTCCTCAACGCCTTCAGCTTCTGGATCTTCGTGGTTGGCGCTGCGCTGATGATGATCTCGCTGGGCGTTGGCGAGTTCGCCATGACCGGCTGGGTGGCCTATCCGCCGCTGTCGGGCATCGAGTTCAGTCCGGGCGTAGGCGTGGACTACTACATCTGGGCGTTGCAGGCCTCGGGCATCGGCACCTTGCTGACCGGCGTCAACCTGTTCATCACCATCCTGCGCATGCGTGCGCCGGGCATGACCCTGATGAAGATGCCGGTGTTCACCTGGACCGTGCTGGTCACCAGCGTGATCATCATCGCCGCCTTCCCGATCCTGACCGTGGCGCTGGGTGCGCTCACCCTGGACCGCTACCTGGACTTCAACTTCTACACCAACACCTTGGGTGGCAACCCGATGATGTACGTGAACCTGGTGTGGGCCTGGGGCCACCCGGAGGTGTACATCCTGGTGCTGCCGGCGTTCGGCATCTTCTCTGAAGTCACCGCCACGTTCGCGCGCAAGAAGCTGTTCGGCTACAAGTCGATGGTGGGCGCCACGCTGGCGATCGGCATCCTGTCGTTCATCGTCTGGCTGCACCACTTCTTCACCATGGGTTCCGGTGCCAGCGTCAATGCCTTCTTCGGCATCATGACGATGATCATCGCCATTCCCACCGGCGTGAAGATATTTACCTGGCTGTTCACCATGTACGGTGGCCGCGTCGAGTTCAGCGTGCCCATGCTGTGGACCATCGCCTTCCTGGTCACCTTCACCATCGGTGGCATGACCGGCGTGCTGCTGGCCATCCCGGGCGCGGACTTCCTGCTGCACAACAGCCTGTTCCTGGTCGCGCACTTCCACAACACCATCATCGGCGGCGCGCTGTTCGGCTACCTGGCCGGCTTCGCCTACTGGTTCCCGAAGGTCTTCGGCTTCACCCTCAACGAGCGCCTGGGCAAGTGGTCGTTCGCCTGCTGGGTGATCGGCTTCTACCTGGCCTTCATGCCGCTGTACATGCTGGGCTTCATGGGCATGACCCGCCGCATGAACCAGTACGACAACCCGGCGTGGACGCCGTACCTGATTGCCGCCTTCATCGGTGCACTGTTCGTGTTCGCGGGCATCATCCTGATGCTGGTGCAGATCTACGTGAGCGTGCGCGACCGCAAGCGCAACCTGGACCTGACCGGCGACCCGTGGAACGCACGCACGCTGGAATGGGCCACGCCGTCGCCGCCGCCGTTCTACAACTTCGCCGTGGTGCCCAAGGCCGATGAGCTGGATGCCTTCCACGAAGCGAAGAAGCGCGGCCTGCCGCCGCCGCCGAAGACGTACGCCCCGATCCACATGCCGAAGAACACCGGCGTGCCGCTGATCCTCAACATCTGGATCCTGGTGCTGTGCTTCGCCCTGGTCTGGCACATCTGGTGGATGGCCGCGGCCAGCTTCATCGCGATGATCGTGACCCTGATCGTGCGGTCCTACGACGAGGACGTGGATTACTACGTCAGTTCCGAAGAGGTGGCGCGCACCGAAGCGGCCAACCTTGCCAAGCTGAAGGAGGTACGCGCATGAACCTGTTGACCCGCCCCGAGCTGGCCAGCGAAACGCAGGCGCACGAGGACCACCACGAGCACGACCACGGCCACGAACAGGGCGGCATGAAGGTGTTCGGCATGTGGGTCTACCTCATGTCCGACCTGGTGCTGTTCGGTTCCCTGTTCGCCTCGTACGCGGTGCTCAGCACCGCCTACGCCGGTGGCCCCACCGGCAAGGACCTGTTCTCGTTGCCGTTCGTGATGGCCGAGACCTTCCTGCTGCTGGTCTCCAGCATCACCTACGGCCAGGCCGTGCTGGCCATGCATCGCCACGACACCTCGGCGGTGTTGCGCTGGCTGGGCGTGACTTTCGTGCTCGGTGCCTCGTTCATCGGCATGGAGATCTACGAGTTCTCGCACCTGATCCACGAAGGCGCGGGCCCGAGCACCAGTGCCTACCTGTCGGCGTTCTTCGCGCTGGTCGCCACCCACGGCCTGCACGTGGCCAGCGGCCTGATCTGGATGGCGGTGGTCATGCACCAGGTCTACCGCCGTGGCCTGACCCCGACCAACATCACCCGCGTGTCGTGCCTGAGCCTGTTCTGGCACTTCCTGGACCTGGTGTGGATCTGCGTCTTCACCTTCGTCTACCTGATCGGAGCCTTCTGACATGGCCCACGTCGAAACCTCGCGCGCCGGCAATGCGCACGGCTCCACCAAGTCCTACCTGATCGGTTTCGTGCTGTGCGCGCTGCTGACCGTGGTGCCGTTCGCACTGGTGATGAATCCGGTGCTGTCGCGGCCGCTCACGCTGTTCCTGCTGGTCGGCTTCGCAGTGGCGCAGATCCTGGTGCAGCTGGTCTATTTCCTGCACATGGACCGCAAGTCCGAAGGTGGCTGGAACCTGGCCAGCTTCGTGTTCACCCTGGTGATCCTGTTCATCGTCGTCGCGTTGTCGGTCTGGATCATCTGGAGCATGCACTACCACATGATGATCAACTGAGCCTGCGAACCGTGAAAGGCATTGCGTTCCCCCATCGTGGCCTGCGCCTGGCCGCAGGCCTGCTGCTCGGCCTGCTGGCCGGCTGCAGCGCGCAGTCGCGCATGGACTTCTATGCGAAGGACATCGCCTGCGAAGAACTTGGCCAGCAGTGGTCGATGCCCGACAGCCACGGCACCGTGCGCGGCCCCAAGGACCTGCAGGGGCAGGTGACCTATCTGTTCTTCGGTTTCACCAGTTGCCCGGACGTGTGCCCGACCACCATGGTCGAGCTGAGCCAGGTCAAGCACCTGATGGGCAAGGATGCCGACCAGCTGCAGGTGGTGTTCGTCAGCGTTGACCCGGCCCGCGACACCCCGGAGGTCGCGCGCACCTACGTGGAAGCGTTCGACCCCAAGGCGATCGCATTGGTCGGCAACGAAGCACAACTGGCCGCGATGGCCAGCGACTTCAAGGCGTTCTACGAAAAGGAACCCGGGCAGGTACCGGATACCTACACCATGAGCCACATTGCCGGCGGCTACGTGTTCGACCGCCAGGGCCGCCTGCGCCTGTTCGCGCCGTACGGCATGCCGGTGGAAAAGCTGTTCTCGGACGTGCAGCGCCTGCTGCTCGAGCCCGGCCACCCGGCCGCCGGCAACGACGCGCTGGCCAGCTGCCACCTCAAGCACAGCGGCACACTGGCCGCGCGGTAACGCCGGTGGGTGCCAACCTTGGTTGGCACGTCCGAATCTGCTCCTGGTAGATGCCAGCCTTGGTTGGCACAGCTGTAGAGCCGAGCCCATGCTCGGCGCCGCGCGCACCGCGCCTGCGGCACCCCGTAGACAGCAGCCGAGCATCGGCTCGGCTCTACACGCGCACGGCCCCGGCAGGTGTCGACCGTTGGTCGGCACACCCCCACACCAATCCCCGGCCGGCCAGGAGAGCCAGCCGGCCGGGGCACCGCTCAACGCCTTACTTGGTCTCTTCCCACTGCACCACGTCCGGCTCGGTGGCGCGGATACCGGCGGTGGACAGCAGCTTGGTGCTCGCATCCAGCGCCGCGTTCACCGACGGGTACTCCACGATCGCCTGGCCCGACGCCTTGGAGACCTTCACCACGGTGCCACCGGTGGCCGTAGCCGCGCGCTGGGCCGATGCTGCATCGGTGAAGAACACCTTGACCCGCGAGGTCGCCACCACCGGCGCTCCGTCACGGGAGACCGCCGCCGCGAACTTGCCGGCACCGGCATCAGCAGGCGCCGCCGCGGCGCCATCCAGCGAACGCTTGGTACGCGCGCTGGTGGTCGCCGCCGCCTGCGGGGTGATCGTGAACTGGCCGCCGCTGGCCTGCTTTACCGTTGCCGAGGGCGACAGCTGGAAACGCGTGCCGCCCACATCGAACGAGCGGCCGGTAGCGGACGCCTTCAGTTCCTGAGCATCCACGGTCGACAGGGTCCTGGCCGGAGGGGTCTGTCCCGAGCTCTGTGCCCAGGCAGGGGAGGTCATCGCCGCGAAGGCGAGCGTGCTCAACAGAATGGTGGTCTTCATCATCAGTGCCCCAGAACGCGGATCTTGAAGAATTCGAGGTTGCCACGCGATGCAGCGGTCGCGGCCTGCCCCATGTCGGTCACTTCCAGCGTCCAGGTGCCCGTGGCGTTCTCATCCAGGAAGGCATTGCTGGACAGCAGGTCCCAGCTGGTGAAGTTGCTCTGCGCGCCACCCGTGCCCGAACCGATCGCGGTGAACGCCGGTTGCACCACGCTTCGGGTACCGCTGGGTGACACCAGCACGAACTGCAGCTGGCGCGTGTTGCGGTGGTTGACCCGGAAGCCCAGCTGCACGCTTTCGATGTTGCGCGCGCCGTTGGCCAACTGGAAGGTCAGGCGTGCGGCGGCGGCCGAGGTGTTGCCGATGGCCACGGTACGCGTGGTGTTGCGCCAGCCGCTGTCGACCAGCGCACCGAGCGACTGGAAGTTCTCGGCCACCTGCACCGCGCGTGCAGCGTTGACCACGCCGAAGCCATACCAGTTGCTGTAGGCACGGCCGGCAGCATTCACCGTCCAGCCCGGCACCAGCGTGCGCCCGTCGGCCAGCGTCACCGCCGGCTGGTTCGGGTGGTTGCGGGTGGCGGTGGTGGCCAGGATGTACTTCACATCGCGATAGGACAGGTTCGGATTGGCTTCCAGCACCAGTGCCGCCACGCCCGAGACCATCGGCGCTGACGCCGAGGTGCCGTTCATCTTGGCGGTGTAGTTGCAGGTGCTGTCGATGGCCGACAGGTTGCTGTCCAGCGTGTTCTGGCGGTTGGTGTTCTTGTTGCTGCCCTGCGCGCACCCGGTCACGTCGGTGGTGACGATGGCCGGGTCGTAGGCGCGTGCCACCAGGCCGGGGGCGTACTGGGCCTGCAGGCCGTATTCGCCGCCGAAGGCCGACACCCACAGCGCCGAGCCGGTGGAGGAATACGACGAGCGCACGCCATCGGCTCGCACCGCGCCTACCGTGATCACGTTGAAAAGGTTGTTGCGCGGATCACGGCCAGCCGGCACGCAGCCGGTGTTGCGGTTCTTGGTGTCGGTGGTGCAGACATCCTGGGTCTGGCTGATCGAGGCATTGTTGAAGTTGTTGCCCGCCGACTTCACGTAGATGCCGCCGCGGCCACCGCGCGTACCCGACAGTGCCTGCTCATACGAACGAATCGTGTTTTCGCTGTACGCCAGCGGCAGGTTCGGATTGCCCGGGCCGGCGCCCCAGCTGTTGTTGAAGACCTGCACGTCGGCCGATTCCGCGCCGTCCCACCAGGCGTACTCGATGTTGCTCTGCTGGTTGCCCAGGGCTGAGCGCGAAATCGGATTGAAGCCCTTCAGCGTCGCCGCCGGGGCCACACCGCGCACGCCCAGGTTGTTGGCGCCCACCGCGCCCGCAATGCCGCCGACCATGGTGCCGTGGTTGTCGACATCCGGGTTGGTCGGGGTGGGGTTGTTCGAGCCGTTGATGAAGTTCTTGCCGGCCACCGCGGCCACGTTGGCGGCCAGGTCCGGGTGCGCGATCTGCAGGCCATCGTCGACGATGGCGATGGTGACGCCCTGGCCGCGGATGCCGTTGCGGAACAGGCCATCCACGTTCAGGTCGTTGCCGGCCACCGGCAGGGTGTCGGCCGGGACGGTCTGCCCGGTGTTGAGCAGGTGCCACTGGATACCCGCCAGCGGATCGGCCTGTTGGGCCTGCGCGGTGGCGGCCAGGCTGCCCAGCACCAGGGCAGTGGCAAGGGCCAGGCGCGCAGAGCGCGGTGGCGCGGAGCGTTGCGTGTGTCGCTTCATACACGAATCCTTCTGTTGTGAATCGGCATGGCAGGACGGCGGGGCGGAACTGCCCCATCGCAACGAGCCAAACGCGACACAACGGAGAACCCCCTACCTCTTCACACAAGCAATCTGCAGATGTGCCAATTGCGTCACAAACGCTTATTCCGTGGGGTAATGACGGCTGCAGCGGCCCGCATCTGGTGGGTGCCAACCTTGGTTGGCACGCGTATCCACGCATGGCGCGAATCTACCCAGCATCATCGCGCGCCCTCACATCGCGCTGTGCTACTACAGCCCGTGCACCCTTCCGCACGGAGCACGATGATGGTCAATCCGCTCGCCCAGGCCCATCGCGGCCTCGGCACCACGCTGTTCAGCCTGTTGAACCCGATACCCTTCGGCTTCTTCGTCGGTGCACTGATCTTCGACGCGATCTATCTCAACAGCGCCGAGGTGATGTGGGGCAAGGCCGCCGCTTGGCTGATCACGTTCGGCCTGCTGATCGCCATCGTGCCGCGCCTGATCAACCTGTTCGCGGTCTGGCGCCGCAACGGCACGGCCACCCGCATCGACCGCATCGACTTCTTCCTCAACCTGGTCGCGGTGGTGCTGGCCATCTGGAACGCCTTCGTGCACAGCCGCGATGCGTATGCCGTTGCTGTGCCGGGCACGATCCTGTCGGCGCTGACCGTGGCCCTGATCGCCCTGGGCCTGATCCTGTTGTCATTGCAGCCGCCGGTGCTGCAGGGAGGTCGTCATGGCTAAGCACATCCTGCCCGCCGTGGCCGCGCTGGCACTGGCCGTCACCCTGTCGGCCTGCGCCGGCAAGGCCGAATACCATCCGGCCGACCAGTCGGGACCGCAGCCGCCACTGCCCAAGCCGGCCAACTTCCTGATGCCGCCGATGCAGGTGCCCAAGGGCGTGGGCTGGGCCGACGGCCAGGCCCCCACGGTGGCCGAAGGCCTGAAGATCGAGCGCATCGCCGCCAACCTGCAGCACCCGCGCCGGCTGCTGACCCTGCCCAACGGCGATGTACTGGTGGTGGAAGGCAATGGCCCCGGCGAAGAGCCGGTCACCACACCCAAGCAGTGGATCGCCGGCAAGGTGAAGGCGCGCTCGGGCAAGGCTGGCAAGGGCGGCAACCGGGTCACCCTGCTGCGCCGCTCGCCAGGCACGAACACCTGGACCCAGCACGTCTACATCGAAGGCCTGCACTCGCCGTTCGGCATCCAGCTGATCGGTGACACGCTGTATGTGGCCAACACCGGCAACATCATGCAGTACCACTACGTGCCCGGCGAAACCCGCATGGCCGACAAGGGCCGCGAGTTCACCGACCTGCCCAGCACCATCAACCACCACTGGACCAAGGAACTGCTGGCCAGTCGCGATGGCAGCAAGCTGTACGTGGGCGTCGGCTCCAACAGCAACATTACTGAAAATGGCCTGGCCGTCGAATACCGCCGCGCGGTCGTGCTGGAGGTGGACGTAGCTACCCGTGGCAGCCGCATCTTTGCGTCGGGCATCCGCAACCCGACCGGGCTGGACTGGGAGCCGAGCACTGGCCAGCTGTGGGCCGTGGCCAACGAGCGTGATGAGATCGGTGCCGACCTGGTGCCGGATTACCTCACCTCGGTGAAGGAAGATGGCTTCTACGGCTGGCCCTACAGCTACTACGGCCAGCACGTGGACGAGCGCGTGCAGCCGCAGCGGCCGGACCTGGTGGCCAAGGCGATCGTGCCGGACTATGCCATCGGCTCGCACGTGGCACCGCTGGGCCTGCTGTTCTACACCGGCCAGGCACTGCCGGCGCAGTACCACGGCGGCGCCTTCATCGGCGAGCACGGCAGCTGGGACCGCTCGCCACTGAGTGGCTACGAAGTGGTCTACGTACCGTTCAAGGACGGCAAGCCGACCGGGCGGCCGCAGACCGTGGTCAGCGGCTTCACCTCGAAGGACGAGAAGACCCTGATGGGTGCGCCGGTGGGCATGGCGATGGATGCCGAGGGCGCACTGCTGGTGGCCGACGACGTGGGCGACGTGGTGTGGCGGGTGTCGGCGAAATAGCTGTGTAGCGTCGAGCCACGCTCGACTGCTGTGGATCCGGCCTTTGTAGAGCCGAGCCCATGCTTGGCTTACGCGCGCAGCGCGCGGGTTTCCGTGCACCGAGCGAACAGCAGCCGAGCATGGGCTCGGCTCTACAGTTCGGCGGTACTGCTGCGGAACCCGCTGAACACCGATTCGGCGGCAAATCCCACGCCGCCCAGCAGCACGCCGAAGTACACCACCGTGGCCACCACGAAGCCGTAGCCGGCTGCCACCGCCGCACCATCGCGCTGGATGAAGCCAATCGCAAACGACATCAGCGCCAGCGCCGGCAGCGTGTTGCTGAAGGGAATCGGCCCGGCCGGCGCCATCAGCAGCAGGGTGGCCACGACCAGCGCCAGGTTGTTCAGGCGCATCATCCTCTTCGAGCGCACCATCACCGCCAGCCGCATCGGCCGCGACAGCCGCTCCATGCGGTGCACCCATTTCAGCGCACGGCCCAGGTTGGCCTTCAGCTTGTCGGTGGCGATCTCGCGGCGCGCCAGCTTCTGCGGCACCCATAGCGGGCGGTTGCGCACCCGGCTCAGGCCGATCAGCAGGATCGAGGCGCCGAACACGGTGCTCAGCCCGGGAATCGATACGGGAATGATGAAGATGGCCGACAGCAGGATCACGATCAGCAGCAGGCCTTCATCGCCCAGCGCGCTGAGCAGGGTGCCGACGCTGACCTGTTCGCCGGGCAGCTCGTCGATCATCTGCTCGATCTGCTGGGCCAGGGGCGCGCTGTCGTTGGTTTCGGGGGCACGGTAGGTCATGCGTCGCAAGGTTCTCCAGGGAAGGGCGGTCAGCGGGCCGTCCTGCGGTGGGGGACGCACAGGCTCCTGCAGTATCCCGGCCAACGTGGGCAAAGAGGTGAACCGGGCATGAGGGGGTAAACTGGCGTGCCCCGCACGAGTTGAACGCAATGGACATGGGCCGCAGGCAATCGACCATCGAACTGGTCGCCATCGACATGGATGGCACGCTGCTGGACCCGTCGCACCAGCTCACCCCCCGCGCCAGGAAGGCCATCGCGCAGGCGCGGGCGCTGGGCGTGCACATCGTGCTGACCAGTGGCCGCCCGGTTCCGGGCCTGGCGCCGTACCTGCACGAGCTCGGCATCACCGGCAACGACGACTACTGCATCGCCTGCAATGGCGGCCTGGTGCAGCGCATCGGCACGCGCGAAACCGTGGTCGAGTACCCGCTCAGCTTCGACGACTTCCTGTTCTGCGAGCAGGTCGCCCGCGACCTGGGCGTGCACTTCCAGGGGCTGGACAGCCAGCGCATGTACACGCCCAACCAGGACATCAGCTACTACACCGTGGCCGACTCGCATCTTTCGCGGATGCCGCTGTCGTATCGTCGCGTGGAAGACATGGACCCGTCGATGTCCTTCATCAAGCTGATGATGATCGACGAACCCGAGGTGCTGGACGCTGCCATCGCGCGCCTGCCCAGCGCGCTGACCGAGCGCTTCGCGGTATTGAAGAGCGCACCGTTCTTCCTGGAAGTGTTCGACCACCGCGCGGGCAAGGGGCCAAGCCTTCAGAAGCTGGCCGAGCACCTGGGCATTGAGCGGGCCAACGTGATGGCCATCGGCGACCAGGAAAACGACCTGACCATGCTGCAGTACGCCGGCACCAGCGTGGCGATGGGCAATGCCATCGACGCGGTGAAGGCGGTGGCGCGGTTTGAGACCAGCAGCAATGCCGACGAAGGCGTGGCGCGCGCGATCGAGCGTTTCGTCCTGCAGTAACCGCGCGTCCCTATGCTCTGGTAGCTGCCAACCTTGGTTGGCACACACAATCGGCAAGCGCCGACCAAGGTCGGCCTCTACCAGGCCCCATTCGCCCCGGCAGGTGCCAACCTTGGTTGGCACACACAATCGGCAAGCGCCGACCAAGGTCGGCCTCTACCAGGCCCCATTCGTCCCGGCAGGTGCCAACCTTGGTTGGCACACACAATCGGCAAGCGCCGACCAAGGTCGGCCTCTACCAGGCCCCATTCGCCCCGGTAGGTGCCAACCTTGGTTGGCACACACAATCGGCAAGCGCCGACCAAGGTCGGCCTCTACCAGGCCCCATTCGTCCCGGTGGGTGCCAACCTTGGTTGGCACACACAAACGGCAAGCGCCGACCAAGGTCGGCCTCTACCAGGCCCCATTCGTCCCGGTGGGTGCCAACCTTGGTTGGCACACGAGCACCGACCAAGGTCGGCCCCCACCATGCCGGGGCTATACCCGCGTATAGCCCACCCATCCCCACCGCCATCGGCGCTGTACCACCGCGCAATGGCGTATGCGGCAGCGCGATGCAAGAATTTCGCACGTCGAAATCACGCCATCGAATCCTGCGGCAGATGATCGTCTTCCTCTGCTGACCGGCGCGCACCGCGCCGTCGCTCTCTCAACGCAATCGCACCGCCAGCTAGGGCGCCGACACCGGCGCTGCAACGCGCTGGGCGTGCGCCTGCGCGGCTCTCTCCCTGCACCCTGGATCTACTGCCATGAACACCCCACCCACGACGCGCCTCGCCCTGGCCATCATCGCGGCCACCACTGCACCTGCCTACGCCGCAGAAACGCACGACGCCGCGCTCGACACGCCCACCACGCTCAACGCCCTGCAGGTCATCGCCACGCCGCGCGGTGCGGCCGTGGCACCGACCCAGGTGGTCGGTCCCAACCGCTACATCATCAAGGCCGAAGACCTCGACGCGATGGTCACCGGCAACAACGGCCTGGCCATGCTGAAGCAGGTGCCGGGCGCGAGCTATACCGCCACCGATGGGCTGGGCCTGGATATCTCCGCCACCAGCCTGTTCGTGCGCGGCTTCCGCATGAACGAAATGGGCATCACCTTCGAAGGCGTGCCGCTGAATGACAACGGCTTCCTCTCGCTTACCGGCACCAGCGTGGTGAACGTGGGCGTGCCCGATGGCATCGGCGCGATCACGGTCAGCCCCGGTGGCGCACCGGTCAGCGTGTTCTCCAGCAGCGTCAACGGCGGCAGCCTGGAATACCGCCTGCGCGACCTGCAGGACACGCCCAGCCTGCGCGTGAAGCAGGGCGTGGGCAGCAACAGCACGCTGGTCACCACCGTATCCGGGCAGAGCGGCCAGCTCGGTGAGCATGGCCCGAAAGTGCTGGTCGACCTGCAGCGCGTGTCCGCCGACAAGTACCAGGGCGAGGGCACGCAGAACTTCCTGCGCGGCGACCTGAAGCTGCAGCAGGACGTCGCCTGGGGCGATGTCACCGTGTTCCTGTCCGACAGCAAGGCCAAGGTCTGGGGTTACAACAACATTTCCTTCGACATGATCCGCAAGCTGGGCTGGAAGGCCGACATCTTCTACCCGGACTACGCCTGGGCGTACTACGTGGCCTCGCCGGAGAACGCAGACAAATCCTGCGGCGCCTATACCTGTGGTGAACTGTCCGGGCTGATTCCCTACGACACCGGCCAGAGCACGCGTGACCGCGTGTCCTCGATCAACCACCGCTTCCAGATCAGTCCGGCGCTGAGCGGCAACGTGCAGCTGTACAACGCCAACAGCCACACCCAGGCCACGCTGACCGACCCGAACGTGCCGTCCCCCAACGGCGCGCCGTTCTCCGAACAGGTGCAGACCCCGCGCCTCAACCGGCTGGGCGGCATGCTCAATCTGCAGTTCGAGACCGGCGCGCACACCGTCACCGCCGGTTTCTGGCAGGAGAAGAGCAAGGCCGCCGCCAAGACCGAGTGGTACCAGCAGCCGCTGCTGGGCGAGGGTCCGCCGCTGAAGGCCACCGGCCCGTTCGATGTGTACGGCCCCGCGTTCAAGACCGACAACGCATCGAGCTGGGTGACCCGCTCGCGCCAGTTCTACCTGCAGGACGACATCGTGCTGAACGACACGCTGAAGCTGGGTGTCGGCTTCAAGGCCGTGGACTTCCGCACCAGCGGTGGCGGCCTCGGTGATGCCAAGGACCGGCCGGTGAACGGCACGCTGCGCGCGAAGAGCAACTTCCTGCCGCATGTCTCGCTGTTCTGGAGCCCGACCGAATCCACCGATGCCTTCATCGACCTGGCCAATACCATGAACGGCTACCGCGTGGCCCAGCGCGGCAACATCGGCTACACCGCCTCGGCGTGGACCATCACCGACCAGGAGGAGTTCGACCGCGTGGCCGGCACGCTGCGCCCGGAGAAGAACTGGAACCTCACCGTGGGCGCATCGCATCGTTTCGACCGGCTGACGATCACCGGCGACGTGTTCTACAACGACATCCGCAACCGCTTGCTGTCGGCCGCCATCGGTACCCAGTTCGCGCAGATCAACACCGTGCGGCTGATGCCGAAGATGCACGTGATCGGCGCCGACCTCGGCATCACCGCCGACCTGACTGACCACCTGCAGTTCTACCAGGGCGTGGCCGTGGCCCGTTCGTACTACGACAGCGATTTCGTGGTGGGTGACACGGTGTACCCGATCAAGGGCAACGCGCAGCCGGGCTACCCGCAGATCTCGCTGGTCAGCGACCTGTCCGCCCACTTCGGTGACTGGCGTTTTGGTGCCACCAGCACCTCGTACCTGCGCCAGCCCTTCACCTACGAGAACGACATCCGCGTGCCGACGTTCTGGCAGGTCAACACCTATGCCGCCTACCGCTTCGGTGCCGACAGCGCCGTGTCCGGCCTGGAGCTGCGGCTGGACGTGAGCAACCTGTTCAACCGCCACAACATCGGCACCGCCACCATTGCCGGCTCGTCGTTCTCGGGGGATTACCAGACCCTGCAGCGCAGCGCGCCACGGCAGCTGATGTTCAGTACCTCGATGGCGTTCTGAGGCGATGAAGGTGGGGTCAGAGCCCTTTGCTGCGCAAAGGGATCCGACCCCGCAGCCACCCCGTGATCGGGGTCAGATCCCTTTGCGCAGCAAAGGGCTCTGACCCCCAAAACCCGCCTAGAAACCCGCCTTGCGCAAACAACAGGGGTTTTCTGGCGGCGACGCAAGGTTCCCACAATGTTGCTGGGTCATCCTGTTGGCATGGCACAGCACAACCCGCGAACCCCGTTGTTCGGCATCCGGGGCCCAGGACGGCCTCGGCAGGCGCTGTCCGTGGCGCCTGCAATCGACCTGCGGGCCGAGTACCGGTTCTGGCAGGTCTACGAACGCGTGGTCCGCCCGCTGCCCGGCGGTGGGCTGCGCCGGGCCTGGCTGGTGTGCCAGAAGGTGTACCGGGACCGCCTGCGGTTCCCGCATGACACCCGTGAAGCCGCGCTGGCGCGTGTGCTTTTCGGCAGCAACAGCACGCCCGAGCGCGCAGCCGAACTGCAGGACCTCTTCGGCCTTGTCAGCCGCCGCATGGCGTCCGTTGCCGTCCGGCGACAGGCGCCCATCCCGGGAAAGTGAATCACTGGCCAGGAATCGACACGCGTTGATGGCTTTCTCTTGGTCCGCCTGCTTTTGGCCTATTCTGGGGCGGGCCGGTAAGGACGGGAAACGATGGAAATCAGACGATCTGCACGCCTTGTGATCGTTGCTGAGGATGCGGTGTTGCTGTTCCGGTATCACGATGAACACCACGCTCCCTTCTGGGCTACACCGGGCGGGGAGCTTCTGCCCGGGGAGGGATATGCGGACGCCGCACGGCGTGAGCTCAGGGAGGAGACCGGATTGGATCTGCCGATAGGCGTGCGGCTGGAAAAGCGCGATGCCATCTACGCGGTCGCCCGATCAACGCCCGCGCGATGGCTGGAAGAATATTTTCTGGTCCGCAGCCCCAACCAGCCCGACATCCAGCGTGACGGGTGGACGGAGGAGGAAAATGCCACGATCAGGGCGTGGAAATGGTGGCGCGTAGAAGAGATGAGAGAACAGCCTGCTTCCCTGTTCAAGCCGGAATGGCTGCCGGATCTTTTTGAACGTGTGCCCGCATGACGCGGCCTGATTCTGCCCGCTGCAATTACGTGCTCGCCTTCCCGCGGTCCAACTGCCGGTAGCCAATGGCCTCGGCCAGATGCGCCGTCTGGATCGTTTCGCAACCCGCCAGATCGGCAATCGTGCGCGCCACCCGCAGAATCCGGTGCATCGCCCGCGCCGATAGCTGCAGGCGCTCGATGGCCTGTTCCAGCATGTCCTGATCTGCCTCGCTCAGTCGGGTACAGGCCCGCAGTGCCGCTGGCGGCAGATGCGCGTTGAGCCCGCCACGCACCTCCTGCTTGGCATGGGCGGCTTCCACCCGTGCACGTACCGCCGCACTGGGCTCCCCCAGCGGCGTGCTCTCCCGCAACTCCACTGCGTCCATGCGCGCCACACTGATATGCAGGTCGATACGGTCCAGCAACGGACCAGACACCCGCGCACGGTAACGGTTGATACGCTCTTCGCTGCACAGGCAGCGGTTGCTGCGGTCACCGGCCCAGCCGCACGGGCAGGGGTTCATCGCCGCCACCAGCTGGAATCGCGCTGGATACTGCACGCTGCGTGCCGCGCGGGCGATGCGGATGTGGCCGGACTCCAGTGGCTCGCGCAGGGTCTCCAGCGCGCTGCGGTTCCACTCTGGAAGCTCATCCAGAAACAGCACGCCGTGATGGGCCAGCGAGATCTCGCCGGGGCAGGGCGGATTGCCGCCGCCCACCAGCGCCGCCGCGCTGGCACTGTGGTGCGGTGCCCGGAAGGGCCGCTGCCGCCATCGCCTTGGGTCCAGCCCTTCGCCACTCACCGAGGCAATCGCGGCCAGCTGCAACGCCTCGGCTTCCTCGGTATCCGGCAACAGGCTGGGCAGGCGCGAGGCCAGCAGCGTCTTGCCGCAGCCCGGACTGCCGATCAGAAGCAAATGATGCCCACCCGCTGCGGCCACTTCCAACGCGCGCCGCGCATGCGCCTGACCGCGCACGTCGGCCAGATCGGGCAGCGGCAACGGCGTCGTGTCCACGCGCTCCACGGACGGCAATAGACGCGGATTGCCCAACCCGGCGCAGCACTCCAGCAGCGTGCGCGCCACACGCACATCAGCATGCTCGGCCAACGCAGCCTCGGCGGCATTACCCGGCGGCACCACCAGGATGCGCCCGGCTTCAGCGGCGGCGATTGCGGCGGGCAGCGCTCCGGCCACCGGCCGCAGCTCGCCAGTCAGCCCCAGCTCGCCCAGGAACTCGTATTGCAGCAGCGACTGCGGATCGACCTGGCCACTCGCGGCAAGAATGCCCAGCGCGATGGCCAGGTCGTAGCGCCCACCTTCCTTGGGCAGGTCGGCAGGCGCGAGGTTGAGCGTGATGCGCCGCTGCGGAAAGTCGAAGCGTGCACAGAGCAGGGCGGCACGCACGCGCTCGCGGGACTCGCGCACGCTGGTCTCGGCCAGGCCGACAATCTGGGTGGCGGGCAGGCCGCCAGAGAGGTGCACTTCCACCCGCACCAGCGGGGCATCGACCCCGGCGCGGGCACGGCTGTGGACCAGCGCCAGGCTCATGTGTGGATTCCTGCAGAAAGACGCTTGATGGTGCGGCAGGTGCTCTGCAGGGACTATCGGGAATTGCTGGTGAAGCGGCTAGGGGGATTCCGGCCAAACGCAGCCCGGTCCTCAAGCTGGTCCTCTGAATGGCATTTTGCGTAGCCCCACGCAGACTATTCGATCCGGCTGTGCGCAAGGTCGTTAGATATCCTCGCCGCTCCAAAATTGAGTTGTATATACGGGGTGTTTGGAATCGACGTCCCCCAGGTTCTGAGTGGCACGATCCGAGTCATTGCCTCGTTGATACGGTCCGGTCAAGATGCGAACTAAGCTCTTTTATTGGATGGCATATGGAAGCCTTGAGAAGATACCTGCTTGCGCCCCCGTCCGGCCACGCGATCTTGCTGAACG
The DNA here is from genome assembly GCF_059372445.1 of Stenotrophomonas sp. YJH_SMC_127. NCBI lineage: Bacteria > Pseudomonadati > Pseudomonadota > Gammaproteobacteria > Lysobacterales > Lysobacteraceae > Stenotrophomonas > Stenotrophomonas sp. YJH_SMC_127. Next base: position 117,221 of record NZ_JCAFVO010000006.1, on the reverse strand, counting down.
GTCCTTGGGGAAGCGGTAAGTCGTACCAGTGGAGCCATTTCTCGCTGTCACTAAGCGAGATCAAGCGAGAGCCGATTTCGCTGTCCGTCGCAGGACTTGTATCGCAAGAACAGCTTGAAGCCGCTCTCTTTCAGGCTTCCTTGAGTGGCCTTGGAAATGAGGCAATGAGGGAGGCTGCCACCGTGATCGGCCGAGCACTGCTTCGGACAGTCAGAATTGAACCGAATGACATTAAGCTGAAGTCCGATTTCTCTTCGGGAAAGACAGTTGTCTGTCTGGATGACGTAGAGCGATTTGAGGGGAAGTTCTCGATCCTCTTTGGATTTATCGTCAACCTGTTGGACAGAGCGCGAGTTCATTGCGTACTTCTGGCCGATGAGCGGAAGGCGATGGAGAAATTCGGTAGTGAATTCGGAGTATCCAAGGAACGAATCATTGGCCGTACGGTAGTGGTATCGTCCGATACTGCTGCATTCAGCGAGGAAGTGATCAAGGGGCTGGCGGATCAGGGAGCTCGGGATCTGCTGATGCACCATTTTCCCTATATTAGGAGCTTGCTGAATCTTAGTGGTACTTCGAATTTGCGGACAATTCGATACTTCCTCATGGAGGTTGCGTCTCTTATTTCTGACATTCGACCAGTGGAGGGGACTGCCGTGCGTCCTCTCCTCAGTGCTGTGTACTTCTGGGTTCTATCTGCAAGTCGGAACGCCGCAGAGCGCGACATTGCTGCGGCCGTCTTCCGCATGGGTGGAATGGCAGTAGCAATTCAAATCCACGTGAATCGAGACAGCCCCTCAGTGGCCGGTGACGACATTGCCGTCTGCGCAGCACGCCTTGTATATGATAGCGGTTTGATGGATGAAGCGACGACGTGGCCAAAGTCCACAGCATTCGCTACGTTGGTCGAGGGCGCTGAGGCCGATGTGGCGATGATTGCGGAGGATTTTAGCCTTCATGCTCCGGAATCTATCTCGAAGGTACGTGCTCTACAGGCAGCGCTCAATGGCTATAGCCAGATGACAGACGATGAGCTCCAGACGGCAATTGGCGAGGCGAAAGAGGCCATTAAGAGCGGTTTGGACGCTGATCTAGTGGAGCTAGTAGAGCTCTACCGAACGCTTCGTCATTTTCGGAATCTTGGGTTCATTGCGCAAACAGAGTCCGACTTCGACAAGGATATGAACCTTGCGTTCTCTACCTACGACCCGTCGGTCGTCAGCTGCGACCACGCGGGATTAGAGTTTCTGTCAGATCACCAGGGGGCTGATAGCCTTCCGATCTGGGGTGTGATTCGAGACCTCGCCGATCGTATTGAGCAGCATGCTAGAGTCGAACGGAACAGGAACATGCTGGCGCAACTAGCCGATCCTTCGAGCGAGCTCCCAGATATGATCGATTGCCGAGGGATGTTCGCAGATTTGGATCCACATGCCTACGCGACCGAGCTGATCGCTGGCGCTCCAGTTGCAACTGACCGGCTCTCGAAGGCAATTCGCAGGGCTTATCGAGTATCGAATGTTGAATCGTATCTCCGAGGTGAAGCACCATTCTACGAGGCTCTGGCCGCCGAGTTGGGCGCAATCCTTGTGCTCGATTCGCCGAGAACCATCGCTCAAGTTTCAGTCCTATCTGTTAAAGACCAACTGTCTGCTTTGGCGGCTCGGGTCGTGGTGTAGCGGTAATTTCATAGGTCGGAGGTGCTGTTCCCACTGTCGGCCTCATTCGAGATCTCCATTGAAGTCGATCCTGCCGCAACACGTATCGTTTCCTCTCGACCGGGCTGCCTCCTCTCTATTTGGTGCTGGACAAGTGGGGGCCCATTGAATCCGATCTCGGGTCAATGGTCCTGTCACTAGCGGTAAGCCCTTGCGAATAGGCTGCAAGGACCATCAGAGAGATAGAAGCTGCACAAACGTGTGAGTCGCAGCGGCAGGGATGTGGCGTGTGGGATGTGCGGTCGGCCGATCCTTGGCGGTGGGGCTAGCAGAGAGGAAGGAAGCAGGGCTCTTGCTGCTGGGCGAGGAGAAGTTGATCTCGATCTGAGGGGTCATCGCAGGTTGCTGACGAAGCGACTATGGGGCCCTGGCGGGCGCTGAGCTGTCCCCCAAGCAGGCACCGCTGCTCATCCAGCACCAACCCATTGAAGCGCCCAAACCGCGTCTCAATCCACGAAGGCCCCGCACTTTCCACCAGCAACCGCCCCTGGCTCTGGTGCAGATCCAGCCAGCGCTCGAAGCTGATGCGCAGACGTTCGATATCCGGTGCCCGCCAGTGGGCATCGGCAGGCATGCGGATCAGCACGCGCGAGGGCGCGTTCTCCACCTCCATCACCAGCACGCCCTTGCAGCGGATCTCGAAGGACGTCGCCCCGGCATGGCGCGCGTGCAGTTCAAAGCCCTCGTGGGCCTTCGCGGTCACGAAGCCGCGCGCATCACTGTGCAGCAGGCGGTAATCGGCCGGCTGCAGCTTCTGGTAGGCCCACACCTGATCGCCCGCGGGCTCGGGCCACTCCACCCACATCGCGCCGATCACTGCGATGCACACCACCGCAGCGGCCAGGCCGTGCATCTTCATTCGTCGCCCCCGCACACAGGCAGAAAGGTCCGCGCCATAAGCGTGCGCTCAGTCCTTGGGTCGCATCCGCTCGTGGATGAAGGCGGTCAGCGCCAGATCGGCCATCACCAGCCCCTCCATCACCCGGTCGCCGACGTACTGCTCGGGCTCACCGTTCTGGCGCGTGCGCTCGGCCGCCAGCAGGATCTCCTGCACGATGCGCTGGCCGGTGAGTGCGCAGTCGGCGTCGGACAACTGCATCTGCCGGCTGCGTAGATGATGCCGCTCGGGCCAGGGCTGGCCATCGGCCGCAGCGCCTGCGCCAATGGCGTGCAGGATGGCGATGAGGCTGTTGGGGTCAGGGCTCGGAGCGCGTGACGGCGCTTCCTGGATCGGGCGCGGGGGAGGGGAGTGCGGCGTGGTCATGGCGGGCTCCGTGCATGCAGGCAGAAGCCGCCACCGATAAAGGTGGCGGACAGGGCGTGGCTCGAAAACCGGTTGCTAGACAAAGCCGGCGGGCACGAGGCCCCCACGCCCCGCCCGCCATAGCCGGCAGACGGATTGCCAGCCGGCACCACGCGCGGTGGTGCCGGCTGGCAAGCGCAAACTTACGTCTAGCAATCCGGGTTTTCGAGTCCCGACCACCGATGCACGGTGGCGCAGTAACGATTACCTGCTGTTGTGCGGAATGCCAACGGGTAGGGGTCAATGCCGCCAAAACCCGAGACGCTTTTGGCATTGTCGCATAGCACCGGAAGCGGCGAGAGCCTTGGCGTGCTTGGCGCAGCGGCACTTCTGGAACGGAGTCGTCAGAACCTTCCGCTAGAGACGCAGGGAGCGGCAAATGCGACAGCACTTGGTAGGCGAAAGCGTATTGCTACTACCAATAGCGGCGCCTGGCTAGCCAGTCGAATCTGGCCGCTCGCGGAACCAAGCCCCGAACTGGCCGTGGTGCGCGAAGTGGCGCAGTTCGAACTGACGAGATTCGTGAATGACGTGCCGCCATCGGGCACAGCCGTACTTCTTGGGGGTTTGTTCCGGGTGGTGCTCTGCTACCCAGCGAACGGCTGTGTCCACACTCACCCAGCCGTCGATCGCCCGTTCTCGGAAGGCCTGTCTCAGCGCACTGACAATACCTGTGAGCGGCCAATGGATCTGCCCATCAGGCGCGATGCCGTTGACCATAAACTCATGGAACTGGGGAGAGTGAACCAGCTCCGCAAAGGCTTTCGCTCCCCGCGCAACATCTGCCGCAAGTGCACGCAGCCGTTGAAACTGGCGGTCGATCTGAGCGTAGGAACGGCTGAGTGCAGCCTGTGCCTTCAGGCATCCTTCGACAGTCTGGATATCGTATTGCTCGATGAAGTGGTGAACGAGCACGTTCCTGAGGTTCACCAGTTCGCGCAGGTCGGCTTGCAGCGTTGCATGGGATTGCTCTGGAAACTCTAGCCCCATGTGCAGAGCGACGAAGCTTGAATTGCTGTCGTAACCCGATGGGCCGCCAGGGGCTTCGCTGCCCTCTTTGACCACGCATTCGGCAGTCAGGTGACCTACCAGCACCCCCATGGTCTTGCCGCTGATCTCTGCTTTGCGCTTGTCCAAAGCCATTGGGAGTGTTTCCGGCGTACCGAACAACTTCTGAAAGGCGAGCATGGATTTCATCAGTTGCTCGCACTGCTGACGTCGCAGAATGCAACGGCCAAGAAGCTGTTGCACTTCGTGCTGTGCACCGACAATGTCATTCTGGTCGACGGCGGACATGGCAAACCTGAGCATGGGACACGTCGACTTTACAGCCAGAGATGGTGGAAGCTCAGGCTGGACCAGAATGATGAGGTTGTTGTCTGCATCGCTTGCGGGCATGAGTGACTTTCTGCCTATTGACCCCTTAGGGCGTCGCGCAGAAGGTGACTACCTCTGTAGTCAGCCGGAGCCACCCTGCCCCGATCAGGAAGGTTCTGCGGTGTTTGAACGGATTCCACCCACTGGCGCAGGCCAAACAAGGACCACTATACGTGTCACACCGCAGCCGACTGCTTCTCTGTGCGGGTCTGGTCCCGCTTCCGTGGTTCCTGTTCTGGACCAGCGTTGCCGCCCTGTTCGCGCCGGGCTACAACCCGCTTGCGCAGCACGCCAGCGAGCTGCTGCAGGCGCCAACGCTTGCAAGCATCTGCGGCAGGATCGCGGCTATCGGCTCCGGTATGGGCTTCGTGGCGTTCTCCATCGGGGTATGGCGGGAGTCCGGTCGCCGGATTGCAGTAGGTGCAATCTGCTGGTTGGTCTTTGGCATTTCCATGCTGACCAACGGGCTCTGGCCCATGGGCCATCCGATGCACGGCTTCTACACCATTGGTATCGCAAACATCATTGCACCGGCGATGTCGCACATCGAATTGAGCGCGTGGTCTGCCAACCGAAGGGCGTATGCCGTGACCGCTGTGGTGAGCATCGCGAGCATCGTCTATCTCTGGTTGAACGTGGTGGGAGCGGATCCGGAGGGCTACCGGGGGCTGACACAGCGCGTGTTCTCGTCGATCAACTCGCTGTGGCCATTCCTGGTTGCGTTGTATCTGCTGCGCCGGGGTTCAAGCGCGCTGAAGGCGCAGCCGACGCATTGATGGGCAGGCGTGCCGGCACATGGACGACCATTGAGCGTGTGGGGTTGAGAAGGGAATGAGGATTTTTCGCCGTCAGCTGATCTACGTTCGAGTGCACCAGGACCACTTCATTGCGCGCGTGGTGGGTGGAGACAGGACCATCCGTCGCCAGTGTCATGCCCTTGGCAATCGCGCGGGTCCGATCAAGGACTTTTCGAATATCCGGCCCCTGCTCAAGGCGATCTTCTTGGAACTCCTGCCCGGGTTCTCTTTCGTCAAGCCGTGGGGGATTCTGCACTTTGATCCGGTTGAGTACCCGATCACGAAGGAAGAGTTGGCCGGATTTCAGAAGGCTGCCATGCGAAGTGGCGTGAGCTTCTGTTTTCTCTCCACGTGGGAGCAGCGGCATGAAGACAGGGATCTGTTGGAGATGTTCAAGTAGGGTTCGGCCCGATACTTCGTTCTAGGACACGCAGATTCTTGGGCCGGTTCGAGGCACTGCGAGAGTCCGCCCTTGACCGAAGGCGGACACCGAGCTCCCCTCTTAACCGGACATTCAACGCGATAAACTAAGGAAATTTGGAGGCATTCGCTGGGTGGCGTGCAGAATGGCTTTCAAAAGGCACCTTACATGATTTCGTTTTAACAAGTATGGGAGTTCGAGCGCTTGAAGACGGCAGTGGAGACACATTTTCAGGGGCTTTGGCGGCGTGCTCAGGCGCCAAACGCTCCAGCCATCTCCACCGTGACCATCAAGGCGTGGGCGATGGAGAGGGGCCTCGACGTCTCCGATGTCCAAGAGTGCCGGGTCGGTCTCTTCCGGCCGATTCCTGCAGTGGTTCTGACCGCAAACGATGCCAAGGCGTGCTTCCCGTTGATCTCCAAGGACAGCCATGAGTGGCGGGCCAACCGCTCGGCCGCTGATCGCACTGCCGATCTATGGGCGCGGGTCGAATGGTTCGTCCCGCTCTGGGTGAGCAATCAGCAGATGTCGAAGCTCTTGGCCGCAGTGGAGCATCGGCATGGCGCCGACGCCATCAGTCAGTTCGACTATCACCTGTCGACGGTGTACAACTTGCCCTTCCAGTCTGTTTGCATCGCGCAGCTCCTGCCTCGAGCGCGCAGCTTGGCGCCATTCGCTCCGCTCGCACGCGAGGCATATCTCGCCTTCTACAGCGGACAACGTGCCGCAAGCGTGGCCGCGCTGATCCCGGTCATTGAAGGTGGTGTTCAACGGATCGCCGGCGCGGCTCCCCTTCTAAGTCCCCACGATGCGATCGACCACACAATTGAACGCGCCTGCAGTCTGGCAGCCGATTTGTATTTTGAAAGGATGTGGGTGCCGCAGGAGTACCGGTCGATCGATTTCCTGTTTGGTCAGGACGAGCGGGTTATGGTTTTCGAGACGTTCCGTCGGTGGCTCCAGACCTGCTTCTTCCAGAACATCGATAGCTACAGCGGGACGACATCTCTCAATCGACACTTGTTCGCTCACGGCAAGTCCACCGACTGGCAGCAATCATCAAATTTTTCTCGCTTGGTAGTAGCCATCACGATGCTCGGCGTTATCGAAGCTTGGCACGATGAAACCAACGTCGTTCCCTTGCTCTTCCCGGAGATGAATCAAGACAGCAAGTTGCTGTGGCAGCAGGCCTTGATAAGAGGTCAGCTCCAAATGGCGCTGAACCGGCATGAGCAAGCCGAGTTCCAGGCTCATGGTCGCTTAGTGCCGGAACTGCCCACCGACAATGGCGTGACTCTGCGGAAGGCCGTGCTTTCGGAAGATGCCATCAATGACCTGGTCCGTCCCCTGCGAGATGCCGGCTGGAGCGTAACGGTCACCGAGCCAGATCCGGCAGCGCTCTTTGTCATTGCAATCGCTACAACTCAAAAAAGGCGTCTCGAGGTCGCTCTGCTTTACAGCTGCGCGACCTCGAACGAGCTCTATCGCGAGCTTGCTTCAAAGGTCGACGTGATCCTGTATCGGGGAGCACCGTACGAGCAGGACAGCTTCGCGGCCGGTATTGCACTTCACGTCGGGCCAGTTGCGGGTTGGCAGCCTCCGCTCGCTTGAGATGGCTCTGGCCACCTTGACGTCTCTAGATCTGGCTTGGCGGGCTCGGCATTAGCGTTTCAGTCACTCATTTTGTGTCCGACCGAGGCGCTTGGGCGGTACTGAGCGAGACTGGTTGGTCTGCCAAGTGGGTCAGTTTCAGGAGGAGATGTGGATCGGTAGTCCGCAGTTGATCGGCTTCATAAGCAGACACTGGTTTACGCCTGCTATGGTCGACAGCAGACGTGCCGGCACCAGGCAACGGCGTCAAGAATGCTAGAGTCCGCCCTCAACCTAAAGCAGACCTCGCTCAGCCCGTTGGGGCGGCCACAAAACAGCTCCTTATCGCGCTGGCCGCGGGTCTCGTCGGTGCAATGCAGAAACACGCAAGGCCCCGGCACCAAGACGAAGTCAAACTCTCCTTGTAGCTGAGCCCGGCCCCTATACAAAAGCTTTGCGCCCATGCGATCACATCACGCTGCACCCGGCCCTTGCGGACATTTCCTCTCAGCGCCCGACGCCGGGCAGGAGTATGATCACGGCGCGTTCCCAAAAACCTTGAATAAGTTGCGGGTACGCCGAGATCTCGTCAGATCGCTTGACATAACTCGTCTGCTGTGGATAGAGAAGGTGCAGCCTGCCATATCTGCAGGTCACCTGAGTTCTCAATTTGTTCAAGTTGCCTCAGTACGAGCCCTAGCCCGCCTCTTCAATGGAGAAAACCATGGCATTAACCAAAGCTCAGATCGCTGAAATCGACAAGCTGATCGGAAAGAACAAGAAGGCCCCTGACATCATGCAGACGATGATCAAGGATCACGGTGCCGAGATCAGGGAGGTGACCGAGTACCTAAAGGAGAACAAGACGCTGCAGGCGATGCTCAAGACTGCAAGCCATCAAGTCAAGAAGCTCGAAGCTGCTGGTGACGCGGCGACGCGCAGCGCAATCGCCGCAGATCTCCAAAAAATCATCAAAAATTCGATCAAAATCGCTCGCTCAAACAACAGCGACGCCTGACGAGCCCCGCCAAGGTAGCGTCTCTTTGTCAGTTGGCATCCGGCGTCGGGAGACGCCGGGCGCACAATCGTCCGCCGCTCGAATACCTGAAAGCGGTCACCGATGGCAGTCCGCTCTTGGCCGGAGGCGGACATTTGCCAAAAGCTTAGGCTAGGGGCTGCTATCTAATATTGGGACTGATGCTGCGCTTGGAACTGGTTCTGAGTCGTCGCTCCGCCTCGTATTTGAAGAAACTACTCAGCACAAGCCGTCTGACGCCGTTGTCTCGTCTGTTCAACTGAGCTCATTGGACGGTGGCCAGCTGTGCGCAGGATGCGGTCAGGTATCCCATGAAGAACGATTCCGTCCCCGGGCTGTAGCGGCGCTTCTCCTCCAGCCATGCGATATCCGCTTGCGCATTCATGAATGCAGCAAATAGAAAATCCTGAGCTGGATCGAGCTTGTATCGATCAACCAACGCCTTGAAATACGGATCATCGCTGGAACCTGTTTTCCGATACTTCGCCGCCTGGTTGGTGATGCTCCCCAACTGCCCCGCTTCTTGTGCTTCCAAAGCCGCGGCTGAGCTCTTCAGGCAAGCGATGCTGATCATGCTGCGCTCCTCGTTGCCCTTCATCATGTCACGCAACTGCATTTGGACCGTTGGGGTAGATTCCGATTTCTCAGGCGCTGCTGACGCGCCGAGCGGGCCGGTGACCGTTACAAGGAACAGGAGCAAGCGACTGACAATTCGGGTAGACATGTTTCGTTTCCTTACTTTCAGAACCCGAGCCTCACGGGCCAAATGGTTTTTGCTCCACCAGGTCGGTTCCCCAGTAGTGATTGAGTGCGGATTGTAGTGCTTGCGGCACGTCGAAGGCAGTGGTCGGCGCTTTTACAATGGTCCGGCGGTTCCGTGTTATGGTCCAGTCGTAACGATCCTCACCATGATTCCGGAACACGCATATTTCATAGCGTGTGGACTCCTTGACTTCCACCGTTAGCCAGACGCTGCCATCGCTATCCGTACCAATGAGAAACTTGAGCTCTTCGGCTGCTGACCTATTCATAGCGCAAAGTTCACGTAACCGAGTGCTGACAACGCACGAAGGCTGTTGACCTCCGTGGCAAATTTTGTGCTGATGCCATGCAGAACTGCATGGCGATTCCGCCCGTCAAAATCGGCAGGCAGATCCTTCGTATCCTTAGAAAAAGGGCTGTCTTCTGCATATGGGGCTAGAAAAACCCAGTCCGCAGAACCGTCTTCTGCTGTCTTGGCCAGGGTCCTAATACCCCGATCTTTGCTCTTCGTGAAGAGCTGTCGTCCGCTTCTTCGGTCGTAGACAATACCGTCAGCTTGGATCAGAAAAACAGGGACGCTGAGCGCGTACTTACCTGCCTTGTGAGCCTCCCACGCGTCTTGGATGTGCTGGGCACGATCCGGTGCGTTGGCGCACATCCGAGAGACGATGGTGTCACCTTCAGCCTGATAGTATGCAATCAACGCGGCATCTGCCTCCGCCTCTTGGCCTGAAGAATAGTCATTGTCGAGGTGTATGACCGACGGAAGATCCATGTCGCTATCGATAAACCAGCCTTGCTGTACGATGCCGCGGATGCCGTCTCGAAGCATGTAATTCGATTCTTTGATCATGGCACCTATCCCCTCGAGTGAGGAGCGAGCTTCGTTAAGCTTTACAACAAACGGACGAATCGTAGCGCCAGTACCGCGAAGCATGGTCGGTAGAGTATGGGAGGCATCGAGGACAGGCTGCATGGCTGCGGTATACCTCTCCCGCAGCCCTGCGGTTTCCTCGCGTATGAACGACGTACTCTTGCAGCACTTTCACGGATGAAGGGCACAGCGCTTGGGTCCGTTGCGGCAGAATGCGCGGCGCAGGTCCGGCTTCCGGATGGCGCTTGATGATTTGCACGGCTGGGCTTTTGGGGGGCGGTGCGGGGAATGAAGATATTTCGCCGGCAATTGTTCTACGTTCAAGTGCACCAGGATCACTTCATCGCTCGCTTGGCAGGTGGTGACAGAACCATTCGTCGCCAGTGCCGCGCCCTTGGCAATCGCGCGGGGCCGATCAAAGACTTCTCCGCCATGCGACCCATGCTGAAGGAACTCTTCTCGGAACTCGCGTCCGGGTTCTCACTCCTCAAGCCGTGGGCGCTCCTGCACTTTGATCCGGTCGAGTATCCGATCACGAAGGAAGAGCTCGCGGGGTTCCAGACGGTTGCCATGCGCAGTGGGGTGAGCTTCTGCTTGCTCTCCACGTGGGAGCAGCGGCATGAAGACAAGGACTTGTTGGATATGGTCAAGTAGGGTCCGGCCAGCTCTCCGTTTAAGCGCAAGCCGATTCCCGCGCTTCAGGCTATTCTGAAGCTGCTGTCGTCCGGTTCCGGCTGGAATCTGACATCAACGAGGCCTACGTACTGGAGTTCCTTCCGAAAAGGACAACTGGATCCCAATGGCCGCATTCGATCATTCCCTGGTAACCCTCCGATTCTTCGGGGACGACCTCCTGCCCGAAGAAGTCAGTGCCTTGCTCGGGGCGACGCCGACCGCATCGCATCACAAGGGCCAGGAACTCAGAGACAGCCGATCAGGCACCGTGCGTATCGCCAGGACTGGCAGCTGGCAACTTGATGCGGAGCGTCGTGAGCCTGAAGATCTGGACGCTCAGATCTTCGAGATCCTCGATCAACTCACCGGCGATCTCGCCGTATGGCAGGCTCTGGCACGCTTCCGACCTGATCTGTTCTGTGGCCTTTTCATGGGCAGCAGCAATGATGGTGTCTCGCTTTCGCCTCGCGCGCTGCTCGCCTTGGGTGAGCGCGGCATTGAGCTCGGGCTGGACATCTATGAAGCCGATGAAGAAGTGCGCAACGCCCAGCGCCAGCAGGCCATCAGTTGATGATCTCCCCACTCCCCGAAGCAACAAACGCCTTCAACTGCCGAACGAACTCCGCGTCGTAGGCTTCCCACTCCGTAACCTCCCCAACCACCCGCAACGGCTGCGCACTCCGATACGATCGCGTCGGGTTGCCGGGAAACTTCTTGTTGGTCACGTTCGGATCGTCCTCGAACGGCCCGGTCGGCTCCACCACATACACGCGCGGTCGCCCTTCACCGCGAGCCATCTCCGCAGCCAACCCGGCGCCCTTGGCAATCGTGGTGAAGTAGATGTGGTTCATCACCACGCTGTCGCGATAGTTGGAGCGGAAGCCCGCGCTCAGCAAGTCGCCCACGGCCAGGTCAGCGCGGGTGCCGTGATAGAACGGCCCAGCCACCTGGTCGCAGGTGTCATGCGAAACGGGTGTCCAGTCGGTGTCCTGTGCCATTGCTGCTGCCCCTCTCTGTGCTGCCGGATCGACAGGCCGGCGAGTCTAGGGCGCCCGGTGGGCCTTGCTGCAAGGCCCCATCCGGGAAATAATCTGTAAACGGGAGGCGCAGTGCGCCTCCTTTTTTCATTCTGCGGCGCCGCGCCCTTCCAGCTCGCGCACGGCGGTTTCCAGCGCGTCCAGCTTCTGGCGGGTCTTCAGCAGCACGGCGCGCTGCACTTCGAACTCCTCGCGGGTGACCAGGTCGAGCTTGGCCAGGCCGGCCTGCAGCGCGCTCTTGAAGGTGGCCTGCAGTTCCTCGCGCGATTCGCGCAGGCCCGGCGGCACCAGGTCGCTGAGGCGACGGGCGAGGTCATCGATTTGATTCAGGTCGATCATGGGGTGCTCCGTGGGGGTGGGCCCGTGCATCCGGCGCGGGCAGGCCGTTCGGGCACAAGGATACTGCCGGCACCCACTGCCCGGACAGGCGGCAGCGGCTTCGCACGGGCCGTGTTCAGGCGCTATCCTCCACGCCGGAAGACAGGAGATAGACGATGAAGATGGTCATGGCGGTGATCAAGCCGTTCAAGCTCGACGACGTGCGCGAAGCGCTGGCCGAGCGTGGGGTTACCGGGATCACGGTGACGGAAGTGAAGGGCTTTGGTCGCCAGAAGGGCCACACCGAGCTGTACCGTGGCGCGGAGTATGTGGTCGATTTCCTGCCGAAGGTGAAGCTGGAAGTGGCGGTGACCGATGACCAGGTGGAGGCGGTGGTTGAGGCCATCGTGAAGGCCGCCGGCACCGGCAAGATTGGTGACGGCAAGGTGTTCGTGTACGACCTGGGCAGCGTGGTGCGTATCCGTACCGGCGAGTTGGACGCGGACGCGTTGTAACCCGCTCGGCGGGATGTTGTAGAGCCGAGCCCATGCTCGGCTGCATTTCGCGCGATGCAGGAACAGCAGCCGAGCGCGCGCTCGGCTCTACAAAGAGCGGTAAAGCGGTCGAGCGAGCTCGACCCCTACCGCCGCTTGGCCCACTTGTAGAACCGCTTCCAGCCCTGGCGCACGGCGGCGACCCAGCCCGGGTCGGCCACCAGTGCGGCCTGCGCGGCACTCGGCGCCTGGCCGGTCACGCGCTGGCGGATCTTCAGCAGGTTCTTCATGTCGCTGCGGCGCATCTGCCGGCTCAGCGGGCCACGGCGCAACCAGCGGGGTACGCGCCAGGCGGAGGTGAAATCCAGCAGGACCGGCACGCCGCCACTGACCACCACGTTGGTGCCATGCAGGTCGTTGTGGGTGATGCCGGCGGCATGCAGGCGGCTGAGCGCGTGTTGCAGCTGCTCGAACACGTCATTGCCGACGGCCTGCGCGGTGCTCAAGGTCTGGCCGGGAATGAACTCCATGCCGAGTGCCAGGCCGCCCAGGGTGCCGAGCAGCGCGGGGGCATGCTTCCAGCCGCCGAGGCGCTGCAGCATGCGTGCTTCACGGCGCACCATCAGCCGCGCGATCAGCGAAACGGGAGTGCCGCGGTAGCGGGAGTAGTCCTTGATGACCGCCTCGCGCCCGTCCAGGCAGGTGCGGTAGACGTCGGGGGCCAGGAAACGTTCGCCGCGCTTGAGCAGCAGCGGGGAGGCGGCATCATTGCCGCAGGAGGAGGGGGGAAGAGCAGGAAGATGCATGTCGGGGTCTCGGACGACCCGGTGGGTGGCGCAAAGCGTCAAGCGAACCGGTGTTACAGGGAGTTACTAAGTTTTCGTTAATTTTAGTACTCGCCAGTTCGCTATTCCACGATTTGTCGGAGAAATGTCGGGGTCGTGGCTGGAACAGTTCGTCACGCAGAATCGGACAATTCCGTCTCACTTAGAAGGTTTGCCCCGGTGAATCAATGAGTTGGGCGCGCTTCCAGCCCATTCATCGGCGGCGCGCTGAACGCCACGCACGTCCGGCTTGACCCCGGCGCACGCCCTGCCGACCATAAGCTGTTAACCCGCGACATCGGCGGCCGCCCCCTCCGGCACGTCCCCGTCCCCTGCCGCGTTCCGAACCGGTGCTGGCCGCCTGGCCGTGCATCGCCCCGTTTCCCGTTCCGGCCGCGGCTGGAGGAAAGTGCTTTGATCATCAAAATCGTCATTGCAGCGCTGTTCGTGGCCTGCGTGCTGTACATCCACTTCCGTGGCAAGGTCCGCGCGCGCTGGTCGCGCCAGCTGCTGGACCACTCCAGTTTCATGGCCCCGATCAACGTGGTCATGTACATGTTCTCGAAGGTGCCGACCACGCCGTTCCTGGACCCGGGCAAAGAGTTCCCGCAGCTGGAGCCGCTGCGCCAGAACTGGCAGATGATCCGCGACGAGGCGCTGGCGCTGCGCGACGCGCAGAAGATCGCTGCCTCCAGCACGTTCAACGATGCCGGCTTCAATTCGTTCTTCCGTCGTGGCTGGAAGCGCTTCTACCTGAAGTGGTACGGCCCGTCGCACCCGTCCGCGAAGACGCTGTGCCCGAAGACCACGGCGCTGATCGAGTCGATCCCGGACGTGCGTGCGGCGATGTTCGCGCAGCTGCCACCGGGCAGTGAGCTGCGCCCGCACCGCGACCCGTTCGCTGGCTCGCTGCGCCTGCACCTGGGCCTGAGCACGCCCAACGACGATGCCTGCTACATCGAAGTGGACGGCATCAAGAAGAGCTGGCGCGACGGCGAGTGGATGATGTTCGACGAGACCTACATCCACCATGCGCACAACGAGACGCAGCAGGACCGGGTGATCCTGTTCTGCGACATCGCCCGCCCGCTGCGCTTCGGCCTGCCGGGCCTGTTCAACCGCGCGGTGGCGGCCACGCTGCTGGCCGGTGGTGCATCGCCGAACCTGCCGGGTGACCCGACCGGTGGCGTCAACAAGGCGTTCGGCAGTGTCTACAAGGTGCGCCTGAAGGCCAAGGCACTGCGCGAGCGCAGCGTGGTGGCCTACCAGCTGATCAAGTGGGGCCTGGTGGTGGCGGTGATTGCGGGCATCTGGGCGCTTTGACTGTAGAGCCGAGCCCATGCTCGGCTGGGTTTACCGCAACCTGTCCGAAGAGCAGCCGAGCGTGGGCTCGGCTCTACAGAAAGCAGAAAACCCGCGCTGTCGCCAGCGCGGGTTTTTGTTTGGATCAACCCTTCAGTGCCGCCTGCACGAACGGCGGGGTCACCAGCACGCCGGTGTGCAGCGCGGCGGTGTAGTACAGGGTGTTGAAGGTCTTGGCGGCCGAGTCGGCCTGGCGGAAGTCGAAGCTGCTGTCGCCCTTGCGCGCCATGGTCACGCTCCACCAGCCGGTGGGGTAGCACGGCTGCGGGAACGGCAGGGTCTTGAACGAACCGAAGCCGGCCTTGCCCATCTCGGTGCGCATTTCGTTGATCAGGTCCAGCTGCATCAGCGGCGATTCGGACTGCTGCACCAGGATGCCGTCGTCCTTCAGGGCCTTGAAGCAGCTCTCGTAGAAGGCCTTGTTGAACAGGCCTTCGCCGGGGCCGACCGGGTCGGTCGAATCAACGATCACCACGTCCACGCTGCCGGCCGGGCAGTTGGCCATGTAGGCTACGCCGTCGTCGAACAGCAGCTCGGCGCGGGCGTCATCGTTGGAGTCGCACAGTTCCGGGAAGTGCTTGCGCGCCATCACGGTGACCTGCTCGTCGATGTCGCACTGGGTCACGCTCTCCACGCCCTTGTGCTTGAGCACTTCGCGCAGGGTGCCGCAGTCGCCGCCACCGATGATCACCACGCGCTTGGGCGCAGCGTGGGTGAACAGCACCGGGTGGCTGATCATCTCGTGGTAGAAGAAGTTGTCCTTGCTGGTCAGCATGATGGCCCCGTCGATGGTCATCAGGTTGCCCCAGTCGGTGGTCTGGAAGATCTCGATCTTCTGGAACGGCGACTGCACCTCGTCCAGCTTGCCGGTGATGCGGTAGCCGATGGCCGAGCCGGTGCGCTCGAAGTGTTCGATGTACCAGTTGTTGCTGTCAGTCATTGGAAAACAGTCCTGTTCGGAGGGGTGGAGCCGGGCTGGCGGGCGGGGCCGCGTGGCACAGATGCCACATCCGGACGGATCGGCCCGTTCAGGTTGGAACCTGTCACGGGCGCGGGCGCGCATGATAACGAACCTGTGGGCATATAGGCGTTATCATGCCCCCCCTTTTATTGCCAACAAGGCCGACTGAAATGACCGATTGGTCCCTCGACCAAGCCCGCAAGACCTACTCGATCCCGCATTGGGCGGACGGTTACTTCGACGTGGATCAGGCCGGGCACATGGTGGTGAGACCGACCGGGGCGGACGGCCCGGTGGTATCGCTGCCCAAGGTGGTGGACGCTGCGCGCGCGGCCGGTGCCAAGCTGCCGCTGCTGGTGCGCTTCCCGGACATCCTCGGCCAGCGCCTGGGCAAGCTGCAGGCGGCCTTCGCTCAGGCCCAGCAGGACTGGGAGTACAGCGGCGGCTACACCGCCGTGTACCCGATCAAGGTCAACCAGACCCGCGGCGTGGCCGGCACCCTGGCCAGCCACCACGGCGAAGGCTTCGGCCTGGAAGCGGGCAGCAAGCCCGAGCTGATGGCCGTGCTGGCGCTGTCCCGCCCGGGTGGCCTGATCGTCTGCAACGGCTACAAGGACCGCGAGTACATCCGCCTGGCCCTGATCGGCCGCAAGCTGGGCCTGCAGACCTTCATCGTCATCGAGAAGCCGTCCGAGCTGAAGCTGGTGCTGGAAGAGTCCAAGGCGCTGGACGTGAAGCCGGGCCTGGGCGTGCGCATGCGTCTGGCCTCGCTGGGCGCCGGCAAGTGGCAGAACAGCGGTGGCGACAAGGCCAAGTTCGGCCTGTCGCCGCGCCAGCTGCTGGACCTGTGGAAGTCGCTGCGTGACACCGAGTACGCCGACTGCCTGAACCTGCTGCACTTCCACATGGGCTCGCAGATCTCCAACGTGCGCGACATCGCCAACGGCATGCGCGAAGCCACCCGCTACTTCGTGGAGCTGTCGCGCCTGGGCGCGAAGATCACCCACGTCGACGTGGGTGGTGGCCTGGGCGTGGATTACGAAGGCACCCGTTCGCGCAGCTTCTGCTCGATCAACTACGGCCTGCATTCCTACGCCAGCAACATCGTGCAGCCGCTGGCCAATGCCTGCGAAGAGTTCGGCCTGACCCCGCCGCGCATCGTCACCGAGTGCGGCCGCGCAATGACCGCGCACCACGCGGTGCTGATCGCCAACGTGTCGGAAGTGGAAGAGGCACAGGAAGGCCGCGTGCCGGACCAGCACGACGACGAGCCGGCGGCGATCCGCCACCTGCGCGAGATCCACGACGAACTGGACGTGCGCCCGGCGGTGGAACTGTTCCAGGAAGCGCAGCATTTCCATGCCGAAGGCCTGGCCAGCTACGCGCTGGGCCAGATCGACCTGCCGCAGCGTGCGCGCATCGACGACCTGTTCTACGCCATCGCCCATGGCGTGCGTGCGCGCCTGAGCTACGACGAGAAGAGCCATCGCCCGGTGCTGGACGAACTGAACGAGCGCCTGGTCGACAAGTACTTCGTCAACTTCAGCGTGTTCGAATCGATCCCGGACGTGTGGGCGATCGACCAGGTGTTCCCGATCGTGCCGATCGAGCGCCTGGATGAAACCCCGGACCGCCGCGGCATCATCGCCGACATGACCTGCGACTCGGACGGCATGGTGGAAACCTATGTCGAGAACGAGAGCCTGGACAGCTCGCTGCCGCTGCACAAGATGAGGCCGGGCGAGAGCTATCGCATCGGCTTCTTCATGGTCGGCGCCTACCAGGAAATCCTGGGCGACATCCACAACCTGTTCGGCGATACCGACGCGGTGGAAGTGCTGGCCGATGCCGATGGCTATGCCATCACCCAGCAGCGCCGCGGCGACACCACCGACGTGATGCTGGACTACGTGGGTTACCGCCTGGACGAACTGCGTGCGACCTATGCGCAGCGCGTGGCTGCAGCGCAGCTGTCGCCGGAACGCGCACAGGAACTGTCGGACGCGCTGGAAGCCGGCCTGACCGGTTACACCTACCTGTCCGACGAGCCGCTGGTGTGATGGACGGCGCCGGGTTTGCCCGGCGCCACCGTTGCCGATGAGCGCGCGCGCGATCTTCCACCTGTTCCTGCATGCCGCCGTGCCAGCGTTGCTGGCATGGCTGTTCTGGCGCAAGCGCTTTGCCTCGGCGTGGCTGCTGATGCTGCTGGGCTGGATCATCGACCTGGACCATCTGCTGGCCGACCCGATCTATGCACCGAACCGCTGCAGCATCGGGTTCCACCCGCTGCACACCGCACCGGCCATCGCAGTCTATGCCGGGCTGTGCGTGCCGAAGAAAACGCGGTTGTTCGGCATCGGTTTGATCATCCACATATTGCTGGACGCGATTGATTGCTGGTGGATGCATCACCGTTGATGTTTGATGTGTGTCGACCAAGGTCGACACCTACCGGGTGTACGGCGACCGGTCGGATTGGCGCTCGGTAGAGCCGGCCGCTGGCCGGCTTCCGCTGGGTGTTCCCGGTGATCACGTGGCTGCCGGCCAGCGGCCGGCACTACCCACCGTTGGGTTGGCCGCGTCACGCCACCGGCAACCACAGCGTCGCACGAAGGCCCGGCTGTGCATTTTCCAGCTGCAACCGCCCGCCATAGCTGGCGGCGATATCGCCCACGATCGCCAGGCCCAACCCGCTGCTGCCTTCGCGCTCGTCCAGCCGCACACCACGCTGGGTGACCCGTTCCAGCGCGTCTGCGGCCAGGCCGGGGCCATCGTCGCGCACTTCGACGCGTAGCTGCCCTTCGCTGGTTTCCGCTTCGACAGTGACCTGCTGTTGCGCCCAGCGCCCGGCATTGTCCAGCAGGTTGCCCAGCATCTCTTCCAGATCCGCACTGGCGCCGGCGAACTGCAGCGCCGGATCGATGCCTGCCGCCGTGAACGTGATGCCACGTTCGCCATGCACGCGTGCCATCAGCCGGCACATCGCCTGTGCGACGGCCGCCACGTCGGTGCGCTGGCGATGGTCGGCAGCCAGTCCTGCAGCCAGGTAACGGTCAACACTGGCCTGCATGCGCGCACTCTGCTCGCGCACGGTGGCACGCCAATGCGTGCCGTCGCTGTCAGCTTCGGTGGCCAATACGCTCAGTGGAGTCTTCAGCGCGTGCGCCAGATCCTGTGCACTGGTGCGCGCACGCGCGACCATGCGTTGCTGGTGGTCCAGCAGCGCGTTGAGTTCCTCACCCAGCGGTGCGACCTCCGCGCCCAGTCCCTGTGTGTCGATGCGCTGCGCATCGCCGCGACGTACCCGTTCCAGCTGCGCACCGAGGCGATGCAGCGGGCGCAGGCCGAAGTGCACCTGGCTGGCCAGCACCGCCAGCCACGCCGCGACCAGCACGCCCAGTGCGATGGCGGTGCGCTTGCGGAACGCGGCAACATCGGCATCCAGCGCGCTGCGGTCGGTGGCGACCACGGCCACGAACGGTTCGCTGGCGCGTGGCAGGCGCACCTGCTGCACGCGTGCACGCAGGAATTGTTGCAGCGGCCCGGGCAGATTGCGCGTGGCCGGCCCGGCGGCCTTCGCCGGCAGGGTTTCATCCCACAGCGAGCGCGACTGCAGCAGCACGCGGCCATCGGCACCGGCGATCTGCCAATAGGCACCGGAAAACACGCGCTGGAAGCGCGCATCATTGGGTTCCTGGCGCAGGCGCAACTGCCCGTCCGGGTCCACTTCGGCCTGTGACAGCAGGGTCAGCATGTCCTGCTGCAGTTCGTGGTCGAGGCGGTCGCGCGCGCTGCGCTTGAACAGCTCGCCCAGCAGAGCGCTGGCCAGCAGCGAGACCAGCAGCAGCCCGACGCCGCCGGCCAGCAGCAGGCGCCGCCGCAGCGACGGTTGCCGGTTCATGGCTCGGCCAGCCGCCAGCCCTGGCCGCGCACGGTCTGGATCAGATCGATGCCGAGCTTGCGGCGCACGCGTCCGAGCAGCACGTCCAGTGCGTTGGAGTCCGGGTCGTGGCCGCCGTCGAATACCTGCTCGCCCAGCCGGTCGCGGCCGATCACTTGTCCGCTGTGGTGGATGAAGTAGCTGAGCAGGCGGAATTCCTGCGGACTCAGTGGCAGCGGCTGTCCATCCAGCTCGAAGCGGCCGGCGTTGACGTCCAGCTGCAGCGGGCCGCAGTGCAGGCGCGGGCTGGCGTGGCCATGGCTGCGGCGGATCAGGGCGCGCAGGCGCAGCACCAGCTCATCGGCCTGGAAGGGTTTGGTGAGGTAATCGTCGGCACCGGCATCGAAGCCGGCCAGCTTGTCGTGCCAGCGCCCGCGCGCGGTCAGCACCAGCACCGGAAACCCCCGGCCGTTGCCGCGCCAGCGCTCGATCACGCTCAGTCCATCCAGCCCGGGCAGGCCGAGGTCGACGATGGCGGCCTGCAGGTCTTCGATCTGGCCGATTTCTTCGGCCTCGCGGCCGTCAGCGACCACCGCCACCACGTAGCCGGCCTGTTCCAGCAGGGGCACCAGGCGCTGTGCCAGTGCGGCATCGTCTTCGGCCAACAGGATGCGCATCAGTCGTCGAGCTCCGTCTTCAGCAGCTTTCCGCTGCGCGCATCATAGTCCAGCTCCACCACTACGCCGTCGCCGCGCAGGATCTCCACTTCGTAGACGCCGTCGTCCAGCTCCACTTCCAGCAGCTGGCCCGGGTAGCGCTTGAGCGCATCGCGCACCACGCTCTCCAGCGGCACGTAGCGGCCCTGCTGCACGGCGCGACGCGCGACCTGCTGCGCCGGGTCCTGCAGGGGCGCGGCGGCGGTCGGGGCGTTGGCCAGGGCCAGCAGCAGGGGCAGGGTGGCGAGCATGCGGGTAAGGAAAGAGAGAGGGGTACAGGCGCGAGTGTGGCGGGGATGACTAACAGCCGGCTAACAGCCACGGCTAAGGCGCTGTTAACCGGGCCATGCATCGTGGCGTTGCCGGGATGGTCCGGCAACGAACAGGAGAACCCCCATGTTGAAGTCGCTCACCCTCGCCACTGTTGCCCTGCTTGCCGTCGCGCCGGCCGTACAGGCCGCGCCGCTGGGCATGGCCCAGGTTGAACAGACCCTGCGCAAGGCCGGCTACACCCAGATCCACGAGATCGAACGCGATGATGGCCTGTGGGAGGCTGACGTGAGCCGCGCCGATGGCCGCTTCAGCGAGGTCTACGTGGACCCGAAGACCGGCGAGATCTTCGATGAGCACAGCGGCCGCGCGCTGCTGACTACCGAGCAGGTGCTGGCACGGGCGCAGTCGCATGGCCTGCGCGAGATCCATTCGCTGGAACGCGATGGTGCGACCTGGTCGCTGGAAGCCCGCAATGCCCGCAACCAGAAGGTAGAGGTGCGCCTGAGCGGCTATGACGGCCGCATCCTGCACAGCGAGCGCGATGGCTGGCTGGATTGACGTTGGCCTCTGTAGAGCCGAGCCCATGCTCGGCTTTGCGGCCAACCGTAGCCGAGCATGGGCTCGGCTCTACAGGGGCTGGCTTACCAGCCGTACGGCGGCGGGTAATCCCAGCCAGGCCCGCGGCCGTAGTAGCCGCCATACGGGCCGAAGAAGCCCGGGCCCTTGCCCTCACTCACGTGGATGTTGAGGTTGACCCCGTGGGTCTTGCCTTCATCGGTGGTGTAGTTCTTGCTCAGGTTCAGCGTGGCCGCGTTGTAGTGGCTGTTGCCGCCGTTCTTCGAATAGCCGATGCCGGTGGTGAAGCTGCCGGACACCTTGACCTTGTCGTCGGTCACGTCGGCGATCTTCGCATCGTCGTGCACGCGCGGGCCGCTCTTGTCACCGTAATAGGTGCCGGGCGGGTCCTGCTGCAGGGCCGGGTCGTTGAGGTAGCGCATCGGCGCCTGCGGCAGCGTCAAGTCCAGGCCGGCAGCCTGCGGCGCAGTGGCGCCAGCGGCGGACTGGGCCAGCACGGTTCCCGGCAGGGCCAGGCACAGCAGCAGGGTCAGGGGGCGGATCATGACGGCGCTCCAGCGGACAGGTGGCCACGCAACACGCGGCGGTACAGGCCGACGCTAGCAGGGGTTGCTTGAATGATGCCTGTCGGCGCCCGCTTGCGGTAGAGCCAGGTCATGCCTAGCTGCACGCTACAACCGTTCGAACCCGAACAGCGATTCCAGCGCATGCCTGCGCCGCTCGATCCGGGCCCGCAGCAGCTGGGCGCCGATCATCGAATAAGTGATGCCGTTGCCGCCGTAGGCCATGGCGAAATGGACCCGCGGTCCCCACTGCGCGTGCGGGCCGAAGAAGGGCAGGCCGTCGGCGGTTTCGGCGAAGGTGCCGGCCCAGGAAAAGGCGGGTATCGGATCCAGCCGTGGGAACCAGTGCCGCAGCTGCTTCATCAGCTTGCCGGCCTTGCCATCAACGCGCCGGTCGCGCCGGGCGGGGATATCGATGGCGTCGTCCAGCCCACCCACCAGCAGGCGGCGGTCGCCGGTGGCGCGCAGGTACAGGTACGGGCGGGCGCTTTCCCACACCATCGTGTTGCGCAGCCTGCCGAGCACGTCCGCTTCGATGGGATCGGTGATGAAGGCATAGCTGCTGCGGTTGCGCGCAACCCGCTGTTCCAGCCACGTCTGGTTGGCATAGCCCATGGCCAGGACCACGTGGCGGGCACGGACCGAGGCGCCGGCCTCGGTCATCGCGGTGACGCCCTGCGCGCCAGGCTTGAGCGTGTGCAGCACGGTGCGGTCGTGCACATGGCCGCCGCGGCGGCGCACTCGTTTGAGCAGGCCGTAGGTGAGACAGTAGGGATCGACCCGCGCCGCCTGGCGGGTCAGCAGGGCGCCGCCGGCATCCACGTCGAAACGCTCGCGAAGCGCTTCGCGGTCCAGCCAGCGGGCATCCAGGCCGATGCTGCGCCGCGCCTCACCTTCGGCCATCAGGCGCGGCACGTCGCGATGGCGGCTGGCCAGGTACAGGCTGTCCATGCGCTGGAAATCCACGTCCTTCAACCCGCGTGCCACTTCGCCC
This sequence comes from Stenotrophomonas sp. YJH_SMC_127, assembly GCF_059372445.1. Taxonomy (NCBI): domain Bacteria; kingdom Pseudomonadati; phylum Pseudomonadota; class Gammaproteobacteria; order Lysobacterales; family Lysobacteraceae; genus Stenotrophomonas; species Stenotrophomonas sp. YJH_SMC_127. Next base: position 94,670 of record NZ_JCAFVO010000006.1, on the reverse strand, counting down.
AGTGCCGGGATTGCCTCCGCGCAGGCCCGGTACGCCCGTGCTGCGGCGTCCTGCCCGTAGCGTTCGGCCAGTTCGAGCAGATGGGTATCGATCTCGTACTGCAGCAGCGCGGTGCTCGCGGCCGTGCTGCCCCAACCGATATCGCGCTGCTCGATCACGGCCACGTCATGGCCATGGTGGGACAGCTCGTCGGCAATCAGCGCGCCGGTGATGCCGCCACCGACCACCAGCACGTCGCAGCGCAGATCCTTCTCCAGCGGGGGGAACGCCTGGATCAGTCCGTTGCGTACGGCCCACCACGGGTAACCGCTTTTCAGGTCCATGCGTGCGTGGGGCTCAGGCTGTGGGTTTGCCGGTATGTGGCGTCTGGATCAGTTCGGACAGATCGAAGCCCTGCAGGCGGGCCGCCGCCAGATAATGGTCCTGCACGGTCGCGTCCAGGCGCGGCTCGCGCGCCAGCAGCCACAGGTACTTGCGATCCGGGCTGCCGACCAGCGACACGCTGTAGTCCGGGGCGATCTGGATCACCCAGTAGTCGCCCTTGGCGAACGGCAGCCAGCGCAGGCCCTTGGGCAGGAAGCTGACCTCCAGCCGCGCGCTGTCGTTGTCGACAGCGCAGGCCTCGCCGGTGGCCTCTTCGATCTCGCCGTCCATGCGGCAGCGGTTGGTGACGCCGACATTGCCGTTGTCGAGCAGGGTGTAGTGCGCCGATACGTCGGTGCAGCCTTCCGGCTCGTGGCGCATCGGCAGGCGTGCGATCTCGTACCAGGTGCCCAGGTAGCGCGGCAGCTTGAGGTCGGCGACGGTTTTCAGCGGCGGGTGCTCGGTCATCGGCGGTCGTGGCAGGGGTGGGCCTCCACGATGCCGATGGCCTTGCCATGGGCGGGTGAAGCCGGGGCGATGGCCGTGTCCAGAACGTTCCGTCGCCCCGGCGGAGCGCCCGTTGTCACCGGCCTGGGGGTATCCTGCCGCCAGCGCCGTGTTTTCCTGATCCAACCGAGGTGGAGGTGCCGATGTACCAGGTGATCCTGTTGAAGAGTGAATCTGCGTTCGCGCGCGAACAGTGGCCGCAGGTCGACGAACTGGTCGACTACGAAGGTGTGAGTTACAGCCTGCGCGCCGGCCCGCGCCAGCCGCTGCCGACCGACCACGACTGGCACCCGGTGGCGGTGTACGCGCCCGATGAGATCACCGAGGAAGAGTTCCAGGACTGGTATGCGCTGCAGCAGCCGACGGTGGAAGAGCTTCGCCTGAAGTACTGATGCGCGACGCTGGCGGGGCCGCCCATCCGGCCTTGACCGGCTCTGCCGTATAGTCGCGCGCAGGCGCGGTGGTCCGCGCGAACCGGTGTGGCTGCGTGTCTTCTTTCCTGCGATCGATCCGTGCACGGGGGCCCTGGTGGGTCCTGCTGCTGTGCACCGCCTTCCTGCTGTCCGCGCCGGTGCTGGCGCAGGATGAGGACCCCACGCCGAAGCAGCAGCTGGCGGATATCGATTCCAGCCTGAAGGATGTGGAGCGCAAGCGTGGCGATGCAGAAGCCACCGAGACGCTGGCGATGCTGTCCGAGAATGCCTCGCAGGCACGGCGCGATGCCGAGGCGCTGGAAAAGGCGCTGCAGCCGCAGCTGGACCGACTCAACGAACAGCTGGCGCAGCTGGGAACGCCGGCAGAAGGGGCCGCTGAGCCGCCGGAGCTGGCGGCGCAACGGCGCACCCTCACCAAACAGCGTGACGGCCTGGCCGCTTCGGTGGTGCAGGCCAAGGCCAGTGCCGTGCGTGCGCAGCAGCTGGCGGCGGACATCGAGCAGCAGCGAGCCGCGCAACGCACGGAAGAACTGGGCCAGAAGGTGGCCTCGCCGTTGTCGCCCGCGCTGTGGAGCAAGGTGGCCGAGCGTCTGCCGATCGATATCGCGCGGGTTGTGCCATTGGCCGGGCAGGGCCGCGATGCGCTGGTCGCCGGTATCCGCGCCCATGGCTGGGGCACGCCGTTGCTGGGCCTGCTGGCCGCGCTGGTGATGATGTTCCCACTGCGGCTGTGGCTGCGCAGGCTGGGACGCCGCTTTGCTGCGTCCGAGCGTGCGCCCGATGGTCGCCTGCGCCGGTCCGGCCTGGCCATGTGGCTGCTGCTGGTGGGCACGCTGTTGCCCGGTTACGCCGTGGTGGTGCTGATGGCGGCGCTGGATGCCATCGATGCGATCGCGCCGCGCCTGCAGGTGGTGGCCGATGGCCTGGAGACCGCAACGTTCCGCGCGGCCTTCATCGCCGCACTCAGCGCCTGCCTGCTGGTGCCCAAGCGCCCGTCGTGGCGGCTGTTGAACCTGGACGACACCGCCGCGCTGAAGCTGCGCAAGTACGCCTGGGGCGCGGCGGCGCTGGCCTGGCTGAGCACGGTGCTGGTGGCCCTGGACCAGGCCACGCGCACCAGCGACGTCACCACGGTGGCGCTGGACGGACTGATTGCGCTGACTTACCTCGGCCTGATCATGGCCATGCTGGTGACCCTGGCGCGCCTGCATCGCCGGCAGACCGCCGAGGCCGAGGCCAAGCTGGAAGCGCAGGCCGATGGCGTGGGTGCAGCCACGCCGGTGCGCCGCAGCAGCTGGCTGGTACTGGCCCGGGTAGCGGGCAACATCGCAGTGGTGGCCGCCATCATTGCCACGTTGCTGGGCTACCTGAATTTCGCCAAGTTCGTGAACCAGCAATTGATCGGCGGTAGCATCGTGGTGTTGGCCGCGACGTTGCTGTTCAAGTTCGTCGATGACCTGAGCACGTGGATGCTCAACGCCGACAGCAAGGTCGGCCAGACCATCCTGCTCAGCACCGGCCTGAGCGTATCGCGGCTGGAACAGGCGGGCGTCCTGCTGTCGGCGGCGCTGCGTACCATCGTCGTACTGATCGCGCTGCTGGCGCTGGTGGCGCCGTTCGGCAACATCGGCGCGGTGGTGGAGCGCTTCACTTCACTGTTCACGACCGGATTCGATATCGGTGGCACCAAGCTCGCACCGGCGGGGATCGTGTTGGCGGTACTGGCGCTGCTGGCCGGCCTGGCGATCACCCAGCTGGTGCAGCGCTGGCTGACCGACACCTACCTGCCCAAGACCGAGCTGGACCTGGGCGCGCGCAATTCGGTGAGCACCGTTGCCCGATACGTGGGCATCATCATCGCGGTGATCTGGGCGCTGTCGGCGATGGGGCTGCAGCTGAGCAAGCTGGCCCTGCTGGTCAGCGCACTGTCGGTGGGTATTGGCTTCGGCCTGCAGGTGATCACCCAGAATTTCGTCTCGGGCCTGATCCTGCTGGCCGAGCGCCCGGTGAAGATCGGCGACTGGGTGAAGCTGGGTGACCAGGAGGGCGACATCCGCCGCATCAGCCTGCGATCGACCGAGATCCAGGTGGGCGACAAGTCGACGCTGATCGTGCCCAACTCCGAGCTGGTCACCAAGACCGTGCGCAACATGACGATGGGCAACAACCAGGGCCGCATCCAGATCCAGTTCGCGGTGCCGCCCAGCACTGATGTCGGCAACCTGCGGCAGGCGCTGCTGGATGCGTACACCGCGCACACCAACGTGCTGAAGCAGCCGGCGCCGACGGTCTACATCGACAGCATTGCCGGTGGCCAGATCACCATCAACAGTTTCGCGTACGTGGCCAGCCCGCGGCAGGTGTATGCAACCCGCAGCGATCTGTACTTCAGCCTGCTGCAGATCCTGGCCGAGCGGAACATTCCGCTGTCGACCCCGACCGATATCCACATCATCCGCGACCCGCAGGAGTAGGGGTTGTTTTGCAGGGCCGCGCCCTGCACCCGCGGTAGTGCCGGCCGCTGGCCGGCAACTTCAACAGCAACAGCAACAGCTGATTTCCTGCGGGATGGCGGGGTGGGACCGGTTGCGGGAGACGCCGTAAACCCCCAGGCCGGCCCAGCCGCTGGCGGCTGTGCGTTCGGGCGCTTGCGAAGCAGTGCTTCGCAAGCAAAGCGCCCTCACCCATGGGGGCTTGGCCGCGGCATCCATGCCGCGGACACTCCCGCGACCGGACCCACCCCGGCTTCGACAGTTTCCCGCGATCTGTCGGAAATGCTCTTGGGGTCAGATCCGTTTTCCGGAGGAAAACGGATCTGACCCCATCTTGATTTTCGATATCTGACAGAGTGTGTCGACCAAGGTCGACACCGCCCCGCCAAACTACGGATTGCACGCTGTTGCCGTTGCTTCTGAGGTTGCCGGCCAGCGGCCGGCACTACCACGGGTGCAGGGCGCAGCCCTGCAAAGAACCCTATCCCCGTGGTCGGCTGCGCGAGGGCACCAGTGCGAACGTATCCACCGCCAGCTTCTCGGCATGGTTCAACCACGCGCGGATCTCCAGATCATCCACTTCATGGTCCAGCCCGAACGACACGTTGATCTTGCCATCGGCATCGGGCTGCACCCACTGCTGGGCCAGCACCACCTTGCGCTGCGAGGACACCGCCTCGATCCAGAAACCGCGATCCGGGCGCGTGCTCGCCACCAGCTGCAGCATGTACTGGCCGGCACGGGTGCGGCGGCCCTTCTGGGTGATCATGTGCGCCTGGCGCACGCTCGGGCGCGGGCCCTGGAATGCGTCCAGCGGTGCATCGACCGCGATGCCGCCGCGCAGGTCGTTGTCGCGGTACAGCTTGATGCCGTTGTCGCGGTTGACGAGCAGCGCACACCAGTCGCCGTCGGCCGAGCCGTCCTCGAATGCGGTGCAGCGATCAACATAGGCCAGCGTGTTGTCCGGATCCGCGTCATCGAACTGGCGCGAGGTGTTCTCCAGGTAGACCGACTTCAGCCCCCAGTCCTTGTCGTACTCCAGCAGCACCGGTGGCTGCACGTGCTGCAGGCCGACCACGACCTGGTCATCGCCATCGATCTTCAGTTCGCGGGTCGGTTCGCCCAGCCACAGTGAGCGGGCGAAGGCCAGGTACTGCGGGTAGTCGCGGCCACCATCGCGCCGGGCCGCCACGCTGGCGCTGGGTGCGCGTTGGCTGTCGATCAGCGAGCGGCCAAAGCCCATCGTCTTCAGGTTCGGGTCCAGCAGGCTGAGCAGGGTCGCACCCGAATCCAGGGTGGTGCCGGCGTCGGCGCTGAGCTGCTGCGGGGCAATGCCATCGCCCAGGAACAGCAGCAGGTTCTCGCGCTTCTGCCGGGTCAGGATGTGGGTCAGATCGTTGGGCATCGCCAGGTGGTCGGAGGCGATCACGATCAGCGTGTCCTTGCCGTACGGGCTGGCCTGGATGCGCTGCACCAGCTGCGAGATCAGCCGGTCGCTGCACTTGAGCGCGTTGAGCATGTTGATGTTGCCGTACTGGCTCTGGTAGCGCTCGCCCTTGCACGATACCGGCAGGTGGCCCGCCGGGTGGTGGGTGTCCATGGTCAGCGTGGTCAGCATGAACGGTGAACCGGCGCGCGAGAGCTGTTCGAAGCGCTGGTAGGCGGTGTCCAGCAGCACGTCGTCGTGCACGCCCCAGGCCGAGTAGTGGATGCGGCCGATCTTCTTCTGCTGCTTGAACCACGCCAGGTCATGCACTTCGTCGAAGCCGTGGCTGGCCAGGAACTGGCCCTTGCCGGCGAACTGGCCGTTGGCCCCCCCCAGATAGTGGTTGGTGTAGCCCTGCTGCTTCAGGTAGTCGCCCAGGCACACCGCCTTGGGCAGGAAGCTGCCCATGCGGTCCATGCTGTTTTCATCGCCCTGCGAGGTGGTCAGCGGCACGCCGCACATCGACGACACCAGGCCGGCGATGGTCCAGCCGCTGCCTTCGGCCGAGGCCAGCCCACGCACGTCCAGCGACTCGGACGCCAGGCGGTTGAGGTTGGGCATCAGGCCGGGAAACACGGCCTCGTCCAGATAGGTGCGTTCCAGGCTTTCGCCGTAGATCCAGACGATGTTGCGCGGGCGCTGCAGCGGCTGCGTCGGCACCTGGTACTCAGGGGCGATGCGGGCGAAGTCGACCGGGCGCAGCTGCTGGTACAGGCGCTGGCCGTCACGGGCCAGCGGGCTGATCATGATCGTGGCCACCCACACGGCCGCGAAACCGGCGAACAACGCGCCACCGTGGCCGGGCCGGCGCCAGCGCTTCACCCGTGTGGCGAACAGTGGCAGCAGCGAGACCAGCGCCAACACGACGAAGCCGGCGATGTAGCCCTTGAAGTCGGAGACACCGGCACCTTCCATGTCGGCGCCGAGGTGGTACAGGGTGGCGGCATTGAGCCCATCACCGGACAGCTTGTCGATCAGCCACCACGCGCTGAGCATCAGCAGCAGCAGCGAGAACGCGCCGGCCTTCCACCACACCCACTTGTCGGACGCGAGGAACAACCAGCACAACAGCAACAACGACAGCAGCAGTATCCAGAGCATAGGCAGCTTCGGCAGTGACGGGGTGGTGGTGATGGACGTCGTACCGACGCGTGTCCATCCGACCGGCGCTGCCGCAAGCACATGCATGTGACAGGCCGATGACCCGATAGTGCATGCACGAACCTGACTGAAATGTTTGTTGAAATGACGCGCGCGTAATCGCGCTCAGAAGGTAAAACGAGCGTGAAAGGGGTGGCTGGATTGCATTAAAAAATGCATGAATACGGGCGTTTTCGTAGATGCGCTAGCGATGCCCGCGTTCTTCGCGTGCCCGCGCACGACGGTCGAACAGCAATGCACTGGTTACGATGCCCAGGCCGAGCACCACGCCGATGAACAACAGGATCAGGGCGATGAGCGGGTAACCGAACAGGTGCCAGCCGGTGTCGATCCTCATCATCATCGCGGCGGCCATGATCAATGCGGCGCTGATGATGCCGGCCGCCACGCGGTTGGCGATCTTCTGCAGGTTCTCCATCAGCCGCGATTCTTCCAGGCCGGTGACCTTCATCTGCAGGCGGTTCTCGGCCAGCAGCGCCATGATGTCCGACAGCTTGCGCGGCCCATCACGCAGCAGCTGCTGCAGCTCCATCGCCTCGCTGGCGATGTTGGCTGCAGACAGCGACTTCTTCAGGCGCGCACGCATCACGTGCTGCAGCTGGCGCTCGACGATGCGGCGCGTGTCCAGCTCTGGCGCCAGCAGCCGGCACACGGTTTCCAGGTTGAGCAGGGCCTTGCCGAGCAGGCTCAGTTCCGGCGGCGTGCGCAGGCCGCAGGCGGTGGCGATGCGCACCATGTCCAGCACCACGCGGCCTTCGGAGAAACTGCCGCTGGCCGCATAGCGCGCGATCAGCTGACCGGTCTCGCGCAGGTAGCGCTCTTCATCGAAGGCCTCCAGCCGCGTGCTGATACTGATCAGGTCATCGGCCACTTCCTCGCCACGGCCGTCGACCGCCGCGAACAGGATCTTCAGCAGACGCTCGCGCAGGCGCGGCGGCATGTGCGCGACCATGCCCAGGTCGAAGATCGCCAGCCGGCCATCGGGCATCACCCGCAGGTTGCCCGGGTGCGGGTCTGCATGGATCTCGCCATGCACGAAGATCTGGTCCAGGTAGCCGCGGATCAGCGCCGCCGCCAACGGGTCCATGTCCTGCTCGGTGCGGCGTACGCCGGAGATCGCATCCACGCGCACGCCGGTGGCAAGCTCCATCGTCAGCACGCGCTGGCTGCTGTAGTCCCAGATCGGCTGCGGCACCCACAGCCGGCGGAACGGCCGCAGGTGCCGTCCGAAGCGCGCCAGGTTCTCGGCCTCGGCGTGGTAGTCCAGCTCCTGCATCAGGGTCTTGGCGAACTCGTTGAGCCAGTCGCGCAACCGCACGCGGCGACCGACCTGGGTCAGGTGGTCGGCGGCCAGCGCGAAGCTGCGCAGTGCCTCCAGGTCCGAGCGCAGCTGCGCGGCCACTTCGGGCTTCTGCACTTTCACCGCCACCTGGCGGCCATCGTGCAGCACCGCGCGATGTACCTGCGCGATCGAAGCACAGCCCAACGGCTCGGGATCGAACGAGGCAAACAGCTTGTTCACCCCTACGCCCAGTTCCTGCTCGATGATCGCGTGGATGCGCTCGACGGGGATCGGCGCCACCTTCTCCTGCATGCGCTCCAGCGCCGTGGCGAACTCCACCGGCACCATGTCCGGCCGCGTGGACAGCATCTGGCCCAGCTTGACGAAGGTCGGCCCCAACGCTTCCAGGTCGCTGACGAACTGTTCCGGATTGCCGTCGGCGGGCACATCGGCCTGGTTGCTTGCCGCATCCAGGTTCATGCCCGAGAACACGCCCGAATGGCGGTAGCGCATCAGCAGGCGCAGGATCTGGCTGCGCCGGCTCATGCCTTTGACCAGCGGGGGATTGCCATTGGCGGCGGACGGATTGCTCAAGCGGGACTCCCATGCGACGAAGACAGGTAGCGCCGGCTGCGGGCCGGCAATGTCCGGATTCCGCAGTGTCGCCGGGGGGCGGTGGGCATGCGGTGAACCCGGTGTCTTCCGCAGTCCACACCGGATCGGTCAGAATCCGCCTATTCCCTTTCTTGGACGCCCCATGGCCGGTGCCAGCCTGTTCGCCCTGCTCGACGATATCGCAACCCTGCTCGACGATGTCTCGGTGCTGACCAAGGTCGCCGCGAAGAAGACCGCCGGCGTGCTCGGTGACGATCTGGCGCTGAACGCGCAGCAGGTCACCGGAGTCAACGCCAACCGCGAACTGCCGGTGGTGTGGGCGGTGGCCAAGGGCTCGCTGGTCAACAAGGTGATCCTGGTGCCGGCGGCCCTGGCGATCAGTGCGCTGGAAACCTGGCTGCACAGCCGCGGCTGGAACGTGCCCCTGATCGTGCCGCTGATGATGATCGGTGGTGCCTTCCTGTGCTTCGAGGGCGTGGAGAAGCTGGCGCACCGCTTCCTGCATTCGGCCGACGACGATGCCGAGCGCCAGACCGAACGCCGCAAGGCGCTGGCCGACGCGCAGGTGGACATGGTCGCGTGGGAGAAGGACAAGGTGAAGGGTGCGATCCGCACCGACTTCATCCTTTCGGCCGAGATCATCGTACTGACCCTGGGCGTGGTCGCCACCGCATCATTCACCAACCAGCTGGTCACGCTGGCCGTGGTTGCACTGGCGATGACGGTCTTTGTCTATGGGCTGGTGGCGGGCATCGTCAAGCTGGATGACGTGGGCCTGTACCTGTCGCGCAAGGGTGGGGCTGTGGCCGCCTTCGGTCGCGGCCTGGTCGCGTCGGCACCGTGGCTGATGAAGTTCCTTTCGGTGGCCGGCACCATTGCCATGTTCCTGGTCGGCGGCGGCATCCTGGTGCACAACGTGCCGGCGCTGCACCACGCAGTACAGGCGCTGGGCGGCGAGGGCCAGTGGGGCTGGCTGGTCAGTGCGGTGGGCAACATGGTGGTGGGCATCATCGCCGGCGCCATCGTGCTGGCGGCGGTGACCGGGTTCCAGAAGCTGCGCGGCAAGTAGTCACCGGCAGGTTCCCCGGTAGAGGCCGACCTTGGTCGGCGCTTTGTTTCCCACGCGTGCCAACCAAGGTTGGCACCTACCAAAGCGGTTCAAGGTGGTCGGCATCGTCGCCGGCGGGTTCCCCGGTAGAGGCCGACCTTGGTCGGCGCTTTGTTTCCTGCGTGTGCCAACCAAGGTTGGCACCTACCAAAGCGGTTCAGGGTGGTCGGGATCATCGCCGGCGGGTCGCCGGGTAGAGGCCGACCTTGGTCGGCGCTTTGTTTCTGCGTGTGCCAACCAAGGTTGGCACCTACCAACGTAGTTTGCTGCGGGCCGGACGGTCAGCCTGCCTGCACCCGGTTCTTGCCCTGCCGCTTGGCCGCATAGAGCGCGTCGTCCGCGCGCCGCAGCAGGGTCTCGGTATCGTCGCCGGGTTGCCATTGCGCCAGCCCGGCACTGAAATGCACCGGTACGCGCCGGTCCTGCACGGTCAGCACGCGATGCGCCAGTGAACGCTGAAGGCGCTGCACCGTGGCCATGCTGTCGGCGCCCTGGGTTTCCGGCAGCACCAGTACGAACTCGTCGCCGCCCAGCCGCGCGATGCCATCGGTGGCGCGCAGCAGCAGCTTGCAGACGGCCACCAGGTGCTGCAGCAGTGCATCGCCACCGGCATGACCATGTGCATCGTTGGTCTGGTGGAAATCATCCAGATCGATCACCGCCACGCCCAGCGGCGAGTTGTTGCGTGCGGCACGGGCCAGCTCGCGTTGCAGCAGTTCGTCCAGGCCACGGCGGTTCAGCGCCTGGGTCAGTGGATCGATGCGTGCCAGGTCACCGGCCGCGCGCAGTTCCTGCTCCAGCTCGGCGATGCGCTGCTCGGCACGCTCCACTTCCTGCCGTGCGTTGGCCAGGTGATCGCGCGCCTGCGCGGCCTGCTGCTGCACCTTGCCGGTGTCGCGCATCACGTCCTGCAGCAGCTGGTTGAGGTCGGCGATGCTGCGCGCCTCGCGCAGCTGCAGTGCGTAGCTGCCGATGCGATCGTGGTACTCGCCGGTGCTGGTGGCCATGCCATCCATGCGCTCGATGAACTCGCCCATCAGCCCGCGCATCGCCGCCTTCGAATCGTCGATGCCCTGGCGCAGCAGGCCCTGCTTGTAGATCACTTCGCGCAGTTCGGCGCGGGTGCGCTCGACCGCCTCAGCTTCCAACGGCCCGTCCAGCAGCTGGCGTACCGCGGCGATCTGGCCCTGCAGCCAGCTGCGGTCATCCAGCAGCTCGCTCACGTTCTCCAGCAGCAGCGCGAACAGCTCCAGCAGCAGTGCCTGCTGCTCCTGCCAGCTCTCGGCACGCACGCCGACCTGGTGGCCAAGTTCGCGCACGCCCTGCTCGATCGGTTCCAGCGCCGTGCCTGGCTGCCACTGGCGCAGGTGCATGGCCAGTGCCTGCGCCTGTTCGCGCAGGTCCGGGTCGTGCTGCAGCAGCGCCACCACCGCGCCGCCCAGCAGCAGCCGCAGCTGCTCGGACAGGCGCAGGCTTTCGGGTTGCCCATCCGGCGAATGCTGTTCGATGGTGCGGATGTACTTGTCGATCAACTGCCGCATCGCGCGCCCGTAGCGCGGCCAATCGGCGCTGGCCTGCGCCGACTGCAGGCGGTCGCCCATATCGCCCAGCTCGCCGGGCAGGGTGGCCATGCCGTTGGCGAACGCGGCCAGCAGCGGTTCCGGCGCGTCGGCGCCTGCGAACAGCTGCTGCAGCGCCACGCCACCGCCGCCCTGCAGCACCACGCGGTCGCCCAGCCCATCGTCCACCACCGCGCGCACGCGTGCCGGCGGCCCAAGGGCGGTACCGGGGGCAGGGCGGTGGTCGGGCTGGTCCGTCATGGAGCGAATCCTGGGGGCTGGCAGGGACTGGTTCCAGCATATCGGCGCGGCCGCCGACGGCTTGAACGGCTAGGATGGGCGACAGGATGCCGCAGTGGAGGTGGTGATGCGCGTGATGTTGCTGGGGGCGACCGGCCTGGTCGGTGGGCTGACCCTGCCCCGGCTGCTGGACGACCCGCGCTGCAGCGCCGTGATCGCCCCGACCCGTCGCCCGTTGGGCGCAGCCCACGGGAAGCTGGAGAACCCGGTACTGGCCTTCGATGCGCTGCCCGCCGCCGCCGGGTGGGCGGGCGTGGACGCGGTCATCTGCGCGCTCGGCAGCACCATTGCCCAGGCTGGCAGCCGCGAGGCCTTCCATCGCATCGACCATGATTACCCGCTGGCGTTCGCCCGTCTGGCGCAGGCGCAGGGTGCGCAGACCTATGTGCTGAATTCCGCAGCCGGTGCCGATCCGCGGTCGTCGATCTTCTACAGCCGGGTGAAGGGTGAATTGGAGCGCGATCTGCGCGCGCTGGGCTTCACCTCGTTGACCCTGGTCCGCCCAGGGTTGATCGGTGGCGAGCGCAACGAGGTGCGGCGCGGCGAACGCCTGGCACTGACGGTGCTGGGTGCACTGGGGCCGGTGTTGCCACGGGCATGGCGGATCAACCCGGCCAGCGAAATTGCCCGGGCGCTGGTCGAGGCCGCGCTGGCCCCTCAACCGGGTGAGCACGTGGTGGCATCGAGCGCACTGGCCGGCTGATGTCACGTGCGCTGCGCCTCACCCAGCTTCAACAGCTGCTGCGCCGCCATCGGCGGCCGGTGGCCGGCCAGGTGCTGGCCGACGCGCTGGGAGTCAGCCTGCGCACGCTGTACCGCGATATCGAAACCCTGCGCGAGCAGGGCGCCGACCTGCGCGGCGAGGCCGGCGTCGGCTACCAGCTGACGCCGAGCGATACCCTGCCGCCGATGACCCTGCCACCGGCCGAGATCGACGCGCTGGTGCTGGGCCTGCGCTGGGTTGCGGCCCGTACCGAACCCGCGTTGGCCGAAGCCGCACGCGATGCCCTGGCGCGCATCGCCCATGTGTTGCCCGCAGCGCGGCGCGAGACCCTGCGTGACAGTGGCCTGCGGGTGGGCCCTTCGCGTGCGGCGGCCAAGGTTCCCCCAGCTCGTCTGCAGGCCGTGCGAGAGGCTGTCGGTTCACAGCAGCGCCTGAAGTTCGGCTACGAGGACGCGCACGGCCAGCGCAGCGAGCGCATCGTCTGGCCGTTCGCGCTGGGCTACTTCGATGAGGTGCCGATGCTGGCGGCGTGGTGTGAGCGCCGCGAGGATTTTCGCCATTTCCGCCTGGATCGCATCCGCCAGGTGCGCGTGCTGGAGGAGCACTACCTCGTACCACGCGCCACGCTGCTGCGGCGCTGGCAGAAGGCGCAGGGCATCGCGCCGGACTGGCTGGACCGTTCGTAGCGTCGGGCCTGCTCGACTGTCATTGCGCTTCGCTTTCTGCTGCTGGTGCGATGGGTTGGCGGCTTTTGCTCTTTGCTCTTCGATCTTTGCTCCTGGTAGGGGGCGAGCTTGCTCGACCGCCTTTGATCTTCGCGAACAGCAGTCGAGCAAGCTCGACCGCTACCAGGGCAGTGGCAACAGCAGTCGAGCAAGCTCGACCGCTACCAGGGCGAGGGCAACAGCAGTCGAGCACGCTCGCCGCTACTGACAGAATCTGTCAGCAGGCTCGTACCACCATGATCGCTCCCAACAACGGAGCTTCCCCATGTTCACGCCCAGCACCCTGCTGCAGTACGTGCGCGACGTCGCCACCAGCGCCACCTTCTACAGCGGCATCCTCGGCAAACCGCCGGTCGAGCAATCGCCTGGCTTCGCCCTGTTCCTGCTCGGCGATGGCGCCGCACTCGGCCTGTGGCAACGCGATGACGTGCAACCGCCGGTGTCTGCGCAGGCAGGCGCCGCCGAACTGGCGATGGTGGTCGCAAACCCCGAGGCCGTGCAGCAGATGCACGATGCGTGGCGTGGGCTCGGCGTGCAGATCCTGCAGTCGCCGGTGACGCTGGAGTTCGGCCACACCTTCGTCGGTGCCGACCCTGATGGCCACCGGCTGCGTGTGTACAGCCGCGCCGAAGGCATGGTCGCGCGCGATTGATCGCCCGCATTGTGTAGATCCACGCCATGCGTGGATGCCGGAAAAAAAACGCCGGGCAATGCCCGGCGTTCTCTCCAAGTCATGTGCCAACCAACGGTTGGCACCCACCGGTCAGGTGGCCGATCAGCTGGCCAGTGCCAGGTCGTCCATCATCGCGCGCAGGAAGCGGGCGGCTTCACCGCCCGTGGCTGCGCGGTGGTCGAAGGTGACCGACAGCGGGATCACCTTGTGCGCTTCCACGCCGCCCATCACCGGGGTCATCTGGTGGCGGGCTCGGCCGGCACCGACGATGGCCACGCACGGCGGCACCACGACCGGGGTCGCGTAGCGGCCGGCGAACATGCCGAAGTTGGACAGCGAGATGGTGTAGCCACTCAGTTCCGACGCCGCGATCGAACGCGATTCCACCTGCTCGCGCAGGCGGTTGACGCCTTCGCGGATGCCGCGTGCGTCGAGCATGTCGGCGTTGCGCAGGGCCGGCACGAACAGGCCGTCGTCGGTGTCCACGGCGATGCCGATGTCCACCTGCGCGTGCAGGGTACGGGTCAGCGCTTCACCGTCGAACCAGGCGTTCATCGCCGGCACCTTCTGCGCGGCGACCACGATCGAACGCACCAGGCGCGCGGTGACGTCGTTGCCGGGCAGCCAGGCATGGATGTCGGCGTCGTCGTTCAGCGTGGTCGGCACGACCTTGCTGTGCGCATCGGCCATCACGCGGGCCATGTTGCGGCGCACGCCCTTCAGCGGTTCCGGCTGGCCCTTGGCGACCACGCCGGGCGGCTGGGTGCGCATCGGCTTGCCGGCGGCAGACAGCGGGGTGCGGGCTTCGCTCTGCACCGGGGCGGACACCTGCGCCGGGGCCGGCGTGGCATTCGCGGCGGCAGCGACCGGTGCCGGTGCGGCGCCGAGTTTGGCGGTGCCGTTGGCGGCGGCCTGCTTGACGTCGGCCATGGTGACCGCGCCATCGGTGCCGGTAGCGGCCACGCGGCTCAGGTCCACGCCCAGCTTGCGCGCCATCGCCCGCACGGCCGGCACGGCCTTGACGCCACCGACGGCCAGCGCCTGTTCGGCATGCACGGCATTGGAGCTCTGCATCGCGCCGACCACGGTACCGGCGTCATCGCGCTCGGCCGCGGCGGGCTTGGCCTCCTCGGCGGCTACCGGAGCGGCCGCAGCCGGCAGCGGCGGCGGGGTCGGTGCGGCCGCCGGTGCAGCGTGGCCATGGCTGTGGCCGGTGTCCTGGCCATCGGCTCGCTGCGGCAGGTTCGGGTCCAGTTCGAAGCTGGCCAGCACCGAGCCGGTCGGGATGATGTCGCCGGCGCCGCCGGACAGCTTCAGCACCTTGCCGGAGAACGGCGAGGGCACTTCCACCACGGCCTTGGCGGTCTCCATCGACACCAGCGGCTCGTCCAGCTTGATCACATCGCCTTCCTTGACGAACCACTCGACGATGGTCGCGTCCGGCAGGCCTTCGCCCAGGTCGGGCAGGTTGAAGTTCTTGGTCTGGCTCATTTGCAGTTCTCTTCCAGCAGTTCCAGTTCGCGGGCCGGCAGCCAGCCCGTCGCGCCATTGGCGCGCTCGGACCACCACCACCCGCCGTGTTCGTGATGAAGCTTCACCATCTCGCCGCTTTCCACATCCAGCTCGCGGGCGTCGTAGTCGCACAGCGCTTCGGCGCGACCCTCGTCCAGCAGCTGCAACCAGGCGATGGGCGCCCATCCAGCGCGCCCATCGTTGGTGCGTACCCAGGCAAACGCCGGCCATTCCTCGTCACGTACACCTACTTCGACGATCTGGCCGGTGCGGAACCGGAGCGGGTTGGGATACTGGCTGCGGTAAGCCCCCAGAAGGCGGGCCCGCATGTCAGCCGGCCGCCACCGCGCGCTTGGCCGCAGCCACGATCCGCTCAACGCTCGGCAGGTACTTCATTTCCAGGCGGAACAGCGGAATGTGGGTGTCGTAGCCAGTGACGCGCTCGACCGGTGCCAGCAGGTCGTAGATCGATTCCTCGGCCAGGCGCGCGGCGATCTCGGCGCCGAAGCCCGCGGTCTTCGGGGCCTCCTGCACGATCACGCAGCGGCCGGTCTTGGCCACCGATTCGGCGATGGTGGCGAAGTCCAGCGGACGCAGCGTGGCCACGTCGATGACTTCGGCACTGATGCCTTCACCGGCCAGCTTGTCCGCCGCTTCCAGCGCTTCCTTCACCTGCGCGCCCCAGGTCACCAGGGTCACGTCGGTGCCGTCGCGCAGCACGAAGCAGACGTCCAGCGGCAAGGCTTCGCCGTCGTTGACGACCACTTCCTTGTACTGGCGGTAGATGCGCTTGGGCTCCATGTAGATCACCGGATCCGGCTCGCGGATCGCGGCCAGCAGCAGGCCATAGGCACGCTGCGGCGACGACGGCAGCACCACGCGCAGGCCCGGCACGTTGGTGAAGATCGCCTCGTTGGCTTCGCTGTGGTGTTCCGGCGCGCGGATGCCACCGCCCCACGGCACGCGCAGCACCATCGGGCAGTGCAGGCGGCCACGCGTGCGGTAACGCAGGCGTGCCGCGTGGCAGACGATATGGTCGACCATCGGGTACATGAAGCCGTCGAACTGGGCTTCGGCCACCGGCTTCATGCCCTGTGCGGCCAGGCCGATGGTCAGGCCGGCGATGGTGGTTTCGTCCAGCGGGGTATCGAGGATGCGGTCCGAGCCGAAGCGCTGCTGCAGCCCGGCGGTGGCGCGGAACACGCCGCCGTTGACGCCCACGTCCTCGCCCAGCACCAGCACCGACGGGTCGTGTTCCAGCTCCCAGGCCAGCGCCTGGGTGATGGCTTCGATGAGGGTGATCGGGGTGGTGGTCATGCTCTCTTCTCCGCGCGCGACCGCAGCGCTGTCGGCGGCGTTGGTGTGCGCGCCGGGCGCGCCGTTCTTGATCTCATCCATGGCGCTTCTCCAGGGCGATCGCCTGGGCACGCTGGGCCAGCAGGTCCGGCGGCGGATCGGCATACAGGAAGTCGAACATCGCCTCGACCGGCTGCACCGGCGTGTTGAGGTACAGGTTCACTTCCTCGTCCACGCGCTTGCCGCACTCGGCGACCCAGGCGCTTTCCTCATCCTCGCTCCACACACCGGCGTTGATCAGGTACTTGCGCAGGCGCAGCATCGGCTCGCGCTGCCAGGCATCCTTCACTTCAGCATCGTCGCGGTAGCGGCGCGCGTCATCGGCGGTGGTGTGGTCGGACAGGCGGTAAGTCATCAGTTCCAGCACGGTGCCACCGTCGCCGGCCAGCGCACGTTCGCGCGCCTGCTCCATGGCAGCCAGCACGGCGATCAGGTCGTTGCCGTCCACCTGCAGGCAGTGCAGGCCGCCAGCCAGGCCCTTCTGCGCCAGCGTTTCGGCACCGGTCTGGGCCGAACGCGGGACCGAGATGGCCCAGCCGTTGTTGACGATGCACAGGATCAGCGGGAGCTTGTAGGCGCCGGCCGAATTCAGTGCCGCGTAGAAGTCGGTCTTGGAGCTGCCGCCGTCGCCGCACACCGCCACGGCGATCTGCGGTTCCTTGTTGAGCTTGAACTTCAGCGCGGCGCCTGCGGCATGCAGGCACTGGGTGGAGATCGGCACGCAGAACGGGAAGTCCTTGGCCGCGTTGCCGCCGTAATCGTTGCCGCGTTCGTCGCCGCCCCAGTACATCAGCACGTCGTGCGGGCGCACGCCACGCATGAACATCGCGCCATACTCGCGGTACGAAGGCGCGAACACGTCGTCCTTCTGCATCGCCGCGCCGATACCCACGTGCGCGGCTTCGTGGCCCAGGCAGGCGGCATAGGTGCCCAGCTTGCCGGTGCGCTGCAGTGCGATGGATTTGCTGTCGAACGTACGTACGAACAGCATCTGCTTGAACAGCGGTACCAGGACCTGGGGGTCGCGCAGCGACGCGGGCAGGTCATCGCGGACGAGTTTGCCGTCCGTATCCAGGTACTGCAGGTATTCGATCTTGAATTCAGCGGCAACCGTCATTGCGTACTGCACCTTCGACAGAGAAGTTACAAATGATATGAATCGCCATGTTAAGGAACGCGTACGGAATAGCCTTCCTGCGCCGCAACACGGCAACGCCCTGTTTTACCCCTGCCGGCGGGTGGGGGGCCAATAACAACAACGTATTCAGTCGTTGCTGCAAAGCATCAGAATACGCCTCTGGCTGACTGCTGGCGCAACGACCCGATCGGTTCCACGCGCAGGCCCCGCATCGGCCAATGCTCCACGGGGCACCGCACGCCCCGGTATGGACCCGGCGGCTGCCAGCGCGGCGGCAACGCGCTACCCTTGCCGCCCCCGATCTGGTCCCGCCCATGTCCGTCGACAACAACCAACGCGATCTCGAAGCCGGCATCCACACCGACCTGCAGGGAAGCCTGACCTACGGCGGCTACCTGCGGCTGGACCAGCTGCTCAGCGCGCAGCAGCCGCTGTCCAACCCGCCGCACCACGATGAGATGCTCTTCATCATCCAGCACCAGACCTCGGAGCTGTGGCTGAAGCTGCTCGGCCACGAACTGCGTGCGGCGATCGGCTTCCTGCAGCGCGATGAAGTCTGGCAGTGCCGCAAGGTGCTGGCGCGCAGCAAGCAGGTGCTGCGCCAGCTGACCGAGCAGTGGTCGGTGCTGGAAACGCTGACCCCGTCCGAATACATGGGTTTCCGCGACGTGCTGGGCCCATCGTCGGGCTTCCAGTCGCTGCAGTACCGCTACATCGAGTTCCTGCTGGGCAACAAGAACGCGCAGATGCTGCAGGTGTTCGAGCACGACCCGGCCGGGCAGGCGCAGCTGCGCACCGTGCTGGAGGCGCCGAGCCTGTACGAGGAATTCCTGAAGTACCTGGCCCGCTTCGGCCATGCCGTGCCGGCGGTCTACGAGGCCCACGACTGGACCCAGCCGCACGTGGCTGACGACGCATTGCAGCCGGTCTTCGAACGCATCTACCAGGACACCGACCGCTACTGGCGCGAGTACGCGCTGTGCGAGGACCTGGTGGACCTGGAGACCGCCTTCCAGCTGTGGCGATTCCGACACATGCGCACGGTGATGCGCGTGATCGGCTTCAAGCGCGGCACCGGCGGCTCGTCCGGCGTGGGCTTCCTGGCCAAGGCGCTGGAGCTGACCTTCTTCCCCGAACTGTTCCAGGTGCGCACCAGCCTGCAGGCGGCACCCCCGGCAGAACTGGGCTGACCCCCATTCAGCTTGGACCCCGGCCATTGGCTGGATCGTTTCAGATGCAAGTTCAGCGAGCAGGCTGGCACCTGCCTCAAACGGCGTGTATTTGACGTGAACGGCAGAAGTCGGTGATCCTCGCGCGTTGCTCCAACTGCACAGCGGACGTGCTCGTCATCCACCGAACCAGGAAATCCGCATGAGCGTAAACGCCACTGCGAACACCCCAGAGCCGGCGCTGCCGGACTTCAAGACCACGCTGGGCCACCCGCGCCCGTTGTGGATGCTGTTCATGACCGAGTTCTGGGAGCGCTTTGCGTTCTACGGCATCCGCTGGGCGTTGGTGCTGTACATCGTCGCCCAGTTCTACAACGGCAGCGCTGCCGGTGAAGGCGACGCCAGCCGCATCTATGGCGCCTACCTGGCCCTGGTATACGCCGCGGCGATCTTCGGTGGCTACGTGGCCGACCGGGTACTGGGCTACCAGCGCTCGATCCTGACCGGCGCGATCATCATGGCCGCCGGCCTGTTCATGATCTCGCTGCCGCAGGAGCACATCTTCAAGCTTGGCCTGGCCACGATCATCGTAGGCAACGGCCTGTTCAAGCCCAACATCTCGACCATGGTCGGCAAGCTGTACGGCCTGAAGGACGAGCGCCGCGACTCCGGCTTCACCATCTTCTACATGGGCATCAACATCGGCGCGATGATCGCCCCGGTGCTGACCGAGTACCTGGCCCGCAAGGTGTTCGGTACCGACGCGATGCCGTCCTACAAGGTCGTGTTCATCGCCTCTGGCGTGGGCATGCTGATCTCGCTGGTGTGGTTCTACATCGGTCGCGCCGGCCTGAAGGGCATCGGTGCACCGCCGGCCGGCGCTGAAGGCTTCGGCCGCATCATCATGGTGCTGGCCGGTGCCGTGGTCGCCATCCCGGTGGCGTACTTCCTGCTGGCTACCGGCGCCACCGCGCTGGCCTGGATCCTGGGTGCGATGTTCACCGCGCTGGCCGTCCTGCTGCTGGTCGAGGGCATCCGCGAAGGCAAGGTGCAGCGCGACCGCGTGATCGCCATGCTGATCATCTTCGCCTTCAACGTGATGTTCTGGATGTTCTTCGAACAGGCCGGCAGCTCGTTCACCTTCCTGGCCGAGAACATCGTCAACCGCCAGTTCGGTGACTGGACCTTCCCGACCGCGTGGTTCCAGTCGGTCAACTCGGTGGCCATCATCACCCTGGCACCGGTCATCGCCTGGATCTGGGTGGCCATGGGCCGCGCCAATCCGTCCATCCCGCGCAAGTTCGGCCTGGGCCTGCTGTTCAACGGCGCCGCCTTCGCCCTGCTGATGTTCGCCCTGTCGCAGATGGTCGTTGACGGCAAGATCCCGTTCTGGACCCTGTTCATGGTCTACGTCATCCAGTCCGTGGGTGAGCTGTGCCTGTCGCCGATCGGCCTGTCGATGGTGACCAAGCTGGCCCCGGTGCGCCTGGTCGGCTTCGGCATGGGTGGCTGGTTCCTGTCCACCGGCATCGGCAACAACCTGTCGGGCATCTTCGCCGGCGTGGTCAGTGGTGAAGGCGGCATGACGGTCGAGTCGGCCCTGAAGGGGTATACCTTCGGGTTCTGGGCCCTGATCGGCTCCGGCGTGGTGCTGTTCCTGATCGCCCCGCTGATCAACAAGCTGATGCACGGCGTCAAGTAATGATGAGAGGGTAGAAGGCATGCGAAGCAAGCTCGGTGGTGCAATGGTGGTGGTCTGTGCGGCGCTGATCGGCGCCTGTTCGCAACCGCAACCGCCTGCCGCCGCCGAGCCCACGCAGCCCCTGGATACCCGACCCACCGAGCCACCGGTTGCTGACCCCAGCGAACCGGTGGCCTCGGGCAACACCCCGGTGGCGGCGGACATCGCCGCCATCGCCGGGCTCGGCGCGCAGTTCGACCCGGCCCGCAACCCCGCCGACGACCTGGCCACCGCCAAGGTGGAAGCCCAGCGTGGCAAGAAGCGGATCCTGCTGGAGGTCGGCAACGCCGCCTGTGAGCGCTGCCGGGCGCTGGACGACGTGGTGGAAGGCAACGGCGACCTGCGTCGCTTCCGCGATGCCCACTACGTGTGGGTGAAGGTCAACGCCAGCGACGAGCAGCCCAACACCGCCTTCTTCGCCCAGTACCCGGTGATGGCTCGCGACTACCCGTACCTGCTGGTGCTCGATGCAGATGGCGGCCTGCTGGTATCGCAGGCCACCGGCGAGCTGCGCAGGGGCGAGGCGTTCCAGCCTGCGCGGGTGAGTGCCTTCCTCAAGCAGTGGGCGCCTGACAAACCGGAATAGGGTAGTGCCGGCCGCTGGCCGGCATGCTCTGGTGGGTGCCGACCGCTGACCGCCCACCCCGGTGGGTGCCGACCGTTGGTCGGCACTGAGGCGCATCCACGCCTGGCGCGGATCTACTGCGCGCACCGTCACACTCTCTGAATCGGCGTCTCAACTTCACCGTGAGCACGCCGTTACCGGCAAGGACCTCAGTCGACACCCCGTCGATGCAACCTTCCGGAACGCCCATGCACAGCGACCACGCCGAACGATTGCCCGAACCCGCCAGCGACCTGGCCGAGGGTGGGGCAGGCGAGGGCGTGACCCTGCCAGCGCAGGAGGCCCTGCTGGACGACGCGGGCACCGGCGAGGACGCCGTTGAACTGGCGCCGCCACGCCATCGCCTGCCGCAGATCGCGCTGCCCGACAACGTGGTGCTGAAGGGGGCGGTGCAGAAGCTGGTCGAGCAGAAGTCCCGGCTTGATGCGCTGGCCGCCGAAGGCCAGCTGGCCGGGCTGCTGCCGCCCGAATGGCAGGGCCACGGCGCGCGCGCGATCGAGCTGTCCACCTTCATCCAGGGCGTGCTGCCCTTCCTGCAGCCAGGCGAACGTGGCGAAACCGCTCCCGCGCGACTGCCGGTGCGGCACGTACTGGGCGATGACAGCCGCTGGGGCCTGGACGATGTGGCCGAACCGAAATCACTGGCGTGGTATCTGGCCAGTGACGAGCGCGCCACGGCCGGCAGCAAGGACGTCGCCGAGGCGTATCTGGTGGGCGCACTGGGCCTGGCGTGGATGCAGGAAGGTCGCAGCCGCCCCGGCTTCCTGCGCGCGATGGGCCAGGACAGCCTGGCCGCGCGGGTGACCATGCTCGGCTATCCGCCGGCCAACGAACTGGCGCTGTACAGCGTCACTGCGCACGGCCAGCCGCAGATCTGGTGCGTGCACGGGCGCCGCCGCATGCGCCCGCTGGTGGCGCCGTGGTTGAGCGTGCCGCTGCTGACCGCCTACGGCGTGCCGGCGCCGGTTGCGTGGCCGTCCAGCTTCCCGCCGGTGGAAGCGGTGGCCGAGCTGCTGGCGACCGCCCGCCTGGGGCGCGCGCTGCCGGAAGTGGACCTGGCCAAGGCCGTGGCGAAGATCGCCGAGGACGCTGCCTCGGACGCCTGGCAGCCGGTCAGCCTGCTGCAGCTCAACACCTGGTCACCGCGCTGGCACTTCTTCCTGGGCACCTTCGTCGGCCTGCCGTCGTTGCTGCTGGTGGCGGCGGCGCTGGCGCTGCCGGGGGCGGTCGAAGCAGCGACGGTGGCCGCCTCGCTGGGCTTCGCCGGCGGCGCCATCGCAGCACTGGCCGTGCCGTGGATCCACGCACGCCGCAAGCACCTCAGCTGAAAAAAGGGGACGGAGGGGATTAAGCCGCAATCAGCACAGGTGTGCCTGATGCGACTTAATCCCCTCCGTCCCCTTTTCTTCTAGACGCCTTCGCCCATCCGCTCCAGGCCTTCGCCGGCCAGGCGAAGGATCAGCTTCTCCAGCACCTGCTCTTCTTCTTCGCTCAGCACCGACATCAGCTTGCGGGTGATCTCGATCACCATCGGCGCGATGGTCTCGTACACCTCGAAACCGGCGGCCGACAGCGCAAGCACCGAGCGGCGGCGATCGTCGCCGTGGGTCTCGCGCTTGATGAAGCCGCGCTCCAGCAGGCGGGCCACGGCGCGGCTGACCGCCACCTTGTCCATCGCCGTGCGGTCGGAGACCTCGCTGGCCGAGGAGCCCGGGTACAGCGCCAGGATGGTGATCACCCGCCACTCGGGGATCGCCAGACCGTAACGATCGCCGTACAGCTTGGCGATGTTGCCGCTGACCCGGTTGGACAGCACGCTCAGCCGGTACGGCAGGAACTGTTCCAGGTCGAGCAGGACGTGCGAGGCACGCAGGCGGGTCGAAACGGGATCGGCGGGGCTCATGTTGCGGTGCACCTTGCTGGTGGTTTCAAGTGTAACTATAAGGGGTGGGTCCAGACCCTGCATTCTCGCCGGGTCCCTACCTGCCCGCACCTGGTTTGTACCGATGCGGTACCGATTCGGAGCCACGCCATGAATACCGCAGTCCCGACCGCCTCGCATCCCAATCCCGGCATGCAGGTCACCACCTTCGAGAACCCGATGGGCATCGACGGCTTCGAGTTCGTCGAATTCGCCGCCCCGGCCGGCCGTGGCCAGGAGCTGCACGAGTACTTCCGGAAGATGGGCTTCAGCGCGGTGCTCAAGCACAAGCAGCGTCCGATTACCGTCTATCGCCAGGGCGACGTCAACTTCCTGGTCAACGAAGACCCCGATTCGTTCGCCGCCGACTTCGCCGAAAAGCATGGCCCCTGCGCCTGTGGCTTCGCCATCCGCTTCAAGAAGCCGGGCCAGGAGGTCTACCAGACCGCGCTGGGCAACGGCGCCGAAGCCATCGCCTTCAAGCCGGACAGCAAGGCGGTCAGCGCGCCGGTCATCAAGGGCATCGGCGACTGCATGCTGTACCTGGTCGACCGCTATGGCAGCGCCGGCAGCATCTACGACGGCGACTACGAGCCGATCGCAGGGGCCGACCTGCACCCGTTCGGCTTCGGCCTGACCTTCATCGACCACCTGACCCACAACCTGTACTTCGGCAACATGCAGCAGTGGTCGGACTACTACGAGCGCCTGTTCAACTTCCGCGAGATCCGCTACTTCGACATCAAGGGCCTGAAGACCGGCCTGGTGTCCAAGGCGATGACCGCGCCGGATGGCATCGTGCGCATCCCGCTGAACGAATCGTCCGACCCGAAGAGCCAGATCAACGAGTACCTGGACGCGTACAAGGGCGAGGGCATCCAGCACATCGCCTGCTTCACCGAGAACATCTACGAGACCGTCGAAGCGATGCGCGCGCAGGGCGTGGATTTCCTCGACACGCCGGAAACCTATTTCGACGTGATCGACCAGCGCGTGCCGAACCACGGTGAAGACGTGGCGCGCCTGGCCAGGAACAAGATCCTGATCGACGCCGATCCGGAAACCCACCAGCGCAAGCTGCTGCAGATCTTCACCCAGAACTGCATCGGCCCGATCTTCTTCGAGATCATCCAGCGCAAGGGCAACGAAGGCTTCGGCGAAGGCAACTTCACCGCGCTGTTTGAAAGCATCGAGCGCGACCAGATCCGCCGCGGCGTGCTGTAAGGTCCGCAGGCAATGTCGGCGTCCCGCCGGCATTGCCTGTCCGAATGGTAGTGCCGGCCGCTGGCCGGCAATCTCTGGAGTTCCCATGTCCCCCGCCATCACCGCCCGCGGCTACCAGTCCGGCTTCGGCAATGAATTCGCCACCGAGGCCGTCGCCGGCGCGCTGCCGGTCGGGCAGAACTCACCGCAGAAGGTGGCCCACGGCCTGTACGCCGAACAGCTGACCGGCACCGCCTTCACCGCGCCGCGCGGCAGCAATCGCCGCAGCTGGCTGTACCGGATCCGCCCGGCGGTAACCCATGGCGAGTTCACTCCGTTCGCGCAGTCGCAGCTGCAGTGTGATTTCGGCGCACAGCCGGCTTCACCGAACCAGCTGCGCTGGAGCCCGCTGCCGCTGCCGGAGCTGCCGACCGACTTTGTCGAAGGCCTGTACACGATGGGTGGCAACGGCTCGCCCGACGCGCATGCCGGCGTGGGCATCCACCTTTACGCTGCCAACCGCGACATGGTCGGCCGCTACTTCTACGACGCCGACGGTGAACTGCTGATCGTGCCGCAGCTGGGCGCACTGCGCCTGC
This sequence comes from Stenotrophomonas sp. YJH_SMC_127, assembly GCF_059372445.1. Lineage (NCBI taxonomy): Bacteria > Pseudomonadati > Pseudomonadota > Gammaproteobacteria > Lysobacterales > Lysobacteraceae > Stenotrophomonas > Stenotrophomonas sp. YJH_SMC_127. Next base: position 69,977 of record NZ_JCAFVO010000006.1, on the reverse strand, counting down.
TGACCGAGCTGGGCGTGATCGAGATCGAGCCGCAGCAGATCGCGGTGATCCCGCGCGGCGTGCGGTTCCGCGTGGAACTTCCCGATGGCCCGAGCCGCGGCTACATCTGCGAGAACTACGGCGCGCTGCTGAAGCTGCCCGACCTTGGCCCGATCGGTTCCAACGGCCTGGCCAACCCGCGTGACTTCGAGACCCCGCACGCGGCGTTCGAGGATGTCGATGGCGATTTCGAACTGATCGCCAAGTTCGAGGGCCGCCTGTGGCGCGCGCCGATCGACCATTCGCCGCTGGACGTGGTGGCCTGGCACGGCAATTACGCGCCGTACCGCTACGACCTGCGTCGCTTCAACACCATCGGTTCGATCAGCTACGACCATCCGGACCCGTCGATCTTCCTGGTGCTGCATTCGCCCAGCGACACACCCGGCACCAGCAACATGGACTTCGCGATCTTCCCGCCGCGCTGGCTGGTGGCGCAGAACACGTTCCGCCCGCCGTGGTTCCACCGCAACATCGCCAGCGAGTTCATGGGCCTGGTGCATGGTGCCTACGATGCCAAGGCCGAAGGCTTCGTGCCGGGTGGCGCATCGCTGCACAACTGCATGAGCGGTCACGGCCCGGATGCGCCGACCTTCGACAAGGCCTCCAATGCCGATCTGTCCAAGGCCGATGTGATCAAGGACACGATGGCCTTCATGTTCGAGACCCGCGCGGTGATCCGTCCGACCGCGCAGGCGCTGGCCGCCGGCCATCGCCAGGGCGATTACCAGCAGTGCTGGAACGGCCTGCGCAACAACTACCGCTGACCCGAAAAAGGGGACGGAGGGGATTAAGCCGCAATCAGCACACGTGTGCCTGAAACGACTTAATCCCCTCCGTCCCCTTTTTCTTCAGGCGGCCTCGGTGAACGCGTCGCAATGCTCCAGCGGCAGCGCTTCCAGCAGGCGTTGCCGCACACGCTGGCAATAACCCTCCGAGGTCAGCCCGGGCAGCATCTGCATCGCCGAGTGCAGCACCTGCAGTACTTCACTTTCGGCGCGCGCCTGCTGCAGGTCGCGGAACAGCGCCGCCGCCTGCGGGTGGCGCTGCATTTCCAGGATGCCCAGTACATAGATGCGCGCGGCCACCAGCGAGCGGCGGCGCTCGCTGCCGGTTGCGGGTGCGGCCGGTGCCGCCGCCGGCGTGGTGGGTGCCGGTGCTGCCGCGTCTGCGGGTGGTGGTGGTGGCGGTGCGGCTGTGGCGCCGGTACCGGTGCTCAGGTAGCCGGCCTGCACCAGCTGGATGACCATGGCGGGCGCGTCCTGGCCGAGCAGGCCGGTCAGGTCGGCGATGCTGCGCTGGCCGTCGCACAGGATCAGCAGCCGGCGCTGGCGCATGTCCAGCGGCGCGCGATGGGCCTGCAGCGCGGTTCGGGCGAGTTCGGTCTTGCGCGGTTGCATGGAAGGGACAGCCAAGTCGGTGCACGCCGAGCCTGAACGAAGGCGATGAAACCGCGATGACAATGCAGCGCCTGCACACGGGATGGGCTAGCGTGCAGCCATCTTCGTGCCAGGGAACCGCACCGATGAAGCACCTTCCGCTTGCTGGTCTGTTGCTCCTTTCGCTCACCGCCTGCAGTGCTGGCCCCGACAAGCAGGGGGCGGCCGGCAGTGGCAGCGACACCCCGGCCGAAACCGCCTCGGCGACCGGGCCCGCGCAGTCGGCGGATCCCGACCTGGCCGCCCGCCCGGCCAACGACCTCCGCAAGGACAGTCCAGCGCGCCTGGACGGCTTCGGCGGTGCAACGCTGGGCGCCGGCATCGCCGAGGTCCGCAGCGGCTTCGGCACGCCGCTGCAGGGACTGGGCACCGACGCCAATGGCAAGCCCCTACCGGCCGACGACAGCAACGACGGCTGCTACTTCCTGCGTCCGCAGGGCGCCGAAGACCCTCGCCTGATGATCGAGGCACGCAAGCTGGTGCGCTATGACGTGCGCAGTGCGGCGATCATCGCTCCGGGCGGCGGCAAGGTCGGCATGACCCTGGGCGAGCTGCAGGTGCTGTACCCAGAGCGCGCGGACGTCGGCCCTGACAAGTACGACGAGAAGGCGCAGCACCTGCGCGTGCGGCCGGCGCAGGAAGGCGGGGCGGTCATCGACTTCGCGCTCGGCGCCGATGGTCGGGTCAGCGCCTGGCGGGTCGGCCAGACCCCGCAGGTCGATTACGCCGAAGGCTGTGGCTGATCCTTGATCCACCGCCCAGCCATGCGCTCGGGCCAAGCGTAGAATCGCGCCACCACTGCTGGGGAGTGCTCGATGATCGCCATTGCCATTGCCTGGTTCCTGCTCGGCCTGCTGTTGCTGGCGCTGGGCGGGGATTCCATCGTCAAGGCCGTGTCCGGCCTGGCCCAGCGCTTCGGGGCCAGCCCGTTCACTGCCGGGCTGCTGCTGCTCGGGGTGACCACCTCGTTGCCGGAACTGGCGGTCAATGCGCGCGCGCTGGCGGTCGGCCAACCGGAGCTGGCACTGGGCAATGCCGTGGGCAGCAGCATCGTCAACCTGGGCTTCACCCTGGCGGTGGCAGCCATCGCCGCCCCCCTGTTGCTGCGCGCGCGCCTGCAGACGGTGCTGTGGTGGTCGCTGCTGGTGGCCGGCGTGCTGCTGGTCCTGTTCGGGCTGGATGGTCGCCTGGCGCGCTGGGAAGGCGGCGTGCTGGTGGCAGGCTTCATCGTCATGCAGGTGCTGCTGCTGCGCCGCGGCCGCGTTGAGCGTGCCGAGGTGCAGGCGGCCATCGCCGAGTCCGCCCTGAGCCGCACCAGCCTGCCGTTGAACGTGCTGCGGGTGCTGATCGCAGCGCTGACGCTGTACTGGGGCGCGCGCCTGGTCGTGGGCGCCGCCGCTGACTTCGGTGCCGCGCTGGGCTGGACACCGCTGCTGGTCGGCCTGCTGCCGGTGGCGATCGGCACCGCACTGCCGGAGGTGGCAACCGCAATTGCTGCCGCGCGTCGCGGCCACGGCGACATGGTGCTTGGCCACGTGCTGGGCTCCAGCGTGGTCAACCTGCTGCTGGTGATCGGGGCGATGGCGGTATTGCAGCCGTTGGCGTTGCCGGCCTCGTTCGTGCGCCTGGAACTGCCGGCACTGCTGGCGTTCGCCCTGGTGCTGTACCCGATGCTGCGTGGCGATCTGAAGATCAGCCGCAGTGAAGGCGGAATCCTGCTGGTCGCGTTCGCCGGCTGGTTCGTGCTGGAGCTGCTGCTGGTCGGCGCGGCATGAGGTAGTGCCGGCCGCTGGCCGACAACCTCACTGCCTCTGACGGAACCCTTGCCACTGCCGGCCAGCGGCCGGCACTACCGGTTCTGCGTGGCTTCCTCTTCCCGCGCCGGTTCCGGCGGCGGAAGCTGTTCCTCGGCAGCCGGCTCGTTGCCCGGCAGGCTGGGACGGGTTTCCATCAGCAGCGACAGCGCCGCCTTGGCCATCATGTGGGCGCTGATCGGCGCGGTGATGAACAGGAATACGGTGATCAGCAACTCGCGCGGCTGCGGGTCCTGGCCCAGGAAGATGTGGTAGCAGACCGAGCACACCAGCACGCAGCCCACGCCCAGCGTGCTGGCCTTGGTCGGCGCGTGCAGGCGCTTGAAGAACGTGGACAGCTTCACCAGCCCCAGTGCGCCGACCAGGATGAAGAAGCAGCCGAACAGCAGCAGGATCGACAGGCCGATCTGGATCGCGGTGATCATTCGACGATGTCCCGGCGCAGCACGAACTTGCTCAGCACCACGGTGCTGCCGAAGCCGAGCATGGCGATGACCAGTGCGGCTTCGAAGTAGATCGCGGAGTTGAGGTACATGCCGAACAGCATCAGCTCGGCAATGGCGGTCACCGACAACGTGTCCAGTGCGAGGATGCGGTCGGGCACGGTCGGTCCGCGCAGCAGGCGCCAGGTGGCCAGCAGCATGGCCAGGCCGACCACGTGCATGCACACGACCAGCGTGGTCTGGATGATCTGGAATCCAGTCATGGGAAGATCTCCATCAACGGCGCCTCGTAGCGGCGCTTGATCGTATCGATCAGGTCCTGTGGGTCCTCCAGGTGCAGCACGTGCACCAGCAGGAACTTGCGGTCGTCGCTGAGCGCGGCCGAGACCGTGCCCGGGGTCAGCGTGATCATGCTGGTCAGCGCCGCGATGCCGTGGATGTTGGCGATGTCCAGCGGCAGCCAGATGAAACCGGGGTGAATCTTCTTCTCCGGGCCCAGCACCTGCAGGGCCACGCGGATGTTGGACATCAGGATGTCCCACAGGGTCACGCACACCAGCTTGGGCAGCGGCCGCAACGTGCCGATGCGCGCGAACTCGCGGTCCAGGCGTGCGGCGAACAGCGGCACCACCACGCCCAGCACCAGCCCCAGCACGATCTGGCCGAGGGTGAAGCTGTCGGACATCAGCAGCCAGAACGCCACCACCATGATGCTGAGCATTGGCGAGGGAATCAGGCGACGGAACAGGGAGCGCTGGGCGGTCATGGCTGGCGGATCTCCGGTGCGGTCGCGCGCAGCTGCTGCACGTACTCGCTGGGTTGCAGCAGCTGTGCAGCGGTGGCGTCGGTGTAGCGCATCAGCGGTGCAGCGGCCAGGGTCATGGCGATACCGTAGGCCAGCAGGATGCAGGCAGCGTACAGCTCGACCCGGCGCAGGCGTGCCTTGCGCGGCTTCGGTGCCTCCGGATCGACAGGCGGCACGCGCCAGAACAGGCGGATGCCGCCGCGGGTCAGGCCCATGATCACCAGCAGGCTGCTGACCAGCACCGCGGTCCAGACCGGAGCGGTGTACTGCGCCGGCATGCCGGCCAGCAGTGCGGCCTTGGCCAGGAAACCGGACAGCGGCGGCAGGCCGGCCACCGACACCGCGCCGATCAGGAACAGCACGGCGGGTGTCTCCTTGCCCGGCATCGGCGCGACCACTTCCTTGCGGTCGCTGGCACCGCCGCGACGACGGCGGATCAGGTCGGCGATCAGGAACAGCGCGGCGGCGACGAAGCTGCTGTGCGGCAGGTAGTACAGGCCGGCCGACAGCACCTGCGGTGTGCCCACCGAGAAGGCGATGAACAGCGTGGCTGCCGACACGATGACCAGGTAGGAGATCAGCACGCGCAGGCGGGTCGCGGCGAGGGCGCCCAGGCCGCCCAGCACCAGCGTCGCCACACCGGCCCACAGCAGCCAGTCACGGCCGTAGCCGGCCATCGCGCCGGCATCGTCGCCGAACCACAGCATCTGGATGCGCAGCACCGAGTACAGGCCGACCTTGGTCATGATCGCGAACAGCGCAGCCACCGCCGCCGGTGCGCGCGAATAGGCTTCCGGCAGCCACAGGTACAGCGGCATCAGGGCGGCCTTGGCGCAGAACACCAGCAGCAACAGGCCCATCGTCGCCTTCACCAGGGTCAGCTGCGCCGGCGGTACCTCGGCGATGCGCTGCGACAGCTCGGCCATGTTCAGCGAACCCAGCGTGGCGTACAGCAGGCCCAGCGCGATCAGGAACAGGGTCGAGGCGGTGACGTTGAACACCACGTAGTGCAGGCCGATGCGCATGCGCAGGCCACGGCCACCACTGAGCAGCAGGCCGTAGGAGGCGATCAGCATCACCTCGAAGAACACGAACAGGTTGAAGATGTCGCCGGTCAGGAACGCACCGTTGAGGCCGACCAGCTGGAACTGGAACAGCGCATGGAAGTGCGGTGCGCGGCGGTCCCAGCCCGAGCAGGCGTGCAGCAGGCAGGGAATGGCCAGCAGCAGGGTGGTCAGCAGCATCCACGCCGACAGCCGGTCGGCCACCAGCGCGATGCCCAGCCGCGACGGCCAGTCGCCCAGCAGGTAGACGCTGATCTCACCACTGGCGGTGGTGGCAAACAGCAGGCCCACCGCCAGCGCCAGCGCCGACAGCGCGGTCCAGGTCACCGCGCGCTGCACCCTGGGGCCGTAGCGGCGGTGTTCGACGAACAGCGACAGCGCGGCGCCGAGCAGCGGAATCAGGATCGGCAGGATCACCAGATGGTTCATGCGCGGTCCTCGCCCTGGCGCGGCGAGGCGCTCTCATCCTGCAGGTCGTCGTCGGGCTCGTGGGCGTCCACATGGTCGCTGTGGTTGTCGCTGCGGCTGCGCATGGCCAGCACGATGCTCACTGCGGTCATCGCGAAGGCGATCACGATCGCGGTCAGCACCAGTGCCTGCGGCAGCGGGTCGGTGTAGTTGCCCAGGTGGCTGTCCACGCCCTCCTGCAGCACCGGCGCCTTGCCCAGCACCACGCGGCCACCGGCGAAGATCAGCAGGTTGGTCGCATAGGACAGGAAGGTCATGCCGAGGATCACATCGAAGCTGCGCGCACGCAGCAGCAGGTAGATGCCGATGGCGGTCAGCACGCCGATCGCGGTAGCCAGGGCCAGTTCCATCAGTGCATCTCCCCGGTGCGTGCCGAGCGGCGTTGCAGGTCGATCTCACCCTTGCGGGCGGTACGGGTACGCGATGGCTTGATCGTGCCCATCATCGACAGCATCAGCATGGCACCGCCGAACACCACCAGATAGACGCCGATGTCAAAACCAATCGCACTGGCCAGCGGCACGTCGCCGATCAGCGGCAGGTGCAGGTCGAGGTGGCCGCTGGTCAGGAACGGCACGCCGAACAGCATCGACGCGCTGCCGCTGAGCAGGGCGATCAGCAGGCCCATGCCGATGCAGCGGATGTAGTCGAAGCCGAAGCGCGACTCCACCGACGCAGTGCCCTGGATCACGTACTGGATCAGCAGCGGCACCGCCAGCACCAGGCCGGCGATGAAGCCGCCACCCGGCGCGTTGTGGCCGCGCAGGAACAGGAAGATCGACACGGTCAGGGTCAGCGGGAACATGATCTGGGCCAGGTCGGCCGGCACCGGCAGCTTGATCGGCGGGCCGGGCATGATCTGCTCCGGCGCCATCCGCGTGCGCCGCAGCAGGGCATGCACCACCAGCGCGGCGATGCCGAACACGGTGATCTCGCCGAAGGTATCGAAGCCGCGGAAGTCGACCAGGATCACGTTGACCACGTTCTGGCCATAGGCCTCGGGCAGGGCACGGGCGAGCAGCTCGCCGGCCATGGTGTTCGGCGGCAGGGTCATCGCGGAATAGGCCAAGGCGCCAAGTCCGGCACCGGCGATGATCGCGATCACCGCGTCACGGCGCTTGCGCCAGCGCGGCCGCTCCGGCCCGGACTGCGCAGGCAGGTAGTTCATGCCCAGCAGCATCAGCACCAGGGTCACCATCTCCACCAGCAGCTGGGTCAGGGCCAGGTCCGGCGCGGACAGGAACACGAAGGTAAGCGCCACCATCAGGCCGACGCCGCCGACCAGCAGCACCGCCAGCAGGCGCTGCTTGTAGATACGCAGGGTAGCCACCGCGCAGGCCATCATCACCAGCCACAGCGCCCAGCCCAGCAGCGGGATCGGCTGTGGCCTGGTCCAGTTCGGCGAGGCGGGGTTGGCCACGAACGGCGCGGCGGCGGCCACGATCGCCACCAGCACCAGGCCCAGCAGCATGCGCTGAAGGCTGCCGTTGGCGATGCCGTTGGTCAGGCGCATGGCCAGTGCGGAGATCGCGTCCAGCTGCGCATGGAACACATTGCGGCCAGTGCTGACGTTGGTCACGGCGTGCAGGTTGATCAGCTTGCGCAGGCCGAAGTACAGCGCCACGCCGCCGATCACGCCGATCGCGCTCATCGCCAGCGGCAGGTTGAAGCCGTGCCATACCGCCAGGCTGTACTCGGGCATGGCGTCGCCGAGGATCGAGGCCGCAGCGGCGTGCAGCACCGGCGCTACGGTCAGTGCCGGTGCCACGCCCACCGCCACGCAGATCACCACCAGCAGTTCCACCGGCACCTTCATCCAGCGCGGCGGTTCGTGGGGCACGCGGTCCAGGTCGTGCGGGCCGGGGCCGAAGAAGGTGTCGTGCACGAAGCGCAGGCTGTACGCCACCCCGAATACGCCCGCCAGCAACGCTGCGATCGACACCGCCGTGCGCATGATTCCCGGGCCGCCTGCCGTGATCGCTTCGGCGAACAGCATTTCCTTGGACAGGAAGCCATTGAGCAAGGGGATGCCAGCCATCGCCAGCGAGGCGATGATCGCCAGCGCGCTGGTGAACGGCATCAGCCTGCGCAGGCCTCCCAGCTTGCGCATGTCTCGGGTACCGGTCTCGTGGTCGATGATGCCGGCGGCCATGAACAGCGAGGCCTTGAAGGTGGCGTGGTTGAGGATGTGGAACACGCCGGCCACCACCGCCATCGGCGTGGACAGGCCGAACAGCAGAGTGATCAGGCCCAGGTGGGAAATGGTCGAGTACGCCAGCAGGCCCTTCAGGTCATGCTGGAAGATCGCATTCCAGGCGCCGATCAGCAGGGTCAGTGCGCCGATGCCGCTGACCGTGTAGAAGAACAGGTCGCTGCCGGCCAGTGCCGGATGCAGGCGCGCCAGCAGGAACACGCCGGCCTTCACCATGGTGGCCGAGTGCAGGTAAGCCGAGACCGGGGTCGGCGCCGCCATCGCGTGCGGCAGCCAGAAGTGGAACGGGAACTGCGCGCTCTTGGTGAAGATGCCGGCCAGTACCAGGAACAGGGCGTAGGGGTACAGCGCGCTGGCGCGGATCTGCTCGCCAGCGGCCAGCACCACGTCCAGGTCGAAGCTGCCGACGATGCGGCCGATCAGCAGCACGCCACCGAGCAGGGCCAGGCCGCCGCCACCGGTGATCACCAGCGCCATGCGTGCGCCTTCGCGGGCGTCCTGGCGGTGCGACCAGAAGCCGATCAGCAGGAACGAACTGATGCTGGTCATTTCCCAGAAGATCATCAGCAACAGCAGGTTGCCCGACAGCACCATGCCCAGCATGGCGCCCATGAACAGCAGCAGGTAGCAGTAGAAGCGGTGCGCGTTGTCCTGCTGGCTCAGGTAGTAGCGCGCATACAGCACCACCAGCGCGCCGATGCCGAGCACCAGCCCGGCGAACATCCAGGCCAGCCCGTCCAGTCGCAGGGTGAAGTCCAGCCCGAGCTGCGGCAGCCAGGGCACCAGGGTGCGGACCACCTGGCCATCGAGCACCGACGGGGTCAGCCAGCCGAGGATGGCCAGCCCGCCCAACGGCGCCAGCGCCGCCAGCCAGGCAGCAGTCGAGCGCGAACTACGGGGGAAGGCCGCAACAGCCGCTGCCATCAGGAACGGCAGGGCCAGCAGCAGGGGCAGGCTGGGGAGCATGCAGGGAATCCATGATTCACGAGCAGGTCAGGGAGGATAACAGGCTGCGAAATGTCGCCGAAACCCATCGAACAGCGATCAATTGCATGTAACGTTCGCTGATTCATTTTTTCTGCGATGCAACATCACATTCCTGCATCCCTTCCCTGGCTGCCCTCGGGGGACACCCTACGCCCACGCAGGGAGACCGCAGGCCCTGTCGCACAGGGGCTGCCGTCGACGGGCGGGCAATGGGGAGCGGATCACCGGCGCAGGCTGGCAGGGCTCCCGTGGACTACGGGTGACGGAATCCGCCCGTTCAGGAAACGACGGCCGCTGTCGGCCGCCGCCAGGTCAGTAGCGCCAGTCCAGCTTGCGGTAGAACTTGGCCATCACCCAGGCCGGGCCGATCAGCAGGTAGGTCAGGTCGGTCAGGAAGCTGGGCTTGCGGCCCTCGAGTTTGTGGCCGATGAACTGCGCGATCCAGGCCACCACGAACACGCCCACCGCCAGCCAGCGCAGGGCCTGCAGGCCGATCTCGGCCTCCAGCAGCCGGCACAGGCAGCCGAACACGAAGAACTGGATGAGCATGCCGATGCCCAGCGGGCGCGACAACTTGTTGTAGAAGCACCACGCGCTGAACATCGCCAACGCCGACCAGATGCCGTACTGGAACCAGGTGATCAGCGGCGGCAGGCACCACAGCAGGGCCACCACCGACCACAGGATCGCCGGGACCGCCACCACGTGGATGCGCTGGTTGATCACATTGCGGTGGTCGTCGGAGTAGCTGGCGAAATAGCGGTCGATCGGCCGCGCAAGCTGGGTGGATGTCTGCATGCTGCGTCGCTTCCTCGGGCAACGGTAGTGCCGGCCGCTGGCCGGCACTCCAGAGCATAGCCGAGTTCGCGAGGTTGCCGGCCAGCGGCCGGCACTACCGCGATCAGAGCGCCCCCCGCCTTTCCGGCCGGGGGGGACGCGGGGGGATCAGTCGACGCTGATCCCGGCCAGGCGCTGCAGCGCCTCGGCGTACTTGGCGCGGGTGCGCTCGATGATCTCGGCCGGGATGCTCGGGCCCGGGGCGGTCTTGCCCCAGTCCAGCGTCTCCAGGTAATCGCGCACGAACTGCTTGTCGTAGCTCGGCGGGCTGGTGCCCACTTCGTATTCGTCGGCCGGCCAGTAACGGGAGGAATCCGGCGTCAGCATCTCGTCCATGATGTACAGGCGGCCATCGGCGTCGGTACCGAACTCGAACTTGGTATCGGCCAGGATGATGCCGCGCTCGCGGGCGTAATCGGCCGCGAACTTGTAGATGCGCAGGGTGGCGTCGCGCACGCGCTCGGCCAGTTCCGCACCGACCTGCTTCACCATCGCATCGAAATCGATGTTCTCGTCATGGTCGCCGACGGCGGCCTTGGTCGAGGGGGTGAAGATCGGCTCCGGCAACTGCTCGGCCTGGCGCAGGCCATCGGGCAGGTCAATGCCGCTGACCTTGCCGGTGCGCTGGTAGTCCTTCCAGCCGCTGCCGATCAGGTAGCCGCGGGCGATCGCTTCCACCGGCACCGGCTTCAGCTTGCGGGTGACCACCGCACGCTTGGCGTACAGGGCTGGGTCCACGCCTTCGGGCAGCACGCTGGCCACGTCGATGCCGGTAAGGTGGTTGGGCATCAGGTGCGCGGTCTTGGCGAACCAGAAGTTGGAGACCTGGCAGAGCATCTCGCCCTTGCCCGGAATCGGGTCAGGCAGCACCACGTCGAACGCCGACAGGCGATCGGTGGCGACCATCAGCAGGTACTCGCCCGGCGGGGTTCCGGCTGGCAGCCGCTCGCGCGGGATATCGAACACATCACGCACCTTGCCGCGATGGCGCAAGGGCAGGCCGGGGAGATCGGATTGCAACAGCGTGGTTGGCACGGGCACTCCTGGGGCGTTGTCGATACGGCTGCTGCCCAACGGACCCGGCGGGCCCGCTGACCAGCGGGCGGCCTAGTGTAAAGCGGTCCGGGCCCGCTGTGACGTAAAATGAGCGTCCATTTCGTCGGTCGACCCCGGAGCGCCATGCGCTGGTACGGAAAACTGCTCGGATTCATCGCCGGCGCCCTGCTGTTCCGGCCCAATCCGCTGTTCGGCGCGGTGGTCGGCCTGTTGATCGGCCACGCCTTCGATTCGGACTGGTTCCGCCTGAACAAGGAGAACCCGTACCGGGAGCTTGGGCTGACCTCCGAGGCCACCGATGCCGAGGTCGAGCGCGCCTACCGCAAGCTGATCTCGCAGTACCACCCCGACAAGCTGGGCGGTGCCGCCCCCGAGCTGCAGCAGCAGGCCGAGCAGAAGTCGCGGCGGATCAATGCCGCCTACGACCGCATCAAGACCCTGCGCAAGCGCTGATTCCAGAGTCCCGCCTGCGGGCGGGAGAACCTTTTCCCCGTTCCGAAGGCCCCGGCCATGTCCAACTGCCTCATCGCCCCCTCCATCCTGTCCGCCAACTTCGCCCGCCTCGGCGAGGAAGTCGACAACGTCCTCGCCGCTGGCGCGGACTGGGTCCACTTCGACGTGATGGACAACCACTACGTGCCGAACCTGACCATCGGCCCGATGGTCTGCCAGGCGCTGCGCAAGCATGGCGTCACCGCGCCGATCGACGTGCACCTGATGGTCGAGCCGGTGGATCGCATCATCCCGGACTTCGCCGAGGCCGGTGCCACCTACATCAGCTTCCACCCGGAGGCGAGCCGCCACGTGCACCGCACCATCCAGCTGATCCGCTCGCTGGGCTGCAAGCCGGGCATCGTGCTCAATCCGGCCACTCCGGTGGACATCCTCGACTGGGTGCTGGATGACCTGGACCTGGTGCTGCTGATGTCGGTCAACCCGGGCTTCGGCGGCCAGGCCTTCATCCCCTCGGCGCTGGACAAGCTGCGCGTGGTGCGCAAGATGATCGATGCCAGCGGCAAGGACATCCGCCTGGAGATCGATGGCGGCGTGAAGGCCGACAACATCGGCGAGATCGCCGCTGCCGGCGCCGACACCTTCGTCGCCGGTTCGGCCATCTTCAACGCCAGGACCAGCTACCAGGATGTGATCGCGCAGATGCGCGCCAACGTCGCTGCGGCACGGGGCTGAGCCATGAGTACGGTGGCCGTGTTGAACATCCGCCCGGCCACCGTCGCCGATGCGGGACTGATCCTGCATTTCATCCGCGAGCTGGCCATCTACGAGAAGGCCGAGCATTCGGTGCAGACCGATGAGATCGGCATCGCCGAGAGCCTGTTCGGCGCCGATGCCACGGCGCGCGCGTTGATCTGCGAAGCCGACGGCGAGGCCATCGGCTATGCGGTGTATTTCTACAACTATTCCACCTGGCTGGGCCGCAAGGGCATCTACCTGGAAGACCTCTACGTCAGCCAGGAAAAGCGCGGTGCGGGCGCCGGCAAGGCACTGCTGAAGTACATCGCGCGCCAGGCCGTGGCCGAGGGCTGCGGCCGTTTCGAATGGTCGGTGCTGGACTGGAACACCCCGGCCATCGAGTTCTACACCGCTGCCGGTGCCAAACCGCAGGACGAGTGGACCGTGTACCGGTTGCAGGGCCAGGCGCTGCACGATTTCGCCAACGGGTGAGGCGTGTGGTGGCTGCGTACCGCAACCCGGTGGGTGCGAACCTTGGTTCGCACTCCCTGCGTACCCCCCCCAAAAAAAAAGCCACGCCAATCACTGGCGTGGCCTCGCTGCATGCGTGGGAGGCTGATCCTGCCTCCATCCATCGTCCCTGCTATGGCCTTCCATTCTCCAGCAACTGAATGACACCTGCGTGACATTCACCGCGGGCAAACAGCGCATTGCTAGCCTGTGCCACCCCCTCCTGGAAGTACCGCATGACCACCCCGCGCTGGCGCCTGATCCTCAATGGCAAATCCGCAGGCAACGAGGAACTGCGCGAGGCTGTCGGCCATTGGCGCGGGCAGGGCGTGCAGCTGGACGTGCGGGTGACCTGGGAGGACGGTGACGCCGAACGCTACGTGGCCGAGGCCATCGATCATGGCGTGGACGTGATCGTTGCCGCCGGTGGCGATGGCACGCTCAGCGCGGTGGCCGAAACCCTGGCGCATCGTGAGGAAGCGGCGGATGCGCTGCCCTCGCTGGCGCTGATCCCGATGGGGACCGCCAACGATTTCGCCACGGCTGCGGGTATTCCGACCGAGCCTGAGGGCGCGTTTGCGTTGATCGGACAAACCACGCCGCGTGCCATCGATCTGCTGCGCGTGGATGCCGATGGCACGCCCTGGTGGTGCGCCAACCTCGCCAGCGGTGGCTTCGGCACGCAGGTGACGGTGGAGACCGATGCCGGCCTGAAGAAGATGCTGGGCGGGCTGGCCTATGTGATCACCGGCATCGCCAAGCTGGGCCGCATCGAGCCGATCACCGCGCGGCTGTCCGGCCCGGATTTCGCGTGGGAAGGCGACTTCATCGCCCTGGGCATCGGCAATGGCCGGCAGGCCGGCGGTGGCCAGCAGTTGTGCCCGCAGGCCGTGATCGACGATGGGCTGCTGGATGTCACCGTGCTTCCGGAACTGGAAGGTGAGGTCACCGCCACGCTCGGCCAGATGCTGAAGTCGGGCACCCAGGCGGCGCTCGAACAGCTGGCCACGCGCGCGCGGCTGCCGTGGCTGCAGGTGGAGTCCGAGCGCCCGTTGACCCTCAACCTGGACGGCGAACCAGTCCAGGCCCGCCAGTTCCGCATTGCGTGCGTGCCGGGCAGGGTGCGGATGCACCTGCCGACCGGATGCCCGTTGCTGGCCGGGTAGGGGGTAAAGTCGACTGTTGGTCGACTGCTTTTCGTTCCGACGGCGTAAAACCCCGCGCTACGCGCGCAAGTCGACCAACAGTCGACTCTACCGGTCCGCGTCGTTGGTTCCCGTGGCCGGCCCCGCCCGTCCCGTGGTTCAGTTTCCCAGGGTTCCCCTCCCGCCCCGGCTGCGATACAGTCAGGGGGTGTCCAGCCTGACGACCCCGCATACCCTTTCTTCCGCACGCCGTTGGTGGCGATGGTGGCCCGTTGCCGTCGTCCGCCCCCATAACGCTGTGTCCCGGAAGGAAAGTCGTCTTGAACTCGCACGCTCAGTTTCAGCAGCAGGCCGCTGAAGGCCACACCCATATTCCCGTCGTCCGTGAAGTGCTGTCCGACCTGGACACGCCGCTTTCGGTCTATCTGAAGCTCGCCGACGGCCCCAATACCTACCTGTTTGAATCCGTCGAAGGCGGCGAGCGCTTTGGTCGTTACTCGATCATCGGCCTGCCGGCGCGTCGCGTGTACGCCTTCCATGGCCACACGCTGACCGTGCGCGAAGACGGCCAGGTGGTGGACACCCGCGAAGTGGCCGACCCGTTCGCCGAGGTCGAGGCGCTGCGCAGCGCCCACTCGGTGCCGAAGCTGGAAGGCCTGCCGGGCTTCACCGGTGGCCTGGTCGGCTGGTTCGGTTTCGAGTGCATCGGCTACATCGAGCCGCGCCTGGCCCCGCCGGCCGGCCGCGATGAGCTGGGCACGCCGGACATCCTGCTGCTGGACTCCAACGAGCTGGCGGTGTTCGACAATCTCAAGGGCCGGCTGTACCTGATCGTGCACGCCGACCCGCGCGTCGACGGTGCCTTCGAGCAGGCCCAGGCGCGCCTGGATGCACTGACTGCCAAGCTGCGTGCACCGGGTGCCGGCTATCCGGCGCCGCTCAACAGCGACGTGCTGGACGAATCGGATTTCGTCTCCGGTTTCACCCGCGAAGGGTTCGTCGATGCGGTCCAGCGCAGCAAGGAATACATCCGCGCCGGCGACATCTTCCAGGTGGTGCTCAGCCAGCGCCTGAGCGTGCCGTTCAAGGCGCGCCCGGTGGATGTGTACCGCGCGCTGCGTGCACTGAACCCGTCGCCGTACATGTACTTCCTGGATGTCGGCGACCTGCAGGTGGTCGGTTCATCGCCGGAAATCCTGGTACGCCTTCAGGATGGCGAAGTCACCGTGCGCCCGATCGCCGGCACCCGCCCGCGTGGCGCCACGCCCGAGCTGGACCTGGCGCTGGAAGCCGAGCTGCTGGCCGATCCGAAGGAACGCGCCGAGCATCTGATGCTGATCGACCTGGGCCGCAACGATGCCGGCCGCGTCTCGAAGGCAGGTACCGTGGAGGTGGGCGAGCAGTTCGTGATCGAACGCTACAGCCACGTGATGCACATCGTCAGCGAAGTGACCGGGCAGC
Organism: Stenotrophomonas sp. YJH_SMC_127; assembly: GCF_059372445.1. Lineage (NCBI taxonomy): Bacteria > Pseudomonadati > Pseudomonadota > Gammaproteobacteria > Lysobacterales > Lysobacteraceae > Stenotrophomonas > Stenotrophomonas sp. YJH_SMC_127. The sequence goes on along the minus strand of NZ_JCAFVO010000006.1, from coordinate 54,506 downwards.
TGCAGCCGGGCCTGAGCTATGCCGACGTGCTGCGTGCCACCTTCCCTGCCGGAACGGTCAGCGGCGCGCCGAAGATCCGCGCGCTGGAAGTGATCCGCGAGCTGGAACCGATCAAGCGCAATGTCTACGCCGGCAGCATCGGCTACATCGGCTGGCATGGCGATGCCGATACCGCGATCGCGATCCGCACCGCGGTGATCAAGGATGGCCGCCTGTACGTGCAGGCCGGTGCCGGCATCGTCTACGACTCGGACCCGGACAAGGAATGGGACGAGACGATGAACAAGGGCCGCGCGCTGTTCCGCGCCGTCGCCCAGGCCGCCAAGGGCCTGTGATCCTCCCCGTGCCGTGGCCTGCGCCGCGGCACCTTCCGCTGTTCCCATTCAAGACAAGGAGTACCGCATGAAGCTGCTGAGCGCATTGCTGTGGTCGTCACTGCTGGCCACGATGGCCCCGTCTGCGTGGGCGCAGGCCAACACGATTCCCTCGCAGCCGCACCTGCTGGTGAAGGGGCAGGGCAGCCGCACGGTGATGCCGGACCGGTTCGGCCTGCAGTTGAACATCGAAGAGACCGACATGGACGCCGACGCCGCGCGCCGCCGCGTGCAGGACAACGTTGCCCGCGTGCTGGCACTGTTCAAGCAGCACAAGGCGGTGGAGGGCAGCGTGCGTGCGGACAACCTGCGGATCGGCCCGGCCACGCGCTATGAGCAGAACCGGCAGGTCTTCATCGGTACCCGCGTATCGCGCCAGCTGCGTGCCAGCTTCGCCAGCGTGAAGGCGATGCAGGATGTGCTGGGGGCGTTGAAGGCCAACGAGAACGTACAGGTGAGCAGCCTGGCGCCGACCTATTCGGGCGAAGTGGCGCTGCGCCGCGAACTCAAGGGCGAGGCAGCGGCCCAGACCCGCGAGTCCGCGCAGGGCCTGGCCAAGGCCTATGGAACAAGAGTGCGTGGCCTGTACAGCATCTCCGATGTGGCGCCGGACTTCGCCTACGGCATCCGGGCCGGGCAATGGCCGCAGCAGGGCGAGGACGGCGGGGACCTCGACAGGATCTCGGTGACCGGCAGCTACGCGCCCGCCTCCGCGCCCGCGCCCGCGCCCGCTGAGCCCGAATCCATTGAAGCCGGCCCCATCACCTACACCGAAAACGTGTACGCCATTTTCCTCATAAGCGACGGAACCTGACCATGTTGTGGATGATCGACAACTACGACAGCTTCACCTACAACCTCGTGCAGTACCTGCAGACGCTGGGCGCCGAGGTGAAGGTGGTGCGCAACGATGCGATGAGCGTGGACGAGATCGCCGCGCAGAAGCCCGAGCGCATTGTCATTTCGCCCGGCCCGTGCACGCCCAACGAAGCGGGCGTGTCGCTGGAGCTGATCCAGCGCCTGGGTCCGACCACGCCGATCCTCGGCGTTTGCCTGGGCCACCAGGGCATCGGCCAGGTCTACGGCGGCACGGTCATCCGTGCCGGCAACATCATGCACGGCAAGACCTCGCCGATCCGCCATGAAGGCAAGGGCGTGTTCGCCGGCCTGCCGGACCGCTACCAGGCCACCCGCTACCACTCGCTGGTGGTGGACAAGAACAGCCTGCCCGATGTGCTGGAAGTGACCGCCTGGACCGAGAACGACGACGGCTCGATCGAAGAGATCATGGGCCTGCGCCACCGCCAGTTCCCGGTGGAAGGCGTGCAGTTCCATCCCGAATCCATCCTCACCGAACACGGCCACGCCCTGCTGCGCAATTTCCTGCAGCGTCCGGCGGCCTGATCCAAGGAGCATTCCCATGAGCTTCTCCCCCCAGGAAGCCCTGCAACGCACCATCGAGCACCGCGAAATCTTCTTCGACGAAATGGTCGACCTGATGCGGCAGATCATGCGCGGCGACGTGTCGCCGATGATGACCGCCGCCATCCTCACCGGCCTGCGCGTGAAGAAGGAGACCGTGGACGAGATCGCCGCGGCGGCCACCGTGATGCGTGAATTCGCCCGGCCAGTGCCGGTGGCCGATACCTCCAACCTGGTTGATATCGTCGGTACCGGTGGCGATGGCTCGCACACGTTCAACATCTCCACCTGCTCGATGTTCGTCGCGGCCGCCGCCGGCGCGCGCGTGGCCAAGCATGGCAACCGCAGCGTGTCGTCCAAGTCCGGCAGTGCCGACGCGCTGGAAGCGCTGGGCGCGGTGATCGAACTGCAGCCGGATCAGGTGGCCGCCGCCATCGAGCAGACCGGCATCGGTTTCATGTTCGCGCCGATCCACCATCCTTCGATGAAGGTCGTTGCGCCGGTACGCCGCGAGATGGGCGTGCGCACCATCTTCAACATCCTCGGCCCGCTGACCAATCCGGCCAGCGCGCCGTCGGTGCTGATGGGCGTGTTCCATCCCGATCTGGTGGGCATCCAGGCCCGCGTGCTGCGCGAGCTGGGCACCGAGCGCGCCATGGTGGTCTGGGGCCGCGACAACATGGACGAGATCTCGCTGGGTGCCGGCACGCTGGTGGGCGAACTGCGCGACGGCAAGGTGCGCGAGTACGAGATCCACCCGGAGGACTTCGGCATCGCCATGTCGGCCAGCCGCAACCTGCGCGTGGACAGCCCGGAGCAGTCCATCCAGATGCTGCGCGCGGTACTGGACAATGAGCCCGGCCCGGCGCTGGACATCGTTGCGTTGAATGCCGGCGCCGCGCTGTACGTTGCCGGCGTGGCCAGCGACATCGGCGACGGCCTGGCCCGCGCCCGTGCCGCCATCGCCAACGGCAGTGCCCGCCAGCGCCTGCAGCAGTATGTTGAGACCACCCGCGCGCTGGTTGCCTGAGCGCGCGGTTCAGCCTGACCCCGTCGATGGCCGATAATGGCCGTCCTCACCGCCCCCGCACCGAACCGAAGACGATGAGCGACATCCTGCAGACGATCCTGGCCCGCAAGGCCGAAGAAGTGGCCCAGCGCCGCGCCCAGCGCCCGCTCGAGGCGCTGCAGGCCGCCGTGGCCAGCGCCCCGCCGGTACGTGGCTTTGTGCGCGCCTTGCAGGCGGCGGTGGCCAACGGCGATCCAGCGGTGATCGCCGAGGTGAAGAAGGCCAGCCCGTCCAAGGGCGTCATCCGCCCGGACTTCCGCCCGGCCGACATCGCCGTCAGCTACGAGTTCGGCGGCGCCAGCTGCCTGTCGGTGCTGACCGACGTGGACTTCTTCCAGGGCGCCGACGCCTACCTGCAGCAGGCGCGCGAGGCGTGCACGCTGCCGGTGCTGCGCAAGGACTTCGTCATCGACGCCTACCAGGTGTACGAGGCACGCGTGCTGGGCGCCGACTGCATCCTGCTGATCGTCGCCGCGCTGGACGACACCCAGCTGGCCACGCTGTCCGAACTGGCGCTGTCGCTGGGCATGGACGTGCTGGTGGAAGTGCACGACATCGACGAGCTGGAGCGTGCGCTGCAGGTGCCGGCGCCGATGATCGGCATCAACAACCGCAACCTGCGCACGTTCGAAGTGTCGCTGCAGACCACGCTGGACATGCAGAACGCGGTGCCGCGTGACCGCCTGCTGGTCACCGAGAGCGGCATCCTTGGCCCGCAGGACGCGGCGCTGATGCGTGACGCCGGCATCCATGCCTTCCTCGTCGGCGAAGCCTTCATGCGCGTGGAAGAGCCGGGCGAGGGCCTGCGTCAGCTATTCTTCGCGGCATGACAACGCACTATCCAACGCCGCGCGAGGATGCGCCGCTGGTGGTCTTCGACTTCGACCACACCCTGTACGACGGCGATTCGGGCACCCACCTGTTCGCCTCGCTGATCAAGCGCAACCCGCTGCGCATGCTGGCGGCGCTGCTGGTCACGCCGATCGCCGGGCCGATGGTGGCGATGCTGCCGACCCGTCGCGCGGGCATCTCGGTCTATGTGTGGATCGGCAGCTTCGGCCTGCACCGTGCGCGTGACTTCAACAAGGTGATCGACGCCTATGTGCTGCGCAACCAGGCGCAGATGCGCGCCAAGCTGCTGCCGCAGGCGCTGGAGGTGTTCGCCGCGCACCGCGCCAAGGGCGACCGCGTGGTGGTTGCCACAGGTGCGCCGCCGGAGCTGGCGCGCGCGATCCTGGCTTTCGTGGCCCACCAGGACGTACCGGTGATCGGCACCGAGGTCGGCCCACGGCTGGGCGGCGTCGGCCCGACCCGCCACTGCCACAATGAAGAGAAGATGCGCATGCTGCGCGAGCGCGGCTACGGCGACATCGATATCGCCTATTCCGACAGCACCGCCGACCTGCCGCTGCTGCTGGCGGCCAAGGCGCCGGTAGTGGTTAACCCCAAGCCGGGCCGGGTGGCGTTCTTCCGCCGCGTGCTGCCGGCGGGCACCCGCATCCTCAACTGGGGTTGCGTGGACCGGGGCGGCGACAAGGCCTGATCCCGCCGCACGGTGATGGATCTGCCGGCCAGCGGCCGGCACTACCCTTCTCCGTCGCGGTTGTGCCGGCGCTTCTCTGTCCCGGTAGTGCCGGCCGCTGGCCGGCAAACGCTCAGCGGTACAGGTGCCCGTACACCGCGTGGCCAATCTGGAACAGGCTGATCCCCAGCACCAGCACGCCGACGGCCACCAGCACCCAGCGCTCCTTCACCCGCTTGACCAGGATGGCCGCTACCGGCGCGGCCATCATGCCGCCGATCAGCAGGCCGGCGACGATCTGCAGGTGCTGCACCCCCATCGACAGCAGGAAGGTCGCCGACACCGTCAGCGTGACCACGAACTCCGCCGCATTGACCGTGCCGATCGTGGTGCGCGCCTGGCCACCCCGGGCGAGCAGGGTGGACGTGGCGATCGGCCCCCAGCCGCCGCCACCGCTGGCGTCGAGCAGGCCCGCGAAGAAGCCCAGCACCGGTACCCGGCGGATCTCGCCCTTGGGCATCCAGCGTCCGGCCGCGCGGGCCAGGATGATGATCGCCAGCACCAGCAGGTACAGGTAGATCAGTGGCCGGATGATCTCGCCCGGGATCTGCGTGAGCACGTACGCGCCCACGGCACCGCCCACCGCGCCAGGCAGGGCCAGGCGCAGGAACAGGCGCTTCTCGACATTTCCGGCTGCGAGGTGCGACACACCCGAGGCGCCAGTGGTGAACACTTCAGCGGTGTGGATGCTGGCGCTGACCTGCGCCGGGGGCAGGCCCATGCTCAGCATCACCGACGAAGACACCAGGCCGAACGCCATGCCCAGCGCGCCATCGACCAGCTGTGCGCCCAGGCCGATGAGGATGAACCACCAGAATTCGCTGCTCAGTTCCATGCCCCGAGCCTAGCGCGCGAAGGAGTGCGGACCAAGGTCCGCACCCACCGGGTGCTCAACGGTCAACGGGTGCCGTACAGCACCACGGTCTTGCCACGGGCATGCAGCAGGCCGTCGGTCTGCAGCTTCTTCAGCACGCGGCCGGCCATTTCCCGCGAGCAGCCGACCAGGCGTGCCAGCTCCTGGCGGGAGACGCGCAGCTGGCTGCCCTGCGGATGGCTCATCGCCTCCGGTTCCTGCGCTAGGTCGTGCAGGGTGCGCACGATCCGGTCGGTAACGTCCAGGAATGCCAGGCGGCTGGCCTTGCGGCTGGTGTCGAGCAGGCGCTTGGAGATCTGCTGGCCCAGCGCGTACAGCAGGCGCGGGGCGTCGGCCGACAGCGGGCCGAGGAACAGCTGATGCAGGCGCTCGTAGCTGATTTCAGCCAGCTCGCAGGCGGTACGGGTCCGCAGGATCACCTCGCGGCGGTCCGATTCGACGAAAAGGCCCATCTCGCCGACGAACTCGCCGGCACCGAAGTAGCCCAGCACAAGCTCGCGATCGTCATCTTCCTCGGCCATGATCGAAACCGAGCCGCTGATGACGTAATACAGGGTTCCCGCCGGGTCACCGGGTCGGAAGACGTCGGTACGGGTGGGATATCGCCGCCTGTGGCTGTGCGCCAGGAAACGATCGATTGTGGCGATATCCAGGGCCAGTGGACTGCTAGCTAGGCGCACGGTTGACACGATAGGGGCGCTCCCTCTGCGCATGAACGGATTCACGGGGTCGATAGCGGAGCTTAACCAGCGCAATTGTTAAGGGCAAACAGTGTGCCAGAACTCTTGCGTCTTCACGTTCCCCCCGGGGGCAGTTTGCCCCATAATTCCCCCTTTCCCTTCTTACACAGGAATCGACCGCCGTGGTCAAGCCGTTGCCTCGCCTGAGGCTGCAGGGTTTCAACAACCTCACCAAGGCGCTGAGCTTCAACATCTATGACGTGTGTTACGCGCGCACCGAAGAGGAGCGTCAGCGTTACATTGAATACATCGATGAAGAGTACAACGCCGACAGGCTGACTCAAATCTTGACCGATGTCGCCGAGATCATCGGCGCCAACATCCTGAACGTGGCCCGCCAGGACTACGACCCGCAGGGTGCCTCGGTGACCATCCTGATCTCCGAAGAGCCGGTGATCGACAAGAAGCAGGCCGGCAAGGAACTGATTCCCGACGCCGTGGTCGCGCACATGGACAAGAGCCACATCACTGTCCATACCTACCCGGAAACCCATCCGCAGGAAGGCATCGCGACGTTCCGCGCGGACATCGACGTGGCCACCTGTGGCGTCATTTCGCCGCTGAAGGCCCTGAACTACCTGATCGAGAGCCTGGAATCGGACATCGTGATCATGGACTACCGTGTCCGTGGCTTCACCCGCGATGTGAAGGGCAAGAAGCATTACATCGATCACAAGATCAACTCGATCCAGAACTTCCTGGCCAAGAACATCAAGTCGCGTTACGAGATGTTCGACGTCAACGTCTACCAGGAAAACATCTTCCACACGAAGATGCACCTGAAGGACTTCGACCTGGACCAGTACCTGTTCGAGGAAAAGGCCAAGAACCTGTCGTTCAAGGAACGCATGAAGATCGAAGCGCTGCTCAAGCGCGAGATCGAAGAGCTGTTCCACGGCCGGAACCTGTCCGAGTAAGCCCCATGTGCGATGCCCGCAGGCATCGCCGCCCAGGCGGGACGACCCGCCCCGTGGAACCAGTGCCCCGCACGCGTTACAGTTCCACGGTGATGTACCGACCCACGGCCCGGTGTGAAAACACCGGGCCGTTTCGTTTTTCCCAAAAAGGTAAGGAGCCCCCACCCATGCCCTGGATCTATCTGCTGCTGGCCGGCCTGTTCGAGATCGGTTTCGCCCTCGGAATGAAGTACTCCGAAGGCTTCAGCAAACCCCTGCCCACCGTTGCCACGGTGGTGTCCGCCCTGATCAGCCTGTACCTGATGAGCCAGGCGATGAAGAGCATCCCCGTCGGCACCGCCTACGCGATCTGGACCGGCATCGGCGCCATGGGCGTGGCGGTGCTGGGCATCTACCTGTTCAACGACAGTGCGTCGCCGGCCCGCCTGGCCTGCGTGGGCCTGATCGTAGCCGGCGTGATCGGCCTGAAGCTGGTCTCGCCGAACTGATTGATGGCCCGACCAACGGTCGGGCCCCACCGTCGCCCCCGCACCTCCTGGTAGGCCCGCACCGTTGGTGCGGGCGACCCTTCAAATGCGGTAGGCGATGGTCTTCATCACCCTGGAAGCCAGCGCCATCGCGCCCGGGATCGGGAACGGCAGGCGGCGTGCGCCGGCCTGTTCGGCGTGCTCCGCATGGCGGGCCTCGTCTTCCTTCATCACCTGGATGACCGCGCGGCTGCGCAGATCGCCGGCCGGCAGGTCGACCAGGTGCTCGTCCAGATGGGCTTCCACCTGGCGCTCGGTTTCAACCACGAAGCCCAGGTTCCAGCCGTCGCCGCGCAGACCCGCCAGGGTGCCGATGGTGTAGCTGCCGGCGTACCACAGCGGATTGAACAGGCTCGGGCGGCTGTCCAGTTCATCCAGCCGGGTCGCGCACCAGGCCAGGTGATCGGTCTCTTCCTGGGCCGCTTCCAGCAGGTGTTCACGGGTGGCCGGGTCGCGGGCCACGGCCGCCTGGCCGAAGTACAGGCCCTGTGCGCAGACCTCGCCGACATGGTTGATCCGCATCAACCCCGCGGCGTGGCGGCGCTCGGCGCGGCCCATGCCCGGCTCGCCGGTGCCTGCGGCCGGGTAGGGGCGGGCCGCCGGAGGGTTGCCGAACACCGTGTCCAGGGCGCGCTGCGCCTCGGTCAGCAGGTGGTCCAGCGGGGTGGTCTGGCGGAGCACGGTCATGGCGGCACGCGGTGGGGCGGGAGACCCGCCGATTCTCGCCCGCCCCCGCTCCCCCTGCCAACCCGGGGCAGGGCCAGCTTGCACCGAGGGCGTGACCTGCGTACAATCCCGCCTCTTGCGCTTCACCTTTCACAACGCGTGGCAGAGTTCCGGCGAGTCCTTCGCCGCAATGAGCCCGACCTAACCTAGAGTTCTTCATGAGCACTTTCACTGCCAAGAACGAGACCGTCCAGCGCGACTGGTACCTCGTCGACGCCGAGGGCAAGACCCTGGGCCGTCTCGCCACCGAGCTGGCCCGCCGTCTGCGCGGCAAGCACAAGCCGGTCTACACCCCCCACGTTGATACCGGCGACTACCTGGTCGTCATCAATGCAGAAAAGATTGCCGTCACCGGCAAGAAGCTGCAGGACAAGATGTATCACCGTTTCACCGGCTACATCGGCAACCTGAAGACCGAATCCCTGGCCCAGGCGCTGGAGCGCCACCCGGAGCGCGTGATCGAGATCGCCGTGAAGGGCATGCTGCCGAAGGGCCCGCTGGGTCGCCAGATGTACCGCAAGCTCAAGGTCTACGCCGGCACTGAGCATCCGCACGCCGCACAGCAGCCGCAGGTTCTGGATATCTAATCATGGCTATCACTCAAAACTACGGCACTGGCCGCCGCAAGTCCTCCACCGCTCGCGTGTTCCTGCGCAAGGGTTCGGGCAACATCACCGTCAATGGTCGTCCGCTGGACGAGTTCTTCGGTCGTGAGACCGCGCGCATGATCGTGCGCCAGCCGCTCGAGCTGACCAAGAACACCGAAAGCTTCGACATCCTGGTCACCGCCGCTGGCGGCGGCACCACCGGCCAGGCCGGTGCGATCCGCCTGGGCATCGCCCGTGCGCTGGTCGAGTACGACGAAACCCTGAAGTCCGAGCTGCGCAAGGCCGGCTTCATGACCCGTGACGCCCGTGAAGTCGAGCGTAAGAAGGTCGGTCTGCACAAGGCCCGCCGCGCCACCCAGTTCTCCAAGCGCTGATTTACCGCGCCTGGTTGGGCTCCTGTGGGTGCCCGCTGGTTGGAAAAGCAAAAGCCCGGCTTCGGCCGGGCTTTTGTCGTTCTGGGGTTGTGGATTTCCTGGTTGCCAGCCAGCGGCCGGCACTACCCGGGGTTTCGCATCTCGGAAGGGGTGGGGTCAGAGCCTTTTCCTTTGGAAAAGGATCCGACCCCGGGCCTCTCTCTGGAGAGGAGCCCCCTTGTTGTTCAAGGGGGTGCGCCGACAGGCGCGGGGATAAGGTGGAATGCGCGACCAAATTAAAAGCAAAAGGCCAGATCTTTCGATCTGGCCTTTTGCTTTTAATTTGGCTGCCCCGGATGGATTCGAACCACCGAATGCCTGAGTCAGAGTCAGGTGCCTTACCGCTTGGCGACGGGGCAAAACGTGCAACTATTTTCTCACTTTTCACACTGAAAAACAACTTGATTTTCAGTGTGGTGGCTATGGGTGGACTCGAACCACCGACCCCAGCATTATGAGTGCTGTGCTCTAACCGGCTGAGCTACATAGCCTTGGTGAGCCCGCTATTCTGCGGATGTGTATCGACCCTGTCAACACTTTTGTGTCGTGCTTGTGGGCCGACAGAGGGCATGGGATAGTCCCGACCAGTAGATTTTCTTAGGAGTCCGCATCGTGATCGATCCGGACGGCTATCGACCGAACGTCGGCATCGTGCTGATGCGGCAGGACGGCCAGGTGTTCTGGGCACGACGCGTGCGCCGGGATGGCTGGCAGTTCCCGCAGGGTGGCATGAACACCGACGAGACGCCTGTCGAGGCCATGTATCGTGAACTGCAGGAAGAGACCGGCCTGCTGCCTGAGCATGTGGAAGTGCTCGGGGCCACGCCCGGCTGGCTGCGCTACAAGCTGCCGGCGCGGGCCATCCGCCGCAACGAGCGGCAGGTCTGCATCGGCCAGAAACAGGTCTGGTTCCTGCTGCGCCTGACCGGCGACGAATCCCACGTGACGCTGGACCACACCGACTCGCCCGAGTTCGACCACTGGCGCTGGGTCGACTTCTGGTACCCGGTAGAGCACGTGGTGATGTTCAAACGCGGCGTCTATGCGCGTGCCCTGCGACACCTCGCGCCACTGGCGCGCGGCGTGGCCGGGCAGGGCGTCACCGCCATGCCCAAGAGCGCCGCGGAGGCCTGGATGCCGGGCCACACCGCCGGGCACGACCGCCCGCGCAAGCGCCCGCGGACCCGAGGGTACTGGCCGAAGAAGGTCACGGGCGACGGCCCGGCCAGCTGACCGGCTGAACGGTATCGAGAATGGTTCAGGTCTCTGATTGACAACCATTCTCGTTTCCATTGGAATAGCCACCAGGCCGCTTGTGGCCTGTCAGCCCGGTTCCCGCCTGTGTACGTCTGCATCTGCAACGGAGTCACCGACCACCAGATCCGCGAAGCCGCCAGCCATGGCGTCAGCACGGTGGCCGAACTGACCATGCGTACCGGTTGTGGTGCCACCTGCGGTTCCTGCCTGGACATGGCCGGCGACCTGCTGGCCAAGGCACGTGCGACCCACGATCTGCCGCTGCCGGTATTGGGCCTGGCGCAGGTCGCCTGATCGCCTTTTCGCGGCGCGTTGACGCCGCGCTTTCGCATCCTTCACTTTCGGCCGCGCAGGCCAATGCGCACGATTCGCGTTCCTTCACGAGCGCACGCGAGGCGTTAAAGTGCCTGCGTTTTCAGCGTGCAGGAGCACCCCCATGAAGGGCGACACCAAGGTCATCGAATTCCTCAACAAGGTCCTCTACAACGAGCTGACCGCGATCAACCAGTACTTCCTGCACGCCAAGATGCTGAAGAACTGGGGCATCAAGGAACTGGCCGAACACGAGTACAAGGAATCGATCGACGAGATGAAGCATGCCGACATGCTCGCCGACCGCATCCTGTTCCTTGAAGGCCTGCCGAATTTCCAGGCGTTGGGCAAGCTGCGCATCGGCGAGAACCCGACCGAGATCCTGCAGTGCGACCTGTCGCTGGAACGCGATGGCGTGGTCACCCTGCGCGAGGCCGTGGCCTATTCCGATTCGGTTGGCGACTACGTCAGCCGCCAGCTGTTCGTGAAGATCCTCGATTCGGAAGAGGAGCACATCGACTGGCTGGAAACCCAGCTGGACCTGATCGAGCGTATCGGCGAGCCGAAGTACCTGCTGAGCAAGCTGGAAGAGTGAGTCAGCCGCCCTGGCCGGCGCGGTGCTGTGCCAGGTAGCCCGTCAGTGCAACACGCGCCCGGGCGAATTCCGCAACCAGCAGCGCCACCGCCACCGCGGGGCGCTGCAGGCTGCCACTACGGGCTTCGTGCTCGATCCGCTGCGCGATCGCCGACAGCGACAATGCGCCGACGTTTGCACTCGATGACTTCAGGCTGTGCGCTGTGGCCTGCAAGCGCAGCTCATCGCCGTTCTGCGCGGCCAGCTGCAACTGCTGCACCATCACCGGCGCATCTTCAAGAAAGACCATGACGATCTGGGTGGCAGCGTCGCCGATCACGGTGTGCAGTTCATCCAGCACGTCGCGGTCGATCACCGGTTTCGGCGCGGCTTGGCTTGTCGTCTCCTGTAGAGCCGCGCCATGCTCGGCTGATGGAGTGGGAGTGCAACTGGCCGTCAGCCGAGCATGGCTCGGCTCTACGGACGGCTCCGCAGAAAGTTGTCCAGGTGATGCAGCTTTGCCGCCACCCCAACGCAGCAGCAGCGCATGCAGCGTGGCGCGCGCGATCGGCTTGGACAGGTAATCGTCCATGCCCGCCTGCAGGCAGCGCTCGCGGTCACCGGCCATGGCGTTGGCGGTCATGGCGATGATCGGCAGGCGCGCGCGCCCGGTCTCCACTTCTTCGGCGCGCCAGCGGCGCGTGGCGGCGTAGCCGTCCAGCACCGGCATCTGGCAATCCATCAACACGATGTCCACGCCGCCTTCGCGGAGGGCGGCCAGCGCCTGCTCGCCATCGGCGGCGTTGCGCACTTCGCACTGGAACACGCGCAGCAGTTGTTCGGCGACCATCCGGTTGACCGTATTGTCCTCCACCAGCAGCACACGCAGATGCAACGGCGGCAGCGTGGCAGCCGGTTGCTCGTTGTCCGCGCTGGCCAGCAGCGCAGCGGGGCGGGCGGGGGCGACCGGTGCAGCCAGCAGTGCATGCAGGGCCGCATCGTCGAAGTGCGGGGGCAGCTGGCGCTGGCGCTGGCGTTGTGGAAGTGCGCCCTCCTGCAGCCACAGCACCTGCAGCGCATCGTCGTCACCACGTTCACTCAGCGCCAGCTGCAGCGTGGCCTCACCGTTGCGGCGTGCGCGGGCATCGACCAGCAGCCATGCCGGTGCCGGTTGTCCGGGCCGCGCGGGAGCGCGCAGGCGCTCGACCACGGCATCCAGCTGTGCCAGCACCTGCACCTGCAGCCCATGGTGGGCGGCGATGCGCTCGATACGTGCCTGCAGCGTTGCATCGGCACTGAACAGCAGCAGCGGTGCCGGTGCGCGCGCCATCGCCGGCAGGTCGCCAGCGACCTTCAGCAGCGGGATCTCGAACCAGAAGGTTGCGCCCTGGCCCGGCGTGGAGTGCACGCCGATGTGCCCGTGCATCAGGTCGATGATGCGCTTGCAGATGGCCAGGCCCAGGCCGGTGCCGCCATAGATGCGGGTGGTGGATGCGTCGGCCTGGCTGAAGGACTGGAACAGGCGTGCCTGCAGCGCGTCGTCGATGCCGATGCCGGTATCGATGATCTCGAAGCGCAGCTGGTGCTGCGCGGCACTTTCACCCAGGCGCAGCACGCGCAGCTGCACCTGGCCGCGGGCGGTGAACTTGATGGCGTTGGCCAGCAGGTTGCTCAGCACCTGGCGCAGGCGCACCGGGTCGCCGCGCACCGGCAGGCGCACCGATGGATCCAGTTGCAGGCCCAGGGCCAGGCCCTTGGCGTCGGCGGCCCGCTGCATCAGCTGTACCACGCCATCGAGCAGGTCGCGCAGGTTGAAGCTGGTGATCTCCAGTTCCAGCGCCTGCGCTTCCAGCCGGGAGTAGTCGAGGATGTCGTCGACGATGCGCAGCAGCTGTTGCGAACTGGCCGAGGCGGTGGCCAGCATCTGCCGCTGGTCTTCGCCCAGCGGCCCGCGTGCGATCAGCTCCAGCATCGGCAGGATGCCGTTGAGCGGGGTGCGGATCTCGTGGCTCATCGTGGCCAGGAACTCGCCCTTGGCCAGCACGGCCGCCTCGGCGGCCTGCTTGGCCTGCAGCAGCTGTTGTTCCAGCTGGCCCTGGCGTTCGGTGGTATGGCGAAGCTGGTCGCGTTCGGCGGCCAGCGCACTGTGCGTGCGCTGCAGCTGGGCCAGCGCATGGTTGCGCGCGCGCAGGCGCAGGCCCAACAGCAGCAGCGCGATGGCGGCCGCAGCAAGGGCAACCAGCAGCACGCCCCACAGCGGCACGTCAGAGCACCGCGTTGTGGAAGTCGAAGTTCAGGTCGCTGCCGGCCGACTGCACCATGTTGCCCTGGATGTAGTCGACTCCGCCTACCCACATCGCCGCTGCAGCCTGCGGATCCTCGATCTGCTGGCCGATGATCTGCAGTCCGGCGGCATGGGCCTGTTCGATCGTCTTGCGCAGTTCCTCGCGCGTGGCCGGATTGGAGTGGCTGCTGGAGAAGCGCGCAGCCATGCGCACGAACGACAGCGGCAGCTGGGTCAGCAGTGCATCGGCCTCGCCGCTGGGTTCGAACTGGCTCAGGCAGAAGCGCACCCCCGCGCTGGCCATGCGCTGGCAGAACTGCTGCAGCGGCACGGTGTGGATCAGTGCGTCGGGCAGGCGCACGTCGATCACCAGCGCACTGCCGGGCAGGTCACGCTGCTGCAGTGATTCCAGCAGCCAGTCGGCGAAGGCATCGCGCTGCAGGGTGCGCAGCGACTGCGAGACGAACAGGCTCAGCGGCTGCGTTGCGTGCCGGTACAGATCCAGCAGGCCCAGTGCGTGGTCCATCACCTGCTGGTCGAGGTCGGCGATGCGCCCGGCGGCTTCCGCGGCGGGGATCACCTGGCCGGCCGCCAGCACCGTGCCATCGGCCTGGCGCAGGCGCAGCAGCAACTGGTATTGCGCGGTGTTGCCGCCTGCCACGGCGACGATCGGCTGGTAGGCCAGTTCCAGCTGGCCCTCCAGCAGCGCCAGGTGTTCCTGTTCGGTGACCGCCTGGCGATGCACATGGCCCGCCACGCCGGCGCTGAGCAGGCGCGCCTGCAGGGTGGTGCGCTCAACCGCTTCCAGCGCACTGCTGGCATCCTCGAAGCCCGGCGACAGCGGCGCATAGCCGACCACGCCGCGCAGATGCACGGATTCGTCGTCGCGGATCACGAAGGCGCGGGCCGACAGCTGCTCGCGCAGGCTCGCGGCGATGCCTTCGAGGGCGTCCTCGTCGGCGTTGCGGGCCAGCAGCAGGAAGCTGTTGTCGTTCAGCCGCGCCAGCAGGTGCGGATGGCCGGCTTCGGCCAGGCGCTGCCCGGCCTGCACCATCAGCCGTTCAAACGCGGCATAGCCATAGCGTTCGCGCAGGCCCAGCGCACTGGCCACTTCGATGAAGAACACGCCGCCCCGGTCGCGGTGGGCGAGTGCGGTGTTGAGCTGCTGCAGCACATGGTGGCGCGTCGGCAGGCCGGTTTCCGGATTGCTGGTGGCCGGTGCGCCGGTGGCGCCCGGCAGGGTCGCGGCCTGGGCACGCGCGCGGCGGATGCGGTTGGCCACCGCTGCGATCAAGTGGCGCGGCCGGATCGGCTTGCTCAGGTAGTCGTCGGCGCCGCTGTCGAGCACTTCGAACTGGCGCTCTGGATCCGGATCGCCGCTGAGGAACACGATCGGCAGCAGCTGCAGGCCGGGCTGCTGGCGGATCAGCGCGGTCAGGCGCATGCCGTCCAGCCCGGGCAGGTGCAGATCCATCAGGATCAGGTCGGGGCGGTGCTCCTTGATCGCCTGCAGCGCGGCATCGGCATCGCTGTGCACGATCGCCTGCATGCCGGCGCCGTGCAGCACGCTCTGCGCGAACAGCGCCTGGGCGCGATCGTCTTCAACGATCAGCACGCGGTAGGGCGAGTCCGAGGGCGGCGGGGCCAGATCGTTGTTGCCGGCTTCGGCCAGTGCGATCGGGCCGGGCAGCGGCGGCGGTGCGCTGTTGACCGGCGCCGGGGCATCGGTCGCGATGGGCGGCGGGGTCGCAACCGTCGGTGCGGCCACAGCGGGGCCTGCCGCCTCGGGCGCCCAGCGCTGCCAATGATCGGCCGGAGGGGTTTCAGCGCGTCCCGGGCGGGCGCCCGCGGGGGATTCGTTTGCGGCCATCGGTGCTCCTGGTGTTCGCGTCCATTATGCGACAAGCCCGGTGCTCAACCGGTACTGCTGTGCCCCGGCGGTGCTGCCGATGCACCGCGCGCCAGCCAGCGCACGCCCTTCCACAGCGCGCGCCAGACCAGCCACACCAGCAGCGCGCCGGCCAGGCTGCAGGCCAGCACCACGATCAGCGCGATCCACGGGTGTGCCAGGGCCAGCGCCAGGCCACCGACTACCACGGTGTCCTCGGCGGCGGAGGCGACCCAGTTGCTGGCCGGTTCCGGCGAGGTATTGAGCAGCGCGCGGGTACCGGCCTTCAGGCCGTGGCTGGCGAGGGCGACGCCGGCACCGGCGGCGAGTGCGCCGGCGCCGAGCTGACCGTCCGGCGACAGGGTAGCCGCTGCGAGGAACGCGCCGGCCGGCACGCGTGCGAGCGTCTGCACCAGGTCCCAGACCGAGTCCACGCCGGGAATCTTGTCGGCGAAGAACTCGGCGATGGCCAGCGCCGCCGACGTGCCCAGCACCCACCAGGATTCGGTGGCCTGCAGAGCGGGCGGCAGGTCGACCCAGCCGAGCAGGCCGGCAAGGCCGACGCCGAACACGGTGAGGTAGACGCGGATGCCGGCCAGCCAGGCCAGCAGGATGCCGATCACGAACAGGTGGGCTTCGGTCATGGCGATGCTCCGGCGACGGAACTGTGCAGGGGACCACACTATCGACGATGGCATGCCTGAACGCCACAGACCGTGGCCGGCCACGGCGCAGGAAACCCACCCGTCCTGTCATACACTAGCCCGTCGTTTGCCACAGGGGCCGTACCGGTGTCGCCCTCGCGATACCCCGGAAACCACCCATGACCAACCGTCCTCCCATGCGCGTGCAGGTACGCCTGCCCGGCGCGCCGCAACCGCCGGCCGACCGTCGCCGCCTACTGGTGATCGGCGGCATCTGGCTGCTCAGCCTGGTGCTGGCGGTGCTGGGTGGCTGCTGGATGGCCACGCCACGCGATGCCCAGGGCCAGCGCCTGCAGGCTGCCGAGAAGCGCGCCGAGACGCTGCAGGCGCAGCTGACCGAGCTGCGCCAGAAGCAGGCCACGCTGGAAGCCTCCGACCGCATCAGCCGCGCCGCCAATAACGAGGTGCAGTCCTCGCTGGCCGAGCGCGATGAGGAAATCGCCGGCCTGCGCGCCGACGTTGCCTTCTATGAGCGCCTGGTGGGTTCGACCAGCCAGCGCAAGGGCCTGAACACCCATTCGATCGAGTTCAGCCCGGAAGCGGCCGGCACCTGGCAGTACACCGCCGTGCTGACCCAGAACCTCAACCGCGGCGCCATCAGCCAGGGGCAGATGCGCTTCACCGTGGAAGGCGTGAAGAACGGCAAGCTGGCCACGATCAGCTGGGATGATCTGCACCAGCGCAGCAAGGTGCCGGGACAGGATTACTCGTTCCGGTACTTCCAGCAGCTCACCGGCAGCGTGATGCTGCCGGCTGACTTCACCCCGCAACGCGTGCGGGTGACATTGGGGAGTGGTACGGGGGGTACCACCCAGGTATTCGACTGGAAACAGGCCGGTGCGCCGGCCGGCAAAGGGGAGTAGGCAGATGTTCGGAAGCAGCAAATCCAACCGTGAAGGCCAGCTGGTGGTGGATGCCCTGATCGGCAACCAGGTGGTGATCCGCGGCGATGTGGAATTCAGTGGTGGCCTGTATGTGGAAGGTCGCATCCACGGCAAGGTGATCGCCACCGAAGGCGCCAGCGGCGCGACCCTGACGGTCGCCGAGCATGGCGTGATCGAGGGTGAGATCCGGGCCCAGGTGGTGGTCATCAGCGGCCGTCTGGACGGCGATGTACACGCCACCGAGAAGGTCGAGCTGACCCCCAGCGCACGGGTCAATGGCAACGTCCATTACCAGGTGGTGGAGATGAATGCGGGCGCCCAGCTGAACGGCCGCCTGATCCATGCCAGCGCCCCGATGGCGGCCCTGCCGGCGCCGGAAGGCGATGAGGCCAATGGCGGCAAGGGCGACACCGCCGCACGCCGCAAGCTGGCCGAGGCGATGGCTTGAAAGCCATCCCCGGCACCCCCATGCTGGCACCATGAGCACGCTAGTCTCCCTGCCCGGCGCCACCCCGGTTGCCGCGCCCGATTACCAATCGCTGGAGCGCCCGCTGAACTTCACCGAGTCGGCGGCCGCCAAGGTCAAATCCCTGATCCAGGAAGAGGGCAACCCCGACCTGGCCCTGCGTGTGTACATCGAGGGCGGCGGCTGTTCGGGCTTCCAGTACGGGTTCGAGTTCGACGAGAACCGTGCCGAGGATGACCTGGCGGTACAGACCAGCGGGGTGACCCTGCTGGTCGACCCGCTGAGCCTGCAGTACCTGATGGGCGCCGAGGTGGACTACACCGAGAGCCTGACCGGTGCCCAGTTCGTGATCCGCAACCCGAACGCAAAGACCACCTGCGGCTGCGGCAGCAGCTTCAGCATGTAAAAGGCCTGTGGCCGGAATGTGCCAACCAGGGTTGGCACCTGCCAGAGCGGGTAGATCCACGCCATGCGTGGATGAACCTTCCTGCATCCACAACGGCAGATTGCGCACAGCGCCGACCTTGCCACCCGCATCGATTGGCGGCACGCTTGCAGGATGCCCAATACTCCTTCGCCGCTTTCCGGTTTCGCCTTCGTGGGTGAACCGCTGGAGCGCGCCGATGCCCTGCGCGAAGATGCCGATGCACTGGCGCGCCTGTGGCCGGGCGCGCGCATTCTCGTGCTCGATCAGGACGGCAGCGCCTTCACCGGCGATGACGATCAGCCACTGGCGCTGACCGGCGCCGACATCGGCGGCGGCCCGGGTGCCGCGATCTTCCTCGGCCTGCGCGGAGAGCAGGCGTGGTTCTCGGTTGAAGCCACCAACGTCACCATCAGCGCACCACGCCGGCTTGATCTGCGCCAGGCCGCGCTGCTGTGGTCGATGGCCGATGCGACCGCCTTCAGCTATGCCCGCGGCATGTCGTACTGGCACTCGCGCACCCGCTTCTGCGGCGTGTGCGGCGGCGCCGTGGCGTTTGCCCGTGGTGGCTTCGTCGGCCGCTGCGGGCAGTGTTCCACCGAACACTACCCGCGTGTCGACCCGGCGGTGATCGTCGCCGTGGAAAACCAGGGCCGGCTGCTGCTGGGCCGGCAGTCGAACTGGGCCCCGCGTCGCTACTCGGTGCTGGCCGGCTTCGTCGAACCCGGCGAGACCTTCGAGCAGACCGTGGTGCGGGAAGTCCATGAAGAGAGCAAGGTGCGGGTGACGGCCTGCCAGTACCTCGGTTCGCAGCCCTGGCCATTCCCGGGTGCGCTGATGGTTGGCTTCCGCGCACAGGCGCAGGATGACCTGCCGACCGTGGACGGTGAGCTGGAAGACGCGCGCTGGTTCAGTGCCGACGAGGTCGGCGCGGCACTGGCGCGCGACGTGGAGGACGATGGCCAGGGTATCCGCCTGTCGCCGCCGATCTCGATTTCGCGCGGCCTGATCGAGCATTGGTACCGGCAGCAGGAGGGCTGAGCCGGGCCGGCTGGGGCGATTGCATTGCCGCCACCTGAACACGGCCCGGGTTACAGTGCGGGTCATCGCGGAGGGCGCCGCTGCGACAGGTAAGGTAGCGGCGCCGAGCGTTCTGTTTTGTAGGGAGACCTGCCATGTTCACCACTCTGGCCGCCGTGCTGGTGGCACTGGCCCTGGGCCATGTTGCTCCGGCCGCTGCTGCCTCGCTGCGCCGTTTCGACGGTTTCCGGCGTTGGCTGGGCTGGCTGGATGCGCGTGGTGGCAAGGCCTGGCAGGGACCGGCCGGCGTTGCCTTGGCACTGCTGCCGCCGCTGTTGCTGATGGTGCTGCTGGCGTGGCTGTTGCGCGGGGTGCTGTTCGGCCTGCCGTCGCTGCTGCTGGGCGTGGCGGTGCTGGCCTGGTGCTGGGGCCCGCGTGACCTGGACCGCGATATCGAGGCCATTATCGATGCCGATGATGCGGCGACGCGGCAGGCTGCAGTGCGCAACCTGCAGTCGGCCGGCGGCAGCCTGCGCGAGGACATTCCGTCACTGGTCGAGGCGACGGTGCTCAACGCACTGCGGCGCTGGTTCGCGGTGCTGTTCTGGTTCCTGTTGCTGGGCCCGGCTGGCGCGCTCGGTTACCGGCTGCTGGCGCTGATGGCGGAGAGCCCGATGCGCGCACGCGTGCCGGTGGAGCCGCTGGCGCTGGCGCAGCGCCTGCTGGGCTGGATCGAGTGGCCGGTGGCGCAGCTGATGGCCTTCTCGATGGCGCTGGTGGGCAATTTCGATACGGCGTGGAAGGCCTGGCGCCAGGCCCATGGCGAACGCCTGGCCGGCAACATCGGGTTCCTTGGCGCGGTGGCGCGGGCCAGCGTCAACGCCGAGCTGCGTGAGGATGCGCACGATTACACCGAGGCAGGGTTGCTGCCGGTGTGGCAGCGGTTGCCGGACCTGCGTGATGCGATGAGCCTGGTGTGGCGGATGCTGCTGCTGTGGCTGGCGGTCCTCGCCCTGCTGGTGATTGCAGGCTGGGTGACGTAGTTGCTGTTGCAGGGCTTGCAGCCCTGCACCTGCAGAAGCCAAAGCCAAAGCCAAAGCCAAAGCCAAAGCCAAAGCCAAAGCCAAAGCGGCTCTGGATTGCTGAGGGTTGGGCGGGGCGGTGTGGGGCTGCAGGACACGCCGTAAACCCGTCCCTGGGGGCTCGATGGCGCCATCCATGGCGCCAACGGTCCTGCTGCCCCACACCGCCCCACCCCCGACAGTTTCCCGGTGACGGTGGGTCAACCGCGACTGCCGGTGGGTGTCGACCTTGGTCGACACGGTCGATCCACGCCATGCGTGGATACAGAGCGAAGCGATCCGCTTCTGTTTTTGATCTTCTCTTTCTTTTCCGTGGTGGACGCACACGGAAACTGTCCGTGGCCGGGCGGGATGGGTTTGCGGGGGTGTCCGCGGCATGGATGCCGCGGCCAAGCCTCCACGGACGGATTCACGGCGTCCCCCGCAAACCCATCCCGTCCGGCCAACCCCAGGGCTTTTGCCTTCAAACGTCGCCCACCGCGAGGGGCTGCGCCGTTGGCTGGAAAACCTAGATCGGTGCCAGTGCGGTGAACGGTGCCCAAGGCAGGTTGCGCAGCAGCGCATACCCGGGCAGGACCCAGAGCCAGAACATGGGATTGGCCAGTACCCGCATGAGCGGGTCGAGCACGCGCGGCCGGATGCCGGCGACGTTCAGCAGCATCAGCAGCAGGAACGGCAGGCTGATGACCAGCAGCGGGTTCATCGCCATCGCGCCGGGCAGGTCGAAATGGACCAGTGAATACAGGCAGCGGGTGCTGCCACAGCCCGGGCAGTACAGGCCTGTCAGCGCGTACAGCGGGCAGCTCGGCAAAGGATTGCCGGCGACATACGGATTGACGTTGCGCAGCACCACCGCGGCACCGGCGGCCAGGCCGGTGGCGGCCAGCAGCGGTGCCCAGCGGGCGAATCGGGAGCGGGCGGGAAGTGCGGACATTGCAGCAACGGATCCGGCGCAGGCGCCGGATCCGTCCACGCGGATCAGTAGCCGCTGTTGTTCATTGCACCCATGCCGCCGACAGCGACGATCAGGATGCCGTACAGCACGCCGACCACGACGGCGGCGATGGCCGACCAGATCGCCCACTTCTTGGCCTTGGCGGCGGAGTCCTGGGCACCGGCGATGTCGCCAGCGGCCAGCTTGCCGTTGACCTGCGCGGCGTAGACGATCGACACGATGCCGGCCGGCAGGCAGCAGAACAGGGTGCTCAGGATGGCCCAGACCAGATTGTTCGGGACCTGCGGAGTGGCGGTGTTCATGGGTTCAAGCTCCTTGATGGGTGGTGGTGGTGAATCATTGGTCGGAAAGAGCGCCCAGTACGGCCAAGCCGCCGAACAGCCCGAACCACAACAGCAACAGGACCGGCAGGGCCACGGCCGAAGCCACCGCCCACCAGCCCGCCTTGCGCGACGCACTGTAGGCCCCCGGCAGGTCGCCGGCGGCGCGGCGGCCATCGACCTGGGAGGCATAGACGATCGACACCACGCCCAACGGCAGGCAGCAGAACAGCGTCGTCAGGATCGCCCAGACCAGATGGTTGGGGATGTAGACCGGACGGCTGAGCGGTGGCGGTTGATTCAAAGCAAGACTCCATTCCTTGGTGGCCGGCCATGATGAAACGGCCGAACCTCCCCCCTGTGGGTGCGTAATCTACCTCAACCCGCGCTGCATGTATGCGGTTACAGTCAGATACTGGCCGGTATGGCCCTTGATCTGACGCATCTGACGGACCTCTGCGATGCATCGGAGGGCGAGGATGGGGGCTTGTCGCTGGGACGGTCTACCCGTGTCCGTGCGGTCGATCAGGCGTGATCACCACGCAGGGCCCGCACCTGGGCCTCCAGCACCGGGGCGCTGGTGGTGCGGCCATCCACGGCCGGTGCCGCCACCACCTCGACCGTGGCGCGGAAACGACGCGGCACCCGCATGCGGCCAAGGCGGCTGTCGCGGCGGCTCCACATGCTCGACCACATGCCGCGCAGCGCCATCGGCACCACCGGCACCGGCCGCCGCTCGAGGATCTTCTCGACGCCGGACTTGAACGGCGCCATCTGCCCGTCGCGGGTCAGCGCGCCCTCGGGGAAGATGCAGACCAGTTCGCCTTCGGCCAGCGCCGCGTCGATCTCATCGAACGCACGCTGCATCAGCGCCGGGTCTTCGCGCGCCCCGGCAATCGGGATCGCCTTGGCGGTCCGGAAGATCCAGCGCATCACCGGGATGTTGAAGATCTTGTAGTACATGACGAAGCGCACCGGGCGCGGGATGGTCGCCGACAGGATCAGCGCGTCCATGTAGCTGACGTGGTTGCAGACCAGCAGTGCGGCGCCTTCGTCCGGCACGTTGGCCTCGATGCCGTGCGGGCGCAGCCGGTACAGGGTGCGCACCATCAGCCAGCTGAGGAAGCGCATCAGGAATTCGGGGACGATGGTGAAGATGTAGATCGCCACCAGGGCGTTGGCGATGGCCAGCGCCAGGAACTGCTGCGGAATGGTCCAGTGCAGCAGCTTGTGGGCGGCCAGCGACAGCAGCGCCGCAGCGACGATGAAGCCCGAGTTCTGGATGTTCAGTGCGGCGAACACGCGCGACATCTGCGCCTTCGGCGTGCGGCTCTGGATCAGTGCGAACAGCGGCACCACGAAGATGCCGGTGAACAGGCCGATGCCGATCAGGTCGATGACGATGCGGATGCTGCCGGGCTGCTGCAGGAACGGCCCGATGGTCAGCCCGTGCACTGTCGCTTCGCCGCTGCGGGCGAAGTACAGGTCGAGCAGGAACGCGGTCATGCCGAACGCGCCCAGCGGTACCAGGCCGATTTCCACCGTACGTGCTGACAGCTTCTCGCACAGCAGCGAGCCGACGCCGGTGCCCACCGAGAACAGGGCCAGCGCGAAGATGTACAGGGTCGGCTGGCCGCCCAGGTTGGTCACCGCATACGCCGGCAACTGCGAGGTCAGCACGGTGCCGACGAACCAGAACCAGGACACGCCCAGGATCGAGTTGCGTACGGCTTTCTGCTGGCGCGCCATGCGCAGCACCGCCAGCGATTCCGGCAACGGGTTCCAGTTGATCTTCAGGTTCGGGTCGCCGGCATCGACCTTGGGAATCAGGCGGGCGGCAATGTTGCCGCAGATCGCCAGGGCGATGATCGCGCACGCGGCCACCACCGTGCCGTGACTGCCAGCCACGGTGAACATCAGGCCGCCGACGATCATGCCGGAGAGGATCGACATTGAGGTGCCCATCTCGACCAGGCCGTTGCCGCCGGTCAGCTCTTCTGGCCTGAGCACCGACGGCAGCACTGAGTACTTCACCGGGCCGAACAGGGTGGACTGCATGCCGGTGCAGAACAGCGCGACCAGCAGCACCGGCAGGCTCTGGGTGAGGAAGCCGGTGGCCGCCAGCGACATGATCACGATCTCCATGGTGGTGGTGATCACGATCAGTCGCGATTTTTCCAGTTTGTCGGCGATCTGCCCGGCCAGCGCCGAGAACAGGAAATATGGCAGGATGAAGATGGCCGGTGCCAGGGTGGCGTACAACCCCAGTTCTTCCTCCGGCACAGCCATGAACAGCAACATGCTGATGATCGCCTGCCGGTACACGTTGTCGTTGAACGCACCGAGCGCCTGGACCACGAAGAACGGCAGGAAACGGCGCTGGCGCAGCAGGGCGAACTGGTTGTGACCGGACATGGAACCTCCTTGACCGGCGCAGCCTAGCATTCCTTCCCCTCTGCTGTGGATGCGGACCTGTGGGTGCGGACCGTTGGTCCGCACACCTGCCAGCACTCTCAGACGATATCGTCGACCACGCCGCCATCCACGCGCAGCGCCGCACCCGAGGTTGCCGAGGCCTGCGGCGAGGCCAGGTAGACCACCATGTTGGCCACTTCCTCGACCGTGGCGGTGCGCTGGATCACCGAGGACGGCCGGTGCGCCATCACGAACTCACGGCCGATCTGCTCCAGCGGCTTGCCGCTGCGCTGGCGTTCATCCTCGAACATCGCCGCAAAACCATCGGAGAGGGTCGGGCCGGGCAGCACCGCGTTGACGGTGACGCCACTGCCGGCCACGCGCTTGGCCAGGCCGCGCGACAACGACAGCTGCGCGGTCTTGCTGACCCCGTAATGGATCATGTCGGCGGGAATGTTGCGCGCTGATTCGGAGGAAATGAACAGCACGCGGCCCCAGCCGGCATCGACCATTGCCGGTAGCAGCGCACGCGACAGGCGCACGCCGGACATCACGTTGGTCTGCCAGTAGCGCTC
The DNA here is from genome assembly GCF_059372445.1 of Stenotrophomonas sp. YJH_SMC_127. NCBI lineage: Bacteria > Pseudomonadati > Pseudomonadota > Gammaproteobacteria > Lysobacterales > Lysobacteraceae > Stenotrophomonas > Stenotrophomonas sp. YJH_SMC_127. The sequence goes on along the minus strand of NZ_JCAFVO010000006.1, from coordinate 30,094 downwards.
CCAGGTCGCGTCATCGGTCTCGAAGAAGTCCTGTGGGCCGAAGATGCCGGCGTTGTTGACCAGGATGTCGACCTTGGGCAGGCCGGCCAACAGTGTTTCGACACCGGCTGCATCAGAGAGATCGGCGGCGACGCCGAGCACGTCGGCTCCCGGCACGGTGGCGAGCAGGTGCCGGCGGGCGCGCTCGACGCTGTCGGTGCTGCGGCCATTGAGAATGACACGCGCACCAGCGCTGGCCAGTCCTTGGGCGATGGCCCGGCCGATGCCGGCGGTGGAGGCGGTGACCAGCGCGGTGCGGCCACTGAGCTCGATTTTCATGGCGATAGTCCGGAGCGGGGGGATTGCCCAGTATCCGCGCGGCCGCGTGATCGAACCGCAGCGCCAGGCGCAACGCGCCGTTGCACACGGCGCAATTGACCCATGCCACGCGTGGGTGGGATCTCCGATCAGCGATGAGGAGTCAGGTCAGGCTGGTCACCGCTTCATTGGCCGCTGCCCGCACCTTCGGCAGCATTCGCAGCACCAGCGCCATCTGCGTGCGGATCAGCTGCAGTTTCGGCGGCATCGCCTCGTCGATCTGCTCCAGCTCGGCGGCCACCGCGCGGTCGGCGTCGTTGTCATCGTCGGCGACCGGTTGCCGTGCGGTCAGCGCCGAGGCCAGTTGCTGCAGTGCCTTGCGCACGCGCTCGCCGGCCGCCAATGCCAGCGGGTCGCCCGCATAGCTGTCCACCTGGTCGCGATGCGCGCCCAGCGCCGACAGGTGTCCCAGCAGTGTGTTGGACAGCGCCAGGAAGCGGAAGCCGGCATCCAGATTGCGGCGCACATGGCCGGGCTCACGCAGCATGTTCGACAGTGCGGTGGACAGCGCGGCATCGGCATTGTGCATGTCGCGCCGCGCGATGCGGTAGGCCAGGTCGTCGCGCATGCCGCTGCGGTACTGGCCCAGCACCGAATCCAGGTAGCGAGCCGCAGTGTCCAGCACGCGTGCCAGGACGAGATGCAGCTGCCGGCCCTGCCAGTCGGGCAGGACCAGGAACGCGGCCGCCGCTGCGATCGCGCAACCCAGCACCGTATCGACCATGCGCGGCACGATCAGCACGAAGCCGTCGCCGATCAGGTTGAAGCAGGTCAGTGCCATCACCGTGATCGCCGCCGACGCCACCAGGTAGCGGTCGGTGCGGGTGAAGAAGAACAGAAGTGCAGAGAGCAAGGCGATCAGCAGCTGCACGTGCAGCTGCGGGAACAGCTGCAGCAGCGCCCAGGTCAGCACCAGTCCGGCCAGGGTACCGACGATGCGCTGGGCCAGGCGTTGGCGGGTGGCGCCGAAGTTGGGCCGGCACACGAACACGATGGTCAGCAGTACCCACGAACCGTTCTGCGCATTGAACAGGCGGATCGCTGCAAAGCCGGCGATCAGCGCCAGCGCCATGCGCAGCCCATGCCGGAACAGCACCGAGCCGGGCGTAAGCTGCTGGCGGATGCGCACGCCCATCTCGCGCAGGGTGTGTGGGTTGCTGTCGCGCAGGCGGGTATCGACGTTGTCCAGGCTGGCTTCGGAGCGCTCGGCATCCAGCAGGCGCCGTTCGATGCTGCGCAGGTTGTGCACCAGCAGGTCCAGCGAGCCCAGCAGGCGCTGCCATTGCGGCCGCTGCTGGTCGCGCAGGTAGGCCAGCGCATCGGCCAGGTCGCGCCCGGCCTGCTGGTTGCCTTCGCCGTACACGAACGGACGGCGCAGCCGGATTGCCTCGCCCAGGCGGGCACAGGCCTGTCCCTGCAGGTCAAGCAGGCGCTGGCAGCGGTACAGCACGTCGCTGTGGAAGAACGCGTCCACCAGCGCGCCGTACGGGTAATGCGAGGAACTGGCGCGCTCGTGGAAATCCTGCGCCATGTAGTACAGGCGCAGGTAAAGGCCGGAGTTCACGCCGGGTCGGCCGGAGCGGCCGAAGCGGGCCAGGATCGCGGTCTTGGCCTCGTTCAGCGCGCCGACCACGCGGCGGTTCTGTTCGGCCAGGTCGAGCTGGCGACGTTGCAGGTCGGCTTCGCGCACCGGCTCGAACAGCGCGGCCTTCAGCTGCAGGTAGCGGCCCAGCTCAACGTACAGTCGCGCCACCCGCTCGCGGACCGGCCGGTTGGCGAACAGCGCGGTCCACAGGATCGACAGCAGGCCGTACCAGACCGCACCGGCCAGCAGGTGGCTGACCGCTTCCAGCGCACTGTGCAGGTCGCTGGCACCGTGCTGTTCCAGGCCGATCATGGTGTAGATCGCCAGCGTCACCGTGGCCTGGGCAATGGACGCATAGCGCTCGCCGAGCGCGCCGAGCAGGGTCAGGCCGAAGGTGGACAGCGCCAGCGCGCCGATGAAGATCCACGGCCACGGGAACAGCCAGATGACCGATGCTGCGGCAATGCAGAAGCACAACAGCGACAGCGCCACCGCCTTGGTCCGGCCCCACCAGTTGTCATCGGTTTCGGCGATGGCACTGGCGATGATGCCGAGGAACACGCCGGGCAAGGCGGTCAGCGCATCCAGCTGCCAGCACACCGCCAGCGCCGCGGTCAGGGCGATGAACACCCGCAGGCCGTAACTGGCCTTCTCGTGGGCCCACAGGCGGCTGAGGCGGGATTGTCGGGCGGACATGCAGGCTCGGCGGAAGGGTCTCCGACCATTATTGCGGGTGTGGGGTGAAGGGGACAGCCCGCGCAGGAATCCGGTAGTGCCGGCCGCTGGCCGGCAGATTTGCGGTACGGAGAAAGCCGGCCAGCGGCCGGCTCTACCCATAGATCCACGCCGCGCGTGGATGGGCCCTTCTACGCCCGCTGCGCGCGCTAGAGCAGCTTGGCTTCGCGCCTGCGTGCGCGGCGTGCGCGCCAACGCTCGGCCAGGCACGAGAAGATCACGTACAGCGCCGGCGTGCTGAGCAGGGTCAGGCTCTGCGAGAACAGCAGGCCGCCGATCATCGCGATGCCCAGCGGGCGGCGCAGCTCCGACCCTTCACCCAGGCCGATCGCCAGCGGCACGGCGGCCAGGATCGCGACCATCGTGGTCATCATGATCGGGCGGAAGCGCACGATGCTGGCCTCGCGTGCGGCGTCGCGCGGCGCCAGCCCATGCTCGCGCTGCGCCACCAATGCGAAGTCGATCATCATGATGGCGTTCTTCTTGACGATGCCGATCAGCAGAACCAGCGCGATCATCGAGATCACCGACAGTTCGGTGTTGGTGCCGAACAACGCCAGCAGCGCGCCCACGCCCGCCGCCGGCAGCGTGGACAGGATGGTGACCGGGTGGATCAGGCTCTCGTAGAGCATGCCCAGCACCAGGTAGACGGTCAGGATCGCGGCAAACACCAGGATCAGCATGTCGCTGGGATCTGAATTGAAGCCGAAGCCCGCATCGTCGGCCAGGCGGATGTCGCCAGGCATGCGCATGCCGGCGACGGTGGCATCGATGATCGCCTTGGCCTCACCCATGCTCACGTTCGGAGCCAGGTTGTAGCTGAGGTCCATCGTCGTGTACTGGTTCTCGTGGGTGATCTGCGAGGGGGCCAGGCCGGGCATCTGCGTGGCCACCGCGGTGATCGGCACCATGTCGCCGTTGCGCGCACGCACGTACACCTCATCCAGCGCCGCCGGGGTGGCGGTCTGCGAGGGCAGGGCGTTGACCACCACGCTGTACTGGTTGATGTCCGAATAGATGGTGGAGATCTGGCGCTGGCCGAACGCACCGTACAGCGCGCCGTCGATGGCGCCGACAGTGATGCCCAGGCGCGCGGCCTTGGCGCGGTCGATCTGGATGTTCTGGCGCAGTCCGGCATTGTCCACGTCGGTGCCGACGTCACGCAGCTTCGGGTTCTTCTTCAGTTCCGCCTGCAGCTTGGGCAGCCATTCCTGCAAAGCAGCCAGGTCGTTGCCCTGCAGGGAAATGCGGTACTGCGCGCCCTGGCTGGAACCGCCGCCATCGTTGCTGGGCAGGTCCTGGATCGCGCGCAGGCGCAACTGCAGGTCGGGGTAGCGATCGGCCTTGGCACTGAGTCGCGCCAACGCATGTGCGGTGGTTTCGCGGCGACCGTCGCTGCGTGACTTCAGCTCGATGTTGAACTGTGCACTGGAGCCCTGACGGCCGCTGCCGAGGCGCACACCCACGGTTTTCACTGCCGGGTCGGCCATCAGCATGTCGGTGATGCGACGCTGGCGGGCGACCATGTCCTCGAAGGAGACGGTGGCGCTGGAATTGGCGCGGCCCCAGATCAGGCCGGTGTCCTGCGGCGGGAACGCGCCCTTCTTCACCGCCCCGAACAGGAAGATGGTGACGCCGATCAGGATCAGCGGCGTCAGCGACAGCAGCAGCGCGTGGCGCAGCGAGAAGTCCAGGAACACGGTGTAGATGCGCAGCATGCGCTCGTGGCCGGCATCCAGCCAGCGTCCGAAGCGCGACGGCGGCGCGCTGTGGTCATGGGCGCTGAGGAAGCGGCTGCACAGCGCCGGGGTCAACGTCAGCGAAACGATCATCGAGACCACGATGGCCGCCACCAGGGTGACGGTGAACTCGCGGAAGAACGCGCCCATCATGCCGCTGGCGAACAGCAGCGGGATGAACACCGCGACCAGCGAGGCGGTGATCGAGACAATGGTGAAGCCGATCTCGCGCGCACCGGTCAGCGCCGCCTGCATGCGCGGCATGCCCTCATCGAGGTGGCGCATGATGTTCTCGATCACCACGATCGCATCGTCCACGACGAAGCCGATCGCGATCACCAGCGCCAGCAGGCTCAGGTTGTTCAGGGTGAAGCCCATCACGTACATCACCAGCGCGGCACCGGCCAGCGACAGCGGTACGGTCACTGCGGCGATCAGCGTCGGTGCCAGCCGGCGCAGGAACAGCGCCATGGTCAGCACCACCATCGCCAGGCTGATCAGCAACGTGATCTGCACTTCATGCAGCGACGAGCGGATGGTCGGCGTACGGTCGAAGTACGGCGTCATCGTGGTGCCGGGCTGCAGGTAGTCGCGCAGGGTCGGGATCTGCGCCTTGACCCGGTCCACGGTCTCCACGATGTTGGCGCCGGCACGGGTGAACACGTACATCACCACCGCCGGTTTGTGGTCGAACCACGCGGCCTGGTAGGCATCCTGCTGGCCGTCGTAGACATTGGCGATGTCCTTCAGGCGGATCACCCGGCCATCGCCCTGGGTCTTGACCACCAGATCGGCGAAGTCGGCCGCACGCGCCACCGAATCGTTGGCGATGATCGCGGTTGTGGTGTTGCCGTCGCTGAGGAAGCCGGTGGGCGAGGTCACGTTGGCCGCGCGCACCGCATTGCGCAGGTCATCGGCGGTCAGGCCCAGCGCGTTCATCAGGCGCAGGTTGACGTCCACGCGCACCGCTGGCGTCGACGCGCCGGCGATGTCGACCGAGGCGACGCCACTGATCTGGCGGATGCGCTGCGCCAGCAGCGAATCGGCGACGTTGTACAGCTCATCGGCCGACTGCGTCTGCGAGGTCAACGCGATGGCGATGACCGGGTCGTCGTTCGGGTTCGCCTTCTGGTACATCGGCGACCCCATGCCCGAGGGCAGGTCGGCCTGGGCCGAGTTGATCGCCGTCTGCACGTCCAGCGCGGCCGAGTCGATGTTGTGGCCGCTCTGGAAGATCATGAACACCAGCGAGCTGCCTTCCGAGCTCGACGAGCGCATGCGGTCGATGCCCGGCAGCTGGCCGAGATGGCGTTCCAGCGGCGCGGTAACCGTGGAGGCCATGGTCGCCGCATCGGCGCCGGACTGGCTGGCATGCACGAAGATCACCGGGATCTCGATGTTCGGCAGTGCCGATACGCCCAGGCGCAGGTAGCAGATCAGGCCGACCATGAACAGGCCGATGGCCAGCAGCGCGGTGCCGATCGGGCGGCGGATGAAGGGGCCGGACAGGTTCATCGTGCGGCCCCTTGCAGCAGCGGGGCGTGGATCATGCCTGCGGCTCCTGCAGCGAACCGTCGCGCAACGCACGCTGCTCGCGGCGGCGGGCAAGCCACTCGGAGAAACGCTCCATGTACAGGTAGATCACCGGGGTGGTGTACAGGGTCACCAGCTGCGACAGCAGCAGGCCGCCGACGATGGCGATGCCCAGCGGGCGGCGCAGCTCCGAGCCGATCCCGGTGCCCAGGGCCAGCGGCAGCGCGCCCAGCATGGCCGCGGCGGTGGTCATCATGATCGGGCGGAAGCGCAGCAGGCAGGCACGGCGGATCGCTTCGTGCGCGTTGGCACCGGCGCGGCGGGCCTCGATCGCGAAGTCCACCATCATGATGCCGTTCTTCTTGACGATGCCGATCAGCAGCACGATGCCGACGATGCCATCCACCGACAGGCTCAGGCCGCACAGCATCAGCGCCAGCAGCGCGCCGACACCGGCCGGCGGCAGCGTGGAGATGATCGTGATCGGGTGGATGTAGCTCTCGTACAGCACGCCCAGCACGATGTAGATCACCACCAGCGAGGCCAGCAGCAGCCACACCACGTCCGTCTGGCTGCCAGTGAACTCGGCGGCCTTGCCGATGAACTCGGCATGCAGGTGGGTGGGCATGTCCAGGCTGTCCTTGGTCTCCTGGATTGCACGCACCGCTTCGGACAGCGAATAGCCCGGCGCCACGTTGAACGAGACCGTCACCGCCGGCAGCTGCTGCTGGTGGCTGACCACCAGTGGCGCGCTGCTCACCTTGCCTTCGGCCAGCGCCGACAGCGGGATGATGTTGCCTGCGCCGACGGTGATGCCGGTGTTCTGCGCGCCGATGCCGGTGGCGGTCGACGAGTTCGACGAGGTGACCTGGCCGAAGCTGGTGGCATTGGTGCCGGTCAGCGCGCCGGCGCCATTGGAGGCCACCGCCAGCTGCTCCATCAACGCGGTGCTGGTGCGGAACTCCGGCGCCACTTCCAGCACCACGCGATACTGGTTGAGCTCGGTGAAGATGGTGGAGATCTGGCGCTGGCCGAACGCATCGTAGAGCGTGTCGTCGATGGTCTGCATCGGCACGCCCAGCACGCTGGCCTTGTCGCGGTCGATGTTCAGCTCCAGGGCGCGGCCCTGGTTGGACAGGTTGTTGTCGACGTCAGCCAGTTCCGGGCGCTTGCGCAGCGCTTCGGTCAGGCGCGTGGCCTGGGTGGCCACCGTTGCCGAATCGACGTCCGACAGCGAGTACTGGTACTCGGTAGCGGCCACGCGGGTATCCAGGGTCACGTCCTGCACCGGCTTCAGGTACAGCGCCACGCCCGGGATTCCGGCCACCGCCTTCTGCAGGCGCGGCAGGATCTGCTCCAGGCCATCGCGCTGGCTGCGCTCCTTCAGCACGATCGACAGCTGGCCCTGGTTGAGCGTGGGGTTCATGCTGCCGGCACCGATGAACGCCGACACGCCGGTCACATCCGGGTCGTGGCGCAGTGCTTCGGCGACCTGCTTGGTGCGCTGTTCCATCTGCGGGAAGGCGATGTTCTGGTCGGCCTGCACCACGCCGGTGATCAGGCCGGTGTCCTGTTCGGGCAGCAGGCCCTTGGGAATCAGCACATACAGCAGCACGGTCAGCACCAGTGCACCACCGGCCACGGCCAGGGTCAGGCGCTGGTGGCCCAGCACCCAGTCCAGGCTGTGCTCGTACAGGCCGACGGTGCGCGTCCACAGGTTCTGCTTGCCGGCGGCCGCTGCGCGCTCATGCGCGTCTTCGCCCTCGGGCAGGGCGTCGGGCTTGAGCAGGTAGGCACACATCATCGGGGTGAGCGTCAGCGAGATCAGCATCGACAGCACCACCGCGATGCTCAGCACCCACGCGAACTCGTGGAACAGGCGTCCGGTGACGCCGGGCATCAGCAGCAGCGGCAGGAACACCGCCACCAGCGAGACGGTCAGCGACAGCACGGTGAAGCCGATCTGGCGCGCGCCGATCTCGGCCGCTTCCTTGCCACTCTTGCCCTGCTCGATGTAGCGCACGATGTTCTCGATCATCACGATCGCATCGTCGACCACGAAGCCGGTGGCCACCACCAGTGCCATCAGCGAGAGGTTGTCCAGCGACATCCCGGCGAACGCCATCACCGCGAAGGTGCCGGCCAGCGACAACGGCACTGCTACCGACGGGATGATCGTGGCCCACAACCGGCGCAGGAACACGAAGATCACCGCCACCACCAGGCCGATGGTGAGGATCAGGGTGAACTGCACTTCATGCACCGAGGCGCGGATGGTCTCGGTACGGTCGTTGAAGATCTCCAGGTGCACGTCGGCCGGCAGCACGCCCTGCAGCTGCGGCAGGATCGCGCGGATGCGCTCGACGGTCTGCACGATGTTGGCACCAGGCTGGCGCCGGACTTCCAGCAGCACCGCCGGCTTTCCATCGGCCCAGGCGGCCAGCTGGTCGTTCTCCACGCCATCGATCACCTCGGCCACGTCCGACAGCCGCACTGGGCGGCCGTTCTTGTAGCTGATGATGGTGTCGCGGTACTCGGCGGCGCTGGCCAGCTGGTCGTTGGTGCCGATGCTGTAGGACTGCGTCTTGCCGTTCAACGAGCCCTTGGGCGCATTGACGTTGGCCTGGGTCAGTGCGCTGCGCAGCTGCTCCAGGGTCAGGCCCATGTTCGACAGCTGCGCCGGATTGACCTGGATGCGCACGGCAGGGCGCACGTTGCCGGCGATCGACACCAGTCCCACGCCCTGCACCTGCGACAGGCGCTGGGCCAGGATCGAGTCGGCGTAGTTGTTGACGTCGCGCAGCGGGCGCGTGTCGGAGGTCAGCTTCAGGGTGACGATGGCCGCGTCGGCCGGATTCACCCGGTTGTAGACCGGCTGGTAGGGAAGCGACGAGGGCAGGGTGGCCTGGCGGATCGCCGCCTGCACGTCCTGCGCGGCGATGTCGATGTCGCGGTCCATCGAGAACTGCAGGATGACCGTCGACAACCCGGCCGACGAGTCGGAGGTCATCAGCTCCAACCCGGAAATCTGCCCGAACTGGCGCTCCAGCGGGGTGGTGACCAGCGAGGCCATGGTGGTGGCGTTGGCGCCAGGGTACTGGGTGGTGACCACCAGGCTGGGCGCATCGATTTCCGGCAGCGCCGACACCGGCAGCTTGCGGTAACCGAGGATGCCCAGCAGCAACAGGCCCGCCATCAACAGCGAGGTAGCGATCGGGCGGCGGATGAAGATCGTCGAAAAGCCCACGGACTGATCCTTGCTGGCACTTCAATGTCGGCGCCGGCGGGTATGCCGGCGCGAGGGAGATCAGTGGCCTGCGCTCAGCGCGGGCCACCACCGCGGCGGCCACCGCCGCCTGCGTTCTTCTGCTCGGCCGCCTTCAGTTCGGCCTCGGTCGGTGCGGCCGGGGTCTCGCCCGGCTTCAACGCGGTGACCTTGCTGCCCGGCTTCAGGCGGAACTGGCCTTCACTGACCACCCGCTCGCCGCCCTTCAGGCCTTCGGCGATCTGCACCTGGCTGTCGCCCACTTCCACGCCGCTGCGCACGGTCTGCATCGTTACCGTGTTGTCGCCCTGCACGATGTAGACGTACTCGCCATCCGGGCCACGCAGCACCGCCTGGGTGGGGATGACCACACCACCGGCGATCGTGCGCAGCTGCATGCGCACGTTGACGAACTGGCCCGGCCACAGGCCGTTGTCGGTGTTGTCGAAAATCGCGCGCGCCTTGAACGTGCCGCTGTCGGCACTGATCAGGTTGTCGACCACGTCGAGCTTGCCGTCGCCGGACAACACATGCGAATCGGCACGGTCCAGCGCGGCCACCGGCACCGTGCCGGCGGCCTGCGCCTGGCGCACGTCGCCGAGCTGGCGCTCGGGCAGGTTGAACAGCACGTGGATCGGATGGATCTGGGTCAGCGTGACCAGCGCGGTGCCGGCGTTGACCACGTTGCCCGCGTCGACCGCGCGGATGCCGGCGATGCCGGAGATCGGTGCGGTGACCTTGGTGTACTGCAGCTGCACCTGCGCCGAACGCATGCTGGCCTCGTTGGCGGCCACGGCGCTTTCGTACTGTGCCACTTGGTTTCGCTGTGTATCCAGATCGGTCTTGGCGACGTACTGGCGATACTCAGGCGCGTTCGAGCGCTGGAAGTTGGAGCGCGCAGTGGCCAACAGGGCTTCGTTCTGGCGCTTGGCTGCGGCGGCCTGGTCATAGCTGGCCTGGGCCGTGCGCGGATCGATCACCGCCAGCACGTCACCCTGCTTCACTTCCTGGCCTTCGCGGAAATTCAGGCTCATCAGCTGGCCGCCGACCTGCGGGCTGACGGTAACGGTGTTCATCGCAGTCACCGTGCCCAGCGCGCTGGCATACACCGGCACGTCCTGGCGCGTGGCCTCCACCACGGTCACCGGTACTGGACCGGCATTCGGATCCTCGCCGCCCTGGCGCGCCCCCGCAGCTGCACCACCGGCCTTGTCCTTGCCCCCGCCCATGACGCGCAGGCCGACCACGGCCAGCACCAGCACTGCCACGACCAGCAGCACGATCTTCCAAACACGTGACATTACGAGGACTCCGAGAGGGCTGGACCAGGCGGGACGCCGGGGCAATGCGCAAAGCATACCTGTGCCACATCACGTTTCCTGCATGACGGATGGGACGGGCGCTAAGACCGGATCGAGCGCCGGAGGTTCCCGTGGCGGCGGTGTTGCCCTACATTCAGCTGGAACCCTTCTGCCGTGGAGATTGCGATGCGCCGTTCGCTGCTGCTGTCCGCCCTGCTGCTGGCCCTGCCGGCCCTTGCCCACGCCCAGGACGGGCAGCGCCCGGAAGTGACCGCCGCCGCGCAGCGGCTGCAGGCCAAGGTGGTCGAATGGCGCCGCGATTTCCACCAGCATCCGGAGTTGTCCAACCGCGAGGCGCGCACCTCGGCCGAGGTCGCCAAGCGCCTGCGTGCGATGGGCCTGAAGCCGAAGACCGGCATCGCCCACCACGGCGTGGTGGCGATCATCGAGGGCGGCAAGCCGGGGCCGAAGATCGCCCTGCGCGCCGACATGGACGCGCTGCCGGTGACCGAGCAGACCGGCCTGCCGTTCGCCTCCAAGGCCACTGACCAGTACCGCGGGCAGACCGTGGGCGTGATGCATGCCTGTGGCCATGACGCCCACACCGCGACCCTGCTCGGCGTGGCCGAAGCACTGGTGTCGATGAAGAAGGACCTGCCGGGCCAGGTGATGCTGATCTTCCAGCCGGCCGAGGAGGGCGCACCGCCGCCGGAAGAGGGTGGTGCGGCACTCATGCTGAAGGAAGGCCTGTTCGCCGATTTCAAGCCGGAAGCGGTGTTCGGCCTGCATGTGTTCTCCAGCGTGCAGGTGGGTCAGATCGCGGTGCGCGGTGGCCCGTTGATGGCGGCCTCGGACCGGTTCGGGATCAAGGTGATCGGCCGCCAGACGCATGGCTCGGCGCCGTGGAACGGGGTTGATCCGATCGTCGCCACCGCCGACCTGGTGGGCACCGCGCAGACCATCGTCAGCCGCCGCGCCAACCTGTCCAAGCAGCCGGCAGTGCTGACCTTCGGCGCGATCAACGGCGGCATCCGCTACAACATCATTCCCGATGAAGTGGAGATGGTCGGCACCATCCGCACCTTCGACGAAGGCATGCGCCAGCAGATCTTCGCCGACCTGCGCAACGTGGCCGAGCACACCGCCGCCGCGCATGGTGCCAAGGCGGTGACCGAGATCTACGAAGCCGACGGCAACCCGGCCACGGTGAACAACCCGGCACTGACCGCGAAGATGCTGCCGAGCCTGCAGGCGGTGGTGGGCAAGGACAACGTATACGAGCCACCGCTGCAGATGGGTGCGGAAGATTTCTCGCTGTACGCCAAGGAGGTGCCGGGCATGTTCTTCTTCGTCGGCTCCACCAGCGCGGGCATCGATCCGGCAACGGCGCCGGCGAACCATTCGCCGAAGTTCCTGCTGGATGAGAAGGCGCTGGATGTCGGGTTCCGCGCGCTGCTGCAGGTGAGCCTGGATTACCTGCACGGTGCCGGCACCCCGGCGGGGTGAGGGTTTCCGCAGGGCTTGCAGCCCTGCACCCGCCGAGACCAAAGCCACGTCAACGGCAAAAGCTGGTTTCCTGAGGGATGGCGGGGTGGGTCCGGTGGCAGGGGACGCTGCAAGTACGTCCATGTAAGCTCGGTCGCCGCATCCATGCGGCTCACGCCCCTGCCACCGGACCCGCCCCGCCTTCGACGGTTTCCCGCGAGCTGTCGGAACGACATCCTGCTTTGGTGGGTGTCGACCTTGGTCGACACGGCAGGCGTCGTGAACGTCTGAAGAATCGGCTTTTGATCTTGATTTTCTGATCTTTCCCGTGGTGATGGCCGCGCGCAAGGAACTGTCAGGGGCCGGGTGGGCAGGCGGGGCGGGGGTGTCCGCGGCATGGGCCCGAGGCATGCCTCGGGCGGGTTGGGCAGGACGCCCAACCCAGGCCTTGCCGTGTGCGCAAGACAGCGCACACGAGCAAGCCGCGGCCAAGCCCCCATGGACGGGTTTACGGCGTCCCCCGGCCAACCCACCCTCCCGGCCAGCTCCTGTATCCGGCAACACAACCACCACGGAGGGGCTCCGCCGTTGGCCAGCCCGGCCGAAGGCCCGCCGTCCGCGCGATACAATGGCGCCCATGAACACCCCACAGGATTCCAGCCTCGGTCGCGAGGTCAGTTACCCGTCGCAGTACGATCCCGGCCTGCTGTTTCCCATCCCCCGCAGCGGCGCCCGCGCCGAGATCGGCCTCGATGATGCCGCGCTGCCGTTCGTTGGCCACGACCGCTGGCATGCCTTCGAGCTGAGCTGGCTCGACGCGCGTGGCAAGCCGCAGGTCGCCGTCGCCACCGTGCAGGTGCCGTGCACCTCGCCGCGGTTGATCGAATCGAAGTCGTTCAAGCTGTACCTGAACTCCCTCAACAGCACCCGTATCGACAGCGCCGAGGCACTGCGCGCGCGCATCGTGGCGGATCTGTCGGCCTGCGCCGGTGCGCCGGTCGAGGTCGAGTTCGGCCTGCCGGGCCTGCGTGAGACGCCGCTCGGCGAATCCATCGATGGGCTGGACCTGGAGATCGACTGCTACGGCCCGCCGCAGGCAGACTTCCTCGCCGCTGATGCCGGCGAGGTGGTGGAGGAAACCCTGGTCTCGGCGCTGCTGAAGTCCAACTGCCCGGTTACCGGCCAGCCGGACTGGGCCACGGTCAGCCTGCGCTACCGCGGGCCGAAGATCGACCGCGCCGGCCTGCTGCGTTACCTGGTCAGCTACCGCGAGCACGCCGAGTTCCACGAGCAGTGTGTTGAACGGATCTTCAGCGAGGTGTCTGCGCGCTGCCAGCCGCAGTGGCTGGAAGTGGAGGCCCGCTACACCCGTCGTGGCGGCCTGGACATCAACCCCTGGCGTGCCAGCCCGGGCATCGCCGCCCCGGCCGCGACCTACCGCGAACTGCGGCAGTAACCGCCACAGGCGGTTGCCCGTTGCGCCGGGCCATGCCCGGCGAGCACCGGCCATCGGCCGGCACTACCATGATTCGCAGGCGGTTACGGGTGGAGCCGGCCGCTGGCCGGCAATCGGCCAAGGCCGGATCCCCCTGGCACAGCCGGCCAGCGGCCGGCACTACCGGGCGTCCATTCCCCCGATTGTTCAGCCGCCCCGGGGGGCGGCTTCACATCTGCACCATCCCCATTTAACAACCTCCATGGCACCGTGCGAATCACGTAGTCATGCAGACGGGAGTTGTGGATGAGTACCGAGAAGAAAGCCGATTTCTCCGGCGTCAGTGGCAGTGTCGACAGTACCGCCGAGCAGGTGCCGAAGGCGGACTTCTCCGGCGTCAGCGCTTCGGTGGACAGCACCGCAGACGTTGTCAGCGGCGGCACCTATACCGTGCAGAAGGGTGACTCGCTGTCGAAGATCGCCAAGCAGCATCTGGGCGACGCCAATGCCTGGAAAAAGATCTTCGAAGCCAACCGCGATGTGCTTGATGACCCGGACAAGATCTTCCCGGGCCAGACCCTGAAACTGCCGCCGAAGTAAGCCGGCCATCGAACGCCGTCCGACAATCCTTGGGAGGAACCCCGAATGATCAAGACCACCCCGCTACAGACCGCCCTGATCGCCGCCCTGCTGGGCAGCGTTGCCCTGGTCGGTTGCAAGAAGAAGGAAGAGTCGACCGACAGCAACGCCCCTCCGGCAGCGACCGCCCCGGCCGAACCCGCAGCTCCCGCGCCGATGACCGGCGCACCGCCGCCGATGGCCGAAGCCGCTGCGGTCAACGTCTCGTCGGTCACCGTCGGCAAGACCGCCGCCGCCGACAAGTCGGTTGCGACGACGGCTTTGTTCGCACCGAAGGATGACATCATCGTCTCGGTCAAGACCGACGGCGCTGCCAACAACGTCACCGTTGGCGCCAAGCTGACCTACCAGGACGGCCAGGTAGCCGGCGAACAGAACGCCACCCTGAACACCAGTGGTGCGGAAACCACCAACGTCACGTTCAAGAATGCAAAGGGCTGGCCGGCCGGCAAGTACCGCGCCGAGGTCACCGTCGATGGCAAGGCGGCCGGAACGCCGCAGGAGTTCGAGGTCAAGTAAGTCCTGCCGACTCTCTCCCGGCAGGGCTCACGATGGACGCAGCCGCGAGGCTGCGTCCTTTTTTGTTGGGCGATGGCTGGCTTCATCCACGCATGGCGTGGATCTGCTGATGCTGTGGGGGGCTTCATCCTGGCGCGGATGGATCACAGCGTTGCCGCCGTGCAGTACCGCCGCGTATGGCACAGCTTTGCCCCGCGCGGCTGAAAACGCGACAATGCAGGGGTTTCCCCGCCGCGCGCCCACCCTGACGGCGACGGGGGAAAGCGTGGGGCCCGGCCCCGCGCGCGACACGGTTGCACGTGGCCCGGCGCTGGCGCCGGCCTTCCCCTGAGCACTGCTACAGAGTCCAAGTCCCCCATGTCCAAGATCCTCTACACGCTGACCGACGAAGCACCGTTCCTGGCCACCCAGTCGCTGCTGCCGATCGTCGGCGCCTACACCGCCACCGCAGGCATCGTGGTGGAAACCCGTGACATCTCGCTGTCCGGCCGCATCCTGTCGCTGTTCCCCGAACTGCTCAGCGACGCGCAGAAGGTCAGCGACGACCTGGCCGAGCTGGGCCAGCTGGCGACCACCCCGGACGCCAACATCATCAAGCTGCCGAACATCTCCGCCTCGGTGCCGCAGCTGAAGGCGGCCATCAAGGAACTGCAGGACCAGGGCTATCCGCTGCCGGATTACCCGGAAACCCCGGCCGACGACCAGCAGCGCGACTACAAGGCGCGCTACGACAAGGTCAAGGGCAGTGCGGTGAACCCGGTGCTGCGCGAAGGCAACTCCGACCGCCGTGCACCGCTGTCGGTGAAGAACTACGCGCGCAAGCATCCGCACCGCATGGGCGCCTGGGCGTCGGATTCGAAGTCGCACGTCGCGCACATGGCCGCCGGTGACTTCTACGGCAGCGAGAAGTCGGCCACCCTGGCCAACGCCGGTTCGCTGAAGATCACCTTCCACGGCAAGGACGGCAGCGCCGTGGTGCTGAAGGAAAAGACCGCAGTGAAGGCGGGCGAGATCGTCGATGCCGCCGTCATGAGCCGCAAGGCACTGGCCGCGTTCATCGGCGAGCAGATTGCCGATGCCAAGGCCCAGGGCGTGCTGTTCTCGCTGCACCTGAAGGCGACCATGATGAAGGTCTCCGACCCGATCATGTTCGGCGTGGCGGTGAACGAGTTCTACAAGGACGTACTGACCAAGCACGCCGACGTGCTGAAGCAGGCCGGTTTCGATGCCAACAACGGCATTGGTGACCTGGCTGCGCGCCTGCCGTCGCTGCCTGAAGCCACCCGCGCCGCGATCGAGGCCGACCTGGCCGCCGAGTACGCGCAGCGCCCGGGCGTGGCCATGGTCAATTCGGACAAGGGCATCACCAACCTGCACGTGCCGAGCGACGTGATCGTCGACGCCTCGATGCCGGCGATGATCCGCGACTCGGGCAAGATGTGGAATGCCGAAGGCAAGCTGCAGGACACCAAGGCGGTCATTCCGGACCGCTGCTACGCCGGCGTGTACCAGGCCGTCATCGACGACTGCAAGGCGCACGGTGCCTTCGACCCGGCCACCATGGGCTCGGTGCCGAACGTCGGCCTGATGGCGCAGAAGGCCGAGGAGTACGGCTCGCACGACAAGACCTTCCAGATCGCCGCCGACGGCGTCGTCAAGGTCACCGATGATGCCGGCGCCGTGGTGTTCGAGCACGCCGTGGAAGCTGGTGACATCTGGCGCATGTGCCAGACCAAGGACGCGCCGATCCAGGACTGGGTCAAGCTGGCCGTCGAGCGCGCCCGCCTGAGCAGCACCCCGGCCGTGTTCTGGCTGGACGCCGCCCGCGCCCACGACGCGCAGGTCATCGCCAAGGTCGAGCAGTACCTGAAGGACCACGACACCACCGGCCTGGACATCCGCATCCTGCCGCCGGTGGAAGCCACCGCGTTCTCGCTGGACCGCATCCGCAAGGGCGAGGACACCATCTCGGTGACCGGCAACGTGCTGCGTGACTACCTGACCGACCTGTTCCCGATCATGGAACTGGGCACCAGCGCCAAGATGCTGTCGATCGTGCCGCTGATGGCCGGTGGCGGCCTGTTCGAGACCGGTGCCGGTGGTTCGGCCCCGAAGCACGTGCAGCAGTTCGTTGAAGAGGACTACCTGCGTTGGGATTCGCTGGGTGAGTTCCTGGCCTTGGCCGCGTCGCTGGAACACCTGGGCAACCGCTACGACAACGCCGCTGCCCGTGTGCTGGCCAAGGCGCTGGACGAAGCCAACGGCCAGTTCCTGGACAACGACAAGTCGCCATCGCGCAAGCTGGGTGGCATCGACAACCGTGGCAGCCACTTCTACATCGCGCTGTACTGGGCCCAGGCCCTGGCCGCGCAGGACGAGGACGCCGCCCTGAAGGCGCGCTTCGCCCCGCTGGCCAAGACGCTGACCGACAACGAGCAGAAGATCGTCGAAGAGCTGATCGCAGTGCAGGGCAAGGCCGTGGACATCGGTGGCTACTACCGCCCGGACGTGGCCAAGGCCAGCAAGGCGATGCGCCCGAGCGCGACCTTCAACGCCGCGCTGGAACAGCTGCGCGGCTGATCCACTGCCGTTCGGCCGTGACACCGGAACCCGCGCTTCGGCGCGGGTTTCTTTTTATGGCGCTGGGGTCAGATCCCTTTTGCAAGCAAAAGGGATCTGACCCCATTCGACCCGTGTCCAGAACCGTGACATCCGTCGGTCGTCGGAATGCCGTCAACGGGGCATGAAACTTGCCCGCGATGGCGGTCGCAGAATGGATCGGCGCGGTTTCGCAGTCGCCTTGAATCTGAGCAATCGATCACGACGGCCGCCGCTGGCGATGCCCTAGCCTTGGCGACGCGAGGCCACCGGGGAGGTGGCCGCACGGGGAACACGGATGGCACGCGTGCTGGTAGTGGGAACCGATATCCAGGGCGAGCAGGCCCTGCTGCAACGGCTGCGCTTGGCCTCGGCGCTGCCGGATGGCCAGGTCCGCCGCAGCCAGGATCTGGACGATTGTGATCTGCTGGTCATCCGCGATACCCCGGCGCTGCGCAACGCCGCCCAGCGCATGCGACAGCAACGTCCGCGCCTGCAGTGCTGGATTGAGGACATCGGCGGCCAGCTGCGTGATGGCGACGGGCATCAGGACGTGCTTGATGACGGTGCCATCGGTCGCGCGTTGCGTCGCATGCAGTTGGCACCGGAGCCCCTGGTCATGCAGACACCTGCGCCGATCCGCCTGGCAGATGGCGCGCACGCCATCACCCGCCTGCTGCGCGAGCGGCTGCCGCTGCGACAGGGCCAGGCACTGCTGGGTGATGCGGGCGAGCCTCTGCTGCTGATGGATCTGGAGCACGATCAGGCCGTGCTGTTGCAGGAGCCGGCTGCGGCGCTGGTGGAGCGGCTGGCCGATGCCTTTGAGCGCCTGCAGCTGGACGCGCTGACACCGGCGCGCCTGCAGGCCCTGGCCGGCGAGCGGCCACGCCAGCCGCTGCGGCCACTGCTGTGGCAATGGGCGCAACGCAGCCGCCATTGGCAGGCGCTGGACGAGCGCCTGCGCGGCGCCTCGGTGAAGCTGCTGCGCTGGCCGGACTTCCGCGTACTGGGCCATGACCACGATGGCTTCCGCCTGTGCTCGCTGCTGCTCAAGCGTGCGTGCACGGTTGAGGAATGCACGATGCTGCTCGAACTGCCGGCGGCGGCCGTTCGCGATTTCATCCATGCCGCCTATCTGTGTGGCTACGCGCAGCTGCAGGCCGCCCCGGCGACGCTGATGATGGCGGCAGGTGGCACCCGCACCGACAACGGACTGCTCGCCCGCCTGTGGCGGCACCTGCGCGGGAGCGAGCGCAATGCGTGAGCACAAGGTGGTCGTGCTGGGCGGCATGGGCAGCGGCAAGTCGACGCTGGTACGCAGCATCGCGGCTGGCGCGGTGGTCGACACGGATGTGGCCAACAGTGATCGCCTCGGCGCCGACAAGGCCTCCACCACCGTGGCGCTGGACTATGCAGACATCGACCTGCCCAACGGTGAACGCCTGCGTCTCTACGGCACACCCGGCCAGCAGCGTTTCGATTTCCTGTGGCCGATCCTGCTGCAGGGCGCGCGTGGCGCGGTGCTGCTGCTGGATGCGCGCCGCGCCGGCCTGGCCAGCGAGCTGGAAGGCTATCTGCAGGTGCTGCAGCCGTTCGCATCATCCTTGGCACTGGTCGTGGCGGTCACCCACCTGGACCAGGCACCGCAGGCCGCACTGGATGACTGGGCCATCCGTGCCTGCCTTGACGACCAGCCGCTGCCGCTGCTGGCCGTGGATGCCCGTGACCGAGGACAGGGACTGCTGCTGATGGATGTACTGATGAGCGAAATGGAAGCGCACGCACTGGTGGCTGCACATGGCTGACGGGCAGGTGGCGGTACTGCCCGACGCCGGTCAGCGTGAGCGCCTGCAGCCCCTGCTGCAGGACCTGCAGCAGCGGGTCGAAGGCGTGCGCACGGTCGTGCTGGCCAGCGTCGATGGCTTTGCCCTGGTCAGCGCCGGCGCCGAAGGGCGCGGCGAACGGCTGGCGGCGATGACCAGCGCGATGCTGGCGCTGGCTGCGGCGGTCGGGCGCGAACTGGTGCTGGGCGATCTGCAGACACTGATGCTGGAAGCGGCGGGCGGAAAGGTGCTGATGCTGGCGATCCAGGCCGAAGGGCGCGCACCGTTGCTGCTGATGGCGGCCTGCGACCAGCGCAGCGTGATCGGCCAGGTGCTTTGGCAGAGCAGGGAATGTGGCCAGGCGATCCTGGCCGAACTCGGCGGATCGTGAGCCCGGCCGCAGGGGAACAAGGGGCTCGGACCAACATCGACAAGGGGTGCGACGTGGCTGGATTGAATGATTCGTTGAACGCACTGATGGGCATCGACGGCGCGCAGGCAGTGGCGCTGGTCGATTACGAAAGCGGCATGCTGCTGGGCGAAGCCGGTGCTGGCATGGACATGGAAGTGGCCGCCGCCGGCAATACCGAAGTGATCCGCGCGAAGATGAAGACCGCCGCATCGCTGAACCTCAACGACAGCATCGAGGACATCCTGATCTCGCTGGGCAAGGCGTACCACATCATGCGCCCGGTGGCGAAGAAGAAGGGCCTGTTCTTCTACATCGTGCTGGACCGTACCAAGTCCAACCTGGCATTGGCCCGGCGCAAGGTGCAGGACGTGGAGGCCGAACTGGCGATCTGAGCGGCCGCCTCCGTAGCGCCGGACCATGCTCGGCTGCTTCCAGCCGAAGCAGCCGAGCACGTTCGGCGCTGCCTTCAGGCTGCTGGAAGCAGCAGTGCAGAGACGAACGAGAGAGCCTTGCTGTCGCGTGCGGCGAAGTACCTGGGCGCATGATCTGGCAGCCACACTTCGTTGAAGTGGCGGCGGAAGTCCTCGTAGAACTCGTTGGGATACAGCTTGGCCTGCACCGTGCGGCCGTCCGGGTAGGCGTGGTCATACGTGGGCAGCGCATCGGTGTCGACGCCGCGATGATCCCTCAGCCATTTGCAGAACAGGCGGCCTTCGGAGATGTCCGGCACCAGCGCCTGCGGGAGCGTATAGCCCGCCTGCTCCAGCGGTGCGATCAGGTTCAACGTCAGCTCGTTGAGCATCGAGAAATGGGTGTACGGCACCTTGGCACGGTTCTGCATGTAGCGGTCGATGTGCACGGGCAGCAACGCATTGGCGCGACCCTGCTGCCATTCCACCACCCACTGCGAGACCTTCACTGCGAACCTGCGCGACAGCCACTGGCCGAGGTGGATGGCGAGGTACGGGTGGATCCAGGTGCCCTGCATGGCCGGGTTCCCACCGGATACCACGTGGATCAGCTCATTCTCGGACAGCTTCGTCTGCGCCATGAGCTCCTGCAGGAACTCCTCCGTCGATTTCAGTGCCCGGTAGTCGGACCAACGCTTGCCGACGGACTGGCACAGGGCGGTCGCGCTGATGTGGCCGTCGCGGGCGCGCTGCGGGATGACGTTGCCTTCCTCCACGCGCGGAATAAAGGTCATTTGCTGCATGCGTCACCTCGTGCCGTTGTTGGGCCTGAAAGGGTAGGCAGCAGGGAGGCATCAGGTCTGTAGGAATCGTTGCGTTTGTCGCGGCATGCAGTGGCCCTACACAAGCCACCCCACGCCAGCGTATGGTGAGGCAGGTCCTCCCGGGTGAGCCCTGCATGTCCGAGCCTGACACCGTTGCCGACTTGGCGTCGCGCATCGCCGGCGCCATTCACGCCGGCTTCGAGCAGTATCACGCCCGCTTTGCGGCGATCACCGCCCGTGCGCGGCAGCGTTTCGAGCAGCGCGACTGGGTGGGCGCGCGCCGGGATGCAGTCGAGCGCATCGCGTTGTACGACCTGTGCATCGCCGAACAGATGGATGCGCTGCGGCGTCTCGCCGGCGAAGCGATCGGGGAACGCGCGCTGTGGCTGCAGGTGCATGCGCGCTATAGCGCACTGCTGCGGGGGCTGATCGACGCCGAACTGTACAAGACCTTCTACAACACGCTGTCGCGGCGCTTGTTCTCCACCCGTGGCGTGGACCCGGCGCTGGAGTTCATCGCCTTCGATGTCGAGCCGTCCGATGCGATCACCCACCCGGTCGCACGGCATACCTATGCGGTCTCGCCGACGCGGCCGGTGGAGGCTCTCCAGCGCGTGCTGGCCGATTACCGCTTCGACATTCCCTATGCGCACCAGCTGCGCTGCGCGGCGGCCATCGCTGTGCGCCTGCAGGATGATCTGGCCCACTGGGGTGATACGCCGGTGCGCAGCATCGAGCTGCTCGACACCGTGTTCTACCGGGAGCGCCGCGCCTACCTGGTGGGTCGCGTGTTCGGCGAACACCGCTTCTCACCGTGCGTGATCGCCCTGGTCAACGATGGGCAGGGCCTGCGTGCAGATGCGGTGCTGACCCGGCGTCGCGATGTCGCCCATCTGTTCGGCGTGTCGCGCAGCTATTTCCAGGCCGACCTTGCCACGGTGGGCGATGCGGTGGTGTTCCTGCGCAGCCTGTTGCCGGGCAAGCCCATCGATGAGATCTACACCGTGCTGGGTCGCGCCAAGCAGGGCAAGACCGAGCGCTACCGGACCTTCTTCCGCCACTTCAACGAACATCCGCAGGAGCGGCTGGTGCCCGCCGAAGGCACGCCGGGCATGGTCATGGCGGTGTTCACCCTGCCCAGCTATCCGCTGGTGTTCAAGCTGATCCGCGACCGCTTCGCCTGGCCCAAGGCGATGTCGCGGCAGCAGGTGGAAGAGAAATACGCGCTGGTGTTCAATCTCGACCGCGTCGGCCGCCTGCTCGATGCGCAGCCGTATCGCCACCTGCGTTTCCCGCGCGACCGCTTCGCCCCGGCCTTGCTGGAAGAGTTGCTGCAGCAGTGCGCGCAGAGCGTGCGCGTCGATGGCGACCAGGTGGAAGTCGCACTGTGCTACGTGCAGCGTCGCTTCCGTCCATTGAACCTGTACCTGCGCGAGCAGGGCGGCGACGCGGTGCGTGCGGCGGTACTCGACTACGCGCAGGCGATCACCGACATGGCGCGCAACAACATCTTCCCCGGCGACATGCTGCCGAAGAACTTCGGCGTATCGCGGCATGGCCGGGCAGTCTTCTACGACTATGACGAGCTGTGCCTGGTCAGCGACTGCGTGTTCCGCGCCTGGCCGCAGCCGCGCACGCCGGAGGAAGCCATGGCCGACGAACCCTGGTTCCATGTCGGGCCACGCGACGTGTTTCCCGAGCGCTTCGGCCCGTTCATGGGCCTGCCGGCGGGCGAGCTGGCGGCGGTGCGCGAACATTACCGGCACCTGTTTGATCCCGCGTGGTGGCAGGGCCTGCAGGCGCGCTTCGCCAGCGGTGATTATCCGGATACCCCGCCCTATGCGGCGGTCCATCGCCTGGCCTGAACGGCGTGGCGTGGACTGCCTGCCGGTCCCGCTCGGACTGCGGTACGCTCGGGGTTCACCTCATCACCATGGATCCGGCAATGATGCGTTCCCCCCTGTTCCTTGCGCTGGCCCTGGCGTTCGCCGCCGGTGCTCCCCTGCTGCCGGCCGATGCCATGGCCCAGAACGCGCGCGCCGTGCGCGCCACTGCCGAGATGAGCATGGTGCTGTCGGGCAGTATCGACGTGGCGGCCGATGGTTCGGTCAGCACGCTGGTCCTGGACCAGCGTGCCATGCTCGCACCCGGCATCGTGTCGTTCGTGGAAGGCGCCATCCGCGGCTGGCAGTTCGAACCGACGTTGCGCGATGGCACGCCGGTGGCCGTCCACGCGCCGCTGCGCGTACGCCTGCGTGGCAAGCAGCAGGAAGACGGCAACTACCAGATCAGCATGACCAGCGTCGACTTCAGTGAATATGATCCGAAGGCTACCGATTCGATCACCCAGAAGCGCATGCCGCCGCCGCGCTACCCCGAAGAGGCCTTCCGCAATGGCGGGCAGGGTGACGTACTGCTGCTGGTCAAGGTCGCACGCGACGGCACCGTGGCCGATGTCATTGCCGAGCAGGTGAACATGACCGTGGTCGCACCGGAACGGACCATGGCCAGGATGCGCGACATCTTCGCCAAGGCCAGTATCAGTGCGGCCCGCAAGTGGACCTTCTCGCCGCCGACCACCGGCGAGGACAGCACGCGGGATTCATGGACCGTGCGCGTGCCGGTCACTTTCGCCCTGAACAACAGCGACAACGGCCAGCCGGAACGCTACGGCCGCTGGCGTGCCTTCATCCCCGGCCCGCGCCAGGCCGCACCCTGGCGCACGCCGGATGGCGCCGGACAGGCGGGAAGTGATCTGCTGCCGGCCGGCGGCGTGTACATGGTCGGTGGCACCCAGCGCGGCCTGCGCCTGCTGACGCCGCTGGCGCAGCGCTGAGCCCGGTGCGATGGAGCGGTCGGCCAGGCCGGCCGCTTTTCAGTCCGCGTACGGGTAGACCACCACGCGGTTGCGGCCCTGTTCCTTGGCCATGTACAGGGCCTTGTCGGCCAGCCGCAGCGCCTGCTCGGCATCGACATGGAAGCTGGGGAAGTGGGCCACGCCCATCGACACGGTGATGGTGCCGACCGGCTCGAACGGATGATCGGCGATGTGCTGGCGCAGCCGCTCGCCGGCCTGGCGCGCCGAGTCGGTACTGATGCCCGGCAGCAGCAGCAGGAATTCCTCGCCACCGGCACGGCAGAGGATGTCGCTGTCGCGCGAGTAGCGGCGCATCTGGTCGGCGATATGGACGATGGCGGCGTCACCGACGTCATGGCCGTGGCTGTCGTTGATCGATTTGAAGCGATCGATGTCCAGCGCCAGGATCGCGAACGGAATGCCCTGCACCTGCAGCGCATCCAGCGCCTGCTGCAGGCCGCGGCGATTGAGCAGGCCGGTCAGCGGATCGGTACGGTTGGCGCGGTTGAGTGTGCCAATGCGGTCCTGCAGGGCGTTGAAGCTGTGCAGGACCGCCTGCTTGAGCTGGGCAACCTCGAAGTACCATGCGCGGATGCCGCTGACGTGGTTGATCGCGCTGCCGGTGTCCTCGCCACCCTGCACGTTGCGCGCAAGCTGCCACAGCGGCATCGAGATGCGCCGGGCGAACCACCAGGTGATCAGCAGTGACAGCAGGCCGAGCGGGATCGCGTTCCAGATCACCGCGGTCATCAACCGTGACAACGGCTGCAATGTGGCCTCGGTCGGCCGCTGGGCGATGATGCCCCAGCCGGTGGCCGGTACCGGCGCGTAACCGGCCAGCATCGACACGCCCAGGTTGTTACGGACCTGCTGCGCGCCGCGCTCACCGCGCACCACCGCCTTCACCGCCGGGTTGCCGACCACGTAGTCGCCGACCCGCTTGCCGTCGGCGTGGTACAGCAGGCGGCCATGGCGGTCGACCACGTACAGGTAGGAGCCGTCGCGGTAGTAGTGCTTGCCCAGCAGCGTATGCAGCGCGCTGCGCTGGCGCAGGTACAGGGTGCCGCTGACGTAGCCGCGATAGTGGCCCTGGCGGTCGAAGATCGGGTGCGACAGCGAGACCAGCAGCTTGCCTGTGGTCGACTGGTACGGGTCGCTGATCATCGGCTGGCGTGCAGCCAATGCGGCATTGTTGCCGACGCTGTGCAGGACCTCGCCCTGCAGCTGCAGGGTCTGCGGCGAGGTGGCGATCACCAGGCCGTCGGCGTCCACCACCAGCGAGGAATTGAAGCTGTTGGTCTGCAGCTGCAGGCGGCTGGCCTCGTCCTGCGCCTGTGCCGGATCGAGGTCACTCTGGCCGAGCCGGGTGGCGGCGTAGGCCAGCTCCTGCTGCGCGGCCAACAGGAAGTTCTGGGTGGTCTCGGCCAGCTTGGTGGCATAGACGCGGTTGGCTTCCAGGGTATTGCCGACCAGCTGGTCGCGCTGCACGCGGTAGCTGGCCAGCAGGGTATTGGCCAGGGCGATGATGGCGCTGAGCAGGGCCAGGGCGAGGATCAGCTTGCCCAGGTTGAGGCGGGGAGACAGCGTTCGCATGCGTCGACGGATCCGGCAGGAGGCTGGACCCGACCGGTTCTCCGGAAGGGGCGACAGCGGAATCGGTGGCCACGCCCGCAGGGCCGGGCAGGGTATCGGGCGGATTATCGCCAAAAGTCGGCGGCGGCAAAGTGAAGTGGGTCGCCCTGCCGGCAAAAAAAAACCTGCCGCAGCGAGCGGCAGGTTCCTTTCGATGCAATGCCGTGGATCAGCGCTTCATCGAGCCGAAGAACTCGTCGTTGGACTTGGTGTTCTTCATCTTGTCCAGCAGGAACTCCATCGCGGCCATTTCATCCATCGGATGCAGCAGCTTGCGCAGGATCCAGATCTTCTGCAGCAGTTCCGGCTCGATCAGCAGGTCCTCGCGGCGGGTGCCGGAACGGTTGATGTCGATGGCCGGGAACACGCGCTTTTCAGCGATACGGCGGCTCAGGTGCACTTCGCTGTTGCCGGTGCCCTTGAACTCTTCGTAGATCACCTCGTCCATCTTCGAGCCGGTGTCGACCAGCGCGGTGGCGATGATGGTCAGGCTGCCGCCTTCCTCCACGTTGCGCGCGGCACCGAAGAAGCGCTTCGGGCGGTGCAGGGCATTGGCGTCCACGCCACCGGTCAGCACCTTGCCCGAGCTCGGCACCACGTTGTTGTAGGCGCGGGCCAGGCGGGTGATCGAGTCGAGCAGGATCACCACGTCCTTCTTGTGCTCGACCAGGCGCTTGGCGCGCTCGATGACCATTTCGGCCACCTGCACGTGGCGCGCGGCCGGCTCGTCGAAGGTCGAGCTGATGACCTCGCCGCGCACGGTGCGCTGCATTTCGGTCACTTCTTCCGGGCGTTCGTCGATCAGCAGCACGATCAGGTGCACGTCCGGATGGTTGGTGGTGATGGCAGTGGCGACCTGCTGCATCATCATCGTCTTGCCGGCCTTCGGCTGGGACACGATGAGCGAGCGCTGGCCCTTGCCCTGCGGCGCCATCAGGTCGAGGATGCGGCCGGTAATGTCTTCCGACGAACCGTTGCCACGCTCCAGGGTGAAGCGGCGGCGCGGGAACAGCGCGGTCAGGTTCTCGAACAGCACCTTGTTCTTCGACGCTTCGATCGGCTCACCGTTGATGGTGTCGACGATGTTCAGCGCGAAGTAGCGCTCGCCGTCCTTCGGGAAGCGGATGCGGCCGGAGATGTGGTCGCCGGTGCGCAGGTTGAAGCGGCGGATCTGGCTGGGCGAGATGTAGGTGTCGTCCGGGCCGGCCAGGTAGCTGGCTTCGGCCGCGCGCAGGAAGCCGAAGCCGTCCGGCAGGATTTCCAGCACGCCATCGGCGGCAACGCCGTCGCCGTGGCGGGTAAGCACCTTCAGCAGGGCGAAGATCACGTCCTGCTTGCGGGCACGGGCCACGCCTTCGGAGATCTGCAGCTGCTCGGCGATCTCCAGCAGCTTCTGTGCCGGCATGCGCTTGAGGTCGCTCAGCGAGTAGACCGGGAAGCCCTCGGGCACGTTGGCGTGCGGGCGCGGCACGAAGGGCTGCTGCTCGCCGCCGTCCTGCGGCATGCCGTCATCGCGGCCACCGCGGTTGCGGTCGCGGTCGCGACGGTTGCGGAAACGGTCGCGGCGATTGCCCTGGCCCTGCTGGCCGTTCTGGTTGTAGGGGTTGTTGTTCTGACCCTGGCCCTGGTGCTGCCCACCGCCCTGGTGGTTCTGCTGGCGCTGTCCGGATTCGCGGCCTTCGCCACCCTCACCGCCGCCGGAGGCGGGGGCTTCAGTGGCAGGCGCGCTCGGCGCGGGGGCGGCTGCAGCCGGTGCCGGCGCTTCGGGCGCGGCTGCCAGCGGCAGGGTCGGTTGCGCCGGAGCGGCGCTGGTTTCGGCGGCTGCCGGGGCGGCGGCCTTGCTCACGCGGGGCTTGCGCACGCGCTTTTCGGCGGGCGCATCGGCGCTGCCGGTTTCGGAAGTGTTATCGGACAAGAGCGTTATTCCTCGCTTGAAGGTGCGAGCGCCCGGCTGGGGCGGCGAACGTTGGGAATGGGTCTGGAAGAAACTGCGTCCAGAGGGTGCGGCACGCGAGCGCGGCCGGATATGCCGACACTATCATCGGCCTGCGGCGGCATGCAAGGGTCGCCGGGAACAGCATTCATGATGGACGCGGGGCGCCCGCCGGCAGCCGCGGGCGGCGGCTGCCGGGAACAGCAGGATCAGGCCAGGGCCTTGTCCAGCAGGCCGGCCAGCTGGGCCTTGCCCACCGCACCGATCTGCTCGCCGACCTTCTCGCCGTCCTTGAACACGACCAGGTACGGAATCGAACGCACGTGGTACTTGGCGGCCAGTGCGCGGTTGTGGTCGACGTTGACCTTGGCGATCTTGGCGCGGCCCTGGTAGGCATCGGCCAGTTCGTCCAGCGCCGGGGCGATCATCTTGCAGGGGCCACACCACTCGGCCCAGAAATCGACCAGCACCGGTTCCTTGGAATTCAGCACTGCGCTATCGAAGTCGGCGTCGCCGACATGTACAACCTTGTCGCTCATCTTGGTTTCTCGTCTTGGATTGCACCCGGCCATGCCGGAGGTGGGTGAACTGGGCCATGCCCGGTGGCGCGACCCTCGTCGTTGCCTCGCGGCGCACTGCCGCGGTGCGTTCGGCGGGATGCCTGGACGCTCACGGCCGGCAGTGTACCCCTATCGCAGGGCAGGGACAGGCGCCGGTTGGAACCCAGCGTATCGTGATCGCTTCGATGGCCGGTATGTGTCGGATTTCACTGTCTTCCTGTACATGGGGCTGGCAGTGGGCGACACCAGCGAACCCGGGCAGGCCGTTCAAGTCCGGTGTGGCTGGGTGAAGGTGGCGTCTCTGGATGCCATGAGACGCTGCATTCCGGTTTGCCTGCCCGAGTGCGGTAAACTGGGGCATTGTGCGGCGCGCGGACCGGTGGTCCCAGCCTGCCAACCCGCCGCAGGGGCCGCAGTTTGCGACGGTGCCCCTAGACGATGAAGTGCCAGCCGCCCCACGGGCCGGCGGCCATACCAAGACGGACTCATGAGCGACAAACCGCTGACCGATTTGACCTTCTCCTCCTTCGAGCTGCATCCGGCCCTGCAGGCCGGCCTTGAAGGAGCCGGATTCACCCGCTGCACCCCGATCCAGGCGCTGACCCTGCCGGTCGCGCTGCCCGGCGGTGATGTTGCCGGCCAGGCCCAGACCGGCACCGGCAAGACCCTGGCCTTCCTGGTCGCTGTCGTGAACCGCCTGCTGACCCGCCCGGCGCTGGCCGACCGCAAGCCGGAGGATCCGCGTGCGCTGATCCTTGCCCCGACCCGCGAACTGGCCATCCAGATCCACAAGGATGCGGTGAAGTTCGGTTCCGACCTGGGCCTGCGTTTCGCGCTGGTCTACGGCGGCGTGGATTACGACAAGCAGCGTGAGCTGCTGCAGCAGGGCGTGGACGTGATCATCGCCACCCCGGGCCGCCTGATCGACTACGTCAAGCAGCACAAGGTGGTCTCGCTGCATGCCTGCGAGATCTGCGTGCTGGACGAAGCCGATCGCATGTTCGATCTGGGCTTCATCAAGGACATCCGCTTCCTGCTGCGCCGCATGCCGGAACGCACCATCCGCCAGACCCTGCTGTTCAGTGCCACCCTCAGCCATCGCGTGCTGGAGCTGGCCTACGAGCACATGAACGAGCCGCAGAAGCTGGTGGTCGAAGCCGAGACCATCACCGCTGCGCGCGTGCGCCAGCGCATCTATTTCCCGGCCGACGACGAGAAGATCCCGCTGCTGCTGGGCCTGCTGTCGCGCAGTGAAGGCGCGCGCACCATGGTGTTCGTCAATACCAAGGTGTTCGTCGAGCGCGTCGCCCGCTCGCTGGAAAAGGCCGGCTACCGCGTCGGCGTGCTGTCCGGCGACGTGCCGCAGAAGAAGCGTGAGAGCCTGCTCAACCGCTTCCAGAAGGGCCAGCTGGAAATCCTGGTGGCCACCGACGTGGCCGCGCGTGGCCTGCACATCGACGGCATCAAGTACGTCTACAACTACGACCTGCCGTTCGACGCCGAAGACTACGTGCACCGCATCGGTCGTACCGCGCGCCTGGGCGAAGAGGGTGATGCGATCAGCTTCGCCTGCGAACGCTACGCGATGGGCCTGCCGGACATCGAGGCCTACATCGAGCAGAAGATCCCGTCCGAGCCGGTCACCAAGGAACTGTTGACGCCGCTGCCGCGCCCGGAACGCCCGGCCCCGGCTGCTGGCGAGGAAGGTGAGGAGAACGAGAGCGTCGGCCAGATCTTCCGTGAAGCGCGCGAAGCCCGCGCCGCTGAAGAAGAGCGCCGTGGTGGTGGTCGCAGTGGGGGCCGCTCCGGCGGTGGCCGTGGCGAGCGTCGCGACGGTGAGCGCAGCGGCGAGCGCCGTTCGCGTGGCCCGCGCAAGCCGCGCGTGGAAGGCGAGCAGGTTGCAGCTGCCCCGGCCGAAGGTGCTGAAGCCGCTGTCGCCCAGGCTCCGCGTCCGCCGCGCCCGCCGCGCGCCGAGGGCGCGCCGGAAGGTGCCGTGGATGGCGAGCGCAAGCCGCGCAAGCGCCGTCGTCGTCGCCACGGACGTCCGGTCGAGGGTAGCGAGGGTGTGCAGGCCAACGCCGGCAACGGCGCCAGCCCGGTGACCCCGGTGCAGGTGATGGCCAAGCCGGTGCGCACGGCGGCCGACAGCGGCGATTCGTTCCTGACCCGCATCGGCCGCAAGATCCGCCGGATGCTGTCGGGCAGCTGATCGGCGCTGCCGATCAGCGGGTAGCACCCGACCGCTGGTCGGGTCGCTTTGAACGGTAGTGCCGGCCGCTGGCCGGCAACCCACATGGCTGCCGGCCAGCGCCCGGCACTACCGATCGGCGCGACCGTCTCCACGAGGTCGCGCCGCTCCTGCATAATCGGGGCATGAGTGTCCTGCGCTTCGACAATGTCAGCAAACAGTACGCCGGTGGCCACGAGGCGCTGATCGATGTCAGCTTCGAGG
>NZ_JCAFVO010000005.1:0-385504 GCF_059372445.1 Stenotrophomonas sp. YJH_SMC_127 | reverse complement strand
TACGTCCAAGCCGTCCGCGTTAACAACACGATCTTCGTGTCCGGACAGCTGTCCCATACGCCGGAGGGGCAGTTGGTCGCACCCGCAGAGCTGGGGGCGAATGGTAAGCCCGCCAACTTCGACACCATGGAAGCCCAGATGCGGCGCACCTACGAGAACGCGCAGGTGCTGCTGGCAGAGCTGGGTGGTTCGCTCGCGGACGTGGTCGAGGAAACGCTGTTTGTCATCGACGTTCCGTCGGCTTTCGCGGCCAGTGGCAAGGTCCGGCCGGCTGTGTATGGTCAGCCGGTGCCTCAGGTGGCCAGCAACCTGATTGGGGTCTCGGCGCTGGCCTTCCCAGAGCAGCTGATTGAGATTGCCTTCCGGGCAGAAGTTCAGGGCTGAAGACATGGGCGGGCAGAGGCGCCTTCGCGCGCTTATGTGACCAGCGTGCCGCGGAGGACGCACCGGGCGTGCTGGAGGGCAGGGCGTGCAGCTGCTCCTTGGCTACTGCCGATGGGTGCTTTTCTGGTGCCCAAGCCCTAGTTCGACGCTGACAGCCCCATGCAGCTAGGCCGGGAATGTATCGACGAAGAGCTAGGCGGTAGCCTCGCCATCCGGAAGTTCCGCAAAACTGGACGTGAATCCAAGTACTGCATTGATGTATTCGTTCACGTCAAAAGTGAAAGTGCGTGAACGATCCTTCATATGGACCGTTGTCCGTGCCAGCAGAGACACATACGCCAGCCTCTCAAGTGGGAGGGAGACCGAATTATGTGAAAGGTTTGAGAGTTCATTTTCCCAGTTAAATGCGTCAATGTCGTCGTGCATGCCGAGAAACTTCGCGATTGCATGGACGTTCGTGATGTTCTTCTTCAGATCCGAAAGCAGCGCTCTGGCTGGGCTGGGATAATCGCCGTTCACCAATGATCGATACTGTTTGGGATCTTTGAACCGAAGGCAGCAAATGTAGCAATCTATGAATGGAAACTTCATCCTTCGTGCGGGGAAAGTTCGCACGAATGCCATCAATAGTGTATTGGCCTGAAGCGCATCTCGAAGCTGAAATCCAAAGGATTGTGATATTTCACCAAAAAAAATACTGTATTCTGCTTGATCAAGTGCTGCAGGCTGATTTTGCAAAAGCTCTCTATATGATCCTGCATGGAGTTTATTAAATAGCCTTTTTTTGAACTCAATTAGATGATTGGGGTTGTTCGCCCCTGGGAATGCTTGGAAAAGGTAATCTGCATAGTCCGTCATGCTCGGCTTCGGCAAGTTGAATTCGAAGTCGAAGAACTTCCGGAGGTATTTCTCAGCATCGACGCCTTGTCCGTACACGGCATTCACGGCCTCGGGCAAATTATCGTTATCTGTAGCAATTAGGAAGCAGACTCCGTCGACATTGAAGAAATGCTTAACTCTTTCTAGAAACTTAATTGCAAAGTCGGGCCGGCAACGGTCTAGCTCGTCGACGATTACGACAAGGGGTGATTCGATTTCTGATTCGAGAGAATTTTTCAGTGCATCTTTCGCATCAGCCAATGAAAGCCTGAATCGCTCTTCGGCCGACCGCCTTGCCCGGTCCCATCCTAATAGTCCTTCGGCCAACTCGGGCATTGCGGATGCGAGATCTACTACTTTGCCCCCCCCGGGAACAATGGCGCTGGCTAGAATCGACAACGCAGGAAGCGATATCTTTCCGGCCGACTCCGCAAGGGCGGTGACAACTTTCGCGGTAGCTCTCTTTGCGCGACCCTTTTCCATGGCACTAAGGCGATCCCCGAGTGCGGTAGTCATGGCCAAGAGCGGATCGTCAATGTAGTCGGACTGCCAGGCATCCATTCGTACTACAGGGATCTTCAGCTTTCTCTCTAGATGGAACGACAATCTCTCCAGGAATGTCGATTTCCCAGTTCCCCATCCGCCTTTCATTGAAATTACGAACGGAGATTCCCCAAGTGTTGCGATGAGCGTGGAAAGCACCTCACCTGCTTCCCTTCGTGAAAGCGGGTCGTTAGCCCAAGGGGCGTTCGGATTGATGGATGGCCCTTTTGCCTTCTGCAGTGACATTCCGGGTGTACCTTCCTGGCATGGGTGTGCAGAGCGTGCACTATCGTATATCTCGCCTCAAGTGGGCATTGATCCCCTATGGATCGGTCGTTCGTTGTGCTTGGCCAGCCACATCAATTGGCGCAGACATGGGGCGGGGAGGTGGAGGGCACAGCCCTGAAGAAGACCACGGTGGAGTGGCTCCAGTTGCTTTAGAACGCCGGACGCTGAACGCCGCCGTCGTGGAGCGGGAGAGTAGGCAAATCACCCGAGTTGGCGGGCGATCTCAGAAGCAGGCTCGTGGTAGTAGATCATCAAAGACTTGAGGTCCCGATGTCCGATGATTCGAGCCAACTGCAGGATGTCCAACTTCTTCGAAAGCCTCCAGATGGCCTCGGCGCGGCTGTCGTGGAAGTGCACTTCCCTATGTCCGGTCGAATCGCGAACTTTTCGCCAGAGCGCATCACGCACGGCAGATTTGAGCTGGAAGACGGGCCCGAAGCCAAGGGGAAGTGTCTTCAGGATCTCGCAAGCCCGCCGGCTAAGCGGCACATCTCTTGCGTCGCCGTTCTTGGTTTTGGGCAGGTGAACGTATTGCTCGGAAAGATGCACGTTCGGCCAAGTTAGTGACAGGATTTCTCCAGACCGCATGGCTGTCTCTAGGGCGAGCAGGAACGCCAAGCCCGTCCGCTGGGTGGCCGTCTCCGCCGACAGGCCCTTGTCGAGCCCGAACGCTGCGATCAGGTCGGCTTCCTCAGCTTGAGATACGCGTCGCGCGCGCCCTTTAGGTTGCTGCGGCCAGCGAACGTCCGACATGGGGTTTTGCTTTATCCACTTCCATTCCCGACGTGCAGTCTCAAACACGGACCGCATCAGGTTCATTTCGCGAGCAACCGTCCCAGGCTTGACTTGCTTAAGCCTTCCATCTCGCCAAGCGATGATGTCCGAGCTGTCGATTGCCGCGATTCGCCGGTCCAAGAGCGGAAGCGTCCGTTCCCAGGCAGCGATGCGGACCGACTCCCACCGTTCGCCAGCTCGCTTGGGCGCTTCTTCCTTGACGTAGCGGCGCATCGCTTCGCGCAGCGACTTGTCTGGCAGCTTCCCACCTCGAAGTTCTGCCTCTCGCTCAAGAGCCCACTTCGCGGCTTCCTGCTTTGTGTGCTTGGTAGTGGAGTCGCGAACGCCTGCCACGTACACCTGCACGCGCCACTTGTTCCCCGATCGTTGGATGCTGGCCATGGCCGCATCATATGGGGAATTTTTGGGGAGAGTAGCCGGGCAAGTCCGGGCAAATCGTGGTGATAGCGGAAATTAGGGTCACCCTAAGTGCCTGATTTCGTGACGAATCGAGGCGAATCGTGGCGAACACGTAGGCTCCCCAAAACGTGGGATGGTGCCCGGAGCCGGAATCGAACCGGCATGGGGTTGCCCCCGGCGGATTTTAAGTCCGATGCGTCTACCAGTTTCGCCATCCGGGCCTGCAGCGCGGCGCCGATTGTAGCCCAGCTGCAGAATCGCAGCCGGATTGCCGTGGGGCGGCAGCGTGTTTAACTGTCGCTCCCA
The DNA here is from genome assembly GCF_059372445.1 of Stenotrophomonas sp. YJH_SMC_127. Taxonomy (NCBI): domain Bacteria; kingdom Pseudomonadati; phylum Pseudomonadota; class Gammaproteobacteria; order Lysobacterales; family Lysobacteraceae; genus Stenotrophomonas; species Stenotrophomonas sp. YJH_SMC_127. Next base: position 381,910 of record NZ_JCAFVO010000005.1, on the reverse strand, counting down.
TTCATGTCATAGTCCCAACCATCGTTCCCAGGGGGGGAGCCGCACGATGTCGCTGCACGCGATTGCCTATGCCAGTGAGGCCCGCGCCGATCTGCAGACAACCGATCTTGACCGCCTGCTGGCCGATGCCACGGCATTCAACCGTGTAGCCGGTGTCACCGGTGTGCTGATGTTCGATGGCAGCCGTTTCCTGCAGTACCTGGAAGGCCCGGAGGACGGTATCGATTCGGTGTACCAGCGCATCGTCAATGCGCGCAGCCACGGCCAGCTGAAGGTGCTGTGCCGCGCGCCGGTGGCGCAGCGGGCGTTTCCGCGCTGGTCGATGGGAACCCGGCGCATTGATGCGGAGCTGCTGGCACAGATCGTTGAATCGGCGTGGCCGGGCTTCCTGCTTGGCAGCGGTGGCTTCGAGCGCCTGCGGCAGGCCTGGACCGGCGCCGATGGCGAACTGGAACCGGCCGCGGTCGCACTGGGCTCCTGATCCCATCTTGGCGGGCAGGCGCCCGGGCCGTTACGCTGTCGCCTTTCTGGCGTGGAATTACACGGAGTGGTGCAGCGAATGAGCAGGTCGGCCGAATCCATGGCGGCATGCATGCCGTTGCGCGGGACATGCCAGTGAGCGCGTCCCTTGCGGCAGCGGAGACCCCGCGTTTTGCGGTGATCGGCCTGGGCTACGTCGGCCTGCCGTTGGCGGTGGCCTTCGGTCGGCACTGGCCGACGCTGGGCTTCGACATCGATGCCGATCGCATCGCCGAGCTGCGCGATGGCCAGGACCATACGCTGGAGGTGGAGGCCGACGAGCTGGCCAGTGCTCGGCAGCTGCAGTACGGCAGCGATCCGGCCTTGCTTGATGCATGCAACGTCTACATCGTCACCGTGCCGACGCCGATCGATGCCTATGAGCAGCCCGATCTGGAGCCGTTGCGTTCGGCGACGCGGCTGATCGCCAGCCATCTGCGCGCGGGTGACCTGGTGATCTACGAATCCACGGTGTACCCCGGCACCACTGAAGAAGTCTGCGTGCCGCTGCTGGAAGAAGGCTCGGGCCTGCGCTTCAACGAAGACTTCTATTGCGGCTACAGCCCGGAGCGGGTCAGTCCCGGTGACCGCCAGCGGCGCCTGGCCGACATCCGCAAGATCACCTCGGGGTCGACAGCGGAAGTGGCTGCGGTGATCGATGGCCTGTACCAGCGCATCATTGCCGCCGGCACGTTCCCCGCGCCATCGATGCGCGTGGCCGAGGCCGCCAAGGTGGTCGAGAACATCCAGCGCGATGTGAACATCGCGCTGGTCAATGAGTTGGCGCTGATCTTCGACAGGCTGGGCATCGATACCCAGGATGTGCTCGATGCCGCCGGCAGCAAGTGGAACTTCCTGCCATTCCGGCCGGGCCTGGTCGGCGGCCATTGCATCGGCGTGGACCCGTATTACCTGCTGCACAAGTCCGAGAGCGTGGGCTACCACCCGGACCTGATCCACACGGCGCGGCAGGTCAACAACCGCGTCGGTGAGCATGTGGCGTCGCGGGTGCTGGCGATGCTGGCCGAACGCGGCCGTGAACCAGTGCAGTCGCGCATCCTGGTGCTCGGTGTGACCTTCAAGGAGGATTGCCCGGACCTGCGCAACAGCCGCGCGCTGGAGCTGGCGCAGCGCCTGCGTGATGCCGGCGCTCAGGTCGAGGTCAGTGATCCCTGGGTCGGCCCGGCGGCATTGGCCGATGAGGGCGTGCAGTGGCTGGCCGAACCCGTGGCAGGGGCCTATGACGCGGTGGTGCTGGCGGTTGCCCATGCCCGCTTCAAGGCGATGGATGAGGCGGGTATCCGGTCGCTGCTGGCGCCGGGCGGCCTGGTCTACGACGTCAAATCGGCCTGGCCACGCAACGTGGTTGACGATCGCCTGTAAACCCGGGCGGCGGGCAGCACGGTAGACTCGCAGGCAGTTGCAACCAAGGAACGCCATGCACCGGTATATCGTCTACCTGCTCGCCATCCTGATGTTCCCCATCTGCCTGTGGTTGGCCACGATCTGGCCGGCCTGGTACTGGGGCGTCGGCCTGACCGCCGCGATGGTGGCACTGGGGACCTGGGACCTGCTGCAGAAGCGCAGCACGCTGCGCCGCAACTATCCGGTGATGGCGCACTTCCGCTACGGCCTGGAATCGATCGGTCCGGAAATCCGCCAGTACTTCGTGCAGAGCGACCTGGAGGACGTGCCGTTCTCGCGCCAGCAGCGTGCACTGATCTACCAGCGGGCCAAGAACGAGATGGACACGGTGCCGTTCGGCACCCTGCGCAGCACCTACGCGGTGGATTACGAGTGGATCAACCACTCGCTGGCGCCGACCGCCATCGCCAAGCACGATTTCCGCGTGCTGATCGGCGCCAATTGTGCAAAGCCGTATTCGGCGAGCGTGTTCAATATTTCGGCGATGAGCTTTGGCTCGCTGTCGGCCAACGCGATCCGCGCACTGAACGAAGGCGCGCGGCGTGGTGGCTTCTACCACGACACCGGTGAAGGTTCGATTTCGCCATACCACCGCGAGATGGGCGGCGATCTGGTGTGGGAGATCGGCTCGGGCTACTTCGGTTGCCGTGACGAAAAGGGCGGTTTCAGTGAAGAGCGCTTCGTCGCCAACGCCACCCATGATCAGGTCAGGATGATCGAGATCAAGCTGTCGCAGGGCGCCAAGCCCGGTCATGGCGGCGTGCTGCCGGCGCCAAAGGTGACCGCCGAGATCTCGGTCACCCGTGGCGTGCCGATGGGCGTGGACTGCGTATCGCCGTCGCGTCACTCGGCGTTCTCGACGCCGGTCGAACTGCTGCAGTTCGTCGCCCGTCTGCGCGAACTGTCCGGCGGCAAGCCGGTCGGTTTCAAGCTGGCCATCGGCCACCCGTGGGAGTGGTTCGGCATTGCCAAGGCGATGCAGGAAACCGGCCTGCTGCCGGACTTCATCGTGGTCGACGGTGCCGAAGGCGGTACTGGCGCAGCACCGGCGGAGTTCGTCGACCATGTCGGCGTGCCGATGCACGAAGCACTGCTGCTGGTGCACAACACGCTGGTCGGCCTGGACCTTCGCGAGCGGATCCGCATCGGCGCGGCGGGCAAGATCACCAGCGCCTTCGACATCGCGCGCACCATCGCGCTGGGTGCCGACTGGTGCAATGCCGGCCGTGGCTTCATGTTCGCGCTGGGCTGCATCCAGTCGCTGAGCTGCCATACCGACAAGTGCCCGACCGGCATCGCCACCCAGGACCCGGCGCGCTGGAAGCACCTGGATGCACCGGACAAGGCCACCCGCGTGTACAGCTACCACGAGCACACGCTGCACGCCCTGAAGGAGCTGTTGTGTGCGGCCGGCCTGAACGATCCGGCCGAACTGGGGCCGGAGCACATCCTGCGTCGTGTTTCGCCTGTCGAGATCCGCTCGCTGGCGTCGCTGTACCGCTACCTGGAACCGGGCGAGCTGCTGCACAAGGTGCCGGATCATGCGGTGTTCCATGCATTCTGGGCCGATGCACGCAGCGATTCGTTCCAGCCGCCGCCGAAGATCCAGGCGCTGCGCGCCAGCAAGTCGCGATAATGTGTTGCTGTAGAGCCGAGCCCATGCTCGGCTGCTTCTCTCATCGCAATATTGGAACGAAGAACAGCCGAGCCGAGCATGGGCTCGGCCCTACAGGGGGATGTCATGCGGTTCAGGACCGGCACCATCGACGATGTCGCCATGCTGTGGGCACTGCGCACGCGTTGCGTTCGCGAGACGTGCAGCAGCCATTATCCGGCGGAGGTGATCGATCCGTGGTCTGCTTCGCCGCCGCCGTCGCAGTACGCACGGCTGCTGGGGCAGGGAGGCTGCGTGGTGGCCGAGGACGGGCAGGGTGTCCTGCTCGGGTTCGGCGTGTTTGATACCGACGCCAATGAAGTCGATGCGCTGTTCGTCGATCCGGATCGTGGCGGCACGGGCATCGGCCAGGCGTTGATGCAGCGTCTGCTGGCGATGGCCGATCGTGAGCGCGAGGTGGTGCTGTCAGCCTCGCTCAATGCGGTGCCGTTCTACCAACGGCAGGGATTCATTGCCGTGCGGGAGGAAGCCTACCCGCATCCCAGCGGCGTGGCGCTGGCTTCGGTGAGCATGCGCAGGCCGTGGTGAGCGCCCGGGGATTGGAGAGTCGAGCCATGCTCGACTGCTTCATCGTCTGAATCAAAGGCAGTCGAGGATGGCTAGACTCCACAATGCGGGCGTCACCGCCCAGCCAGCCACCCGATCACGCCCTCAGCGGCGCGCAGGCCACTGGCATAGCACGCCGTCAGCAGGTAGCCCCCCGTGGGGGCCTCCCAGTCCAGCATCTCGCCGGCACAGAACACGCCGGGTACTGCCCGCAGCATCAGGCCATCATCCAGCGCATCCAGGCGCACGCCGCCGGCAGTGCTGATCACCTCGGCCATCGGCCGTGGACGCAGAAGGCGCAACGGCAGGCGCTTGAGCGTGGTAGCCACGGCAGGCAGGTCGTGGCCCGCATCCTTGCCAAGGATCTCGAACACCAGGGTGGCCTTCACCGCATCCAGTCCGGCCTGACGGCGCAGATGCTCACCAAAACTGCGACCCTTGCGCGGCCGCGAAAGATCGGCCAGCAGGCGTGCTTCATCGCGTCCCGGCACCAGGTCCAGCCACAGCATGGCATGGCCATCACGGTTGATGGTCTCGCGCAGGTCTGCGGCCAACGCGTAGATCAGGCTGCCTTCGATGCCGTACTCGCTGGCTACGCATTCGCCCTGCAGCGACTGCGGTTGTCCGGCCAGGTCGAGCCAGTGCGCGACCACCGGCTTCAATGGTGCGCCTGCATTGCGCTGGGCGAAGAACGGCGTCCAGTCGATGTCGAAGCCGCAGTTGGCCGATTGCAGCGGCGCAATGTCCACGCCTCGTGCCTGCAAGGGGGCGACCCAGGCGCCATCACTGCCCAGCTGCGGCCAGCTGCCGCCACCCATCGCCAACACGCTGGCATCGGCGTGGACATCGATCTCGCCGGCTTCGGTGGCGAAGCGCAGCGCGCCGTCGTTGCCCCAGCCGATCCAGCGGTGGTTGGCATGCAGGCGCACGCCCTGTTCCTTCAGTCGGCGCACCCAGCCGCGCAGCAGCGGCGCAGCCTTGCGGTCGACCGGAAACACGCGGCCGGAGCTGCCGACATAGGTCTCCACGCCAAGGCCGGCAGCCCAGTCGCGCAGCGCCTGCGCGTCGAAGCCATCCAGCCAGCGACCCACGGCCGTGGATTGCTCGCGGTAGCGGCTGTCGAACAGCGGCCGCGGATCGGAATGGGTGAGGTTGAGACCGCCCTTGCCGGCGATCAGGAACTTGCGGCCGGGTGAGCCCTTGGCCTCGTACAGGTCCACGTCCAGCCCCGCGGCGCGCAGGCGCTCGGCGGCGAACAGGCCGGCCGGGCCACCGCCGATGACGGCGACCCGATGGGGCAATGCGGTATTACGGCTTGACATCGAGCAGCTCGACATCGAACACCAGCGACGAACCGGCCGGAATCGGCCCGACCCGGCGGTCGCCGTAGCCGTAATCCGGCGGGATCATCAGCGTGCGCTTGCCGCCGACCTTCATGCCGGCCACGCCCTCATCCCAGCCGCGGATGACCTGGCCGGCGCCGAGCGCGAAGGTGAACGGCTGGCCGTGCTTGAAGGAGCTGTCGAAGGTCTTGCCGTGCTTGGTTTCGGTGCGGTTGTCGTAGATCCAGCCGGTGTAGTGCACGGTGACCTTGCTGCCGGGAACGGCTTCGGTGCCGGTGCCAGCGACGGTATCGATGCGCTCGAAGGTGGTCAGGGTGCCGCCCGGCGGCGGACCGGAGGGCTCGCTCGAGCAGCCAGCGGCGGCGAGGGACAGCAGCAGGGGAAGCAGCAGGCGGCGCATCGGGCGTTTCCAGAAGGGCGCAGGGCGAGGGCGGCAAGGGTAGCGCATCGGCGCCGGGTATCATGGCGGCATGGCAAAACTCCTGCTCAATCTGCGCAATGTCGGCGACGACGAATATGCCGATGTCTGCACGCTGCTCGACCAGCACGGCATCGCCTGGTACCGCACCGAACCCAGCCCTTGGGGCATTTCCAACGGTGGCCTGTGGCTGCGCGAGGACGCCGATCATCCGCGCGCGAAGGCGCTGATGGCCGGGTACCAGGCGGCGCGCGGTGTGCGCGTGCGGGCCGAGCGTGAGCAGGCGTTGCGGGATGGCACGGCGGAGACCTTTGGCAGCCTGTTCCGGCGGCGGCCGGTGTTCGTGGTGCTGGTGCTGCTGGGCATGGCCGCTGCGGCGGCGCTGGTGCTGCTGCCGTTCATGCTGTTGCGGGGGTAAGGGGCTTCTGGCCGGGTTGCACCCGGCACCCGCGGTAGTGCCGGCCGCTGGCCGGCAACAGCAACAGCAACGGCAGGCAATCCGTGGCGGGCAGGGCGGTGTCGGCAGGCGGGACACGCCGTAAACCCATCCTTGGGGGCTCGATGGCGCCATCCATGGCGCCAACGGTCCCGCCTGCCCACACCGCCCCGCCTCTGACAGATTCCGGGTGTCTGCCGGGCTTGGGGTCGGATCCCTCTGCTGCGCAGAGGGCTCTGACCCCTGAATCTGTCTGTGCGGGCGGGAGGCGCTAAAATGGCAGGATGATCGCCAACACCGCTGCCTACCATTTCGCCGTCATCGACGCCCCCCAGGCCCTGTGCGACCAGCTGCTGGCGCGTGCCCAGGCGGCCGGGTTGCGGGGCACGATCCTGGTGGCGGGCGAGGGACTGAACCTGTTCCTGGCCGGCGCGCCGGAGGCGGTCGAGGATTTCTACGCCGCGCTGCATGCCGATGCGCGTTTTGCCGGGATGCGGGTCAAGACCAGCCTGAGCGAGCACCAGCCGTTCGCGCGGCTGAAGGCCAAGGTGAAGGACGAGATCATCAGCTTCCGCCGCGATGACGGCCAGCCGCTGGACTATCCGCGTGCACCGGCGGTCGATCCGGCCACCGTGCAGCGCTGGCTGCGGCAGGGCCACGATGACGCCGGCAAGCCGGTGGTGATGCTCGATACCCGCAACCTGCAGGAAGTGGAGTACGGCACCTTCAAGGATGCGCTGGTGCTGCCCATCCACAAGTTCACCGACCTGCCCGAGGCGCTGGCGCCGCATCGCGAGGCGCTGAAGGACAGCACCGTGGTCAGTTTCTGCACCGGCGGCATCCGCTGCGAGAAGGCCGCACTGTGGATGGCCAACGATGGCATGGACAACGTGCTGCAGCTCGATGGCGGCATCCTCGGCTACTTCGAGGAGGTGGGCGGCGAAGGTTATGAAGGCCGCTGTTTCGTGTTCGACGAGCGCGTGGCGCTGGATGCCGAACTGAAGCCGATGGTCGACCAGCCGCTGCCGGAGCCGCGCCCCAGCGCGTTCTGACACGCTTCGGTAGAGCCGGCCGCTGGCCGGCTGCCAGGGCACTTTGCCTGCCGGCCAGCGGCCGGCACTACCAATCGCGCTTGGCGCCGCGGATCAGGGCACCCCGGATCGGCCGGGTCAGCGCTGAACCGGCTCCGCGGGAATCAGCATCCCGCCACCGTCACTGGCCGCTGCGCCTGGCCGACCCCATGCAGGGGAGATCCTGAGACGGAAAACCGCTGATGATCCCGTTGTCGATCCTTGACCTGGCCCCGGTCTGCGAGGGCAGTGACACCACCGCCGCCTTCGCCAACATGCTGGAACTGGCCCAGCACGCCGATGCACTGGGCTACCGCCGTTACTGGCTGGCCGAACACCACAACATGCCCGGCATCGCCAGCGCGGCCACGGCCGTGCTGATCGGCCACGTCGCGGGCGGCACCCGGCGTATCCGCGTCGGTGCCGGCGGCATCATGCTGCCCAACCATGCGCCGCTGCAGGTGGCCGAGCAGTTCGGCACGCTGGCTTCGCTGTATCCGGACCGCATCGATCTCGGCCTCGGCCGTGCGCCGGGCACCGATCAGCCCACCGCGCGTGCACTGCGCCGCTACTTCGACAGCGCCGACCAGTTCCCGCAGGACGTGCGCGAGCTGCTGCACTACTTCGAGCCGGTACAGCCCGGACAGGCGGTGCAGGCGGTTCCGGGCGGTGGCCTGCGGGTGCCGACCTGGATCCTTGGGTCCAGTCTGTTCGGCGCGCGCATGGCCGCCGCGATGGGCCTGCCCTATGCGTTTGCCTCGCACTTTGCGCCCGATGCCATGGACGAGGCGCTGGCGGTGTACCGCCGAGAGTTCCGTCCCTCGGCCACGTTGAAGCAGCCGCACGCGATGCTGGCCCTGAATGTCGTCGCCAGTGACAGCGAGGCCGAATCGCGCCGCCTGTTCACCAGCCAGCAGCAGAGTTTCGTCAACCTGCGCCGCGGCCGGCCGGGCAAGATTCCGGCGCCGATCGACGACATCGAAGCCTTCTGGGAGCCGCACGAAAAGCTCGGCGTGGAGCGGGCCCTGGCCTGCACCGTGCTCGGCGATCCGCAGCAGGTGGCCGATGGCATCGCCGCGTTCGTTGAGCGTCACTTGCCGGACGAGCTGATGCTCACCGCCAACCTGCATGACCACCGTGCGCGCCTGCGTTCGTTCGAACTGGCGATGCAGGCCTGGCATGCCCGCCACGCGGGCTGAACAATGGCGTCACGGCCCGTTGCAGCCGCGACGGGTCTGATGGGGGCTCTTCCCATTGGAGCCTCCCATGGCGGATACCCGCGCCGAACACATCGCCCAGCTGGCAGAACTGATCAAGGACGTGGAGGTGGCGATGTTCACCACCACCGGCGTCGACGGACGACTCTACAGCCGGCCGCTGGCCACCCAGCAGGTCACCTTCGACGGTGACCTGTGGTTCGTCATCACCGCCGACAGCCCGAAGGTTGCCGAGATCGCGCTTGATCCGCACGTCAACGTGGCCTATGCCTCGCCGTCGAAGAACACCTACGTATCGGTGGCGGGGCGCGCGCGCATCGTTGACGACCGCGCGAAGATCGAGGAACTGTGGTCGCCGGCGATGAAACTGTTTTTCCCGGGCGGCAAGGACGACCCGAACCTGCGCCTGATCCACGTGCGGGCCGACTCGGCCGAGTATTGGGATGGTCCGGGCACGCTGCTGGGCAAGGCGTTGAATTTCGTGCTGTCGGCGGTGCAGGACGAGCCGGCGCAGTTGGCCGACAATGGCTTCATCGACCTTCGGTGAGGATCGATGTCCGGTATTGGTAGTGCCGGGCGCTGGCCGGCAGACCTGGAAACGTGGCAGCCGGCCAGCGGCCGGCTCTACCGGATTCCGGCTCAGAACCAGCGCTGGAACAGGTCCACCGTGTAACCCACCAGCTGTCCCGAACTGAAGCCGAAGAACGCGATCGCCGCCAACGCGGCGATCCAGTTGAACAGCATCAGCGCGCCATCGCGTTCCAGCAGCGCCAGCGAGAACAGCAGCAGCTGGAAGCCGAACAGGAAATTGGTGAAGGGAATCGGCAACGAGAGCAGCAGGCCCAGCAGCACCAGCAGAAGGCCGCTAAAGGCGTGGGCGGGGAGGGGTGTCAACAGCTGCGGCAGGCGTGGCCTCAGCATCCTGTCCAGGCGCCGCAGTGGGCGGTCGATGCGGTCCAGGAAACGGTGCATGGTGCCGCGCTTGGGTCCGCGGCGGGCAATGAAGCCGGGCAGCCACGGCCGGCGCAGGCAGAACAGCATCTGCAGGCCGATCAGGATCACCAGTGGGCCGCTGACCGCGCCACCCATGCCCGGGATCGGGATGAACGAGGGCAGGATCGCCACGAACAGGAACACGCCGAACGCGCTCTGCTGCAGGTTGCTCAGGATCTGGCCGAGCGGCATGTGCTCGGCCGGGTCGCCGGAAGCGAACATCTCCAGCAGGGTGCGGATGCCCTCGTTGCGGTAGGCCGGGCGCTCGGCGCCTGGACCCTGGCCGGCCTCAGGCGGTGAGCTCATCGGCCTGCTCGTCGGACAGCGTGCGCAGCAGCAGCTTGTCCACCCGCGCACCGTCCAGGTCGACCACTTCGAAGCGCCAGCCGGCCCAGTCGAAGTACTCGCCTGCGTGCGGGATGCGGCCGAAGTAGTGGATGCACATGCCGGCCAGGGTGTAGTAATCGCCGTCCTCGGCATCGGGCAGCTCGTTGCTGCCGATCAGTTCGCGCAGGTCTTCGATCGGCAGCGAGCCATCCACCAGCAGCGAACCGTCCTCGCGGGTCACCACCAGCGCATCTTCATCGGCATTCTCCACCGCCTGCAGGCGGCCGACCACGGCGCCCATCAGGTCGCTGATGGTCACCAGGCCCTGGATCTCGCCGTACTCGTCCACCACCAGCGCCATCGACTGCTGTTCCTCGCGGAAGATCTCCAGCAGCTTCATCGCGTGGGTCGATTCGGACACGTAGAGCGGTTCGCGCAGGGTCTGGAACAGCGCGTTGTCGCCACGTGCCATGCGCGTGGCCAGCGATTTCAATTCAAGTACGCCGACCACGTCCATGTCGTTGTCGCGGTACACCGGGTACCGCGAGAACTCGTGCTCGGCCATGATTTCCAGGTTGCGCTCCAGCCCGGCCTGGGTGTCCAGCCAGGCAATGCGGTTGCGCGGGGTCATCAGGCTGTCGGCGGTGCGGTCGCCCAGGCGCATGACGCGGTTCATCATGTCACGCTCGTGGGCGTCGATCACACCGGCTTCGTGGCTCTCGGCCACCAGCATGCGGATCTCTTCTTCAGTCACCGAGGCGACTTCGTCCTTGCCCAGGCCGAACAGGCGCAGCACCAGCTGGGTGGTCTTGGACAGCAGCCAGACGAAGGGCAGGGCCAGCTTGGCCAGCCAGCTCATCGGCATCGCGACCAGGCCGGCAATGGCCTCCGAGCGGGTCAGCGCCAGGCGCTTGGGCACCAGTTCGCCGAAGATCAGCGTGATGAAGGTGATCAGGCTGACGGCCAGTGCGGTACCGATGTTGCCCGCGTACGCAAACCCCGGCATCAGCCCCTGGATCCAGCCGGCGAAGGCCTCGCCCAGCGCCTCACCGCCGAGGTAGCCGGTCAGCACGCCGATGACGGTGATGCCGATCTGCACGGTGGACAGGAAGCTCTCCGGCTTCTCGGACAGCTCCAGTGCCTTGGCCGCGCGCTTGGAGGTGGCAGCCATCTGCTTCAGGCGGCTCTTGCGCGAGGTCATGACCGACATCTCGGACATGGCGAAGAAGCCGTTCAGCAGAACAAGCGCGAAGACAATCAGGATCATTTCAAACACGGGCGTCGTCCCCGGTTGGTGGCAGGGAGGGCGGGTGCTGGCGATGGCGGCAGGCGCTCAGGAACGGGGTCCGGCGCGGCGCAGGGGGATAAGGGTCGTCGTCCATAAGGTGCGCCCGAAGGCGCGCTGGCATCTTAGCAAAGGGGCATGGCAGGGTGGCAACCGCCTGTTCAGGTTGGGGGTTCCAAGGCCTCGAAAGGGGGCGGGGATACCCGTGATGGTCATCTAGCCGTCATAATTCCGTCTGGTGCCGTCCTTCCCGCGACGGCTGACAGGTTTCTCAATGTTCTCTCTGCAGACCATTTTCGGTTCCGGCAAACAGTTCTACACCCTGCTCGATGAGGCTGCCGTCGCGGCTTCCGACGCCGCCAAGGCGCTGCATTCCATGCTGCGCGAGGCCGACCGCCAGCCCGCGCTGGACGCCTTCAAGCTGGCCCGCCTGCGCGAACGCGCGGCCTCGGACAAGATCAGCCAGGCGCTGGTGGACAGCTTCATGACCCCGATCGAGCGCGAAGACATCGAAGCGCTGGGCTCGGCGCTGTACAAGATTCCCAAGCAGATCGAGAAGTTCGCCGACCGCTATTCGCTGGCCACGACGCACCTGGAGCACATCGACTTCGCGCCGCGCGCGGCGATGCTCGAACAGGCCGCCGGCGTGGTGGTGGAGATGGTGGCCGACCTGCGCCACATGAACCTGGACCGGATGACCGCGCTCAACGAGAAGCTGCGCTCGCTGGAGAACGAGGCCGACCGCCTGATGCTCGAGCTGTACCGCGACATCTATTCGGGCCGCCTGGACAACCTGCAGATGTTCCTGCTGAAGGAATTCTTCGAGATCCTGGAAAAGGCCATCGACCGCTGCCGCGAGGCTGGCGTGGTGGCGTACCAGATCGTGTTGAAGAACAGCTGACGGACGCCGCCGCATGTTGACCCTTGTCCTGGTGGTGATCCTGGCCGCGCTCGTCTTCGAGTTCATCAACGGCTTCCACGACACTGCCAACTCCATTGCCACCGTGGTGGCGACCAAGGTGCTCTCGCCCGGCTGGGCGGTGATGCTGGCCGCCTTCATGAACCTCATCGGTGCACTGACCGGTACCGCGGTGGCGCTGACCATCGCCTCGGGCCTGCTCAACACCAACGTGGTCGAGGTCACCCCGCAGGTGATCCTGTGCGCCCTGCTGGGCGGCATCATCTGGAACCTGATCACCTGGTGGAAGGGCCTGCCGTCCTCGTCCTCGCACGCCCTGATCGGTGGCCTCTGCGGCGCCGGCCTGGCTGCCGCCCACAACAACTGGGACGCGCTGATCTGGTCCGAGCGCCTGGGCAGCTGGGCGCAGAACAAGGGCCTGCTGTGGAAGGTGTTCGTGCCGATGATCACCTCGCCGATCGCCGGCTTCCTGCTCGGCATCGTGGTGATGGTGCTGCTGTGGGCGCTGATCGCCGGCCTGGCCAAGATCGGTGGTGCCATCGGCCGCCTGGCGCGTCCGCGCATCGTCAACGCCTTCTTCGGCAAGGCGCAGATCGCCTCGGCGGCCTACATGGGCTTCGCCCACGGCCACAACGACGCGCAGAAGACCATGGGCATCATCGCCATGACTCTGATCGGTGCCGAAGCCACCGGCGCATTGAACGACCTGCCGTCCTGGCTGGCCTTCATGCACCCGGACGCGCATGCCGGTGACGGCATCGCGATGTGGATCGTGCTGACCTGCGCGGTGGTGATGGCGGCCGGTACCGCTTCGGGCGGCTGGAAGATCATCAAGACCCTGGGCCACAAGATGGTCAAGCTGCACCCGATCCACGGCTTCGCCGCGGAGACCAGCTCGGCCACCATCCTGACCCTGGCGGCCCACTTCGGCATGCCGGTCTCGACCACGCACAGCATCTCCACCGCGATCATGGGCGTCGGCTTCGCCAAGAACCCGCGCTCGCTGAAGTTCGGCGTGATCGAGCGCATCGTCTGGGCCTGGATCCTGACCATCCCGGCGGCCGGTGGCTGCGCGTACCTGATCCTGAAGCTGTTCGAGCTGTTCGGCTGGACCTGATCGCCCCACGCCAAGGTTGCAAACGAAAAAGCCCGCCATATCAGGCGGGCTTTTTCATGGGCAAGAATTTTCCGCACCCACCGTGTCGACCAAGGTCGACACCTACCAGAGCAGAACCAGGGTCAGGGCCCGTTGCCAAGCAACGGGATCCGCCCCCGTGCCGACCAACGGTCGGCACCCACCAACAGCCGTCAGGAAGCCAGCTTTTGCAGTTGCCGTTGCCGTTGCCGTGGCTGCCAGCGGGTGCCGGGCCGCAGGCCCGGCCAAACCCCTTCAATTACGCTGGAACAACGCCTGTACATCCTTGCGGAACGCCGCCTGGCTGTCCGCCCGGCTGTAGAACATGTGCCCGCCCGGATAACTGCGCACCTGCACCCGGTCCGGATTGCTGCCCATCGTCGGCATCTGGTCCACGGTCAGGATCGAGCCCATGAACGGGCACGACAGGTCATTCCAGCCATGCACGATCAGCACCTGCAGATGCGGGTCGATCGCCACCGCCTGGCGCAGCTGGGTCACCGCACCCTGGCGCAGTTCGCCATTGCGGTCCCACAGCCGGTTCACGTCGTAGTTCAGCGCCTGGTAGCGCGCATCTACTTTCCAGCCGACCACGCGCGTCACGAAGTCGACCATCGCCGTGGTGGTCGGCGCGATGATGCTGTCCAGCAGTGGATCGTTGGCGCGCTGCTCCGGATCATTCGGGAACGGATCGAACGCGGTCACGTTGGAGTCGTAGCGGCTGCCCAGCGTGCCCTTGTCGCGGAACACTTCACGCAGGTAGGCCTGGGTCTCCAGGCGCCCGCCAGCGCGGCGCACGAACTGCGGGTCCAGTCCGGTCAGCGCGGTGACCCGGCGCAGCATGGCCTCCGTAGCCTGCGGATCGCTGCGGCCCTTCATCAACGCGGTGGCGTAATCGCCACGGGTGTACTCCACCACCTCGCGCATCGCCGCATCGGTCAGCTTGCCCTGGCGCTCCAAGTGCGCCGCGGCGATCGACGGCAGCGTCTGCATCCACGCCATCGGCGAGACATCGGCGTTGTCTTCCAGGGTCGGGCTCAGGTAGGGCGAGACCAGCACCAGTCCGTTCATCGCCACGCCCAGCCGGGTCTGCAGGAAGTGGGTGATGCGCGGGCCGCGGTAGCCACCGTAGCTCTCGCCGGTCAGGTACTTGCGCGAGGCCATGCGCTGGTTGCGCAGCAGCCAGTCGTAGATCGAGCGCGACAGGTATTCGACGTCGGCACTGGGGTTGTAGAGCGCTTTCTTGGCTTCATCGTCGCCGATCCGCGCGCGGCTGAAGCCGGTACCGACCGGATCGATGAACACCAGATCGGTGAAGTCCAGCCAGGTGCCCGGGTTGTCGTGCAGGGTGGCCGGCGCCGATGCGCTGTCACCCTCGGAGCCGAAGGTCACCACCTTGGGCCCGATCGCGCCCATGTTGAGGTACACCGACGACGCACCGGGGCCGCCATTGAGCGCGAAGGTCACCGGCCGGTCCTTGCCCGGCATCGTGTAGGCGGTGAACACCACATCGGCGATCACCTTGCCCTTGGCATCGCGTACCGGCAGGGTGCCGACGGTGGCGGTGTAGTCCAGGGTGCGGCCGGCCAGGCGCATGCTCTGGCGGGCCGAGGCGTCGGCGGGCAGCGCAGGCGCTTCGGTCTTGTCGTCTTTCGGGTCGGGCTTGCCCTCGGCGTCGGGCGCGGCCAGCACGCTGGCAGGGGCGATGAGCAGGCCGACGCAGAGCGCGGCAGTGTGCAGCAGGGACTTCATGGCACCGGTTCGGCAGCGGAAGGGGGTTCCGATGCTAGGCCGGTGGCGGGCCATGCCGTATGTGTCCAAAGGCATGGCCGTGCGTTGAGCCCGCTACTGGCCAGATTGGGTCAAGCGGGGAGGGTGGCTGCGGCGTCGTCATCGGCCAGCAGGCCGTAGACGGCCGAGTCGGCCAGCTGCCCCTGGATGCGCCAGCGCTGGCGCAGCACCCCCTCGCGGTGGAAGCCCAGGCGTTCCAACACGTGCGCGGACGGCGCATTGCGCGGGTCGATCTCGGCTTCCACCCGATGCAGGTGCAGGGTGCGGAACAGGTAGGCCAGTACCTGTTGCAGGGCCTCGTGCATATAGCCCTGGCCCTGGCGATCGGGTGCCAGCAGGTAGCCGATCTCGGCGCGCGCCGCATCGCGGTCCACCGCGAATACCACGCAGATGCCCAGCAGCGGACCTTCCAGCGACTCGCGCACGGCCAGCTTCAGCTGGGTGCCGATTGCATGGGCGGCGAGGTCATCGTCGATCTGCTCGCGCGCTTCGGCCAGTCGCGTCCAGGCTGGATGGTTCCACCATCGCATGACATCCGGGTTGGACTGCAGCGTGAACAGCGCGGCGGCGTCGTCACGACGGATCGGGCTCAGGACCAGCCGTGCACTGTGCAGCGGCAGGCCGGGGAACAGCAGCGAGTGGCTGGCCAATACGATGGTCCACACGGGTGGACGCGCATTATGGCGCTGCCGGGTTTGCCGATGGGGGCGGATGGGGTCGGAGCGCATGGGGTCGGATCCGTTTCCTGACAGGAAACGGCTCTGACCCCACTGCCGCCAACCGGGTCAGAGCCCTTTCCTGCGGAAAGGGATCCGACCCCGCTCCGGATCAGACTTCCAGCGAAGCCAGATCGCCCTTCGACTCCAGCCAGCCCTTGCGGTCGGACGCGCGCTTCTTGGCCAGCAGCATGTCCATCAGCGAACGGGTCTGCTCGCCATCGTCCACGGTCAGTTGCACCAGGCGGCGCGTATCCGGATGGATGGTCGACTCGCGCAGCTGGTTCGGGTTCATCTCGCCCAGGCCCTTGAAGCGGGTGACGTTGACTGCGCCCTTGATCTTCTCGCGCTCGATCTTGTCCAGCATCGAACGCTTCTCTTCCTCATCCAGGGCGTAGAACACCTGCTTGCCCACGTCGATGCGGAACAGCGGCGGCATTGCCACGAACACGTGGCCGGCATCGACCAGCGCCGGGAAATGCCTGAGGAACAGCGCGGTCAGCAGGGTGGCGATATGCAGGCCGTCGGAGTCCGCGTCGGCCAGGATCACCACCTTGCCGTAGCGCAGGCCGGTGATGTCGTCCTTGCCGGGGTCGCAGCCGATGGCCACGGCCAGGTTGTGCACTTCTTCGGAGGCCAGCACGCTGTTGGACGACACTTCCCAGGTGTTGAGGATCTTGCCGCGCAGCGGCAGGATCGCCTGGAAATCCTTGTCGCGCGCCTGCTTGGCGCTGCCGCCTGCCGAGTCACCTTCCACCAGGAACAGCTCGGTGCGCGACAGGTCCTGGCTGATGCAGTCGGCCAGCTTGCCGGGCAGGGCCGGGCCCTGCGTGACCTTCTTGCGGACGACCAGCTTCTCGGTCTTCAGGCGCGCACTGGCGCGCTCGATGGCGATCTGCGCGATCTTCTCGCCCAGCTCCACGTTCTGGTTCAGCAACAGGCTGAACGCATCGTGCGCGGCGCCCTCTACAAAGCCGGCGGCCTGGCGCGAGGACAGGCGTTCCTTGGTCTGGCCGCTGAACTGCGGGTCGGTCATCTTCAGCGACAGCACGAACGACACCCGGTCCCACACGTCTTCCGGGGCCAGCTTGACGCCGCGTGGCAGCAGGTTGCGGAAGTCGCAGAACTCGCGCAGCGCCTCGGTCAGGCCGGTACGCAGGCCGTTGACATGGGTGCCATGCTGGGCGGTCGGAATCAGGTTGACATAGCTTTCCTGGACCAGCTCACCTTCCGGCAGCCAGGCCACGGCCCAGTCCACCACCTCGGTGTCCTTCTTGAGGTTGCCGACGAACAGGTCGGCCGGCAGCGATTCGCGCTCGCCCAGTTCCAGCTTCAGGTAGTCGCGCAGGCCGTCTTCGTAGTACCAGGTATCGACTTCACCGGTGGCTTCGTCGGTCAGCTTGACGGTCAGGCCCGGGCACAGCACGGCCTTGGCGCGCAGCAGGTGCTTCAACGCGCGCACTGCGAACTTGGGCGTGTCGAAGTACTTCGGGTCCGGCCAGAAGCGCACGCGGGTACCGGTGTTCTTCTTGCCGACGGTGCCGACCACCTCCAGCGGCGTGGCGCGGTCGCCATTGCGGAAGGTGATGCGGTGTTCGGCACCTTCGCGCTTGATGTGCACCTCCACCAGGGTCGACAGCGCGTTGACCACGCTGACGCCGACGCCATGCAGGCCGCCGGAGAAGGTGTAGTTGTTGTTGCTGAACTTGCCGCCTGCATGCAGGCGGGTGAGGATCAGTTCGACGCCCGGGATCTTCTCTTCCGGATGGATGTCCACCGGCATGCCGCGGCCGTCATCGCTGACCTCCACGCTGCCGTCCTTGTACAGGGTGATCTCGATCGAGCGGGCATGGCCGGCGAGGGCCTCGTCCACCGAGTTGTCGATCACTTCCTGCGCCAGGTGGTTCGGGCGTGCGGTGTCGGTATACATGCCGGGACGGCGCTTGACCGGGTCAAGGCCGGACAGGACTTCAATATCGGCGGCGTTATAGCGGGCGTTCATCTATCTTCTAAAGCGCGGAGCGACGCGCAAGTGTGCGGTCTGGACGGCGATTTTGCACGCCTGCGGTTCAGCCTCGGCGCCGGGGAGGGGGTAAAATGGCAGCCGCTGGAATCTGAACGCCGGCGGCCCCATCGGGTCGAAACATCCAAGCCATACCGCGAGGAGGACCTCATGAAGAAGTTGCTGACCGTTGCAATCCTGGCCGCTGCCGCCGTTGCAGTGCCGCTGGTGGTGGCGCAGAACGCGGGCCAGCCGGCCCCGCAGCAGGGTGACCAGGCCGACAAGGCGCAGGCCGAGGCCGATGCCAAGGCCAAGCGTCGTGCCCAGGCCAATGCCGAAATGAAGGCGCAGGGCCAGCCGGCCCCGCAGAAGGAAGAAGAGGAAGAAGCGCGCAAGAAGCGCTGATCCCGCAACCTGCCAAGCGCCCTTGCGACAAGGGGTGCGCAACGGAACGCCCCGCTCAGCGGGGCGTTTCTTTTTAGGAACGTGGCGTCTGCCCCTTGGGTTGGCGGCCATCAATCTGTAAACTATGGCTTTCCGGGAGTAAGTGCGTGTCCACCCTTTGCGAATGGGCTGGAGCGGCCAAGCGTGGCTTCCAGCATGGCGGGTCGCAGGTGACGGTCGATTTGACCGGCACGGCCGCCCCGACCTCGCACGATGGTCCCCGTCCGGCGCCTGCCGCCGCACGGATCCGCACCTCCCTCGCTGTCCCAGCGAACCGGAAAACCCCCTCCGAGCACCATGCCCGCCCTCCGGGTGCGCGTGGTGTTGCCGTTTTCCATTTCCAGACAGGATGCTTGCAGCCATGACTCCCTTGATTTTCGTAACCGGCGGCGTGGTGTCCTCGCTCGGCAAAGGCATTGCCGCCGCGTCGCTGGCCGCCATTCTCGAAGCCCGTGGCCTGAAGGTCACGATGATGAAGCTCGACCCGTACATCAACGTCGACCCGGGCACCATGAGCCCGTTCCAGCACGGTGAGGTGTATGTCACCGACGACGGCGCCGAGACCGACCTCGACCTGGGCCACTACGAGCGCTTCGTGCGCACCCGCCTGAGCCGCAAGAACTCGGTCACCACCGGCCGCATCTACGAGAACGTGATCCGCAAGGAGCGCCGCGGCGACTACCTGGGCGCGACCGTGCAGGTCATTCCGCACATCACCGACGAGATCCGCCGCTGCATCGACGAAGCCACCGAAGGCTACGACGTGGCGCTGGTCGAGATCGGTGGCACCGTCGGCGACATCGAGTCGCTGCCGTTCCTGGAAGCGATCCGCCAGGTGCGCACCGAGCGTGGCCCGGAGAAGGCGCTGTTCATGCACCTCACCCTGGTGCCGTACATCGGCGCCGCCGGTGAGCTGAAGACCAAGCCGACCCAGCATTCGGTGAAGGAGCTGCGTTCGATCGGCATCCAGCCGGACGTGCTGCTGTGCCGTTCCGAGCAGGCCGTGCCGGATTCGGAGCGCCGCAAGATCGCCCAGTTCACCAACGTCTCCGAGCGCGCAGTGATCAGCGTGCCGGACGTGGACGTGCTGTATCGCATTCCGTCGGGCCTGCACGCGCAGGGCCTGGACGAGATCGTGGTCAACCAGCTGAAGCTGGCCGACAAGGCCGGTCCGGTCGATCTGTCGATGTGGGAGGACGCAGTCGATGCGACCCTGCATCCGCTGGATGAAGTGACCATCGCCGTGGTCGGCAAGTACGTGGATCACCAGGATGCCTACAAGTCGGTCGGCGAAGCACTGAAGCACGGCGGCCTGCGCCAGCGCACCAAGGTCAACCTGAAGTGGCTGGAAGCACAGGATCTGGAAGGCACCGACATGGCCGCACTGGCCGATGTCGACGGCATCCTGGTGCCGGGTGGCTTCGGTGACCGTGGTTTCGAAGGCAAGGTGCTGACCTCGAAGTTCGCCCGCGAGCAGCACGTGCCGTACTTCGGCATCTGCTACGGCATGCAGGCGGCCGTCGTCGATTACGCGCGCAACGTGGTCGGCCTGGAAGGCGCCAACAGCACCGAGAACGACCGCCAGTCGCCGAACCCGGTGATCGGCCTGATCACCGAATGGCGCACCGCCACCGGCGATGTCGAGAAGCGTGACGACAAGAGCGACCTCGGCGGCACCATGCGCCTGGGCCTGCAGGAACAGCGCCTGAAGCCGGGCACGCTGGCCCGTGAGCTGTACGGCAAGGACGTCGTCGCCGAGCGCCACCGCCACCGCTACGAGTTCAACAACCGTTACCGCACCCAGCTGGAAGATGCCGGCCTGGTGATCGCCGGCAAGTCGATGGACGACACCCTGGTGGAAGTGGTCGAACTGCCGCGCGACGCGCATCCGTGGTTCCTGGCCTGCCAGGCGCACCCGGAATTCCTGTCCACGCCGCGTGACGGCCACCCGCTGTTCATCGGTTTCATCCGTGCCGCGCGCGAGCGCAAGGCCGGCGGCAAGCTACTTTCCGAAGCGCGCGCCTGACTTGTGAATGGGGGCTTCGGCCCCCATCCTGCATGCTTCAACCCCCAGCGCACCGGCCCGGCCGGTGCTGCGGACAACAAGGAAACGCCATGAAACTGTGTGGATTCGAGGTCGGGCTGGACCAGCCCCTGTTCCTGATCGCCGGCCCCTGCGTGATCGAGTCGATGCAGCTGCAGCTCGATACCGCCGGCAAGCTGAAGGAAGTCACCGACAAGCTCGGCGTCAACTTCATCTTCAAGTCCAGCTTCGACAAGGCCAACCGCACCTCGGGCACCGCGTTCCGCGGCCCGGGCATGGAAGAGGGCCTGAAGGTCCTGGCCGAGGTCAGGAAGCAGATCGGCGTGCCGGTGCTGACCGACGTCCATGAGTACACCCCGATGGACGAAGTGGCCTCGGTGGTGGATGTGCTGCAGACCCCGGCGTTCCTGGTCCGCCAGACCGACTTCATCCGCAAGGTGTGCTCGGCCGGCAAGCCGGTCAACATCAAGAAGGGCCAGTTCCTGGCGCCCTGGGACATGAAGCCGGTCGTGGAGAAGGCCAAGGCCACCGGCAACGAGCAGATCATGGTCTGCGAGCGCGGTGCCAGCTTCGGCTACAACAACCTGGTCAGCGACATGCGCTCGCTGGCGGTGATGCGCGATACCGGTTGCCCGGTGGTGTTCGATGCCACCCACTCGGTGCAGTTGCCGGGCGGGCAGGGCACCAGTTCCGGTGGCCAGCGTGAGCACGTGCCGGTGCTGGCCCGTGCTGCCGTCGCGGTGGGCATCTCCGGCCTGTTCGCCGAGACCCATCCGGATCCGTCCAAGGCCCTGTCCGATGGCCCCAACGCGTGGCCGCTGGACCAGATGGAAGCGCTGCTCGAGACCCTGATGGAGCTTGACGCGGTGACCAAGAAGCACGGCTTCTCGCGCTTCGCGTGAGTCGTGACCCGCGGGTGGCGCTGGAAGCCCAGCGTCATCGCCGGCACTGGAAACAGTTGCCCTGGGGCCTGATCGCACTGGGCCTGGCCGTGCTGTTCACCGTGGGCATGTTTGGCCTGGTGCTGATCGGTGCGGCGTCGGTGCGCCCCCCGGGTGATGGCAGCAGCGCGCTTGATCTGCGCGCGTATTTCATTGCGCTGCTGGTCGCGGAGCTGCTCGGTGCCGCGGGGTGCCTCGCGGCCGCGGTGCTGGCCTGGCGGCTGAATCGCGGCAAGGTGGCGGCCGGCTTTGCGATCATCCTGCTTTCGCTGTGGCTTGGCGCCCTGTTCTACGGATTGCTTTGATGAATACGAGCACGTCAGCGTGCGGCTGGCCCTGGGGCCTGGTCGCGCTGGGGCTGTCCGTGCTCGCCTGGGCGTCCCTGCTGCTGGGAGTAATGGCCTTTGCGGCCAGCTTCGGCTCGCCGGGTGACGGAAACCATGGCATCCAGGCCATGCAGTACTGGATCGTGGCCGCGCTGGTCACGCTGGGTGTGTCTTTCGTCGGCAGCCTGGTGGCGATGGTGCTCGCTTGGCGACGCCGTCGTGGACCCGTCGCGGCGGCGGTGGCCGGTGCGTTGCTGGTGATGCTGGTGTCGCTGGCCCTGATCGTGATCGGGTCCAGCTGGGGCTGATGCCGCCCAGGCCATTTGGCAAGTGGCGGGCAGCCGGGGATAATCACGCGGCATTCGTTTTGTCGCCCCCTCTCCAGACAGGTAACCGGCCCGACCATGAGTACGATCCGCAGCATCCACGCCCGTGAAATCCTTGACAGCCGTGGCAACCCCACGCTGGAAGCCGAAGTCATTCTGGAGGACGGTTCGTTCGGTCGTGCCGCGGTTCCCTCCGGCGCCTCGACCGGCACCAAGGAAGCGGTCGAGCTGCGTGACGGTGACAAGACCCGTTATCTGGGCAAGGGCGTGCGCAAGGCCGTCGACAACGTCAACACCACGATTGCCGCCGCGCTGAAGGGTTTTGAGGCCACCGACCAGGCCGGCCTCGACCGTCGCCTGATCGATCTGGACGGCACCGAGAACAAGGGCCGCCTGGGTGCCAACGCGCTGCTGGGTGTTTCAATGGCCGCCGCGCATGCCGCCGCTGCATCGAACAAGCAGGCACTGTGGCAGTACCTGGCTGCCAGGACCGGCGTGACCCCGGCGCTGCCGGTGCCGATGATGAACATCATCAATGGCGGCGCGCATGCCGACAACAACGTTGACTTCCAGGAGTTCATGGTGCTGCCGGTCGGCTTCACCTCGTTCTCCGAAGCGCTGCGTGCCGGTACCGAAATCTTCCATTCGCTGAAGTCGGTGCTGAAGGGCCACGGCCTGAGCACCGCGGTCGGCGACGAAGGTGGCTTCGCGCCGGACTTCCGCAGCAACGTCGAAGCGCTGGACACCATTCTCGAAGCGATCGGCAAGGCGGGCTACACCGCCGGTGAAGACGTGCTGCTGGGCCTGGACGTGGCCTCCAGCGAGTTCTTCGAGAACGGCAAGTACAACCTGGTCGGCGAGAACAAGCGCCTGACCTCCGAGCAGTTCGTCGACTTCCTCGCCGACTGGGCCGCGCAGTACCCGATCATCACGATTGAAGATGGCCTGGCCGAGAACGACTGGGCCGGCTGGAAGCTGCTGACCGACCGCATCGGCAAGAAGGTGCAGCTGGTTGGCGACGACCTGTTCGTGACCAACCCGAAGATCTTCCAGGAAGGCATCGACTCGGGCACTGCCAATGCGATCCTGATCAAGGTCAACCAGATCGGCACTCTCAGCGAAACCCTGGAAGCGATCGCCATGGCCGATCGTGCCGGCTACGCCGCCGTGGTCTCGCACCGTTCGGGCGAAACCGAAGACACCACCATCGCCGACATCGCAGTGGCCACAACCGCCACCCAGATCAAGACCGGTTCGCTGTGCCGCAGCGATCGCGTGGCCAAGTACAACCAGCTGCTGCGCATCGAGGAAGCCCTCGGCGCCGGCGCGCGTTACGCCGGTCGTGACGCGTTCGTTTCGCTGAAGCGCTGAGCCGATGCGCGACTGGCGCTGGATGCTGCTGGTGCTGGCCCTGTTGCTGGGCTGGCTGCAGTACCGCTTCTGGTTTGGTCCGGGCAATTCGGGTGAAGTGATGATGCTCGAAGCCCAGGTCGCCAACCAGGAGCGGGACAATGAGGGCCTGCAGCAGCGCAATGATGCGCTCGCTGCGGAAGTGAAGGACCTCAAGGAAGGCCAGTCCGCCATCGAGGAACGCGCGCGCAGCGAGCTGGGCATGATCAAGCCCGGCGAGAAGTTCTATCGCGTGGTCGAGGATGTGCCGGTGCACCCGGCGCAGCCTGCGGCAGGTGTCAGTGCGCAGGTTGGCGACCACCCGGCGGACGTGCCATGAGTGCGGCGATCTGGGTCGTGGTTCCGGCTGCTGGCCGTGGCACCCGCTTTGGCGCGCCGTTGCCCAAGCAGTACCTGCAGGCGGGCGGGCAGATCCTGCTCGCCCATACCCTGGACGCCCTGCTGGCGCATCCGGCCGTAGCCGGGGCAATGGTAGTGATCGGCCCGGACGACGCCGACTGGCCCGGCTGGAACGAGTGGGCGGGCAAGCCGGTGCTCACCTGCATCGGTGGCGCGACCCGTGCCGCTTCGGTGCTGGCTGGCCTGCAGGCGCTGCCGGAGACGGTGCGCGCTGATGAATTCGTGCTGGTCCACGATGCCGCGCGGCCGAACCTGTCCCTGGTCGATCTCGGCCGCCTGCTTGAAGTCGGTCGTGCCGATCCGGTCGGGGCGATCCTGGCCGCACCGGTACGCGACACCCTCAAGCGTGCGGGCGACGACGGTGGCATCGATGGCACCGAGCCGCGCGAGCGGCTGTGGCGCGCACTGACACCACAACTGTTCCGCCGCCACCAGCTCAGCCGCGCGCTGTCCGAAGCCGCCGCCGCCGGTGTTGAAGTCACCGATGAGGCCATGGCCATGGAGCGCCAGGGCCAGCGCCCGCTGCTGGTGGAAGGCAGCGAGGACAACTTCAAGGTCACCACCCCGGCCGATCTGGACCGGTTTGAATTCGTACTTTCCCGCCGCGCCGGCTGACCGTCCGCGCGGCCCTGCAGCAAGGGTTGCATCCATGAGCACCGCACCGTTCCCGCCCGTCCGCATCGGCCAGGGCTACGACGTCCATGCCTTCGGTGAAGGCGACCACATCATGCTTGGCGGCGTGAACGTGCCGCACAGCTGCGGCGTGCTTGCACACAGCGACGGCGACGTGATCCTGCACGCCCTGTGCGATGCCATGCTCGGCGCACTGGCGCTGGGCGATATCGGCCAGCATTTCCCGCCCAGTGACGACCGCTGGAAGGGGGCCGACAGCAGCGAGTTCGTGCGCCACTGCGACAGCCTGCTGCGTGAGCGCGGCTGGCGCGTCGGCAACACTGACATCACCGTGATCTGCGAGCGTCCGAAGGTCGGCCCGCATGCGCTTGCGATGCGTGAGCGCATCGGTGGGTTGCTGCAGCTGCCGCTGGACGCGGTCAGCGTCAAGGCCACCACCTCGGAGAAGCTGGGCTTCACCGGCCGTGGTGAAGGCATCGCCGCGCAGGCGGTCGTGTTGCTGGTGGCGGCATGATCCCGCTGCCGTTGGCGTTTGGTGCGCCGTTGTTGACGGCGCGCATCCGCACCACGCCGGACGATTTCCAGGTGGATGAACTGCCGGCGTTCGAGGCGAGCGGTGAAGGCGAGCATCTGCTGCTGCACATCCGCAAGCGCGGCGCCAACACCGTGCATGTGGCCAAGGTACTGGCAAAATGGGCGGGCCTGCCGGAAATGGCGGTGAGTTACGCCGGCATGAAAGACCGGCACGCGGTCACCACCCAGCGTTTCAGCGTGCACCTGCCCAAGCGCATTGCGCCGGACCTGGCCGAGTTGGCCAGTGACGAAATCGAAGTCATCGAGGCAACCTGGCACAACCGCAAGCTGCAGCGCGGCGCACTGGCCGGCAACCGCTTCAAGCTGGTGCTGCGCGAGGTGCAGGGGGATGCCGCCGCGATCAGCGAGCGCCTGCAGCAGATTGCCGCGCGCGGCCTGCCGAACTGGTTTGGTGAACAGCGTTTCGGCCGCGACGGTGGCAACGTGCCGGCTGCACTGGCGATGTTCGGTGGCC
The DNA here is from genome assembly GCF_059372445.1 of Stenotrophomonas sp. YJH_SMC_127. NCBI lineage: Bacteria > Pseudomonadati > Pseudomonadota > Gammaproteobacteria > Lysobacterales > Lysobacteraceae > Stenotrophomonas > Stenotrophomonas sp. YJH_SMC_127. The sequence goes on along the minus strand of NZ_JCAFVO010000005.1, from coordinate 356,522 downwards.
GCCGCATGCGCAAGGACCAGCGTTCGCTGCTGCTCTCTGCAGCCCGTTCGGCGCTGTTCAACCGCGTGCTGGCCGCGCGCGTGGAGCAGGGCAGCTGGGACCAGCCGCTCGATGGCGAAGTCTGGATGCTCGATGGCAGTCGCAGCGTGTTCGGCCCCGAGCCGTACACGGATGTGCTGGCCGAGCGGCTGGCGCGTTTCGACATCCATCCCAGCGCGCCGTTGTGGGGCGAAGGCGAGCTGCGCAGCACCGACGCTGCGCGTGAGCTGGAGCTGGCCGCGCTGGACGACGACGAGTCGAAGGCACTGCGGGCCGGCCTGGAAGATGCGCGCCTGAAGCAGGAGCGCCGCGCGTTGCGTCTGCGTCCGGCGCTGCTGCAGCACCAGTGGCTGGCCGACGACGTGCTGGAACTGTCGTTCGCGTTGCCGCCAGGCTGCTACGCCACCGCCGTGCTGCACGAACTCGGCCCCGTCGAAGACGCCTCGCAGGCCTGACAGAAAAAAGGGGACGGAGGGAATTAAGTCGTTTGTGGCACAAACGACTTAATTCCCTCCGTCCCCTTTTCAACGCCGCGCCAGCAGCACCAGTACCGCGCCGGTGCCGCCTTGTCCGGTCGGTGCCGAATGGAATGCCAGCACGTCGTTGCGCAGCCGCAGCAGGCGATCGACCAGGTTCTTCAGCACCGGTGCGCCGCCATCGGACTGCAGTCCCTTGCCGTGGATGATGCGCACGCAGCCGTACTCGTGTGCATGCGCTTCCAGCAGGAACTGGCGTAGCAGGGCTTCGGCCTGTGCGGCGGTGGCGCCGTGCAGATCCAGTTCGTCCTGCACCGAGTACTGGCCGCGCTTGAGGCGCTGGAACAGGCGTGGTGGCAGGTTGTCGCGGCGATAGCTGGCCACGTCGCCGGCTTCCAGTGGCGCACTGTCGCGCAGCAGCCGGGCGAACTCGCCGGCGGCTTCGGCCTCGTCACGTTCGGCCATGCGCGCACGCGGTTTCGGCCGGGGCGCGGCAGGTGCCGGCTCGGCATCCTTGCGCAGCGGCTTCACTTCGCCGATGGCCGCACGGAACAAGGCGGCCGGATCTTCGTCATCAGGGTGCGACATGCGCACAGGGTAAACCGCCGGCGCAGGTCTGCCTATGACGGTTCGATGTCGGCCGTGACCGCTGACAGGGTAGGACCGGCGGCCCGCATGCGGCACAATAGACGATGCCCTTGCAGGGTCGACCGCTTCCGCAGGGGAGCGCGACGGTCCCGCCCACACTGCACGGTGATGGAATCGAATTCTTGGAAAATCAAGCGGTTAAATCGAAGATGCGAATCCTGGTCAGCAATGACGATGGTGTCGACGCCGCAGGCATCCGGATGCTTGCCGCGGTCCTGCGCGAGGCCGGTCACGAAGTCACGGTGGTTGCGCCCGACCGCGATCGCTCCGGCGCCAGCAACTCGCTGACCCTGGACCTGCCGATCCGGCTCAAGCGCATCGACCATTACACCGTTTCGGTGGCCGGTACACCCACCGACTGCGTGCACCTGGCGCTGACCGGCCTGCTTGAATTCGAGCCTGACATTGTCGTGTCCGGCATCAACAACGCCGCCAATCTCGGCGACGACGTGATCTATTCCGGCACCGTCTCGGCGGCGATGGAAGGTCGCTTCCTCGGCCTGCCGGCGGTGGCGGTCTCGCTGGTCAGCCGCAACCACGATCCGAAGCACTTCGAGACCGCCGCGCGTGCTGCGGTGGAGATTGTCGCCCGGCTCAAGGCCGATCCGCTGCCGGCCGACACCATCCTCAACGTCAACGTGCCGGACCTGCCGTGGAGCGAGGTGAAGGGCTTCGAGGTCACCCGCCTCGGCAACCGCCATCGTGCCGAAGGCTGCATCGCGCAGAAGGATCCGCGCGGCAACGAGGTGTACTGGATCGGCCCTGCCGGCCGTGAGCAGGATTCCGGTCCAGGTACCGATTTCCACGCGGTGCGCACCGGCCACATCTCGATCACCCCGATCCAGGTCGACCTCACCCGCTACCAGGCGCTGGAGAAGGTCGCCAGCTGGGTCGGCGGCCTCAGCGCCGCGCTGGACCAGCCGGCATGAGCCCACGCCTGCGATTGCAGCCGGAAGCCGTCGGTATCGGCATGACCTCGCAGCGCGTGCGTGACCGCCTGGTCGACCGCCTGCGCGAAGCCGGCATCGTCGACGAGCCGACCTTGAACGCGATCCGGGTGGTGCCGCGCCATCTGTTCATCGATGAAGCCCTGGCCTCGCGTGCCTATGAAGACACCGCGCTGCCGATCGGCCATGGCCAGACCATCTCGCAGCCCTGGGTGGTTGCGCGGATGACCGAGGCAGTGCTCCAGGTCGCGCCGAAGCGGGTGCTGGAAGTCGGTACCGGTTCCGGCTACCAGGCCGCCATCCTTGGCGCGTTGGGCCTGGAGGTCTACACCGTGGAGCGCATTGGTGATCTGCTGCGCCAGGCCCGCAAGCGCTTCCGTGCGCTGGGCATGAACATCCGCACCAAGCACGACGACGGCCGCGTCGGCTGGGCCGAGCACGGCCCGTTCGATGCCATCGTGGTCACTGCGGCGGCGCCGGCACTGGTCGACGCCCTGATCGAGCAGCTGGCCGAAGGCGGCCGCCTGGTGGCGCCGGTCGGTGGCCCTGGGGCGCAGTCGCTGGTACAGCTGGACCGCAAGGCCGACGGCAGCATCGAACAGCACGTGCTGGCGCCGGTCACGTTCGTGCCGCTGCTGTCTGGCATGCTCGACTAATCCACGGAGCAGGGTTGCATGAAGATTTTCGGGCCGCTGTACGAGCGGGCGATGAAGTGGGCGGCGCACGAACGCGCGCCGACCTACCTGACGGTGTTGAGCTTCTTCGAGGCGATCATCTTCCCGGTGATGCCGGAGGTGATGCTGGCGCCGATGTGCGTGGCCCAGCCCAAGCGCGGCTGGTGGTTTGCCACCCTCAGCCTGGCCGGCTCGATGGTCGGTGCGCTGGTCGGCTACGCGCTGGGTCACTACGCTTTCGAGGCGATCAAGCCGCTGTTTGAAGTGCTGGGCATGCTGCCGGCGATCGAGCAGGGCATCACCACCGTGCAGGCGAAGATGGCCGAATCGCCGTGGGCGGTGTTCACCTTCCTGGTGCTGGGCGGCTTCATGCCCATCCCGATGAAGGTCTTCACGTGGGCATCGGGTATCGTCGGCGTACCGATGCCGCAGTACCTGTTGAGCATGCTGATCGGTCGCGGCAAGCGCGTGTTCGTGCTGGCTGCGGTCATCCGTATCGGTGGTGCGCGTGCTGAAGCGGCACTGCGTCGCTGGATTGAACCGCTGGGCTGGATCGCCACCGCGTTGGTGGTGGTGCTGATCGCCTGGCTTGTATGGAGGTCGAAGTTCGCATGAGTCCTGATCGTCTGAGCAAGGGAGTGCGCATCGGCGCGCTGGCGTTGCTGGTTTCCACCCTGGCCGCCTGCGGCACCGCCAGTGTGGTTCGTCCTGGTGGTGGCAGCACCGGTGGTGGTGTGACCACGCCGAAGACCTCGGTGCCCAAGCCCGGGCAGACCGTGGTGGTGCGCAAGGGCGACACCATCTATGCGCTGGCCCGCATCCATGACATCACCCCGGCCGACCTGATTGCCTGGAACAGCCTGGACAACCCCTCGACCATCCATCCGGGGCAGGTGATCCGGCTGTATCCGGCCGGTGCCAGCGGCGGCCGCGCGCCGACCACGGTGGTCACCGCGCCGCGCCCGGGTGGCAGCAGCGCCGGCAGCACGGCGCCAACTCCGGCGCCGGCCGGTCCGGTGAAGAGCAACATCGCCTGGCGCTGGCCGGCCGATGGCGCGATCGTCGGCCGCTACGTTGCCGGCGATGCGACCAAGCAGGGCGTGGACATCGCCGGTACCAGCGGCCAGCCGGTCAAGGCCACCGCCAACGGTGTGGTGGTGTACTCCGGCGCCGGCCTGGTCGGCTACGGCGAGCTGATCATCATCAAGCACAGCGACCAGTGGCTGTCGGCCTATGGCCACAACCGCAAGCGCCTGGTGAATGAGGGGCAGAGCGTGAAGGCCGGTGAGCAGATCGCCGAGATGGGCCGCACCGGTGCGAACCGCGACATGGTCCACTTCGAGATCCGCTACAACGGCAAGCCGATCGACCCGCAGCAATACCTGCCGGCGCGCTGATCGTCGATTCATAATCCGGGCGGATCCCCGGCCCGGCGCAGCGCGCCGGGCGTTTGCCGACGGTGCGGCCCATGGGCCGCAAACACCGCCGGCTCACCCGCTACAACGGCAAGCCGGTCGACCCGCAGCAATACCTGCCGGCGCGCTGATCGTCGATTCATAATCCGGGCGGATCCCCGGCCTGGCGCAGCGCGCCGGGCGTTCGCCGACGGTGCGGCCCATGGGCCGCAAACACCGCCGGCTCACCCGCTACAACGGCAAGCCGGTCGACCCGCAGCAATACCTGCCGGCGCGCTGAGGCAGTGGGATCAGGTGGCGCCGGGCAATGCTCGGCGTTCCCGACCTGTAGCGTCGAGCCATGCTCCACTCGCTGTACGCTGCCGCCGTGGGTGGCCGTTTGCGACCTTGAGTGGCACATCTCAAGCTTCCCGACAAGCCAGGGAAGCGGCATGCTTCAACGGAACCAGCCTCCCGATCCGGTGCCGCATGTCTCGCCCAACAGCCCTTTTCGCGCTGCTCATCGTCGCGCCGTTGGCGACCGCCGCCAGCGATCCACGTGACGTGGTCACCCGCCTCTACGACGCCATCCAGGCGCCGCAGTCGAACGAAACGGCGATTGCTCCGCTGCTGGGTGATGCCCTCCGCTCAGCCATCGATGCGCAGCGTGCATATGAACAGGCCTGCACCGCACTGGCCGCGCCCGACGAGAAGCCGCACATGCTCGACCAGAGCCCGTATCTGTTGGCGTCGGACCGGCCGGAGACGATAACGGTGGGAGCGCCCGGATCGAGCGGTGACGCCACCTGGGTCCATGTCGACATGGCCGTGGGCGACTATCGCTGGACCGACCGGGTCCTGCTGCAGCGGCAGGGCCCGGACTGGAAGGTCATGGATATCCGCTGGGGGCAGGGTGGCAACCTGATCGGTCGGCTGCAGGCGTTCTCCGCGTTCCGCTGCACACCTTCGGGCAGCTAGTGCCCGGGCGCACCCGGCGGCTCGAACTCAGCCTTCCAGGATGAAGGCGGCCGCGACCTTGCGGCCTTCGCCGGCCAGAATGTTGAAGGTGCGCGCGGCGGCCGGATTGTTCATCACCTCCAGGCCGATGCCACGCGACAGACAGGCGGCCATCACCACCGCGGGCGGGAATACCTGACGGTCTCCCGTGCCGAGCACGATCAGCGCCGGATTCAGCGCCAGGATCGGCTCCAGGTCCGCCAACTGCAGCGCGGCGGCACTTGCCACCGGCCAGTGCGTGACCAGTTGGTCCGGGGTGAGGAAGAAACTGCCGCCCAGCACCCGGTCATTCACCTTGGCCGAGCGGCCATCTGCGGCACGCAGGCTGTAGGCGTAATCCGGCGGTTCGTGGTTCAGCTGCATGACGGTAGGACGATCAGCCGCGCGGCAGCACGATCTGGCGCTGTTCCTTGCTCGGGCGGTACAGCACCGCGACGTGGCCGATGCGCTGCACCAGCGCGCTTTCGGTGGCTTCGACGATCTCGCCGATCATCGCGTCACGGGCGTCGCGATCCTCTGCGGCGACCTTCACCTTGACCAGTTCGTGGCGCTCCAGCACTTCGTTCAGCTCAGCGATGAAGGCTGGGGTCACACCCTTGCCGCCGGTCTGCAGCAGGGCCTTCAGGTCGTGGGCTTGGCCGCGCAGGAAACGGGTCTGGGAGGCGGTCAGGGCGATGGACATGCAGGAAAACACGGTTGAATGGGACGATCAGGGTATCATGAGGACCCCATCAGCCCCTATTTTCAATGGCTACCCGCAGCAAAAGCAGCCAGCGCTGGCTCAAGGAACACTTCTCCGACCCCTTCGTGAAGAAGGCGCAGGCTGAGGGCATGCGCTCGCGCGCCGCCTACAAGCTCGAGGAGCTGCTCGAACGTGACCGCCTGCTGAAGCCGCACATGGTGGTGGTCGACCTTGGCGCGGCCCCCGGCGGCTGGTCTCAGCAGGTTCGGAGACAGATCGGGGACACCGGTCGTGTGCTGGCGCTGGACATCCTGGACATGCCGCCGCTGGCCGGCGTGGAGTTCCTTCATGGTGACTTCAGGGAAGAAGCCGTCCTATCGCAGTTTGAAGCCATGCTCGGGGATCAGCCGGTAGACCTTGTGCTGTCGGACATGGCCCCCAATAAGAGTGGTGTAGGCGCGGTCGACCAGCCGCGGATGATGCACCTGGCGGAGCTGGCCCTGGATTTTGCCGACAACCACCTGAAGACCGGTGGGGCGTTCCTGATCAAGCTGTTCCAGGGTGAGGGCTTTGACGACTACGTGCGCGACATGCGCCGCCGTTACGACAAGGTCTCCATCCGCAAGCCGGAGGCGTCGCGCAAGCGCTCTCCCGAGGTGTATGCCTTGGGTCAGGGAAAACGCGCCCACATGAAGTAAGCTCGCAACGTACGCAAGTTCGACCCCCACGCAACGCCAGCACTGAGAGGAACACCGGAGCCAATGAGGATGAACGACTTGACCAAGAACCTCCTGCTATGGGTGGTCGTCGCCGTCGTGCTGATGGTGGTCTTCCAGAGCTTCTCGCCGAAGTCCTCCGGGGCCGGCGCGCAGGGCGCGTCGTACTCGCAGTTCCTGGACCAGGTGGACAGCGGCAACGTGCAGAAGGTCGCCTTCGGCGGCGACATGCGCGGCGGCACCAGCCAGCTGACCTACACCACCCGCGGTGGGCAGTCGTCCACCATCACCGCGCCGTTCGATCGTGACCTGATCAACGTGCTGCGCACCAAGAACGTGGAGATCGTGCAGGAGGAGCCGTCCAGCGGCATTTCCCTGGGCGCGATCCTGATGAATTTCCTGCCGGTCATCCTGATCATTGGCTTCTGGTTGTTCATCATGCGCCAGATGCAGGGCGGCGGCGGCGGTGCCAAGGGCGCGATGTCCTTCGGCAAGTCGCGCGCCAAGCTGCAGGGCGAGGACCAGATCAAGGTCACCTTCGCCGACGTCGCCGGCTGCGACGAGGCCAAGGAAGAAGTGGGTGAGCTGGTCGACTTCCTGCGCGACCCGTCCAAGTTCACCAAGCTGGGCGGCAAGATTCCGCGCGGCGTGCTGATGGTGGGCCCGCCGGGCACCGGCAAGACGCTGCTGGCCAAGGCCATTGCCGGCGAAGCCAAGGTGCCGTTCTTCTCGATCTCCGGTTCGGACTTCGTGGAAATGTTCGTCGGCGTGGGTGCCAGCCGCGTGCGTGACATGTTCGAGCAGGCCAAGAAGCACGCCCCGTGCATCATCTTCATCGACGAAATCGACGCCGTCGGTCGCCACCGTGGCGCCGGCCTGGGCGGTGGTCATGACGAGCGCGAGCAGACCCTGAACCAGCTGCTGGTCGAGATGGATGGTTTTGAAGGCGGCGAAGGCGTGATCGTGATCGCGGCGACCAACCGTCCGGACGTGCTGGATCCGGCGCTGCTGCGTCCGGGCCGTTTCGATCGCCAGGTGGTGGTCGGCCTGCCGGACGTGAAGGGCCGCGAGCACATCCTGAAGGTCCACATGCGCAAGCTGCCGCTGGCCGACGATGTCGAGCCGATGGTGATCGCACGTGGTACCCCGGGCTTCTCCGGCGCCGACCTGGCCAACCTCTGCAACGAGGCGGCCCTGTTCGCCGCGCGCGGCAACGAGAAGGAAGTCCGCATGGACCACTTCGACCGTGCCCGCGACAAGATCCTGATGGGTGCCGAGCGCCGCTCGATGGCCATGAGCGAGGACGAGAAGACCCTGACCGCGTACCACGAAGCGGGTCACGCCATCGTCGGCCGCCTGGTGCCCGAGCACGATCCGGTCTACAAGGTCACCATCATTCCGCGCGGCCGTGCGCTGGGCGTGACGATGTACCTGCCGGAAGGCGACAAGTACTCGATGAACCGCGTGGCGATCCAGTCGCAGCTGTGCTCCCTGTACGGCGGCCGTGTCGCCGAAGAGCTCATCTTCGGCGAGGACAAGGTCACCACCGGCGCCTCCAACGACATCGAGCGCGCAACCAAGATGGCCCGCAACATGGTCACCAAGTGGGGCCTGTCGGAGCAGCTCGGCCCGATCGCGTATGGCGAAGAGGACGACGAGGTGTTCCTGGGGCGTTCGGTCACCCAGCACAAGAGCGTGTCCAACGACACGGCGCGCCGGATCGACGAGGAAGTGCGCAACATCCTCGACAAGGCCTATGCCCGCACCACCCAGCTGTTGACCGAGAACATCGACAAGCTGCATGCGATGTCGCAGTTGCTGCTGCAGTACGAGACCATCGACGCACCGCAGATCGACGCCATCATGGAAGGCCGCGATCCGCCGCCGCCGGCGGGCTGGAGCAAGTCGAACAAGGACGGTGGCAACGACAAGGGCGGCGACGCCCGCCCGCTGCCGCCGATCGCAGGCCCGGCCGAATCGCATTGACGGCCCGCTGCACGTAACACCAGACGAGGCCGGGGAAACCCGGCCTTGTCGTTTCCGGGCCTTCGGCCCCTTCCGAACCGAACTGATGCTGGAGCCTGCATGTCCGCCCCGAAGCCTGAACCGATTTCCCACACCGCCGAAATGATCATCGCCACCGTGGTCGGCGTGGGCGTAGGGCTGGGCGCCGACAACCTGCTGCTGGGCTGCGTGGTGGGTATCGGTGTCGGCATCGTGCTGAGCATCGCCAGAACCCTGTACGTGGACCGCAAGCGCCGCCGCCGTTGAGGGGTGTCGGCAGGGCTGCGCCCTGCACCCGTGGTAGTGCCGGCCGCTGGCCGGCAACCTCAGCAGCAACAGCAGAAGCGGGCATTCCTTAGGGGGGCGGGGCGGTGTGGTTTGGCAGGACACGCCGTAAACCCGTCCATGGGGGCTCGATGGCGCCATCCATGGCGCCAACGGTCCTGCCAACCCACACCGCCCCACCTCTGACAGATTCCTGCTGCTGTTGGTAGTTGTCGACCTTGGTCGACACGGTAGATCCACGCCATGCGTGGATGAATCTCTGTCAGATCGAAATCAATATGGGGTCAGATCCGTTTTCCGTAGGAAAACGGATCTGACCCCACGCCATTCCGACAGATCGCGAGAAACTGTCGAAGGCGGGGTGGGTCCGGTTGCGGGAGTGTCCGCGGCATGGATGCCGCGGCCAAGCCCCCATGGGTGAGGGCGCTTTGCTTGCGAAGCACTGCTTCGCAAGCGCCCGAACGCACAGCCGCCAGCGGCTGGGCCGGCCTGGGGGTTTACCGCGTCTTCCGTAACCGGACCCACCCCGCCATCCCTCAGTACACCTGCTGTTGCTTCGGCTGTTGCTGTAGCCCGGGCCTCTGCGGGTGCAGGGCGCCGCCCTGCCGAACTAAACTACCCGCCGTCGTCCCTGCAGGATTGCCCATGTTCGATACCTCGCCCCAGCTCGATTGCGCCGGCCGCATCCTGCGCCTCGACCGTGCCCGGGTCATGGGCATCGTCAACGTCACCCCGGACTCCTTCTCCGATGGCGGCGCGCATGACACCACCGAGGCTGCGGTCGCCCATGGCCTGAAGCTGGTCGAGGAGGGCGCCGACCTGCTCGATATCGGCGGCGAATCGACCCGCCCGGGCGCTGCGCCGGTATCGGTCGAGGAGGAGCTGCGCCGGGTGATTCCGGTGATCGAGCAGCTGGCCGCACGCACCCGGGTGCCGATCAGCATCGACACCTTCAAACCGGAGGTGATGCGCGCGGCGGTGGCCGCTGGCGCCGGCATGATCAACGACATCTTCGGCCTGCGTCAGGAGGGGGCGCTGGACGCCGCCGCTGAAACCGGCGTGCCGGTGGTACTGATGCACATGCAGGGCGAGCCGGGCCACATGCAGGCCGATCCGCACTACGACGACGTGGTCGCCGAGGTGCATGGTTTCCTGGTGCAGCGCCTGTTCGCTGCCGAGATGGCGGGCATTGCGAAGAAGAACCTGCTGATCGACCTTGGTTTTGGCTTCGGCAAGAGCACCGCCCACAACATGACCCTGCTGGCGCGTTCGGAGCGCTTCCTGGAACTGGGGGTGCCGGTGCTGGCCGGCCTGTCACGCAAGCGCAGCCTGGGAGAACTCACTGGCCGCGACACGCCCTCCGAACGCGTGGCGGCTTCGGTGGCCGCGCACCTGATCGCGGTCCAGCGTGGCGCGCGCATCGTGCGCGTGCATGACGTGGCGGCCACCGTCGATGCGCTGAAGATCTGGCAGGCAGTGGAGGCCGTGCCGACGCCGCGTGCCGACGCTGCGCCGACGATCCGCTGGCCGGACGAAGACTGATGGGCGTCGATCGGCGGCCGCTGGCGATCGCCGTGATGGGGCCGACCGCCAGTGGCAAGACCGCCACCGCAATCGCTTTGGCACAGCAACTGGACGGCGAAATCGTCAGCGTCGATTCGGCGCTGGTATACCGCCACCTGGACATCGGCTCGGCCAAGCCTGATGCGGCCGAGCGGGCGCAGGCGCCGCACCATCTGCTGGACCTGCGCGATCCGTGGCAGACCTACTCGGCGGCCGAGTTCGCCGCCGATGCCGGCCGGGTCGTGGCCGACATCGTGGCACGCGGCAAAACGCCGATCCTGGCAGGTGGCACGGGGCTGTACTTCCGGGCCCTGCTGCAGGGCCTGTCGCCGATGCCGGAGGCCGACCCGGTGATGCGCGAAGCACTCACCACCGAGGCGGCCGAGCGGGGCTGGGCGGCATTGCACGCAGAGCTGGCCGAGGTCGATCCGGCCGCCGCCGCACGCATCCATGCCACCGACCCGCAACGCATCCAGCGGGCACTGGAGGTCTATCGCCTGACCGGCACGCCCATCACTGAATGGCAGCGCCGTCCGGGCGTGGCGCCGCTGCCGGTGCGCACCCTCAAGCTGATCCTGGCCCCGCGTGACCGCGCGGTACTGCACCAGCGCATCGAGGCGCGCTTCGACACCATGCTGGCGCAGGGCTTCCTGGACGAAGTGCGGGCACTGCGCGCGATGCCGGAAATGGCCGCCGTGGAGGCCCCGTTGGACCTGCCGGCGGTGCGTGCGGTCGGCTATCGCCAGGCCTGGGAGTACCTGGACGGGGAGGGTGATGCCGCCCGTTTCCGTGACAAGGCGATCTTCGCCACCCGCCAGCTGGCCAAGCGCCAGCTGACGTGGCTGCGCGGCGAGCTTGATGCGCGCTGGTTCGACCCCCATATCGACCAGGAGCGCCTTGCCGGCGCGGTGTCGGCCTTCGTCGCACGCTGAACTCCCGCCAGCCGTGTAACATCATCGGTCGGCGGGCGGCTCGGGGGCCGTGGCAACCGTCGGCAACCCAATAAGAACAATAATCAGGAGTGTGCAATGTCCAAGGGGCAATCGCTGCAGGATCCTTTCTTGAACGCACTGCGGCGCGAGCGCGTGCCGGTTTCGGTGTACCTGGTGAACGGCATCAAGCTGCAGGGCACGATCGAGTCGTTCGACCAGTTCGTGGTCCTGCTGCGCAACACGGTCAGTCAGATGGTCTACAAGCACGCCATTTCCACGGTGGTTCCGGCACGCAACGTGAAGGTCGGTCCGGGCGGTGGTTACGTGCAGTCGGGTGAAGGTGGTCAGGCAGGTGATGAAGCAGACGAGTAATACCGGAGCGGTGAATGTTTGACCGCTCGAAAAAGGGCGAACACGCCCTGTTGATCCAGCCCCATTTCGGCAAGCTGGAAGACGATGTGCTGGAAGAGTTCGGTGATCTGGCCCGCTCGGCTGGGGCCAGCATCGCCGCGACGATCACCGCGCGCCTGGACCGTCCGAATCCGTCAACCCTGATCGGCAGCGGCAAGCTGGACGAGATCAAGGCCGCGGCCGATGCCAGTGGCGCCGACCTGATCCTGGTCAACCATGCGCTGAGCCCGGGTCAGGAGCGCAACCTGGAACGCTTCCTCGAGCGCCGGGTGATCGACCGCACCGGTCTGATCCTGGACATCTTTGCCCAGCGTGCACACAGCCACGAGGGCAAGCTGCAGGTCGAGCTGGCGCAGCTGCGTCACTTGGCTACGCGATTGGTTCGCGGCTGGACCCACCTGGAGCGCCAGCGCGGCGGTTCGATCGGCCTGCGTGGCCCGGGTGAAACCCAGCTGGAAACCGACCGCCGCCTGTTGCAGAAGCGGGTCGAGCAGCTGCAGAAGCGCCTGGAGAAGGTTGAAGTGCAGCGCACCCAGATGCGCCGTGCGCGTGTGCGCAGCGAGCTGCCGCGCGTGGCCCTGGTGGGCTACACCAACGCCGGCAAATCGACCCTGTTCAACGCCATGACCGGCGCCGAGGCCTATGCCGCCGACCAGCTGTTCGCCACGCTGGACCCGACCGTGCGCCGCATCGCGGTCCCGGGCGGCAGCGTGGTGCTGGCCGACACCGTCGGTTTCGTCCGCGACCTGCCGCATGATCTGGTCGCCGCGTTCCGCTCGACGCTGTCCGAGGCACGCGAGGCCGATTTCCTGCTGCATGTGGTCGACGCCGCCGATCCGCACCGCGAGGAGCGCATCGCCCAGGTGGACGAGGTGCTGACCGCGGTCGGTGCCGGTGACCTGCCGCAGCTGCTGGTGTTCAACAAGATCGATCGCATCGACGGTGCCGACGTCCGCCACGATGGCCAGGATGGCGTGCCCGACGAGTCGCGTCGTGAACGTGTCTGGATTTCCGCGCGTGACGGGCAGGGCCTTGAGCTGCTGCAGGCAGTGCTGGGCAAGCGCCTTGGCCTGCAGCACGTGACCGGTGAATTGCGCCTGCCGCCGGATGCCGGCCGCCTGCGTGCGCGCCTGCACCAGCTGGAAGTGATCCGCAGCGAACAGGCCGATGAAGAGGGCTGGCTGCTGCAGGTGGACCTGCCGATTGCCGAAGCCGAGAAGCTGGCCGCCAGTGCCGATGGCGCGCCGATCCGGGCGCTGCTGCCGGAGAAACTGCCGGAGTGGTGAGCTAGCGGCCCATGGCTGGTGGTGCCGGCCGCTGGCCGGCAACGCAATCGTGCCGGAGGGGCGCGACATCCGGCTGTCATCTGCGGTACAACGGGGTTCTTCACCCCACCGTCATGCCGATGTCCATCCCCACCGACGCCGATCTCAATGCCCAGTCCGCCGCGCTCGGGCAGCGCCTGCAACAGGCCTCGCTGCAGCTGGTCACGGCCGAAAGCTGCAGTGGCGGCTGGATCGCCAAGTGCATGACCGACATCGCCGGTTCTTCGGCGTTCTTCGACTGCGGCATGGTGGTCTACAGCTATGAAGCCAAGCAGCGCCTGCTGGGCGTGCGTGCGCAGACGCTGGAACAGTTCGGCGCGGTCAGTCGCGAAACCGTTCTGGAGATGGTGTCCGGTGCGCTGGTCAATTCCGGTGCCGGCATCGCCGTGGCGGTGACCGGTATCGCCGGCCCCGGCGGTGGCAGTCCGGACAAGCCAGTCGGCAGTGTCTGGATCGGCTGGAAGCGCCGCGGTGGTTACGCCCGCGCCGAGCTGTTCCAGTTCGATGGCGACCGCGAAGCCATCCGCCGGCAAACCGTGGCGGCGGCATTGCACGGTATCGACGCCCAGCTGTGACATGCTGCTCCGGTAACCGTCCGGAGCACGCATGATGTGGGAAACGCTGGGCACGGTCCGTGACCTGGGCCGACTGCAGGAAATCGCCGTTGTCCTGATCCGCTACGGCTTCGGCGACGTGGTGCGGCGCATCGGCCTGGCCAGCACGCTGGAGCGGGCAGGGCGCCTGTTGCACTGGAACGAGGACCGGCAGGAGCTGCTGCGGATGACCGCACCGGTGCGCGTGCGCAGTGCGATGCAGGATCTTGGCCCGACCTTCGTCAAGCTTGGCCAGGTGCTGGCAACGCGCGTCGACCTGTTGCCGCCGGAGTGGATTGCCGAGCTGTCCGAACTGCAGAACGCGGTGCCGGCGCTGCCGTACGCCGAGATCCGCGGGCAGCTCGAAGCCGACCTGGGCGCGTCGCCGGCGGAGGTATTCGCCTTCCTTGACGAAACCCCGATGGCCGCCGCCTCGCTGGCGCAGGCCCATCGCGCGCGGCTGCATGATGGTCGTGAGGTGGTGCTGAAGGTGCGGCGTCCCGGCATCCGCGACGTGGTCGAGGCCGACCTGCGGCTGCTGGCGCGGCTGGCCGAGATCGTCGAGGCCCGGTTGCCGGACCTGCGTCGCTATCGCCCGGCCGAGGTCGTGCAGCAGTTCACCGTATCGCTGCGCCGCGAGCTGGATTTTGCCGCCGAATGCCGCAATGCCGAACGCATCGCGCGCAACTTCAGCGGCCGTGACGACATACTGATTCCGAAGGTGCACTGGCAGTGGACCTGCGAGAGCTTGAACGTGCAGGACTTCGTCGACGGCATTCCCGGCCGCGATCTGGCTGGCGTCGATGCGGCGGGCCTGGACCGGCGCGAGCTGGCGCGGCGTGGTGCCGGCATCGTGCTGAAGATGGTGCTGGAGGACGGCAGCTTCCACGCCGATCCACACCCCGGCAACATCATCTACCTGCGTGACGGCCGCATCGGCGTGATCGATTTCGGCATGGTCGGCGCGCTGTCCGAAGTGCGCCGCTTCCAGGTCGCGCAACTGCTGCACGGCCTGGTCGAGCAGGACCCGCAGGGCGTGGCCGACGTGCTGCTGGACTGGGCCGGCGGCGTGGAAGTGGACGAGAACCGGCTGCAGCACGACATCAGCCAGTTCGTCGACCAGTACCGTGGCGTGCCGCTGAAGGACCTGCGCATCGGCCTGATGCTGGGCGACATCACCCAGCTGCTGCGCAGCTACAGCCTGACCCTGCCGGCCGACCTGGCACTGATGATCAAGGCCTTCCTGACCCTGGAAGGCATGGGCCGGCAGCTGGATCCGGATTTCGACATGGCCAGCGCCGCCCGCCCGTTCCTGGAGCGTGTGGTGCTGCAGCGTTATGCGCCCAGGGCGCTGCTCAAGCGCGGCCGGCGCAGCCTGTTGGGCCTGGTCGACTTCGCTGGCGAGTTGCCGCGCGACCTGCGCAAGCTGGTCCAGGCGGCGCGCCGTGGGCGCCTCCAGCTGAAGGTGGAGACCACCGCGCTGCAGGGCTTTGGCGAGCAGGTGAACCGGGCCGCGAACCGACTGGTGGTGGGCGTGATCACGGCCGCGCTGATCATCGGCTCGTCGATCGTGATGCACAGCGTCGGCGGGGTTTCCAGCCGCTGGTTGCTGGCGCTGGGCGTGTGCGGATTCATCGGCGCCGGCTTCTGCGGCGTATGGATCCTGGTTTCGATATGGAGAAGCGGCAAGCACACCTAGTGTGCTTGCCGCAGCGGTTCCCGCTGGGAACCGCGGAATCGCACAGCGATTCCTGTAGAGCCGACTGCCAGTCGGCTGCATTTGCTTTTGCTTTTGCCCGCCGGCGGGGCGTTCGCGCGCTTGCCGAGCATGCCTCGGCCCAACAAGCCCGCACCACCCCGATCGCCCCGGCACTTGCAGTCGCGCATATTAGTAGTAATACTACTAACCATGGACCTGACCGACACCCAGCAGGCGATCCTGCAGTTGATCGCCGAGCGTATCGAGAGCGAAGGCGCACCGCCGTCGCAGACTGAAATCGCACGCGCATTCGGCTTCAAGGGCGTGCGCGCGGCCCAGTACCACCTGGAAGCCCTAGAGCAGGCCGGTGCGATCCGTCGCATCCCGGGTCAGGCCCGCGGCATCCGCCTGGTGCAGGCACCGCCGGTCGAGAAGCTGGCCGAGCCGGGCCTGGCCGACAGCGTGCTGCGGCTGCCGGTGCTGGGCCGGGTTGCGGCCGGCCTGCCGATCGGTGCCGACATCGGCTCGGACGATTTCGTGGTGCTGGACCGGGTGTTCTTCTCGCCGGCGCCGGACTACCTGCTGAAGGTGCAGGGCGACTCGATGATCGATGAGGGCATCTTCGACGGTGACCTGATCGGCGTGCACCGCACCCGCGACGCCCATTCCGGGCAGATCGTGGTGGCCCGCATCGATGACGAGATCACGGTCAAGCTGCTGAAGATCGCCAAGGATCGCATCCGCCTGCTGCCGCGCAATCCCGACTACAAGCCGATCGAGGTGCTGCCGGATCAGGACTTCGCGATCGAGGGCCTCTATTGCGGCCTGTTGCGGCCCAACCGTTGACCCGTTCCGTAGCGCATTACCCCGCGGTCTTTTGTGGCGATTCTCTGGTTCCACTGAGGTTGGTACGGATGTCCGATAATTCTTTTCAGAGCGCCGGGCAGAATCTCAGCCTGTGCGATACGTCCGACTTAAAGTGAACCCATGGCAAAGAAGACCCCCAAAGACAGCAACTCCAACGACACGACCTCTGCAAGGACCAATCCGATGGACGAGAATAAGAAGCGCGCCCTCGCTGCAGCTCTGGGCCAGATCGAAAAGCAGTTCGGCAAGGGCTCGGTGATGCGCATGGGCGACCGCGTGGTCGAGCCCGTCGAAGCCATCCCGACCGGTTCGCTGATGCTCGACATCGCGCTGGGCATTGGTGGTCTGCCGAAGGGCCGTGTCGTTGAGATCTACGGGCCGGAATCCTCGGGCAAGACCACCCTGACCCTGCAGGCCATCGCCGAATGCCAGAAGATGGGCGGCACCGCGGCCTTCATCGACGCCGAGCACGCGCTGGACCCGATCTACGCCGCCAAGCTGGGCGTGAACGTGGACGACCTGCTGCTGTCGCAGCCGGACACCGGTGAGCAGGCGCTGGAAATCGCCGACATGCTGGTCCGTTCGGGTTCGGTGGACATCCTGGTGATCGACTCGGTCGCCGCGCTGACCCCGAAGGCCGAAATCGAAGGCGAGATGGGCGACCAGCTGCCAGGCCTGCAGGCCCGCCTGATGAGCCAGGCGCTGCGCAAGCTGACCGGTAACATCAAGCGCTCCAACACCCTGGTGATCTTCATCAACCAGCTGCGCATGAAGATCGGCGTGATGATGCCGGGCCAGAGCCCGGAAACCACCACCGGCGGCAACGCGCTCAAGTTCTACGCCTCGGTCCGCCTGGACATCCGCCGTATCGGCGCGATCAAGAAGGGTGACGAGATCATCGGTAACCAGACCAAGATCAAGGTCGTCAAGAACAAGCTGGCACCTCCGTTCAAGCAGGTCATCACCGAGATCCTGTATGGCGAAGGCATCAGCCGTGAAGGCGAGCTGATCGACATGGGTGTGGATGCCAAGCTGGTGGAGAAGGCTGGCGCCTGGTACAGCTACGGTGAAGAACGCATTGGCCAGGGCAAGGACAACGCCCGCGGCTACCTGCGCGACAACCCGACTGTCGCCGCCAAGCTCGAGGCCGAGCTGCGCGAGAAATTCCAGCCGGCCGAAGCGGCCCGCGAGGAAGGCGACGACGAAGGCGAAGACGAATAAGGCTTGCTGTGGGGCAGGGTGGCGCCGTCAGTGACGTCGCCCTGCCCCGCAGGTTCGAATCGCCCAGGGATGGGCTGGGCGCCACGGATGGCGCCACCCTTGGAGTACCCATGTCCGACGCCGAAGACATTCCGACCGGCCGCAAGCGCCGGCCTCGTGAGCAGACCCCCGTGCAACGGGCGTTGGGCCTGCTGGTCCGCCGCGAGCACTCGCGCAAGGAACTCACCCGCAAGCTGACCTCCCGTGGCATCGAAGACGAAGCCGCGCAGGCCGCTGTCGCCAAGTTGACCGAGGCCGGCTGGCAGGACGACACCCGTTTTGCCGAGAACCTGGTGAGGATGCGCGCCAACACCGGTTATGGGCCGATCCATGTCCGCGCCGAGCTGGGGACCCATGGCCTGGACAGTGCCGCGATTGCCGCAGCGATGGACAGCTACGAAGGCGACTGGCAGGAAAACGCCCGTGATCTGGTCCGCCGACGCTTTGGCGAGGCCGGCCCGCAGGACCTGACGCAGCGGCGCAAGGCTGCCGATCTGCTGGCCCGGCGGGGCTTCGACGGCGACAGCATCCGCCGCGCGACCCGCTACGACCCGGATGACTGAGACTGGCGGCGCCGGGCCTGATACCCTTTAGGTTTTCGGCGGTCCCTCGCGACCCTGGCCAACGCGGCCGGTGGTCCGGGTCCGCCGGCCCGCAGACTGCCAGCCCCCAATGAACGCATCCGCCAAATTCACGACATCCCAGATCCGCAGCGACTTCCTTGAATTCTTCAAGGGTAAAGGCCACACCATCGTGCCGTCGGCGCGGCTGGTGCCGGGCAATGATCCGACCCTGCTGTTCACCAACTCCGGCATGGTGCAGTTCAAGGACGTGTTCCTTGGCGCGGAAAAGCGCAGCTACGTGCGCGCGGCCGACGTGCAGCGCTGCCTGCGCGCGGGCGGCAAGCACAACGACCTCGACCAGGTCGGCTACACCGCGCGCCACCACACCTTCTTCGAAATGCTGGGCAACTGGTCGTTCGGCGACTACTTCAAGAAGGACGCGATCGCCTGGGCCTGGGAGCTGCTGACCCAGGTCTGGAAGCTGCCGGCCGAACGCCTGCTGGTCACCGTGTACCAGACCGACGACGAAGCCTACGAACTGTGGCGCGACATGGTCGGCGTTCCGGAAGAGCGCATCGTACGCATCGGCGACAACAAGGGCGCGCCGTTCGCTTCGGACAACTTCTGGCAGATGGCCGACACCGGCCCGTGCGGCCCGTGCACCGAGATCTTCTACGACCACGGTGATCATATTGCCGGTGGTCCCCCGGGTTCCCCGGACGAAGACGGCGACCGTTTCATCGAGATCTGGAACCTGGTGTTCATGCAGTTCGACCGCCAGCCCGACGGCACCCTGGTGCCGCTGCCGGCACCGTGCGTGGATACCGGCATGGGCCTGGAGCGCCTGGCGGCGATCCTGCAGCACGTGCACACCAACTATGAGATCGACCTGTTCCAGGCGCTGATCCGCAAGGCTTCCGAGCTGACCGGCACCGCCGACCTGGAGAACAAGTCGCTGCGCGTGATTGCCGACCACATCCGTGCCTGTTCGTTCCTGATCGTCGATGGCGTGCTGCCGTCCAACGAAGGCCGCGGTTACGTGCTGCGCCGTATCATCCGCCGCGCCCTGCGCCATGGCTGGATGCTGGGTGTGCGCCAGCCGTTCTTCAGCAAGCTGGTGCCGACCCTGGTCGAGCAGATGGGCGAGGCCTATCCAGAGCTGCCGGCGGCGGTGGACACCGTCACCCGTGCGCTGCAGGCCGAAGAAGAGCGTTTCGCCGAAACCCTCGACGCCGGCATGAAGATCTTCGAGGACGTGGCCGGCAAGGCCAGCAATGGCGTGATCCCGGGCGTTGACGCGTTCCGCCTGTACGACACTTATGGCTTCCCGCTCGACCTGACCCAGGACATCGCGCGCGAGCGCGACCTGACCGTCGACATCGCCGGCTTCGATGCCGCGATGGAACAGCAGCGCGAAACCGCACGGGCGGCCGGCAAGTTCGGCGGCGGCGTGACCCTGCCGGCCGAGCTGGTGGCAACGCTGAGCCCGACCCTGTTCCTGGGCTATGACCGCCTGCAGGCCGACGGCCTGAGCGTGCTGGCCCTGCTCAAGGACGGTCGTCCGGTGCAGTCGGCCGATGCCGGTGATTCGGTCATCGTCATCACCAACCAGACCCCGTTCTATGCCGAATCCGGCGGCCAGGTCGGTGACACCGGCGTGCTGGCCGGCAACGGCGTGCGCCTGGCGGTGGAGGACACCCAGAAGTTCGCCGGCCAGTTCCATGGCCACGTCGGCACCTTGTCCGAAGGCGGCCTGAAGGTCGGCGATGTACTGTCCGGCCAGGTCGATGGCGAGCGCCGTGGCGCCACCATCCTCAACCACTCGGCCACCCACCTGCTGCACGCCGCGCTGCGCGAAGTGCTGGGCACCCACGTGCAGCAGAAGGGCTCGCTGGTCGCGCCGGACCGCCTGCGTTTCGACTTCTCGCACTTCCAGCCGATCAGCGCGGAAGAGCTGGCGGTGATCGAGCGCAAGGTCAACCAGCAGGTGCGTGCCAACAACGCCGCTGAAGTGCACACCATGGCCATGCAGGAAGCGCTGGACTTCGGCGCGATGGCCCTGTTCGGCGAGAAGTACGGTGAGCACGTGCGCGTGCTGAAGATGGGTGACTACTCCACCGAGCTGTGCGGTGGCACCCACGTCAACCGTACCGGCGACATCGGTCTGTTCAAGATCACCTCCGAGGGCGGTGTTTCCGCCGGCGTGCGCCGCATCGAGGCGGTTACCGGCCAGGGCGCCCTGGACTACGTGGACGCCGAAGAGGCCCGCCTGGCCGAGGCCGCTGAACTGCTCGGTGGCAGCGCTGCCGACGTGGTCGAGAAGATCCGTGCCCTCGGCCAGCGCCAGAAGCAGCTGGAACGCGAACTGGAGGCCGTGAAGGCCAAGGTCGCGGCCGGTGCCACGGCCGACCTGTCCGGTCAGGCCGTCGAGGTCGCCGGCGTGAAGGTGCTGGCTGCCCGCCTGGAGGGCTTCGACGCCAAGGCCCTGCGTGACGGCATGGACCGCCTGAAGCAGCAGCTGGGCGACGCGGTGATCGTGCTGGCCGGTGCCCAGGACGGCAAGGCCGCCCTGGTCGCGGGTGTGAACGGCAGCGCAATGGGCAAAGTCAAGGCCGGGGAACTGTTGTCCCATATCGCCGGTCAGATCGGGGGCAAGGGCGGCGGACGCCCGGACCTCGCCCAGGGTGGTGGCGAGGACGGGCCCGCCCTTGCCACTGCGCTGGCTGCAGTCGTCGAATGGGTCAGCCCCCGCCTGTGATGAACCCCGCCGTCCCCCTCCTTGTAGGAGCGGGACGGCTGACGGTACCATTGCGAATCTTTTCCCTTTGTCGTGGTAGCGCTTCTTGACGGAGCGTCAAGCCGGTGGGGGATACCCTTCCACACGGTTCCATGGAGACTTACAAAAATGTTGATCCTGACTCGCCGCGTCGGCGAAACCCTGATGATCGGTGACTCGGTGAGCGTCACCGTGCTTGGCGTCAAGGGTAACCAGGTGCGTATCGGCATCACTGCGCCGAAGGACGTCGCTGTGCATCGCGAAGAGATCTACCAGCGCATCCAGCGTGGTGATGAAGCCGGTGGCACCGGTAGCGAAAATTCTGCCGAATAACGCTTTACCTTCGCACTCGATTAACGTTATGATTCACGCCCCGCTGAGGTGCAACGCACCAGACGCGGAGAATACCCCGGAGTGATGCCCGAGTGGCCGAAGGGGCTCCCCTGCTAAGGGAGTATAGGGTCAAAAGCTCTATCGAGGGTTCGAATCCCTCTCACTCCGCCAGATACAAAGAAGCGCCTGCAGATCCTCGATCTGCAGGCGTTTTTCTTTATGGCCGGCCTTCAGAGCCGTATCGTCACGCCGACCTGGAAGCCCCGCCCCGGCAGGGGCGCGATGTACTTCAGCGGCGAGTTGTGCGGCCGCGCTTCTTCATTGAGCAGGTTGCTGCCATTGACGAACACTTCCACGCCTGCGATGTAGCTGTTGCGCACTGGAAGTTCGCGGCTGACCTGCAGGTCGACCAGGTTGAATGCGTCGAGCGGAATTTCCTCACTGACATTGCGACCCAGGTACTTCTGCGCGTCGTAGTAGGTGCTGGACAGTTTTGCCTTCCAGCCTTCGCGCTGCCACTGCAGGTTGGCGCCGTAGCGGTTGGTCGGCATGTTCGGCAGATACTCGCCGTCGTTGTGGGCGCGCAGCGAATCCGGGTGGTCGGCCTTGTTCTTCACCAGGTCGGCGAAGGCGGAGACGTTCAACGTGCCATAGCGGCCCAGGTCCAATGCCTGCGACGCGTCGATCTCGAAGCCCTTCACCGTGGTGTCGGTCTGCTTCCAGTACTTCAGCGGCAGGCGGTTGGCGGTCTGCAGGCCGGAATAGCCGAGGTAGAGGTAGTTCTCGTACCGCATCCGGTACGCGGTGGCCGACAGTTCGAAACCACCAAGGTGGAACAGGCCGGTCAGTTCCAGGTTCTTCGCGCGCTCCGGTTCGAGGTTCTGGTTGCCTTCTTCCTGGGTCATCACCGAATAGTGAGCATTGCTCGCGTACAACTCGTTGATCTCCGGTGCGCGCTGCGAGGACGAGTAGCGCACCTTGGCGGCGAACAACGGACCGAGCTCGACGTACGAGCCGAGGCTGTAGCTGTTGAGCCGGTAGTCGCGGTCCTGCAGTTTCGTGTTGGCGGCATTGCGCGCGATCTTGAAGCGGCTTGGTTGCAGGTCATGGTCAACGCGCTCGTGGCGCACGCCAGCGTCGAAACTGGCCCAGCCGAAGTCCAGCGTCTCCTTCAGGAACACCGCGTTGCTGCGGGTGTCGACGTCAGGCAGGTAGCGCAGCGAGCCACTGCCGGTGACATCACGCGACTGGTGGCTGAAACCCAGCATGCCGCTGAGCGGACCGACGCGCTGATGGCTGAGCAGCAGCTCGGCCTGGGTGCTCTCGAAATCGTAGTCGTTGGCGCGGGTGGCACCCAGCCGCTCGCCCGAGGTGTTGTCCAGCTTGGAAACGCGCAGTTCGGCGCGCTCGAACCACGGCAGCGGATTGCGCAGCAGGGCTTCCAGTGCATAGCGTTCCTGCTTGATCACCACCCCCACCGGCAGCCCGTTGGCATAGTTGGAACCGAACGACAGGTTCTGCATCGAGAACCCCGGCACGCCGTACTCGCTGTCCTTGGCATCGATGCTGATACCCACGTAACCACGGTCGAAGAACAGGGTCGACCCGAGCGCCACCTGCGAATTTCTCGCGTAGCCGTTGCCCAACCGGTGATGGTAATCGGGCGTCACGTCGTTGTTGATCTGCTTCTGCACGTACGAAGGCGTGCCGGGTACGTAGGCCGGGTTGACCGGATTGATGTAGGTGCGGCGCTGCCAGACCGAAGTCGGATTGTTGGTGTAGAACGAGAATTCACCATCGGCCCAGTCAGGATTCTCGGTCATGAACTGGTCGATGTAAGGCTGCGAGGCCTTGTTGTAGATCTGCTGTACGCGTGCTTCCTTCTGGCAGCTGTCGGCCAGCGCCGAGTTGACGCCGCCTGTCGGCGGGAACAGTCGGGTGTTGCAGACACGGGCCTTGCTGTTGCCGGGGATGTCGTAGTGCGAGATGCGCTGGCGCGAGACCTGCAGGTTGGTCGAGAGGTTGCGCTGGTTGTTGAAGTTCATGCGGAAGCCCTGCGCATCGGCGGCATTGAAGCCCTTGCGCAGGACCAGTTCCATCGACTGGTCCTTGTCTTCCATGCTGCGCGAGATCAGGCCCGAATCGATCTCCACGCTGCCGCCGATCGCATTGCCGCCATAGCGCACCGTGTCCGAGGACTTGTTGACGGTGACGCTGCGCACGAACAGTGGATCGAACGGAATGTTGATGTCGCCGCTGATCGCGTTCATGCCGAGGATGGACTGGCCGTCCTGCAGGATCTGCACGCGGTTGCCACTGAGGCTGCGGATGACCGGGGCGCCCGCGTTCGGCCCGAAGGCGGTGCTCTGCACGCCGGAGACGTGTTCGAGCAGGCCGCCGAGGGTGCGGTTCTGCGCCTGCGGATTGTCGACGGTGACCCGGCTGTCGATGCGCGAGGGCTGGGAGGCCTGGACCTGGAGGGTGGGGAGGGTGGGTTCGTCCGCGGCCTGGGCGGTGTGGACGGCGAACAGAATGGCAGCAGCAAGCAGGTGGCGACGCATGGCAGGACTCGTGAAGGCGAAGTGAAATGTTATAACGTAACTCTTTGTATCGGCAAGGACGGATGAGACCTTGCCGCCAGACCGAAATCGCGGGGGCGCGAATGAGGTTGCCGCGTGTTCAGCGCCCCGCCTTGCGCCGGGCGCCGATGCTGTGCACGATCCGAGGCGCTGCGCCCCACAACGCGTCACGCAGAATCTTCTTCACTGGAACGGAGCAACGTATGAAGCTGTTGTCCGCTGTGTTGTTGTCTGCGCTTTCACTCCCCGCCGTTCCGGCGCTGGCAGTGGAGACTTCGCCTTCCCCCCTGCTGGGGCGCTGGTCGCTGGATATCGCCACGTCTGCGCTACCCGAAGCGCAGCGCCCGAAGCACGTGGTGCTCGAGTTCAAGGACGCCGGTGGTGGCCGCTGGAGCTCGCACGTGGACATCGTCCTGAACGACGGCAAGACCATGAAATCCGACGGCACGCTGGCCCTGGATGGCACGCCCGGCGCCCTGTCCGGCACCTATGGCGCGGACAAGGCCAACCTGAAACTGCCTGCACCGAACACGCTGGTGATGCAGCTGGTGGACCATGGCACGCCGGCCTCCACCCGCATCTACACCGTGGCGGATGACCAGGCGACGATGACCGAGACCAAGGCGTTCTACGGTCATGACGGTACGCCGATCCTGCAGACCAACCTGTTCAAGCGCATGCCGTAGCGATGCTGCATTCACCACGCCCGCAGGGCAGGCGTGGTGAATGCAACGGCCCTACACGGCGGCGGCCGGATCGCGCTTGCCGGTGTCGATGCCGTACTTGTCGATCGCGTCCTGCATCCGCGAGCGTTCGATGCGGCCTTCGTCGGCCAGCGACTTCAGGGCCGCCAGTACGATGAAGTGGCGATCCACTTCGAAGAATGTGCGCAGCGATTCACGCGTGTCGGAGCGGCCGAAGCCATCGGTGCCCAATGCGGTGAAGCGGCGGTCGTTGATGAAGGGACGGATCTGGTCGCCGACGATCTTCATGTAGTCGGTGGCCACCACCACCGGGCCTTCATGACCCTGCAGGCATTGCTGTACGTAGGGCACGCGCGGTTCTTCGGCCGGATGCAGCAGGTTCCAGCGCTCGGCGGACAGCCCGTCGCGGCGCAGTTCGGTCAGGCTGGTCGCGCTCCACACATCGCTGGCGATGCCGAAGTCCTGCTGCAGCAGGTCTGCCGCGGCTTCCACTTCGCGCAGGATCGAGCCGCTGCCCATCAGCTGCACGCGTGGCTGCAAGGCGTTGTCGGCGGCTGCCGGATGCAGCAGGTACAGGCCCTTCAGGATGCCGGCTTCGGTGCCTTCGGGCAGTGCCGGCTGCGGGTAGTTCTCGTTGAGTACGGTGATGTAGTAGTAGATGTCTTCCTGGTCGACATACATGCGGCGCAGGCCGTCGTGGATGATCACCGCCAGTTCGTAGTTGTAGGTCGGGTCGTAGGACACGCAGCTCGGAATCACCGACGACAGCACGTGGCTGTGGCCGTCATCGTGCTGCAGGCCTTCGCCCATCAGCGTGGTGCGGCCCGACGTGGCACCGAGCAGGAAGCCGCGGGTACGCGCGTCGGCAGCGGCCCAGGCCAGGTCACCGACGCGCTGCAGGCCGAACATCGAATAGAAGATGTAGAACGGAATCGTGGCCAGGCCGTGGTTGCTGTAGGCAGTGCCGGCGGCGATCCATGAACAGATCGCACCGGATTCGTTGATGCCTTCCTGCAGGATCTGACCGTCCTTGGCTTCCTTGTAATAGCTCAGCTGGCCGGCATCCTGCGGGGTGTACAGCTGGCCCAGGTAGGAGTGGATGCCGATCTGGCGGAACAGGCCTTCCATGCCGAAGGTGCGCGATTCATCGGGCACGATCGGAATCACCAGCTTGCCCAGATCCGGGTCCTTCAGCAGGCTGGTGAGGATGCGCACGAAGCCCATGGTGGTGGACTGGCCGCGATCGCCACTGCCCTGCAGCTGGGTGTTGAAGATCGACAGCGGCGGCAGCGGCAGCGGATCCACCTTGGCCAGGCGCGCCGGCAGCTGCCCACCCTGGATGCGGCGGCGTTCGGCGAAGTAGGCGGCCTCGGCGCTGCCGGGTTCCGGGCGCAGATAGGGCATTTCCTCCAGCTGGTCGTCGCTGACCGGCAGGTTGAAGCGGTCACGGAAGGCGCGTACTGCATCGGCGCTCATCTTCTTCAGCTGGTGGTTGATGTTCTGGCCTTCGCCGGCTTCGCCCATGCCGAAACCCTTGACCGTCTTGGCCAGGATCACCGTCGGCCGGCTGCGGGTGTTCACCGCCTGCTGGTAGGCGGCGTACACCTTCTGCGGATCGTGGCCACCACGTGCCAGCGCCCAGATGTCGTCGTCGCTCATGTGCGCGACCAGCTCCAGCAGCTCGGGGTAACGGCCGAAGAAATGCTCGCGCACGTAGGCGCCGCTCTGCGACTTGAAGGTCTGGTAGTCGCCATCCACGCATTCCATCATGCGCTGGCGCAGCAGGCCGCTGTGGTCGCGGGCCAGCAGGTCGTCCCAGCCACTGCCCCAGATCAGCTTGATCACGTTCCAGCCGGCCGCGCGGAACGCGCCTTCCAGTTCCTGGATGACCTTGGCGTTGCCGCGCACCGGACCGTCCAGGCGCTGCAGGTTGCAGTTGACCACGAATACGATGTTGTCCAGCCGCTCGCGGCCGGCCAGCGAAATCGCCGCCAGCGATTCGGGCTGGTCCATCTCGCCGTCGCCGAGGAAGGCCCAGACCTTGCGGTCCTGGTGCTGCTTCAGGCCGCGGTACTCGAGGTAGCGCATGTAGCGCGCCTGGTAGGCGGCGGTCAGCGGGCCCAGCCCCATCGACACGGTGGGGAACTGCCAGAACTCCGGCATCAATCGCGGGTGCGGATACGAGGACAGGCCTTCGCGACCGGCTTCGCGGCGGAAGTTGTCCATGCGCGCTGGATCGATGCGGCCTTCCACGTACGCGCGGCCGTAGATCCCCGGCGCGGAGTGGCCCTGGATGTAGATCATGTCGCCGTCGAAGGTGTCAGTACGGCCACGGAAGAAATGATCGAAGCCCACGTCGTACAGGACAGCCGCCGACTGGTAGGTGGCGATGTGGCCGCCGACGTTGGAGTGCTTGCCGGCACGCAGCACCATCACCATCGCATTCCAGCGGATCATCGCGTTCAGGCGGCGCTCGATGGCCAGGTCGCCCGGGTAGGCCGGCTGGCGCTCCGGCGGGATGGTGTTGACGTAGGCGGTCCACGCGCGCGCATGCAGGTCGCCGTGCCGCTGCGCATCCAGCTCGCTGAGCTGGTCGATCAGGTAATGCGCGCGTGGCCGGCCACCGGCCTGCATCACCGCCTCCAGTGATTCCCGCCACTCCCGCGTTTCCAGCGGGTCGGTATCGAAGGGGGTCAGGGCTTGGTTCATGAGTGTCTCCAGAGGGCGCCGGCTCTGCCTGGGCGACAACACCGGCAGGGCGCACAGCACTGGAGCGGGGTCGCAATGGCGGGGCCGTGACGCGAAGGGCGACCGTCGCGGCCACCGGGGAGGCAAGCGTAGGCCCGGCCCCGCGGCTTCGATAGGCGGGCCTGGCTTGGATCTCTGGCAAGCAAGGGTTGGCAGGGTGCGCCGTATCATGGGCGAATGTGCCGGGCGGAGAGTGCCTGGCATGGCCGCCTGCTGCAACGCCACTGTCATCGATGGCCGTCACCCTGCGGGGCTTTCCAGCCTCGGGGTGTTGGCCGGCCGTGAACAGCGTGAGGATCTGGGAGAAGAGCTACGCGCTGCGCCGACGGCTGCTGCGTGGCTTCTTCCTGCGTCGCGGTTCTGCCAGCGAAGACGCCGAGGACCTGGCGCAGGAGGTATACCTGCGGCTGCTGCGGGCCACCGGCGAGAATGCCGCAGCGATCGAGAACCCGGAGGCCTACCTGTTCACGGTCGCGGCCAACCTGGCACGCGAGCACGCGCGCGCGCGTTTGTCGCTGCCGCCGCTGGAAGACGTGGATCAGCTGGCCGAAGTGCTGAAAAGCGAAGAAGACATCGAGGGTGAGTTCGAGCGCGCGCAGCGCTGGAACGATATCCGCATCACCATCGCACGTCTGCCGGCGACCACGCGACGGGTGATGGAGCTGCATTACCGCGACGGGCTGGACTGCCCGGCAGTCAGCCAGCAGTTGCAGGTGTCGGTGCACATGGTGCGCAAGCACATCGGCAAGGGGCTGGAGGCCTGCAGGAAGGCGCTGGGCGCCAGGGAGCACGCATGAACCGGAACGCATCGCCCATGGCCGACGACACGCTCGCCTGCGAGGCAATGGACTGGTTCCTGCGCAATCGCGAGGGAGTGCTGGACGAGGCCGAGCGGGTTGCGTTCCTGGACTGGATGAAGCGCTCGCCGGAGCACGTGCGCGCCTACATGCACGCCCTTGCGTTGCACCGGCAGGTGGGCGAGGCGCTGCAATCGCCGTTGCCTGACGACGCGGCGGTTCCACCGCGGCAGGTCGCCGCCAAGGTGGTACCGCTGTTCGGTAGCGTGCACGCGCCGCCGCGCGCTGTGCCGCGTCGCGGTCGTGCGCGCTGGTGGGTGGCGGCTGCCGCAGCCTGTATCACCCTGCTCGGCGTGGGCCTGGTTCCGCAGGTGATGCCCACCGAGCAGCTTTACAGTGCCGGACAGGGTGAACTTCGCGACCTGGTGCTGCCCGACCAGACCTTGGTGCGGCTCAACGCGGACAGCCGCCTGCGGGTACGCATGGGCTGGTTCAGCCGCAAGGTGGAGCTGCTGCAGGGTGAGGCAACGTTCGACATCGCCCGCGACCGCCGTCCGTTCGAGGTGGCGGTGAACGGCCTGGAGATCCGCGACATCGGCACGGTGTTCGATGTGTCGCGACGGCTGCAGAGCACGCGCATCGGCGTGGTCTCCGGTGAGGTGGAGGTATGGAGCCGGGGTGCGGACGCCCGGCGTCTTGCGCAACTGCGCGAAGGCCGGGTGGTGCAGGTCGACGCGCGCAGCCATGCGGTCGAGTCATTGGACCTGCCATTGTCGATGCTGCTGGATTGGCAGCAGCGCAAGGTGTCCTTCCTGGATGAGCGGCTGGACGAGGTGGCCGCTGCCTTCAACCGGCACAACCAGGTGCAGGTACGCGTGCTGGACGAGGGTGCGGCATCGGCACGGTTGTCCGGCAGCCTCGATGCGCATCGCATCGGTGCGCTGCAGGCCTTCCTCGAACGTGACCCGCGCTTCGTGGTGAGCCGCGAGGGCGACACAGTGCGGGTTGGCAGCCGCTGAGGCCGAGGTGGCCGTGGACTGTCAGAAAAAATTCATTGAATCCGCGTTCTCCACTTTGGTGGATGCGGGCTCTTACTTGGGAGAAGCCGCTGCCGATCCGCGCAGCGGCGCCTGCTGCCTTCTCTCTTCCAAGGACCCGTGATGCGCAACACGCTCTACCTGTCGATCATCCTCGCCCTGTCTCCCGGCAGCATGCCATTGGCCTTCGCCGCCGCCGCCGATGGCCTGGAGGCGCGTGTGTCCACGCCGATCGCGGCACAGCCGTTGGCGCGTGCACTGGAGCAGTTGTCACGCAGTTCCGGGGTGCAGTTCCTGTACTCGGCCGATGGCGATGCCCGCATGGCCGGTGCGGTGCCGCGCGGTGCCACCGTCAGGCAGGCGCTGGATGCACTGCTGGCCGGTACCGGCCTGGGCTACACCGTGGTGGATGGCAATGTCATCGCCATCGATCCGGCACCGGTACGCAACGCGCCGAACCCCGGCGCACCGAAGCCGCGCGAGGCCGAGGCGGTGGTGGCGCCGACCCTGGACACGGTGAAGGTGATTGCCGCGCACGAGGTGATCGACCAGAAGAAGACCTCACCGGTGATCAAGGATTCGGTGGTCTACGACGAAATGGACAGCTACGGCGACGAGACCCTGGCCGAGAGCCTGATGGCCGCTCCAGGCCTGAGTGCGGTGGAGGATGCCGGCGAGCCACGTTACGTGACGGTGCGCGGCGTACAGGCCAACCTCAACTACACCACCATCGATGGCATCGCGATTGCCAGCGTGGGTGGCAGTGGCTCCGGCGAACGCATGAACAACCTGCAGCTGATTCCCAGCGACATCGGCACCCGTACCGACATCTACAAGAGCTTCAGTGCGGAGCAGGCACCGGATGCGATCGGCGGCGTGATCGACATCATCAGCCGCAGTGCCTTCGACCGGTCCGGCAAGTACGTGTTTGCCGACGTGGCAGGTATCTATTCCACGGCCGAGACCAACGTCGAGCGCAGCGCTGGCGGCAACCACGAAACCCTGGGCCACTTCGGCAAGAGCGCCAAGATGGTGTTCTCCAACCAGTTCGGCGCCGGGCAGGAGTTTGGCATCGTCGCGGTGGCACGCTATGAGCAGCGTTCGCGCAACAGCGTCAAGCGCTGGGTGGAGTCGAACTACTACTACAACGACGCCGGCAAGTACCTCACCGACGGCACCACCGGGCCGGATGAGGCCAAGGGCTGGAACGGGCTGCGTGCGCCCGGCAATTTCAGCACCGGCACCTACACCAACTTCATCACCAACTTCGGCGGCTCGGCCAAGCTGGAATGGAAGCCGTCGGACGATCCGTTCTACGCATCGCTGCTGCTGTATTCGTACCGGTTCTACGAGAACTCGACGATGAACAAGACGGATCTGTACGGAAACGCCAAGTTTCCGGTCCGCAACCAGACCGAAGACAGCGGCACCACCCAGATCAACAGTATCTACATCAAGAACCGCCACGACCGCTGGGACCGCAGCAACCGTGGCGTCATCGCCAGCTTCAACTGGGACATCGGCGACCGTTCGCGGCTGACCCTGCGCGGTGGCCATACCGAAGAGACCTTCCACAACAGCCAGGTCTACTGGGGGGTACGCGCCTACCCGAGCAACCTGTTCGTCGACTACGAGAACGACAGCCACGGTTTCCCCAACGCGGTGGCCGTTTCCGATTCCAGCCTGCTGACCAGTTCCGCATTCAAGCTCAATCCGGCGCAGGCCTACGTCTCCCCGCGCGATGCCAAGGAGAGCATCGACAACCTGCGCGCCGACTTCAGCTACAACATCGACGCCGATGCGAGAGGTTTCGGCCTCGCCGCAGGCGCCGAGTACCGCCACCTGAAGATCTGGCAGGACATCGACTTCGACTATTTCAAGAGCAGTGCCACGCTCAACGACTACCTGTATCCGGGTTCGACGCTGCTGGGCAGCGTGCCGGGCTTCCCGCTGATCGACAACCGCAAGTGGAACGAGCAACTGCTGCCGAAACTGGGCAACAACAATGCGGCGTATCCGAATGCCAACTTCACCAGTGACTACAAGTACGTGGAGGACATCACCAATGCGTACGTGTCCGCGCACTACGCCTGGGACCGGCTGCTGCTGATCGGTGGCCTGCGCCATGACCACACCCGCTTCGATGCCTACAGCCCGTTCAGCAATGATGGCGGCACCACCTATACCTCCGCCTTCCGCAACACGAGCGGTGGCTACAACAACCTGTTGCCCTCGTTGAATGCGACGTTCAAGCTGAGCGAGGACCAGCGCCTGCGCTTCTCCGCCAGCCGCACGCTGGGCCGGCCGACGCCGAGCAACATTGCCCAGGCCACCAGCACCAGCTGTGGCGATGACGAGGAGGGCAGGGGCTTCTGCACCATCAAGCAGGGCAATGCGAACCTGCAGCCGCGCCGTTCCACCAACATCGACCTTGCATGGGACCTGTACTTCAACGGCAACAACGGCCTGGTCTCGGTGGCGTTGTTCGACAAGGTAATCAAGGACGACATCTACACCCTGACCACCTTCGAGAACGTGGGCGATACCCGTTACCGGGTGACCCAACCGATGAACACCGATGAGTCCAGGCTGCGCGGCGTCGAGTTCGCGGTGGCCAACCGCAACCTGCAATGGGGCCGCCAGCGCTTCGACATGTACTTCAACGCCACGCGGCTGGAAGGCAGGACCAACTACCGCATCACCGATGGCACCGAGCGACGCCTGGACCGGCTGCTGTACCAGCCGGACTGGTCGCTCAATGGTTCGGTGATCTGGCGCATGCCGTGGAAGAACTCGCAACTGCGCCTGTCCGGAACCTACCGCAGCCGGATGCTGGTCGACTTCGGCGATACCCAGTGGCTGGACTCGTACTACGACCCGTACATGACCTTCAACATGGCCTTCAGCCACAAGGTCAGCAGGCACGTGACGCTGAAGTACGAAGCCAAGAACCTGTTCAACACCCAGCCGACCTACAGCACCGGCCCGAACGGGCGCTTCCGTACCGAGATCGACGACTACGGCCGCTTCTTCTACTTCCACATCATCTACAACTGAGGGCACAGCCGTGGAGACGATCAATCGCAGGCGATTCCTGGCCCTGGCCGGCCTGTCCGCTGCCGGCGCCTGGATGGGCACGGCACGCGCGCTGGCCGCGCAGGCCGATGCCACCACGCTGAACCCGCGCAACCTGCTGGCCAAGCCGCGCTTTGCCAGCACGCCCTTCACCCTGGGCGTTGCCTCGGGTGATCCCACGGCCGACGGCATGGTGCTGTGGACGCGGCTGGCGACCGAGCCGCTGGTGTTCGGCGGTGGCATGCCGACCCGGCCGATGGTGGTCGAATGGCAGCTGGCGGCGGACGAAGGCATGCGCAAGGTGGTACGCCAGGGTTCGGCGCTCGCGCATCCCGAACTCGGCCACGCGGTGCACGTGGAACTGGAAGGATTGGCGCCCGGACGGCCCTACTGGTACCGCTTTACCGTGGGTGGCCACGTCAGTGCAGTCGGTTGTACCCGCACGCTGCCGGCAGCCGCGGCAGCGGTGGATCGCGTGCGCTTTGTGGTGGCCGGCTGCCAGCACTACGAAGAAGGCCACTACACCGCGTGGCGGCGCATCGCCGAGGAGCCGCTGGATTTCGTCTTCCACTACGGTGATTACATCTACGAAGGTGAAAGCCAGCCTGGCCTGCGGAAGATGAACGGCCAGCCGTTCATCAACCTGCGCAACCACGTCGGCCCGCAGACCTACACGCTGGATGATTACCGCCGCCGCTACGCCCAGTACAAGAGCGATGCCGACCTGCAGGCCGCGCATGCGTCGGCACCGTGGTTCGTCACTTTCGATGACCATGAAGTGGACAACAACTGGGCCGGCGCCGAAGACCAGGACGATACGCCCAGCGAAGTGTTCCTGCTGCGGCGCGCACAGGCGTTCCAGGCCTACTACGAGAACATGCCGCTGCGCCGTTCGGCATTCCCGCGCGATGGCCACATGCAGCTGTACCGGCGCGCACGCTACGGAACGCTGATGGACCTGCACCTGCTCGACACACGCCAGTACCGCAGCAAGCAGGTGAACATGGCGCTGCGTGAGGACGTGGAATCGCCGGAGCGCAGCATCGTCGGTGCGAAGCAGGAGCGCTGGCTGTTCGATGGCCTGGCTGATGCCGCACCGCGTTGGCACACCATCGCCCACCAGGTTGCGCTGGGCAACTACATGCGCGAGAAGGACGGCGTGGTGCAGTCGTCCGATGACCAATGGTCGGGTTACCTGGACAGCCGTCGGCGCCTGCTCGACCACATCCAGAAGGTCGGCTTCGGCAACGTGGTGACCGCCTGTGGCGACGCGCACCGGCATTACGCCAGCGACCTGGTGCAGGACCATCGTGATTCGGGCGTGGTCTCCAGCGAGTTCCTTGCCACTTCGATCACTTCGGGGGCCGATGGCCAGGGCGTGGACGCTTACGCCCGCAACCAGCTTGCGCA
The DNA here is from genome assembly GCF_059372445.1 of Stenotrophomonas sp. YJH_SMC_127. Taxonomy (NCBI): domain Bacteria; kingdom Pseudomonadati; phylum Pseudomonadota; class Gammaproteobacteria; order Lysobacterales; family Lysobacteraceae; genus Stenotrophomonas; species Stenotrophomonas sp. YJH_SMC_127. The sequence continues at coordinate 322,968 of NZ_JCAFVO010000005.1, read as the reverse complement.
CAGCCCCAATCTGAAGGCGACCACCGACAAGCGTGGCTATGTGCTGTGCGATGTCACCCGTGATGCGTGGATCGGCGACATGAAGACGCTGGATACGGTGATGCGACCGAACGGTACCGTGCAGAACTGGAAGCGCTACGCGGTGGAGCACGGCCGGCCGGGGCTGCAGGAGGCCTGAATCTAGCGGTCTGCGCTGTAGAGCCGAGCCCACGCTCGGCTGCTTCTTTCGGGGCAATGCGACCGGGGCTAAAGCTGCCGAGCATGGGCTCGGCACTACAGGGATTCTTCAATCGTGCTCGAACCGCAGCGGTTCGGTGCCCATCGCCGGGTCACTGGTGCCGGGGCGACCATCCTCGGCGCGGCCGGCCAAACGCAGCACACTCCCACCCGCGCTGATGCGCAGGTCATACCAGCCGGCGGTAGGCGTTGCATCCCACGCCAATGAAGTCTGCGCATGTGCGGGCAGCGCCAATGTCTGTTCGGGCATGTGTCCTGCATAGGCGCCGCCATGCACGCGCACCTGCTGTGCACTGTCACCCAGATTGCGCAGGTGCAGCCGCAGCTGGCCATCCGCGCGATCAATTGAAGCCTGCACGGCAGGAGCCTTGGCCGCACCCTGGAAGTGGCGGTGGAAGCCGTTCGGACCGAGCAGCCACAGGTCATAGCGGCCCTGGGCGTCCAGCGGCCAACGCTCGCGCAGCGGCATGCCCGGCAGCAGCGTGTAACGGCGCGGCACCGCCTCCAGCCGCAGCCGATCGTAGACATGCAGCACTGCCGCTGCGCCCTCGCAGGACAACGCCAGGTCAACGCCCGCGACGTCGACCGCAGCAATCGATGCCTGCGGTCGATAGGGAAGGGCACGCGCCGGGCGTACACCGCTTTCCTGTTTCGCTGGCTTCAGCCCCTCTGGCAGCGCGGGCACGGTGCGCCCCGGCAAAGCAGCGGCGCGTGCGGCCACCGCGCTCACGTCGGGCAGGCCGCGGACGAACGGGCGGGTATCGCGCTGGGCAAAGTCGAACGCAGTGCTGAGGTCGCCGCAGACCGCGCGGCGCCACGGCGAGATGTCCGGCGCGGACACACCAAAGCGGCGTTCGATCAGTCGAATGACCGAGGTGTGGTCGTACACCTGCGAATCGACCCAGCCACCGCGGCTCCAGGGCGAGATCACGTACAGCGGCACGCGCGGGCCCAGTCCATACGGTCGGCCGCGCAGTTCGGCGAAGTCGTACTTCTCATCTCCCGGTGCCGGATGGCGGTGGTACTCGCCTTCAGTGCTGACCGAGGACGCACCCGCCCAGCCACCGTCCACCGGCGAAGGCGGTGCCGGTGGTGGCATGTGGTCGAAGAAACCGTCGTTCTCGTCGAACATCAGCAGCAGGGCGGTGCGGCTCCACACCTGCGGATCGGCGGTCAGTGCATCCAGCACGCGTGCGGTATAGGCCGCGCCCTGGGCCGGGCTGGAGGGGCCGGGATGCTCGCTGCCGGCCGCGTCGGCGATGATGAAGCTGACCTGCGGCAGGCGTCCGTCGATGACGTCCTGGCGCAGCTGCGCCAGGCCACGCGTGCTGACCCCGCGTGCGCGCAGCTGCGGGTCATGCCCCGGCGCAGCGCGGTAGGCCTGGCGGAACGCCTCGAAGCCGGCCAGCGGGTTGTCGGTGAAGTTGTCGGCCATGTCCTGGTAGATCTGCCAGGATACCCCCGCCTTCTGCAGGCGTTCGACATAGCTGGCCCAGCGGTACGACGCAGGATGCCCGCCGTGCTCGGGGAAGTTGTCGTGCGAGTTGGCGATCACCGGGCCGCCGGCGCGGGCGGCAGCATCGTTGTGGCCGGTCCACAGGAACACCCGGTTCGGGTTGGTTCCGGCCTGCATCGCGCAGTGGTAGGCGTCGCAGATGGTGAAGGCATCGGCCAGGGCGAACTGGAAGGGCAGGTCGCTGCGCTGGAAGTAGCCCATCGAGTGGTTCTGCTTGGCTTTCGGCCATTGCCCCATGCGTCCGTGGTCCCAGGCCCGCTGTGCATCCGGCCAGGTGTGCGGCGTGCCTTCCACGCGCATGTAGCCGAAGTGCGCGGCGGTATCCAGCGGGAACGGCGCGATCGCGCGCTTGCCGCTGGCATCGGGCTGCAGCCACAGGCTGCGCGCGCGGGCGCCGGCCTGCAGTGCCTGCGCCGGAGCGACGAAGCGATCGCCGAAACCCCGCACACCCGGCAGCGTGCCGAAGTAGTGGTCGAACGAACGGTTCTCCTGCATGAACACCACGATGTGCTGCAGGTCTTCCAGGCTGCGGGTTTGCGCGGCGGGGGCGATCGCGGCGGCCCGGGCGATGCTGGGCAGCAGCGGGGAAAGGCCGGCGGCAACGCCGGCCTGCAACAACCGGCGTCGGCCGATATCGGTCACGGGCTCACTCACAGGTCCACACGGAAGGAGATGCCGACAGTGCGCGGAGCGCCGATGAAGGCGTTGTCGCGGCCGTCCACCCCCGCAAGATACCGCTTGTCGGTGAGGTTGCTCACCACCAGGTTGGCACCCATGCCCTTCAGGCGCGGCGACAGGCCCTGCAGGTCGAAGCCGATGTTCGCGTTGAACACGGTGGCCGAGGGCAGCTTGTTGACGTTGGCGGCGTCGAGGTAGCGGGTGCCCAGGTAACGGCCGGACAGGCCGAAGTTCCAGTTCTCGCCCTGCCAGTCCGCCGAGAGTACGAGGGTCTGTTCGGGTTGGCCGATCACCTTGGCGCCGTCGACGATGCCCAGCTGGGTATCACGCGCGGCATCACCGCTGCCCAGGTACTTGGAGCGGTTGTAGGTGTAGGCGGCGTTGAGACGCCAGCCGTTGTCCCAGCCATAGCCGAACGCCGCTTCCAGGCCGTTGCTTTCCACGCCGCCGAAGTTCTCGTAGACGCCGTCGGTCTCGCCCAGGTAGTCGATGCCGCTGACGAAGCCGGCCGGCAGGTAGACGATGCGGTTGTCGAACTTGATGTTGTACAGCGTGACCGAGGCGGTCAGGGGCCAGCGGCTGATGCGCATGCCCACTTCAATGTTGTCAGCGGTCTCCGGCTCGACGTTGCGGAAGCGCTGCGGGTCGGTCTCGCCGAGCACGCCGGAAGGAATCGCGGCGAAGTTCTGCGAGAAGCCGGCGAACAGCTCCATGCCTTCCACGCCCGGCGCCCAGGTGAAGCCGGTGGACAGCAGCGGGTCGGACCTGGAATCGGATGTGACGTGCTCGCTGGCACCGATCACGCGGCGGCGCGACTGGTCGACGAAGAACTGCTTCACGCCCAGACGTGCGCTGAACGGCCCGAACCGCGCCACGTCCTCGACGTAGTACATCTGTTCGTCGACCTTGTACTTGTCCTCGAACTGTACCCAGTACGGCTGGTGGTCGAAGGCGATGTCCTGGCCGACGTTGAGCAGGCGATGCCAGTCGCGGCGTGCCGAACGGTCCAGCTTCTCCACCCACAGGCCGCCGCGGATCGTGTTGTCGACTGCGCCGAAAGTCTGGCGCCATTCGACGTCGGCGGTAACGCCCATGCGGTCGTTGTCGTAGTGGGTGTGGCGATACGACTGCGCGCCCAGCACGTTGCCGGCGTAGCAGTTCGGATCGTACTCGGCGGTGAAGCCCAGGCGCGGGCTGCAGCTGGCCAGGCGCTGCGCGGCACTGCCATCGGGATTGACGAAGAAAATCTGGCCACGGTTGCTGCCGCCGTACACGGTCTTGCCACCGAGGTATTCCGACTCCGGGCGACCGGCTCCGTCATCGCTGACCTGCGCCAGATACGGTGGCAGCCAGTCGCCGCGGCCTTGCATGCGGTGCCCGTAGGCGGCCACCGAGGCCTTGAAGCCGTTGCCACCGTCGAAGGCCGCGCGCAGGTAGCCGAAGGTGTTCTCGCGCAGCGCACGCGAGCCGGAACGGTAGTTCTGGTCCAGGTAGGGAATGCCGGTGAGGGTACCGACCAGGTTGTCGCGATCCGGATTGGTCGCGAAGCCCTTCGGTGAGACGCTGGTGTACTCCGGCTCGTCCGCATCGTTGTAGGACAGGTAGCCGGTCAGGGTCCAGCGATCCAGTTCGGTGATGAACTTGCCGGCGATGTGGTCATTGCTGGTCTTGCCGCTGCCATCGATCCAGTCATGCACGCGCGCCGACGAGGCACTGACCCAGGCGCGGGTGTGGCCGCCGAGCAGGCCGGTGTCATAGCGCACGTAGTACTTGCGTGCCTCGTTGTCACCGGCGCCGACCACGAAGCGCAGGCGGCTGTCCTGCAGCGGATCGCTGGTGAGGAAGTTGAGGGTGCCGCCCAGGGCCTCGTTCGAGCGCGAGGAGATATCGGCGGTGCCCTGGCTGACTTCCACCGTTTCCAGGTCGAGGGTGTCGATGTAGCGGTTGGCCAGCGAGCCGCCGCCGTAACCCGAGCCACCATTGGGCAGGCCGTCGATGGTGGTGCCGATCTGCTGGGTATCACGGTTGGTGACGAAGCCACGCATGCTGATCTGCGTGCCCCACACCGACGAGCCGGTGGCATCGGCCTCGCTGACCACCACGCCGGGCACTTCGTTGAGCGCGTCGTTGACGCTGCTCATCACGGTCTGCCGGTTCAGCGTTTCCGCACGCACGGAAGTCTTGGCATAGCTGGTGGCCTGACCGATCACCTGCACCTGGTCGAGGGTGCGGGCCTCACTGCTGCGCGCATCAGCGGCATCGCCCTGCGGTGCTTCGGCCAGGGCGTCCAGTGCGGGAGCGATCAGCAGGGCAAGCAGCGAGACACGGGGAAAGCGCGCAGACGTTCGCATCGAGACCGGACCTTCAGAGGAGGGAAGCCCCGGAGTGTCGGCAGCGCCAATGACATCGGCATGACGTGGCGATGCAGGAATCGTGTTGTGCGACGGCCGGCACCCGCCGCCTGCTTCAGTACCGTGCGTCCTTGGGCTTCGGGTCACGCGGCCAGTCCTTGCCCTTGTTGGCGAAGTCCGGCCGCGGCTGGTTGATGAAATAGCCGGCGATGTCCACCGCATCCTGGTCCGGCATCACCTGCTGCCCCAGCGGCGGTGCGCGGGTCACTGCCGGTGGCATGTTGTGCTTGATGAAACCGGCCGCCTTGTACAGGCGCGCCATGCCGGCACCGATGTTGAAGCTGTGGTCGCCCCACAGCGGCGGGAAGGCGATGTCACCGCTGGCATCGCGTCGGCCTTCGCCGTTGTCGCCATGGCAGGCGGCGCACTGCACGGCATACAGCGCCTGGCCGCGGACCGGGTCCGGAGTCAGCGTGCTGTCGATGGGGCCCTCACTGGGCGCGGCCACTGTTGCACCCTCTGGCACCGGGCTGCTCAGCCACGCCATGTAGTCGAGCATCGCGCGCATCTGCGGTGCGTCCTTCGGCAGCGGCTTGCCGTTCATCGAGCGCTGCAGGCAGCCATTGATGCGCTCGGTCAGCCCGATCACCTTGCCCGGGCGCGGCATGTAGCGCGGATAGGCACCGCCGCCGGTATTGAAGTAGTGGTTGCCGAACGGTCGCTTGCCCTCGGCCATGTGGCACGAATTGCAGTTCAGATCGTTGCCGACGTTGTCCGGAAGCAGGCGCGCGGTCTCGCTGAGGATGCGCCGGCCGAGCATCACCGATTCGGCATTGCCCAGTCCGGCGATCTCCTCGGCACTGGGCGCGTGGTAGTGGGCGACCAACTTGCCCTGTGCATCGAGGATATCGACCGTACTGGCTACGGCGGCATCCAGGCCCGGGTGCAGGTGACGATAGGCGAGGGTGCCCGCACCGGCCAGCAGCACCACGGTGATCGCACTACCGAGCAGCAGGCGGGAACGTTTGCGCGAACGCTTCATCGTGCGGCCTCCTGCGGAACGAAGTGCACCGGCTTGTCACGCACCACCCGGCGCATGCGTGCCACCTCGACCTCGCTCACCGCGCTGGCCTGGTTGCCCCAGCTGCTGCGGATGAAGGTCAGGATCTGTGCCAGCTGCGCGTTCGGCAACTGCTCGAAGCCGGGCATGGTGAAGGCCATGCGGTCGTGCGGGGTGTGCGGGGTGCGACCCCCGATCAGGGTCACCTGCACCAGCGAACTGGGATCGTCGGCGAACACGATCGAGTTGCCTGCCAGGGCAGGATAGACGCGTGGCATGCCGCGCCCGTCGGCACGGTGGCAGGCCTGGCAGTGCTCGGCATAGGCCAGCGAACCGGCCACGCGATAGTCGCCACTACGCAGCGCGGCGGTGGTGGTGTCGGTACCAGGCGACCACTGCGCACTGCGTCCCTCACGCGCCGGCAGCTGCTTCAGGTAGCGCGCCATGGCCAGCAGGTCAGCGTCGGACAGGTACTGCGTGCTGTGCTCGACCACGTCGGCCATGCCACCGAAGGCTGCCGATCGATCGGTGCGCCCGGTGCGCAGGAAGTCGACGATCTCGCCCTCGCTCCAGCTGGCCAGGCCGGTCGATTCATTGCGCAGGTTCTTCGCATACCAGCCTTCCAGCACCGAGCCGGACAGGAACTGGCGGCTGCCATCGTCGGCCATCGCCTTCTCCTGGAACGCCAGCCCACGTGGTGTATGACAGGCGCCGCAGTGGGCCAGGCCCTCAACCAGCTCAGCGCCACGCTGCTGGCCCACATCCAGCGACGGATCCGGGTTGAAGCTGCGCGGGCGCGCGAACAGCAGCTGCCACCATGCCAAAGGCCAGCGCATGTTGGCCGGCCATGGAATCGTGCTGTCGGCGTTGCTTTGCTTCACCGGCTGCACCGAGCCCATGAAATAGGCATACAGCGCCTTGATCTCGGCATCGCTGGCGATCACGTACGAGGCATACGGCATCGCCGGATACAGCGGCTGGCCGTCGTGGCGGATGCCGCGGCGGACCGCGCGTTCGAAATCGGCGTAGTCGTAGGCACCAATGCCGGAGTCCGGATCGGGGGTGATGTTGGTCGAATAGATCGTGCCCATCGGCGTCTGCATGCCCAGGCCACCGGCGAACGGCTTGCCGCCCGGCGCGGTGTGGCAGGCCGCGCAGTCGGCGGCACGTGACAGGTAGCGCCCCTGCGCGATCAGCGCCGGATCGTGGATGTCGACCTGCGCGGTCTGTCGCGGTGCGAACCAGTAGGGCGTGCTGCGGGCGATGCCGTAGGCGGCGGCCACCGTGGCGGCCAGGGCAATGGCGAGCTTGAACGAGATGCGCATGGCGGCACTGTGGGCACTCCCGGGCGCGCGTTCATTGATCCGGATCAATGACTGAACGGATACAGCTTTTACACCAAACTGAATCGTTCCTGCGTTGTCATCAAGCCGTCATCCGTGCGCGATAGATGGCCGGTCTATTGGGCGTTACCGTCCCAATCTGTCTGATTCATCCCTATGACGTGATATGAAGCGCCTGCTGCTGTTGTTGCTGGCGTGCGCCGGCCTGTGGCTGGCTGCATGCTCATCCTCGATCAACGCCTCGTCCACCTCACTCGCCGATCAGCTGATCGCGCCGGGTGGCGTGTCGACCCTGCTCGATCGTCCGCGCATCGCCGCGGCCATCGCCGAACTGCCCAACCGCCATGGCTTCGCGGCGGGCCGCGATGGCGTGCCGATCTTCTGGCGCGTATTCGATCCGGGCGACTACGGCGCGCGTTACCGCTACCTGCCGCAGCGCCACGAGAACGGCCTGCCGCTGGATACCGGCCTGAGCCTGGCCGTGCCGCAGCCGTTCCGCGCGCAGGCGCCGCGCGGCACCGTGGTGCTGCTGCATGGGTGGATGATGAACGGTGATTCGATGCTGCCATGGTCGCTGCAGCTGGCCGAATCCGGCTACCGCGTGGTCACGCTCGACCTGCGCAACCATGGCCAGTCCGGCACCGGCCCGTCCGGCTATGGCACCTATGAGTCGGATGACGTGGTCGATGTGATCGGCGAGCTGCGCGCGCGCGGCGAAGTGACCGGGCCCCTGTACCTGTTCGGTGTGTCCTATGGTGCGGCCACGGCGGTGTTCACCGCCGACAAGCTGGGTGACCAGGTCGAAGGCGTGGTGGCGATGGAATCGTTCGCCAATGCCGGCGTGGCGATCCGCACCATGATCCCGCACCTGATGGGGCTGCAGCCGGAAGGCCTGAAGGCGCAGGCGGTGGCGTCGTACGCGCGCTGGCGCTACGGCGGCCAGGACATCAACCAGGTGATCGCCGCCGCCAGCCGCCGCATCGACGTCGATCTGGACCGCGTGGACGTCGCGCGTGCGTTGGCCGATACCCGCGCCTGCGTGCTGTTGCTGCACGGGCAGGGCGACCAGCACATTCCGGTCAGCCAGGGCCGCGAACTGGCCCAGGCCAACCCGCGCGCGCACTACATCGAAATGCGCGGCGAGGACCACATCACCCTGCCGCTGCGGCTGGACCTGCTGGCGGGCGTGGTCGATGACTGGATGGCGCGCGACGAGCACCATCCGCAGAGCGCGTGCCCGGCACCGCAGCTGCCGGCCCAGGCTGAGTGGCTGGCGCGCAGCTGAGAAAAAGGGGACGGAGGGGATTAAGTCGTTTCCAGGCCAGGTGTGCGGGAAACGACTTAATCCCCTCCGTCCCCTTTTTCTGTCAGGCCACGCGTCGTGCCAGTGCGCGGGCAGACGCCGCGACGCCGAGCAGCAGCGCGGCCACGCACAGGAAGGCGAAACCGAGGCTGGTGGCATGCGCCAGTGCGCCGATCGCTGCCGGACCGGCGAGGATGCCGGCGTAACCCAGTGTGGTCACCGCGGTGATGGCGATGCTCTCCGGCATCACCCGCTGCTGGCCCGCCATCGAGAACAGCGCCGGCACGATGTTGGCGCAGCCCAGCCCGACCAGTACGTAGCCGGCCAACGCCACCGGGAACGAGGGCACCAGCGTGGCCAGGGTGAAGCCCGCCGCAGCGGTGATGCCGCCGATGACCAGCGTGCGGGTCCGGCCGAGGCGCTCGACGATGCCGTCGCCGAACAGGCGCATCGCGGTCATCGCCAGGGTGAACAACGCAAAGCCGGCCCCGGCCTGGTCGCGCGGTACCTGCCGCACTTCCGCCAGGAACACCGCACTCCAGTCCAGCATTGAGCCCTCGGCAAGGAACACCACGAAGGCCAGCACGCCGATGAACAGGACCACGCCGTGCGGCAGCGCCAATAGCGGGCCTTCGTGCAGGATCCGTTGCGGACGCCAGTGCGGTGCCGACAGCACGGCAACCAGCAGCAGCGCGGCCACCGAAAGCAGCGCGGCCAGCCACAGCGGCGTGCCGAGGATCAGCAGCCCGGTCATGCAGCCGGCGCCGACGAATCCACCGATGCTGTAGAAGGCGTGGAAGCCGGACATCATCGCGCGTCCGGCGTCGCGCTCGACCGCCACGGCCTGCATGTTCATCGCGCAATCCAATGCACCGACGCCGGCGCCGAACACGAACAGCGCTGCGCCCAGCGCCACGGGCGAGGGTGCCAGCACCAGCAAGGGCAGGGCGCCCAGCATCATCGCGCAGGTGATCACCATCACCCGACGGCATCCCAGCCGTCCGGTCAGCGCACCTGCCAGTGGCATCGCCAGCAGCGAGCCGAGCCCGAGGCACAGCAGCACGGCGCCGAGGCTGGCGTCGGACAGCCCGGCCTTGGCCTTGGCGTAGGGGACCATCGGTGCCCACGCGGCGGTGGCGAATCCGGGAATGAAGAAGGCGGCGCGGGTGGCGTGCTGCTGGGCACGTGGGGATGAAGGCGTCATGCTTGATGCGAAGCTCCGGGAGAGCTCCATGAAATCGTTATCAGGCCAGGTCGGCAAGTGCCATGCATGACATCAAACGACGCATACGATTGCAGTGACCCGATTGCGTCACCAGCGATTAACGCCACGCACGGACAGTGGCTGCACAGTCGGCATTCCGCCGGCCGCTGCCGGAGACCTGTACATGAGCACGACACCGACCATCCTCCTTGTCCATGGATTCTGGGGCGGGGCCGCACATTGGGCCAAGGTGATCCTGGAACTGCATCGCAACGGCCACGACCGTGTGCAGGCGGTGGAACTGCCGCTTACCTCGCTGGCCGACGACGCAGAACGCACCCGGAAAATGATCCGGCAGATCGACGGGCCGGTGCTGCTGGTCGGCCACTCCTACGGCGGCGCGGTGATCAGCCAGGCCGGTAGCGAGCCCAACGTGAAGGGCCTGGTCTACATCGCTGCCTTCGCGCCTGATGCCGGCGAGAGCCCCGGTGGGATCACCCAGCAGCACCTGCCGGAGGCAGCGCCGAACCTGGCACCGGACAGCGATGGCTACCTGTGGCTGCGTGCGGACAGGTTCCATGAGAGCTTCTGCCAGGACCTGAGCGCCGACGAGGGCCGGGTGATGGCGGTGACCCAGAAGGCGCCGTTGGCGAGCACCTTCGGTGATGCGGTCAGCGATCCGGCCTGGAAGCACAAGCCGAGCTGGTACCAGCTGTCCCGCCAGGACCGCATGATCGCGCCGGACAACCAGAAGGCCATGGCCACGCGCATCCAGCCCAAGCGATTGCTGGAGCTGGATGCCAGCCATGCCTCGCTGGCCTCGCAGCCGAAGGAAGTGACCGCGCTGATCCTGGAGGCCTGTGCCGCCATCGGCGGCTGAGCCCGCGCGGCGCGTCGCGCCGCACGACAGGATTCCACCTTCGGCGAGATCACCAACCCGGCCACGCAGGCCAAGGTGGTACATCGCACCCAACCGTATTGGTTGCTGGATGCGATGGCGCGTTATGAATTCAGTGATCGCCTGTCGGCCACGCTCAACGTCAACAACCTGCTGGACAAGCGCTACTACACGATCGTCAGCTGGTACAGCACCTACACCTGGGGTGAGCCACGCAATGTGCGGCGGGCGATGACGTACAGGTTCTGACGCGGGTCCTGTAGAGCCGAGCCCGCGCTCGGCTGGCTGTCACACCGCAGCCGAGCGTGGGCTCGGCTCTACGGAAATGCGCCCGCGATGCTTTGCGGCATCGCGGGCGTTGTGGTTACAGCGGCAGGTCGAACACCAGCACTTCGGCGTCGTTGCCGTTTTCCAGGGTCAGCTGCGCTTCGTCGCTGACCTGCAGTGCATCACCGGCTTCCAAGGTGATGCCATTGACCTGCAGCTGGCCTCGGGCAACCTGCACATAGGCACCACGGCCATTGCCGAGCGCGTGGTGCAGCTTCTGGCCGCCATCGAGGATGGTGGCGAAGATGCGGGCATCCTGGTGGATGCGCAGCGAACCGTCGGCGCCGTCCGGCGAAGCGATCAGGCGCAGCTGGCCGCGCTTGGTACCCGGGGCGAAGTGGGTCTCCTCGTAGGACGGCGTGATGTTCTCGCGGTCCGGGAAGATCCAGATCTGCAGGAAGTGCACGGTCTCGTCGGCCGAGTGGTTGAATTCGCTGTGGCTGACACCACTGCCGGCACTCATGCGCTGCACGTCGCCGTAGCGCAGCACCGAGCCGGTGCCCATCGAGTCCTTGTGCTCCAGCGCGCCGCCCAGCACATAGGAAACGATCTCCATGTTGCTGTGGCTATGGGTGCCGAAGCCCTGGCCGCCGATCACCTTGTCTTCGTTGATCACCCGCAGCGGGCCGAAGCTGACGTAGCGGGGGTCGTAGTAGTTGGCGAAGGAGAAGGTATGGCGCGAGGACAGCCAGCCATGCTCGGCCAGGCCACGGGTAGCGCTCTTGCGGATCTGCAGCATGATGGAATCTCCTTGTTCGATGGTTTCGATGGTTTCGATGGGGCGGGGTGAGGCGGTAGTTGCCGTGTTTCCCCGTTGGAGAGAAGTATCTGCTTGCGCCCGGGGTTTGAAAAACGGATAGTTTTGACGGCCATCATCGAAAAATTCGAATGCTCAAGCTCAGCCTCGATGCCCTGCAGATCCTGGATGCCATCGACCGCCGCGGCTCCTTTGCTGGCGCCGGCAAGGCCCTGCACAAGGTGCCCTCGACCATTTCCTACACCGTGGCCAAGCTGGAGGAGGACCTCGGCGTTCAGCTGTTCGACCGGGTCGGCCCGCGTGCCGAACCGACCGAGGCCGGACGCGCCCTGCTGGACGAGGGTCGGCATCTCCTGCGTGCGGCCCGCGAGCTGGAGCTGCGGGTGCGCCGGGTGGCGTCGGGCTGGGAGACCGAACTGACCCTGGCGGTGGACTCGGTGTTCCCGACCTGGCTGCTGGGCCCGGACATCGCCGCGTTTCGTGAGGCGGAGGCGCCGACCCGGCTGCGGCTGATCGGCGAGGCCCTGTCCGGCACCTGGGAGGCCCTGCTGGACCGGCGCGCCGACCTGCTGGTCGGGGCGCCGGGCGAGGGGCCCAGTGGCGGTGGTTACGTGGTCGAGCCGCTGGGCACGGTGGAGTTCGTGTTCGCGGTCGCACCCGGTCATCCGTTGGCCAAGGTGCCGGGCGTGCTCGGTCGCGAGCAGCTGGTCGAGCACTGCGCGATCGCCGTTTCTGATTCGGCGCGGCGGTTGCTGCCGCGCACGGTGGGCCTGTTGATGGGGCAGGAGATGCTGACCGTGCCTGACATGGCCAGCAAACTGAAGCTGCAATGCGAAGGTGTGGGCTTCGGCTTCCTGCCCGAGCCGTGCGCGCGCGCTGCAGTGGCGCGTGGCCAGCTGGTGATCCGCGAGGTGGAGGAACACAAGCCGGAGGAAACGTTCTGGCTGGCCTGGCGCACCGGCGAGGACGGCGCGGCACTGCGGTGGTGGCGCGAGCGCCTGCGCAGGCCGGAGCTGCTGTCGCAGTGGTGGCAGGCAATGGCCAAGGGGTAGGGGTTTGGCAGGGCTGCGCCCTGCACCCGCCGAGGCCAAAGCAACAGCAACAGCAACAGCAACAGCAACAGCAAAAGCGTGCATTCCGTGAGATGGCGGGGTGGGTCCGGTTGCGGGGGCCGCTGCAAGTACGTCCATGTAAGCTCGGTCGCCGCATCCATGCGGCTCACGCCCCCGCAACCGGACCCACCCCGCCTTCGACAGTTTTCCGCGATCTGTCGGAACGGCGTACTGCTCTGGTAGGTGTCGACCTTGGTCGGCACGGTGGATCCACGTCATGCGTGGATGAATTCACTCGATATCTGACAGATGTGTCGACCAAGGTCGACACCTACCAACAGCCGCGTGAACCTGTCGAAGGTCGGGCGGTGTCGGAGTGCGGGGTGTCAGCCGCATGGGCCCGAGGCATGCCTCGGGCGGGTTGGGCAGGACGCCCAACCCCGGTCTTGCCGTGTGCGCAGGAAAGCGCACACGAGCAAGCGGCTGCCAAGCCTGCATGGACGTACTTGCGGCGTCCCCGCACTCCGACACCGCCCCGCCAACCTACGGAATGCGTGCTGCTGCTGTTGTCGTTGAGGTTGCCGGCCAGCGGCCGGCACTACCAGGGGTGCAGGGCGCAGCCCTGCCGAAAAACACGCATAAAAAAAACAGCAGGCCGAGGCCTGCTGTTTCGGTGTAATGGTGCGCCCGGAGAGATTCGAACTCCCGACCGCCTGGTTCGTAGCCAGGTACTCTATCCAACTGAGCTACGGGCGCCAATTACATAAACTTGTTGTGCTGACTGTGTATGGTGCGCCCGGAGAGATTCGAACTCCCGACCGCCTGGTTCGTAGCCAGGTACTCTATCCAACTGAGCTACGGGCGCGCGGTACACAATCAAATTTTACTGCATTTCCAGCGGCGGATGCTGAAAACCTGTCGAGTGGTGCGCCCGGAGAGATTCGAACTCCCGACCGCCTGGTTCGTAGCCAGGTACTCTATCCAACTGAGCTACGGGCGCCCTGCGACAGGAGCGGAATTATGCGGATGTCGGCGCGCACCGTCAACAGTTTTGTGAAAATTTTCATCCAACTGAATGAAAAAGCGGTCCGCCACAGCGTCAGGGGCCTTCAGCCAAGCGAAATGATCGGCACGCGTGCCCAGTTCCTGCGCCGACAGCACGCGCAGCTGCGCGTCCACATTCGGCAGCTTGGCCAGCAATGTCTGCATCGATCCGGTCGGTGCCAACCAGTCGTGTTCCATCAACACCGCCTGCGCGCTGCCATGCACGCGCGCCATCTGTGCGTCGAGGTCTTCGTCCATGCCGGCCGCGGCATAGTGGTTGTTCAGGCCCACGCGCGCCCAGTCGGCGATCAGTCCGCGCGCTTCGGTGCCGCCGAAGCCGAGGCGCCGGCCATGCAGCACGCCTTGGCGCTGTGCGATCCACGGCAGGAAGCGGTAGACCAGTGGCAGCAGCCAGCCCCGCGGTGGCGGGAAGCCGCGCCAGAACGGTGAGCCGCTGGCCGCCAACCACAAGCGGTTGAAGTGCTGCGGATTGCGGCCGGCATGCACGCAGGCCAGCTGACCGCCGAGGCTGTGGCCACCGATGATCCAGGGCAGCGCGCCGGCCTCGTCATCCGCCGCGACAAGGACCGCCTGGCTGGTGGGCAGATCCTGTTCGAGTACCTCGCGATAGCCCCAGTCCTGCGTGCGCGACGGCCGCAGTGAGCTGCTGCCATTGCCGCGCCACTCGTGCAGGTACACCGCCACGCCCTTCGCCGCCAGCGCCTGCGCCAGCGGCAGGTAGTGGCGCGCGGCCACGCCCAGTGCAGGCAGCCACAGCAGGCGCGCGATGGGCTGTGCAGGCACGCAGGCAATCACTTCGTAGCGATGGCCATCAGCGCACTGCACGGCGAGGACGTCCGGTGTGAGGCTCATGCGTGTGGTGCCGCGCCGAAGTGATCGAGCACCAGCACCTCGCTGCGGCCGGGGGCATAGCCCTGCTGCAGGCCGCGTGCAACGTAGTCGATACCGGCTTCGCAGGCATTGGCCAGGCTCAAGCCGTTGCACAGTTGCGCGGCGATGGCCGAGGCCAGCGTGCAGCCGGTGCCATGTGCGTCCAGCGGCAGGCGGGCATGGATGAATTCTTCGCTGCTGACGCCGTCGAAGTAGCGGTCGATCACGCGGTTGCCTTCCTGCAGATGGCCACCTTTGAGCAGCACCGCACCTGCACCCAGGTCGAGCAGGGCGGAGGCCGCCCGTTCGGCGTCATCGCCGTTGCCGATCTTCCGTCCGACCAGCAGCTCTGCTTCCGGCGTGTTCGGGGTGATCAGCGTGGCCAGCGGGATCAGCCGCTCGCGCATCGCCTGCAGGGCGCTGTCTTCCAGCAGGCGCGCGCCGCTGGTGGCGACCATCACCGGGTCCAGCACCACGTGTGGCGGGTGATGGCGCTCCAATGCATCGGCGACGGCATTGATCACCTCGGCGTTGGCCAGCATGCCGAGCTTCACCGCGTGGATGTCGAAGTCGTCGAAGCAGGCGTCCAGTTGCGCGCGCAGGAAATCGATCGGCGGCACATGCACGGCGATGACGCCGCGGGTGTTCTGCGCGGTCAGTGCGGCGATCGCGGAGAGGCCGTGCACGCGATGCGCTGCAAAAGCCTTCAGGTCGGCCTGGATGCCGGCACCGCCGCCGGAGTCGGAGCCGGCGATGGTGAGGGCGGAAACGGGAGTGGTCGGGCTCATCCAGCGATTGTGCCGTGGTCACCGTAAAGGCGGTAGCGTCGCCGCTGATAGATGGGGTCAGATCCCTTTGCCGCAGGAAAAGGGATCTGACCCCTGGAGCGCGGCCCTCAATGTCGCCAGCGCGCCCACTGCTGGTACAGCACATAACCCAGTCCGGTCAGGCCGGTCAGCAGGGCCGGGGCGAGCAGGGCGTCGTACTGCCAGCGCACGAACAGCCAGGCGCCGAGGATGCCGCCGGCGAGGAAGCCGCTGATGATCAGGCCGCTGAGGGTCAGTCGCCGTACCTGCAGTGGCAACCCGCGCAGCAGGTGGCCCAAGCCGATGCCGAGGTCGGTGAACATGCCGCTGAGGTGGGTGGTGCGCACCACCGCGCCGCTGAAGGTGGTGGCCATCGCATTCTGCAGGCCGCAGGCCATGGCAGCGGCCAGTGCACCCCATATCTGGTGCTGTTCGAACAGCGGAATGGACACCAGCAAAAGAGCCGATTCCAGCGCCAGTGCCACGCCGTAGCGTCGGCCCAGCTGCAGGGTGCTGTCCTGGATCAGCAGGCCGCTGAGCATTGCGCCCAGCGAGAACGCGATCAGCAGTCCCCACAGGTGGCCGACCGCGCGCCAGTCACCCTGGGCCAGTGCCATGCCGAGTTGGCTGGTACTGCCGGTCATGTGGCTGACCGCCTGGTGCTCGAAACCGAGGAAGCCGACCACGTTGACCATGCCGGCCACGCACGAGAGCGCGACCGCGCCGATCCAGACCCAGGTGGGCAGGCGTATTCCCATCGGCGGGGCCCCTCAGGGCCCGCCGAAGCCGCCGTTGAACTGCAGCTCGCTGAAGGTGTTGCTGGCCGGGTCGAACACCGCGCCCCAGAACTGCGCGCCGCCATCGCAGACGCGGATCGCTTCGCGGGCCGGATTGATGCCGCTGTCGTCGGGCAGGTGGAAGGCATTGATGTAGATCAGCCGTCGGCCTGCGCTTTCGATGCCGACGTACTGCCGGTCAAAGTCGAGCACCTTCGGCACCTGGGTTTCCAGCGAAGACAGATTCGCTTCCAGCTGGTCGATCTGCTGCCGGCTGGGTGCCCAGTAGCCGCTGACCCGCCCGGCCTCGCGGCCGGGGCTGGGCCGCGAGCAGGTGTCGAGCACCTGCGCGGCGATGATCGGGCGGGTGACCACCCAGGACTGGCCGGTGCGCTCGGCGGTGGGCACACTGGCCGGGCCGCGCGTAGTGGTGCAGGCGCCCAGCACGGCTGCGAGGGTGATTGCAGCCGTGGGCAGCAGCAGGCGGGTGCGGCGGTTCACAACACCTCCGAAGCGTAATCGGCCAGGCGCGAACGCTCGCCACGGCGCAGGGTGATGTGTGCACTATGCGGCCAGTTCTTGAAGCGATCCACCGCGTAGGTCAGGCCCGAGGTGGTCTCGGTCAGGTACGGGGTGTCGATCTGCTCGACGTTGCCCAGGCAGACGATCTTGGTGCCGGGGCCGGCGCGGGTGATCAGCGTCTTCATCTGCTTCGGGGTGAGGTTCTGCGCCTCGTCCAGGATCAGGTAGCGCGACAGGAAGGTGCGGCCGCGCATGAAGTTCATCGAGCGGATCTTGATGCGGCTGGCCAGCAGGTCGTTGGTCGCCTGGCGCCCCCACGTGCCGCCTTCCTGGTTGTGCGTGAGCACTTCCAGGTTGTCGGTCAGCGCGCCCATCCACGGCGTCATCTTCTCTTCTTCGGTGCCGGGCAGGAAACCGATGTCCTCGCCGACGCTGACCGTGGCGCGGGTCATGATGATCTCGCGGTAGCGCTGCTGGTCCATCGTCTGCGCCAGGCCGGCGGCCAGCGCCAGCAGGGTCTTGCCGGTGCCGGCGGTACCCAGCAGCGTGACGAAGTCGATCTCTGGATCCATCAGTGCGTTGAGGGCGAAGTTCTGCTCGCGGTTGCGTGCGCTGATGCCCCACACGGCGTGGCTGCCGTGGCGGAAATCATCGACCAGCGACAGCACCACCTTGCCGTCACCGACCACGCGGCTGACGCGCAGCTCGACTTCATCTTCGCCGGGCAGGTAGACGTACTGGTTCGGGTACCACTCCTCGCCGTCCTGCGCCTGGATTTCGTAATGGGTACGGCCCTTGTCGCTCCAGCTGCGCAGGTCGTCGCCGTGGCGCTTCCAGAAGTCTTCCGGCAGCTCGGTAGCGCCGGTGTAGAGCAGGCTGAAATCGTCCAGCGCGCGGTCGTTCTCGTAGTCCTCGGACACGATGCCGGCGATGGCGGCCTTGATCCGCAGGTTGATGTCCTTGGAGACGAACACCACCGGCAGGTCGGGGGTTTCTTCCTTCAGGGCCAGGATCGCGCCGAGGATGGCGTTGTCCGGGATCACCTTGCCGAAGCTCTTGCCGGCGTCGAAATGGCTGGTCTGGAAGCGCAGCTTGCCGGCGCTCTGCTTGCCGCGCAGCTGCAGCCCATTCGGGCGCTGCAGCGGAATGCCGTCGGCCAGGTTGTCCAGGCCGGAGGCCTGCACCAGCTCGTTGAGGAAGCGGCTCACCTGGCGGGCGTTTCGGCTCGCTTCGGAAGTGCCCTTCTTGCCGTTGTCCAGCTCCTCGATCACCTGCATGGGCAGGTAAACGTCGTGCTCCTCGAATTTGAACAGCGCGGTCGGATCGTGCATCAGCACGTTGGTATCCAGCACGTAGATGCGCTTGCCTCGGGTCATCGTCGATTCCTGGTTACGGACAGGGAAAAACCACCACGGCCTGCTGCCTGGCAGGGTGATGGCAGACACAGTAGGCAGTGGGACTCACTTGGACTGGGAGGCCTTCAGTTCGGCGAGAACGGCATCGGCATGGCCGGCGACCTTGACCTTGCGCCAGGACTGCACGATGCGGCTGTCGGGGGAAATCAGGAAGGTGCTGCGTTCGATGCCACGTACCTGCTTGCCGTACATGTTCTTCATCTTGATCACGTCGAAGGCGCTGCACAGCGCTTCGTCGCCATCGCTGACCAGGGGGAAGCCGAAGCCCTGCCTGGCACAGAAATTGTCGTGCGACTTCACCGAATCGCGCGAGACGCCCAGCACGACCGCGCCGGCCTTCTTGAACTTCGGCAGCAGCGCGTTGAAGTCGATACCTTCGGTGGTGCAGCCGGGAGTGCTGTCCTTGGGGTAGAAGTACAGCACCAGCCACTGGCCGGCATAGTCGCCGAGGGTGGCCTGGTCGCCACCGGACAGCGCCAGCGGCAGGGAGAGGGTGGTGCTGTCCAGGGTATCGCCGTTGTTCATGAGGTCCTTCTGTCGAGCCTGGGTTCTTTCCAAGACAATTGCATGAAACGCCACGCGCCCGTGAGAGGCGCGCGAAAAATCAGGAATTCATTCAGAACTTCATCGGGTCCATGATCGCGTCCAGGTTCAGGTGGTCGCAGAACTCAAGGAAATCGTCGCGCAGCGCGGCGATGTGCATGTTGGCCGGCACGCCGATGGTGACCTGTGCACTGAACATTTCCGCACCGGTCTGCATGGCGCGGTAGCGCGTGCTCTGCAGGTTCTCGATGGTGATGCCCTGGCGGTCGAAGAAATCGGCCAGCTGGAACAGGATGCCCGGCTTGTCGGCGGCGATCACTTCGACAATGTACGGCAGCAGGTTGGACTGCGCCTGCTTGGCCGCGGTGCGGTACCAGACCAGCTTCAGGCCCTCCTCGCGCTCCAGCCGGGTCAGCATCGCCTCGAGCTTGGCCACCGAGTCCCAGGAGCCGGTGGCCAGGGCGGTGACCGAGACATCGCGGCCGACCGTGGCCAGGCGTGCGTCCACCAGGTTGCAGCCGCTGTCGGCGATGCGGCGGGTGACGGACAGCAGGGGGGACTCCGGATGCGTCGTATAGGCGTTGATCAGGAGGTGGTTTTCGCTCGGCGCGGGGCGCGGGGTGGTGTCGGTCAAGGCGATTCCGGGTAATGCATGCGTGAGTCTGAATGCCCGCCAGAGGCGGGGATCCACCGGTGTCCAGCATACTTGCCCGTGCTTTCGCGCCGCAAGTAACATTCAGGCCGCCCCCAGCCTTTCGTGGCGGGCGTTTCCCTTCCCAGCCAAGAGCAGCACGTCCTTGTCCCTTTCCGGCCTCATCACCGCGCTGGCGACCCCGTTCCGGGCCGACGGCGCCCTCGATCCCGATGGTTGGCAGCGCCTGCTGCACCTGCAACTGGAGGGTGGCGTCCATGGCGTTGTCGTGGCTGGCTCGACCGGCGAAGCGGCGACCCTGACCGATGCCGAGTACGACCAGCTGCTGGCCAGCGCCGTCGAACGCATCGGCGGCCGCATCCCGGTCATGGCCGGCACCGGCCTGTCGGGCACCGCCAAGACCATCGAACAGACCCGCCGTGCCGCCGCCCTTGGCGCCAGCCACGCACTGGTGGTCACCCCGCCGTACGTGCGGCCGACCCAGGCTGGCCTGATCGCGCACTATCGCGCGGTGGCCGACCAGGGCGGGCTGCCGGTCGTGCTGTACAACGTGCCCGGCCGTACCGGCTGCGACATGCAGCCGGAGACCGTGGCCGAGCTGGCCAGCCACCCCAATATCGTCGGCATCAAGGAAGCGGTGGGTGACACCGGCCGGGTGCAGGCGCTGCTGGCGCTGCGCAGCCCGACGTTCGCGGTGCTCAGTGGCGACGACGGCACCGCCGCGCGTTCGATCCGGGCCGGCATCGATGGCCTGATCTCGGTCGGTTCCAACGTGCTTCCGGGCGCGTATCGCCGGATGTGCGAGCTGGCTGCCGCGCACGACCACGAAGCCACCGAGTCGTGGGACGCGCGCCTGCATCCCTTCCATGATTTCTGTGGCGTCGAACCCAACCCGATCCCGGTCAAGGCGCTGCTGCGCCGCATCGGCATCGGCCATGACCTGCGCCTGCCGCTGCTGCCGCTGTCGGCAGCACATCATCCCGCGGCCGACCACCTTGCCGGCGACATCGCCGCCCTCGAAGCCCTTTCCAGCCACTGACCTTCCGTCTTGGTCTGACCCAGGAGATTCACATGCGTCAATCCGTTTCCACTGTCCGCGTGCTGTCCTACGCCCTGCTTGCTGTAGCTGTTGCGGCCGGCACCACCGGCTGCTTCAAGCGTGGCGTCAAGGGCGACTACGCCCTGGCCCCGGAAATGCGCCCGCTGGAAGTACCGCCGGACCTGAACCTGCCCAACGCCACCACCGACAACAAGGTGCCGACACTGGCCTCGGCCACCAAGCCGGCGGCGCCGGTCGCCGCAGCCCCGGCGGTGGGCAACACCGGTTTCACCGTTGCCGGTGGCAAGGATGAAGCCTTCGCCAAGGTCGGTACCGCGCTGGAAGGCGTCGAAGGCGTGACCATCGCCAGCCGCGCGCAGCTGCTGGGCTCGTACGACGTGGCCTACGAAGGCAGCAACTTCCTGGTCCGCGTGGTGGCGGTTGATGCAGGTGCCTACATCTCCGCGGTCGACCCGCGTGGCCTGCCGGCCACCGCCGAAGCGCCGGTGAAGCTGATCGCCGCGCTGAAGGCGAAGCTGGCTCAGTAAGGGCCGCCCTGGTAGAGGCCGACCTTGGTCGGCGCTTCCGTGCCAACCAAGGTTGGCACCTACCGGAAGACGCGCCCTGGTGGAGGCCGACCTTGGTCGGCGCTTCCGTGCCAACCAAGGTTGGCACCTGCCGGAAGACGTGCCCTGGTGGAGGCCGACCTTGGTCGGCGCTTTTGTGCCAACCAAGGTTGGCACCTACCGGAAGACGTGCCTTGGTAGAGGCCGACCTTGGTCGGCGCTTTTGTGCCAACCAAGGTTGGCACCTACCGAGAACAGAAAAGGGCGCCATGGGCGCCCTTTTTCGTTGCCGCCGCGGGCGCTTCTCAGCGCTCCAGCAGCTTCAGCTTGTCCGGCTTGCCGTCCCATTCGCCGGCGTCGGCGGGCGGGTCCTTGCGCACGGTCAGCACCGGCCATTCCTTCGCCAGCTCGGCATTGAGGGCAACGAAGCCTTCCTGGCCGGCGGGGACGTCGTCCTCGGGGAAAATCGCGTTGACCGGGCACTCCGGCTCGCAGAGGGTGCAGTCGATGCACTCATCCGGGTCGATCACCAGGAAGTTCGGGCCTTCGTGGAAGCAATCCACGGGGCACACTTCCACGCAATCGGTGTGTTTGCACTTGATGCAGTTTTCGGTGACGACAAAGGGCATGGGCTGGGGGTGGATCGATTCCTGAACCCGCCAATTCTAGAACAGGTTGGCCCCCGGTGTCGGGATGGGACGGAAAACGGGCGTCTGGCAGGCGCGGCCATTGGCGGCACGGCAGGGCGTGTGCGAGGCTGCGCGACAACCGGTCCTGGTGGCCGGGCTCCCTTCCCAGCAGGATCGTCCATGTCCCAGGCCCCGTCCCGCACCGCCTCCCACGGTGGTGAAAACACGGCGTTCATCGTCCTGATCAGTTGCGTGGCCACGCTTGGTGGCTTCCTGTTCGGCTTCGACAGTGGTGTCATCAACGGCACGGTCGATGGCCTGCGCCAGGCCTTCAACTCCAGCGAGGCGGCGCTGGGTTTCGAAGTTGCCTCGATGCTGCTGGGCTGCGCGGTCGGTGCATTCCTGGCCGGTTGGTTGGGCGACCGCCTGGGGCGCCGTGGTGTCCTGATCGTGTCCGCGCTGATGTTCCTGGTCTCGGCGCTGGGCGCCGGGGCGGCCCACGCGTCCTGGCTGTTCATCGCGGCCCGCGTGCTGGGCGGCTTTGCGGTGGGGGCGGCCAGCGTGATGTCACCGGCCTACATCGCTGAAGTCGCCTCGGCGCGCTATCGCGGCCGGCTGGCCACGGTGCAGCAGATGGCCATCATCTGCGGTTTGTTCGCGGCCTTCCTCAGCAATTACCTGCTGGCCCGCGCTGCCGGCGCCTCGACCGAGCCGCTGTGGCTGGGCCATGAGGCGTGGCGCTGGATGTTCTGGATGCAGGCGCTGCCCTCCGCGCTGTTCCTGCTGTTGCTGCTGGTGATTCCGGAAAGCCCGCGCTTCCTGGTGCTGAAGGGCCGCCAGGGGCAGGCGAGGGCGGTGTTGTCGCGACTGTACGGCGAGGCCGCTGCCCGGGCCAAGCAGGCCGAGATCGAAGCCAGCCTGGCACAGGACCAGCACAAGCCGCGCTTCGGCGACCTGCGCAGCAGGGCTACCGGCAGGCTGCGCCCGATCCTCTGGGTGGGCATCGGCCTGGCCATGTTCCAGCAGCTGGTCGGCATCAACGTGGTGTTCTACTACGGCGCGGTGCTGTGGCAGGCGGTGGGTTTCTCTGAAAGCGACGCACTGCTGATCAATGTGCTGTCCGGCGCGCTGAGCATCGGCGCCTGCCTGCTCACCGTGCTGCTGATCGACCGCATCGGGCGCAAGCCGCTGCTGTGGGTCGGCTCGGTCGGCATGTCGGTGGCGCTGGTGCTGATGGTGGTGGCGTTTGCCAGCGGCAGCCTGGCCGGCGGGCGCCTGCAGCTGTCCGATGGCATGGGACGGCTGGCGCTGGTCGCCGCCAACGTCTACGTGGTGTTCTTCAACATGTCCTGGGGCCCGGTGATGTGGGTGATGCTGGGCGAGATGTTCCCCAACCAGATCCGCGGCCCGGCGCTGGCGGTGGCGGGTGCGGCGCAATGGACCTCGAACTTCGCGATCACCGTGACCTTCCCGATGCTGCTGGCCGGCATCGGCCTGGCCGGCGCCTATGGCATCTACGCGGTCGCGGCGATCCTCTCGATCGTCTTCGTGGTCCGCTACGTGCGCGAGACCAAGGGCAAGGAGCTGGAGCAGATGGAAGGCTGACGGCGACTGGCTTCGGTTGCGTTCCGTTGGCGCCTGCTTGTCCAGAGTGTGAGGGGGCAGGCCGCCCTCTCCAGGACACGCAAGAGCCCATCCATGGTGCTCGATGGCGCCTTGCTCGCGTGCGCTGTCCTGCGCACTCGGCAAGACCAGGCTTGGGCTCCTGCCCAACCCGTCGGGCGCATGCGCCCAACCCATCGCGCCAACGGTCCTGGAGAGGGCGGCCTGCCCCCTCCTGACAGTTTCATGGTGCGTGCGGATGCGGCGAAGCGCTGGTCGGTTGTTGCCGCAGCTGGCGGGAAACCGTCCAGAGTCGGTGGGGTCACCCAGGGCAGGACCGTTGGCGCCAAGGATGGCGCCATCGAGCCCCCATGGATGGGTTCACGGCGTGTCCTGCCCTGGGTGACCCCACCGGCTCGAGCCGATTGCAGGGAGGCGCCAAAGCGACCAACCCGACCGCAATCACTGCAATCCCGGAAAACAGAAAAGCCCGCACAAGGCGGGCTTTTTCGGTTCCTGCTGCGGCGACTGGCGCTCCCTAGGGGACTCGAACCCCTGTTTTAGCCTTGAGAGGGCCACGTCCTAACCACTAGACGAAGGGAGCGTAACTGTGTCGCTGCCGAGGCAGGAGCGCTAGTATATGCACCTCGATGCCATTGGGCAATCCCGAAACTTCAACCGGAAGCGCCAACATCATTTCCTCTGCTACATCACCGTTCAGCCTGCGCGTCATCCCGCGCGACCAGCACACGATCTCCCGCAAGGACATCAGCCCGAACGCCCTGCGCGTGCTTTACCGCCTGCGCGATGCCGGCTTCGGCGCCTACCTTGTCGGCGGCGCGGTGCGCGATCTGCTGGTCAATGGCCAACCCAAGGATTTCGACGTGGCCACCGACGCCACGCCCGAGCAGGTCAAGCAGCTGTTCCGCAACTGCCGCCTGATCGGCCGCCGGTTCCGCCTCGCCCACGTAGTGTTCGGTCGCGAAATCATCGAAGTCGCCACCTTCCGTGCCAACAGCGATGACGGCAGCGGCGACCGCGAGATGGAAAACGGCATGCTCGTGCGCGACAACGTGTACGGCACCATCGAAGACGACGCCATCCGCCGCGACTTCACCTGCAACGCCCTGTACTACGCCATCGAGGACTTCTCGGTGCGCGACTACACCGGTGGTTTCGAGGACGTGCAGGCGCGCCTGATGAAGTTGATCGGCGACCCGGTGCAGCGCTACCAGGAAGACCCGGTACGCATGCTGCGAGCGGTGCGCCTGGCGGCCAAGCTCGGCTTCCAGATCGAAGAGGGTACTGCCGCGCCGATCCCGCACCTGGCCGGCCTGCTCAACGAAGCCGCGCCAGCGCGCCTGTTCGAGGAAGTGCTCAAGCTGTTCCTGTCCGGACACGGCGTGGCCAGCTTCGAAGGCCTTGAGCGTTACGGCCTGCTCGACGTGCTGTTCCCGGAAAGCGCCAAGGCGCTGAAAGCCAACCGCACCGGCGCGCTGCGCCGCATGCTGGTCGAGGGCCTGGCCAATACCGATGCGCGGGTGGCCAACGACGAACCGGTCTCGCCGGCGTTCCTGTTCGCGCTGCTGCTGTGGCCGGCGTTCTGCCGTGCACAGGCGACCCTGCTCAAGCAGGGCGTGGCACCGGAAGAGGCGCAGCGCCGCGCCGCCGACCGCGTCACCGTGCAGCAGTTGAGCACCATCGCGCTGCCGCGCCGCTTCTCGCTGCCGATGCAGGAAATCTGGCTGCTGCAGTCGCGCTTCAGCTCGCGCCAGCGCAAGCGCGTGTTCCGCACCCTGACCCATCCGCGCTTCCGTGCCGCGTTCGATTTCCTCAGCCTGCGCCAGGTGGCGTCGTCCGAGCACGCCGCCGATGTCGAGTTCTGGCGCGAAGCGCAGGCGCAGTCCGGTCGTGAGCTGGAGTCGTCGCTGGATGCGATGCACAGCGAAGATGGCGATGACGAGAGCGGAGCGCCGCGCAAGCGCCGCCGTCGCCGCCGTCGTCCGGGTGCCGCGGCCGGTGCAGCGGGCGAGTAAGCGATGACCCTCGCCTGGATCGGCCTCGGCGCCAACCTCGGCGACGCGGCCGCCACCGTCGGCGCGGCGATTGCCGCGCTGGACGGCCTGCCCGGGACCCGGCTGCGCCAGGCCTCGCGGCTTTACGCAACGCCGGCCTGGGGCAATGAAGACCAGCCGCCGTTCGTCAATGCGGTGGCCTCGGTCGAAACCACCTTGCCGGCCGATGAGCTGCTGCAGGCCATGCTGGCGCTGGAGCAGCGCTTCGGTCGCACGCGTGATCCGGCAGTGCACTGGGGCCCGCGCGCGCTGGACCTGGACCTGCTGCTGTATGGTGCGCAGGCGCTCGACCAGCCTGGGCTGAAGGTGCCGCATCCGTACCTGCACGAGCGTGCCTTCGTGCTGGTGCCGCTGGCCGAAATCGCGCCGGAACTGACAATTCCTGGCCATGGACGCGTGCAGGATGCAGTGATGCGGGTCGATGCCTGCGGGATCGCGCCGATAGGGTGATAATGCCCGGGTTATCTCCCCCGGTTATCAGCACATGAGCACCCACGCAGACAGCAAGCCCTGGACCGTTCCCGCCCTGGCCGAGGCCAAGCGCAATGGCCAGAAGCTGGTCATGTTGACCGCCTACGACGCCGGCTTCGCCCGCACCTTCGATGCCAACGGCGTCGATCTGATCCTGATCGGCGATTCGCTGGGCATGGTCGTGCAGGGTCATGATTCGACCCTGCCGGTGACCGTGGCCGACATGGTCTACCACACCCGGGCCGTGGCCCGCGTGCTGCAGCGTGCGCTGCTGGTGGCCGACCTGCCGTTCGGCGCCGATGCCACCCCGGAACGCGCGCTGGATGCCTCGCTGCAGCTGCTGCAGGCCGGTGCCGAGATGGTCAAGATCGAAGGTGCCGGCTTCAAGGTCGACATCATCCGCTACCTGGTCGAGCGCGAGATTCCGGTCTGCGCGCACCTCGGCCTGACCCCGCAGTCGGTGCTGCGACTGGGCGGCTTCAAGATCCAGGGCCGCGGCGATGCTGCGCGCCAGCTGGTGGAGGACGCCAGGGCCGTGGCCGCCGCAGGCGCCAGCATCATGGTGCTCGAATGCGTGCCGACCCCGGTCGCTGCCGAAGTGACCGCTGCGGTGGATGTGCCGACCATCGGCATTGGTGCTGGCCCGCAGTGCGATGGCCAGGTGCTGGTGCTGCACGATTTCCTCGGCCTGGACAGTGGCCATCGCCGTCCCAAGTTCGTCAAGGATTTCCTTGCCGAAGGTGGCTCGGTGGCCGGTGCCACCCGCGCCTTTGCCGACGCGGTGCGCGACGGCAGCTTCCCCGACGAACAGCACGCCTACGCCCAATGATCCAGACCTTCAACGAGCTCGGCGCGTTGCGCGAGCAGATCGCCCAGTGGAAGCGTGAGGGCCTGCGCGTGGCGCTGGTGCCGACCATGGGCAACCTGCATGGGGGGCACCATTCGCTGGTGACCCTGGCCCGCCAGTACGCCGACAAGGTGGTGGCGAGCATCTTCGTCAATCCGACCCAGTTCGGCCCCAACGAGGATTTCAGTCGCTACCCGCGCACGCCCGAGGCCGACGTGGCCGGGCTGGAGCAGGTCGGCTGCGATGCCGTGTGGCTGCCCAGCGTGGAGACGATGTATCCGCTGGGCGTGGACAGGACCACGCGCATGCACGCGCCGGGTGTCAGTGAAGTGCTGGAAGGCGCCAGCCGCCCGGGGCACTTCGATGGCGTCTGCACGGTGGTGGCGCGCCTGTTCCTGCAGGTGCAGCCGGACGTGGCCGTGTTCGGCCGCAAGGACTACCAGCAGCTTGCCGTGATCAGGCAGATGGTGGCCGAGCTGTCGTTCCCGATCCAGATCGTCGGTGCTGAGATCGTGCGCGACGAGGATGGCCTGGCCAAGAGTTCGCGCAACCAGTACCTGAGCGACGAACAGCGCCCGGTCGCGACCACCATCCACCGCACCCTGCTGGGCATGCGCGAGGGCTACGTGGCGGGGCAGGCACGTGATCGCATCGAAGCCGACGCCACGGCCGCATTGCAGGCAGCCGGGTTCCAGGTCGACTACGCGGTGCTGCGCACCCCGGAGCTGGCCGAGCCGACCTTCGACGGCGGTGGCCGCGTGGCGCTGATTGCCGCGCGCCTGGGAACCACCCGGTTGATCGACAACCTGGAGTTCTGAGTTCCGGCGGCGCCGCGCGATGCATGGGGTCAGATCCCTTTTCCAGGGGAAAAGGGTTCTGACCCCGGTTTCACCGCCTACCTGAACAGGTTGCCGGCCGTGATGCCCCGCGCTGCGCGGGTGCTAGAATCCGCTCTTTCCTTTGCCGTTGCAGCGCCCCCATGCACCTGTCCCTGCTCAAGACCAAGATCCATCGCGCCACCGTCACCCATTCCGAGCTGAACTACGAAGGCTCGATCGCCATCGATGACAACCTGCTGGCTGCCACCGGCATCCGCGAGTTCGAGCAGGTGCACATCTGGGACGTGACCAATGGTGCGCGTTTCTCGACCTATGCCATCCGCGCCGAAGCCGGCAGCGGCGTTGTCTCGCTCAACGGTGGCGCTGCGCGCCACGTGCAGGTCGGTGACATCATCATCATCGCCGCGTTCGCCAGCATGACCGAGCAGGAAGCTGACAGCTTCAGGCCGAAGCTGGTGTACGTTGATGGCAACAACCAGATCACCCACACCAACGACACGATCCCGACCCAGGCCGCATGACAACGAACAACGGATTCGACTCGCTGCATTCCCACGCCCAGCGCCTGAAGGGCGCAAGCATTCCCAGCCTGCTCGCCGCCGAACCCGGCCGTGTACAGGAGCTGGCGCTGCGGGTCGGTCCGTTGTACGTCAATTTCGCCCGGCAGAAATACGATGCCGCGGCGTTGCAGGCGCTGTTGGCGCTGGCTGCCGAGCGTGATGTCGGCGGTGCCATCACGCGCCTGTTCCGCGGCGAACAGGTCAACCTGACCGAAGGGCGCGCCGCGCTGCATACCGCGCTGCGCGGCGATGTGGTCGATGCGCCGGTGGCGGCCGAGGCCTATGCCACCGCGCGCGGGATCCGCCAGCGCATGGGCGTGCTGGTGCGCGCGCTGGAAGACAGTGGCGTGACCGATGTGGTCAGCGTCGGCATCGGTGGTTCCGACCTTGGCCCGCGCCTGGTCGCCGACGCGCTGCGTCCGGTCAGCGGTGCGCGCCTGCGCGTGCATTTCGTCTCGAACGTGGACGGCGCCGCCATGCAGCGCACGCTGGCCACGCTGGATCCGGCCAAGACCGCCGGCATCCTCATCTCCAAGACCTTCGGTACGCAGGAAACGCTGCTCAACGGCCAGATCCTGCACGACTGGCTGGGCGGCAGCGAGCGCCTGTATGCAGTCAGCGCCAATCCGGATCGCGCCGCCAAGGCCTTCGCGATCGCCGCCGATCGCGTACTGCCGATGTGGGACTGGGTGGGTGGCCGCTATTCGCTGTGGTCGGCGGTCGGTTTCCCGATCGCGTTGGCGATCGGCTTCGAGCGCTTTGAGCAGCTGCTGGAAGGCGCCGCACAGATGGATGCGCATGCGCTGGATGCACCGCTGGAGCGCAACCTGCCGGTGCTGCATGGCCTGACCGACATCTGGAACCGCAACCTGCTGGGCCATGCCACGCATGCGGTGATGACCTACGACCAGCGTCTGGCGCTGCTGCCGGCCTACCTGCAGCAGCTGGTGATGGAAAGCCTGGGCAAGCGCGTGCAGCGTGATGGTGCGCCGGTCACCACCGACACCGTGCCGGTGTGGTGGGGTGGGGCAGGCACCGATGTGCAGCACAGCTTCTTCCAGGCGCTGCACCAGGGCACCAGCGTCGTTCCGGCCGACTTCATCGGCTGTGTGCACAACGATGATCCCTACACGATCAATCACCAGGCCCTGCTGGCCAACCTGTTGGCACAGACCGAGGCGCTGGCCAATGGCCAGAGCAGCGACGATCCGCACCGTGATTACCCGGGCGGGCGGCCGAGCACGCTGATCCTGCTCGACGCGCTGACCCCGCAGGCACTGGGTGCGCTGATCGCCATGTACGAACACGCCGTGTACGTGCAGTCGGTGATCTGGAACATCAACGCGTTCGACCAGTTCGGTGTCGAGCTCGGCAAGCAACTGGCCAGTGGCCTGCTGCCGGCGCTGCAGGGCGAGGATGTGGCGGTTGCCGATCCGATGACCCGCGAGATCCTGGCGCAGCTGAAGCGCTGATGCTCTGGTAGTGCCGGCCGCTGGCCGGCATCCAGGTGATGCTTCAATCGTTCATGAGGTTGCCGGCCAGCGGCCGGCACTACCGCAGCGGATGGGTTGCCGGCCAGCGGCCGGCACTACCGCAGCGGATGGGTTGCCGGCCAGCGGCCGGCACTACCGCGTCACCGGCTCGGGTCGCGCTCCGGGCTTGGCCGCTTGGCCAGTTTGCGCTGCAGCGAGCGCCGGTGCATGCCGAGCAGGCGCGCGGCCGCTGACACATTGCCGCCGGTCTCGTGCATCGCCTGCTGGATGTGTTCCCACTGCAGGCGGCTGATCGGCGTCATCGCATCGGGCACTTCCATTTCGCCATCGTCGGCCGGGCCGTCGTCTTCCTCGCCGAGGGCGCGCAGGATCATCGGCACCGTGGCCGGCTTCGGCAGGTAATCATCCGCACCCAGCTTGATCGCCTCCACCGCGGTGGCGATGCTGGCGTAGCCGGTCACCAGCAGGATCCGCATGTCCGCGCGCAGCGCGCGCAGCGGCTGGATCAGTGCCAGGCCGGAATCGCTGCCCAGCTTCAGGTCGATCAGCGCGAACGCCGGTGGATGCTGCCGGGCCAGCGCCAGCGCACTGGCGGCATCCTGTGCGGTCTGCGTTTCAAGCCCCTTGCGGGCCAGGCTGCGTTGCAGGGTACGCAGGTACAGCTCGTCGTCGTCGACCAGCAGGCCCAGGGTGGAATGGTGAAGGCTCATGGGGTGTCCTCGCGTGGGGCCAGCGGCAGGCGGAAGCCGACGCGGCTGCCGGCCCCCTGGGCCGGGCGCATCCACATCTCGCCGTCGAGGCGTTCGATGGTGGCATGGGACAGGGCCAGGCCGACGCCCATGCCCTCGCTCTTGCTGCTGCCGAACAGCTTGCCCGGCAGCACGGCGGCACGGGCGTCGAAGCCATGGCCGTAGTCGCGGACTTCGCCGATCAGGTCGTCGCCTTCGATGCGCAGGTCCAGGTCCACGCGTGGCCGGCCGGCTTTCTCGCCGGCATCGGCGGCGTTGTTGAGCAGGACCATCAGCAGATGGCCAACGCCCGGGTCCAGCGGTAGCCGCAGTGGCGCATCATCGTTGCGGTGCAGGTCGATGGTCGGCCGCACCAGGCGCCATTGCTCCAGCACCTGCTGTGCGCTGGAATGGCTGCGGCCCGGTGCGTCGGCCGAGGCCGGAGCAGCCAGCGCCAGCACGCGCTCCCGGCACTGCACCAGCAGCTCGCGCAGGGTTTCCATGTCCTCGCGCACTTCCGGCTCTTCGCTGCGCTCGGCCACATCGTCGGCGAGCAGGGTCATGGTCGCCAGCGGCGTGTTCAGTTCATGCGCCACCGAGGCGGCATGGGTGGCCAGCGCGACGATGCCCTCGTTGCGGGCGAAGCGCTCGCGCAGTGCCGACAGTTCCAGTTCGCGCTCCCGCAGGGCCAGCGCCAGCCGGGTGGAGAAGGCCAGTGCCACCGCGGCGGAAATCAGGAAGTTGGCGACCACGCCCCAGCGATTCAGGTCCTGCGCGCGGAAATAACCGTCCGGCAATGGCTGGCCGAAGATGCCGCTGGCGGCGTAGCCGAGCAGGCAGGCCAGTGCGACCGCCAGTGCCCAGCGCAGGGGCAGGGCGAACGCGGCCAGCGCGATCAGGATCAGGAACAGCGAGCTGAACGGGTTGGCCATGCCGCCGCTCCAGCCGACCATCCAGGTCAGGATGATCACGTCCACCAGGATGTGGCCGAACGCGGTCAGCGGTGCGGTGTCAGCCGCGTCCGGACGCAACTGGGTATAGATGTTGAACAGGGCCAGCACCGCCACGCCGGCCCATAGCGGCAGCTGCGGCAACGGCAGGCCCAGCACCCAGGTGGCAACCAGGATGGTGGCGGCCTGGCCGCCTACGGCAAGCCAGCGCAGGCTGCACAGGGTACGGAGAAACGGGGCGTCGGGACCGGTCATTCACGCTCATCGTATGCGTTCACGGGCGGCTGTGCCTGCGACAATCGGCCGCAGCCGTGCCACCGGCTGAATGCGAGTCACCCGGAATGCGGGGGCGGGCGGTAGAATGCGCCCATGCACGACGCCGTCACCCGCCCGACTCCTCCCTCCGATGCCACCTCCTGGCCCCGCCGCCAGACCCATGCCGTGCAGATCGGCGGGGTCACCGTAGGCGGAGGCAAGCCGGTCGTGGTGCAGTCGATGACCAACACCGACACGTCCGACGTGGCCTCCAGCGTGAAGCAGGTGGCCGAGCTGTGGCGGGCCGGTTCGGAAATGGTGCGTTTGACCGTCAATACCGTGGAAGCCGCTGCGGCGATCCCGCGCATCGTCGACAAGCTGGCGATGATGGGCATCGACGTGCCGCTGATCGGTGATTTCCACTACAACGGCCACCAGCTGCTGACCGCCGAGCCGGCATGTGCCGAAGCGCTGGCCAAGTACCGCATCAACCCGGGCAACGTCGGCTTCGGCAAGAAGAAGGACCTGCAGTTCGCCCAGTTGATCGAGTTCGCGATCCGCTACAACAAGCCGGTGCGCATCGGTGCCAACTGGGGCTCGCTGGACCAGGCCCTGGCGGCGAAGTTGATGGACGAGAACAACCTGCGCGAGCAGCCCTGGGATGCCGGTCGCGTGCTGCGCGAGGCGCTGATCCGTTCGGCGCTGGATTCGGCCGAGCAGGCGGTGGAGCTCGGCCTGCCGCGCGATCGCATCGTGCTGTCGGCCAAGGTCAGTGGCGTGCAGGAGCTGATCGCGGTGTACCGCGACCTGGCCCAGCGCTCCGATTTTGCCCTGCACCTGGGCCTGACCGAGGCCGGTATCGGCAGCAAGGGCATCGTCGCCTCGTCGGCGGCGCTGGGCGTGCTGCTGCAGGAAGGCATCGGTGACACCATCCGCATCTCGCTGACCCCGGAACCGGGCCAGTCGCGCACGCAGGAAGTGATCGTCGCCCAGGAACTGCTGCAGACCACCGGCCAGCGTGCCTTCACGCCGCTGGTCACGGCTTGTCCGGGCTGCGGCCGCACCACCTCCGAGTTCTTCCAGGAACTGGCCAAGGTGGTGCAGAACCACGTGCGCGAGAAGATGCCGCTGTGGAAGATCCACCATCCGGGTGCGGAGAACATGACCCTGGCGGTGATGGGCTGCATCGTCAATGGGCCGGGTGAGTCGCGGCACGCCAACATCGGTATTTCCCTGCCGGGCACCGGTGAAACCCCGGCCGCGCCCGTGTTCGTCGATGGCGAGAAGAAGGTGACCCTGCGTGGCGAGAACATCGCCCAGGAGTTCGTCGCCCTGATCGACGATTACGTCGAACACAAATATGTCCGAAGCGCCGGATAAGCCTGCGATCCTCGCTGCGCCGGAGTCCGCCTCCGGTTTCCGCCACTGGATGGCGCACAATGCCTGGCGCCTGGTGCTGCTGTTCGGTGGCGTGCTGCTGCCGTTGGCGGGTTTCGTCGCCCTGGCCGACGAAGTGCATGAGTTTGAATCGTTCCATTTCGATGCGCCGCTGCTGTGGCAGATGCATGGCCTGCACTCACCGCTGCTGGACCGCTTCTTCGTGCTCATTTCCAGGCTGGGCTACGAATGGTTCCTGATTCCCGCCGACGTGCTGATCATCGGCGTGCTGCTGGGCTACCGGCGTTGGCGTGAGGCCACCTTCGTGGCGGTCAGCTTCGTCGGCTCGGCGCTGCTGAACATGGGCAGCAAGCATTTCTTCCAGCGCCAGCGCCCCAGCCTGTGGGAATCGATCGCGCCGGAATCGACGTTCAGCTTTCCCAGCGGCCACGCGATGGGCTCGATGACCCTGGCCGTGACCCTGGTGCTGCTGGCCTGGAACACCCGCTGGCGCTGGCCGGTGCTGCTGCTGGCGCCCGCGTTCAGCCTGCTGGTCAGCGTCTCCCGGGTCTATCTGGGCGTGCATTACCCCTCCGATATCCTGGCCGGATGGTGTGCCGCGCTGGTTTGGGTGGTAGGGTGCTATCTGGTCATGTTCAGTCGCCGGCATCCTTGGCGACGTCAGGATTCGCCGCCAGCGACGGCCAGCGAAGCATCATCACAGGGGGATTGACGTGGATGGCCCCTCCGGGGCGTCTACGTAATAGATCAGTTGTTTCGTTGCAGCAGGTTCTGCAAGACAGGGGGCAAGCACAACGCGCGGTACTGTGATGCGCAAGGCAGAATGCCCGGGTCGCATCTCGAACGCGCTTGCAGGGGTATCGGCGCCCTGCCTAGCTTGACCTGCAATGGCCGCATTCGAAGAGGTACGTGAATGACGATTCGAGTCTACCTGGTGGATGACCACGCACTGGTCCGCACCGGGATGAAGATGATCCTGTCGGGGGAGACCGACATCGAGGTGGTGGGCGAAGCCGAGACCGGCGAAGATGCGCTGCGCGACGTCCGCCAGCTGCTGCCGGACGTGGTGCTGTGCGACCTGCACCTGCCCGGCGTGAGTGGCATGGAGGTGACCGAGCGCATCGTCCGCAGCCATCGCAACACCCGCGTGGTGATCGTGTCGGTGCTGGAAGACGGTCCGCTGCCGAAGCGCTTGCTGGAAGCCGGGGCTGCGGGCTACATCGGCAAGGGCTGCGATGCACAGGAGCTGCTGCGTGCGGTGCGCGATGTGGCCATGGGCCGTCGCTACCTGGGCACCAGCATCGCGCAAAACCTGGCCTTGTCGACCGTTGAAGGCAACGGCTCTCCATTCGACAGCCTGTCGCCGCGCGAGCTGGAAGTGGCGTTGCTGCTGACCCAGGGCCTGCGCCAGGAAGACATCGCGCGGCGCCTGAGCCTGAGCGCGAAGACAGTGAACACGCACAAGGCGCGGCTGTTCGAGAAGATGGGGATCCACGACAACATCGCGCTGGCGCGCATGGCCAGCCAGTACGGGCTGGTGGATCCGGCACGGCCGCTGTAAGGGATTCGGCCAACGGCTGAGCCCCTCGCGGTGGTGGTGCGGTTGGATTGTGGTGGTTGGCCGGGCGGATGGGCTGTGCAGGGGGCGCTGCAAGTACGTCCATGTAAGCTCGGTCGCCGCTTGCTCGTGTGCGCTGTCCTGCGCACACGGCAAGGCCAGGGTTGGGCGTCCTACCCAACCCGCCCGAGGCGTGCCTCGGGCCCATGCGGCTCACGCCCCTGCACAGCCCATCCGCCCGGCCACGGTTCCGTGCGCGTCCACCGCGGAAAGAAGAAGGGAAAGGCGGGAGCGGGTCGCGCGCTGTGCGCGCTCGTCGCCCGGGGTCGGATCCCTTTCCCGGTGGGAAAGGGCTCTGACCCCCGATGATGCTGGAGCCGAGCGTGGGCTCGGCTCTACAGCTGTGTCGGGCTCAGTGGCCGCGTACGCGCTTGATGATCTTCGCGGCGTCGGCGGCGCTGGCGCGCACCTTGTCCCACTGACCGTCGGCGATCCAGCTGCCCGGCACCATCCACGAACCACCGATGCAGACCACGTTCTTCTGCTCGAGGTACTCGGCGGCGGTGTTTTCGGTGATGCCGCCGGTCGGGCACAGCTTGAGGTCGGCAACCGGGCCGGCCAGACCCTTGATCATCGCCAGCCCCCCCACGGCGGTGGCAGGGAACAGCTTGCACACGCGGAAGCCGCGCGCATACAGCGACAGCAGTTCGGTCGGCGTGGCCGCACCCGGCACTACCGGCAGCGGTGCCGCCGCCAGCGCATCGGCCAGCGCCGGTGGCGTACCCGGGGTCACCAGGAAGTCCGCGCCCGCATCGATCGACTGCTGCATCTGCTCCACGGTCAGCACCGTGCCGGCGCCCACCACCACGTCCGGCAGCTCGCGCTTGAGCATCGCCAATGCTTCCATCGCCACTGGCGTACGCAGCGTCAACTCGATCGCCGGCAGGCCACCTTCCAGCAACGCCGCACTGACCGCACGCGCCTGGTCCAGCGTATGAATCGTCACCACCGGCAGGATGCCCGCCGCACGCAACAGCTCCGCCGCCTTCACCTGATGTTGTTCGATACCCATGCTTTTGCCCTTGCCTTTGCTCTTCTAGATTCAGTGGCCGCAGCGCAAATGACGCGCCGGGAATTGTCCAGGGCGCTCTACTGCCCAGGCCGGGAAGCCTGCCGCGGCTTTTCGCTTCAGGCGTCTTTTGCCTCATGCGGCGCCGCCGCCGCTGCGGCATCGTGCCCCAGCTCGTACTCCGCGTCGTATTCCCACGGCCCGCCATCGGCCGCCGCCGGCCCGCACGAAATCGAAATCGCGCCCTGATCAGCCGGACCCACCACGCGACGGTTGATCGCGAACAGGTTGCGGCCCAGGTCATGCGCGGCAGGCGCCGTGTTCGGGGCCAGCGGACGCGCGGCCCACTCGGCCGCGTCCACCAGCACTTCCAGCGTGCCGGCCTCGCCATCAAGGCGGATCATGTCGCCCTCGCGGACCTTGGCCAGCGGACCACCGCGCGCCGCTTCCGGCGTCACATGGATCGCCGCCGGAATCTTGCCCGAGGCGCCGGACAGGCGGCCGTCGGTGACCAGTGCCACGCGCCGGCCCTGGTTCTGCAGCAGCCCCAGCAGCGGCGCCAGCGAATGCAGTTCCGGCATGCCGTTGGCACGCGGGCCCTGGTAACGCACCACCGCCACGAAGTGCTCGGGCAGCAGGCCGCCGGCATGCAGCTTGTTCAGCACCTGCGGCGCATCGACAACCACGGCCGGTGCTTCGATCGTGCGGTACTGCGGCTTCACCGCCGACAGCTTGATCAGCGACTTGCCCAGGTTGCCGCGCAGCAGGCGCAGGCCGCCCTGGTGCTCGAACGGGTTGTCGACGCCACGCACCACTTCGTCATCGGCGCTGTGTTGCAGGCCCGGCAGGTAGACCAGCTGGCCGTCGCGCAGCTGCGGCTCGCGCGCGTAGTCGGCCATGCCGCCGCGCGCCACGCTGACCAGGTCACCGTGCATCAGGCCCGCCCTGATCAGCTCGCCGAACACGAAGGCCGGTCCGCCAGCGGCCGCGAAACGGTTCACGTCGGCCTCGCCGTTCGGATAGACGCGGGCCAGCAGCGGAATCAGCTGCGACAGTTCGTCGAAGTCGTCCCAGGTCAGCACGATGCCGGCGGCACGCGCCACTGCGATCCAGTGGATGGTGTGGTTGGTCGAACCGCCGGTGGCCATCAGCGCGATGACCGCGTTGATGATCGCGCGCTCATCGATGATCCGGCCCAGCGGACGGAAGTCGTCGCCGAGCGCGGTGATGTCCAGTGCACGTTCGGTGGCTTCGCGGGTGAGGGCGTCGCGCAGCGGCGTGCCCGGATTGACGAACGATGCGCCCGGCAGCTGCACGCCCATCGCTTCCAGCAGCACCTGGTTGGAATTGGCGGTGCCGTAGAATGTGCAGGTGCCGGCGCCGTGGTACGAGGCGGACTCGGCTTCCAGCAGCTCTTCGCGGGTGGCTTCGCCGGCGGCATAGCGCTCGCGCACTTCCGCCTTCTGCTTGTTCGGGATGCCCGGGGTCATCGGGCCAGCCGGCACGAACACCGCCGGCAGGTGGCCGAAGGCCAGCGCGCCGATCAGCAGGCCCGGCACGATCTTGTCGCACACGCCGAGGTAGACGGTGGTATCGAACATGTCATGGCTGAGGCCGATCGCAGTGGCCTGGGCGATCACATCGCGCGAGAACAGCGACAGTTCCATGCCGCCGCGGCCCTGGGTGACGCCGTCGCACATCGCCGGCACGCCGCCGGCCACCTGTGCCGTAGCACCCAGCTCGCGGGCGATCTCGCGGATCTGCTCGGGATAGGTCTCGAACGGCTGGTGCGCCGAGAGCATGTCGTTGTAGGCGGTGATGATGCCCAGGTTCGGCGTCACGCCGCCGCGCAGGCGGCTCTTGTCGGTACCGCCACAGGCGGCGAATCCATGGGCGAGGTTGCCGCAGCTCAGGCGGCTGCGGAACGGGCCTTCGCGCAGGGAGGCGTCGATCGCGGCCAGGTAGGCGGCACGCGAGGCGGCGCTGCGGCGGATGACACGCTCAGTGATGGCTTGCAGTTGCGGATGGAGGCTCATTGGCTACCGGCGTTCAAGGTGGCGAGAGGCAAGCGGCGGCAGGGCACCGCCGCCGACATCAATCAGCCCAGTGGACGCGCAGGCGCGCGCCTTCCAGGTTGATCGCGTTGAGGATCGGATACTGCTGGGCGTCGTTGCTGTCCAACGCTTGGCGCAGCACCTGCAGCTTCTGCTTGCCGCGCAGCAGCAGCAGGCGCTGTCGGCACTGGCGCAGCCCATGCGGGGTCAGCGTGATGCGCAGCGGCCACTGGTTCGCACCCGGGCAGCCGGTGGCATCCAGCGCGGCATAGGGCAGGGTGCTTTCCAGTGCGCGGGCGAGGTCCTTCGAGCCCGGGAACAGCGAGGCGGTGTGGCCGTCGTTGCCCATGCCCAGTGCCACCAGGCTCGGCGGCTGGCTGTGCTGTGCCTGCAGGTTGGCGGTGTACACGCATTCGGGCAGGGGCTTGCCGATCCGCACCAGTGGATCGAAATGCGCACCCTCGGCGCGTTTCAGCAGGTGCTCGCGCACCAGCCAGGCATTGCTGTCGCGATCCTGCGGCGACAGCCAGCGCTCGTCGGCCAGGCTCACTTCCACCCGGTCCCAGTGCACGTCCAACTCGGCCAGCGCCTGGTAGACCGGCGCCGGTGTAGTGCCGCCAGACAGCAGGATGCGGGCGCGGCCCACTTCGTTGATGTCGTGGTTGAGGGTGTGCGCCATCTCGGCGGCAACGGCTTCGATCCAGCCATCGGCATCGCCATGGTTGATGAACTCGATGCGGTCGTCGTGGAAGGTGGTGGGGCTCATGCGGCAACTCCAGGTGCGTCACGTTCGGCGTCGGCGGCATAGGCGGCGGCGCCCAGCAGTCCGGCGTGGGGATGCATCACCGCCAACGAGGGCACGCGCGCCATGATGGAAGAGAACCGGCCCTTGTGCTCGAAGCGCTGGCGGAAACCGGAGTGCTGCAGCGAATCGAGCATCTTCGGGGTCAGCCCGCCGGTCAGGAACACGCCGTCCCAGGCGCCCTGGGTCAGCACCAGATCGCCAGCAATGGCGCCGAACACGGCGCAGAACACATCCACGGTGCGCATCGCCTGCGGATCGCCGTGCAGGGCGCGGGCGGTCACGTCCACCGGCTGCAGCTGGCCCGGATCGATGCCGGCCATCTCGCACACGGCGCGATGGATGTTGACCAGGCCGGGGCCGCAGATCAGGCGCTCGTTGGAGACGCGGCCGAACTGCTCGGACAGGATCTCCAGGATGCGGATCTCTTCCGGGGTTCCCGGCGGGAAGCTGACATGGCCGCCTTCGGTTTCCAGCGGATAGCAACGGCCGTGGCGCATGATCAGGCCGCCGACGCCGAGACCGGTACCGGGCCCGATCACCGCGTAGTTGCGTGGCTGGCCGGGCTTGCCCGGTACCCAGGTAGCCCCGCCGACCTGGACCACGTCATCGGGCTGCAGCAGCGAAATCGCCATCGCCTGCGCGGCGAAGTCGTTGATCAGGTGCAGTTCGTCGAACCCGAGCATGGCAGCGGTGCGGCTGCGCGAGATTACCCATGGATGGTTGGTGATGCGTGCTTCATCAC
This sequence comes from Stenotrophomonas sp. YJH_SMC_127, assembly GCF_059372445.1. Taxonomy (NCBI): domain Bacteria; kingdom Pseudomonadati; phylum Pseudomonadota; class Gammaproteobacteria; order Lysobacterales; family Lysobacteraceae; genus Stenotrophomonas; species Stenotrophomonas sp. YJH_SMC_127. The sequence continues at coordinate 283,913 of NZ_JCAFVO010000005.1, read as the reverse complement.
CATCCACGCGACCGGCCACGGCGAACACGCCGCGGCTTGCCGTGGCGCCGATCTGTTCCAGATGGTGGCGCGCGGCATCACCCAGCGACGGGAACTCCGCCACCGCGTACTCGCGGATGCTGTCCTTCTGCAGCGGTGCGTCCAGCGAGGTGTCGGCAAGGGCGAAGCGCGCGTTGGTGCCACCGATGTCGGCGACCAGCACTGGCTGCGAGCTGGCACTCATGCCGACGCTCCGCTGTCGGGCGCGTCCAGGTCCTGCGGCAGGAACCCGCCCGCATTGCCCGGGCCCCATTGGCCGGCGGGGTAGGGCTCCAGCGGCAGCTTGGCGTCCTTCCAGGCGTCGGCGACGCTGTCGATCCAGGCCCAGGCCGCACGCACTTCGTCATCGCGCACGAACAGCGTGTGGTTGCCGTTGAAGGCATCCAGGAACAAGCGTTCGTAAGCGATACGGCGGTGCAGGCCGGTCGGCACCGACAGTTCCAGCTCCAGCGGATGCAGCTCCAGCGCGCCCCATTCCGGGCCTGCCAGGCTGCTCATCAGGCCCAGTTCGATGTTTTCCTGCGGCTGCAGCTGGAACACCAGGCGGTTCGGTGCGGCCTGCGCGCGCTGCGGGCGCTCGAACAGCCAGTGGGTGACCGGCTTCAGCGTGACCACCACGCGGGTGGTGCGCTCGGGCAGGCGCTTGCCGGTGACCAGGTGGAACGGCACGCCGCTCCAGCGCCAGTTGTCGATATGCGCGGTGACACCGGCGAAGGTTTCCACGTCGCTGCCTTCCGGCGGCTGGTAGGCCTGTGCCGGCTGGCCATTGATGGTGCCGGCGGTGTAGCGGCCACGGATGCTGTCACGCGCGGCGTGCCTGGCATCGAGCGGGCGCAGGGCGCGCAGCACCTTGACCTTCTCGTCGCGGATGCGATCGGCTTCCAGCGATGCCGGCGGTTCCATCGCCACCATGCACAGCAGCTGCAGGATGTGGCTCTGCACCATGTCGCGCAGCGCGCCGGAGCGGGCGTAATAGGCATCGCGGCCATCCACGCCTTCGCTTTCGGCCACCAGGATGTGCACCGATTCGATGTAGTTGCGGTTCCACACCGCTTCCAGCAGCGTGTTGCCGAAGCGCAGTGCGATCAGGTTCTGCACCGCGGCCTTGCCCAGGTAGTGGTCGAGGCGGAACACGCGGTCCTCGTCGATCCACTGGCCGATGGTGCTGATGATTTCCTCGGCGCTCTCGCTGTCGCTGCCGATCGGCTTTTCCAGCATCAGGCGTGCCGGCGCGGCGAGGGCGCCGCCCTTGGCCAGGCCTTCGCAGGTGGAGATGTACAGGCCCGGCGGGATGGCGAGGTAGCTGACGCACTTGCGGTGCACGAGGTCGGCGACCGCGGCGGCAACCGAGTCGACGTCGCGCAGGTCCACCGAGCGGTAGTCGATGCGACGCAGCAGGGCGCTGATGTCGTCCTGCGTGGCCATCGGCATGGCCTGCTGCAGGCGCGGCCGCAGGATGTCATGGAAGGCTTCGGTGTCATGCCCGGACAGGGCCAGCGCACGGATGCGGAAGTCCTCCGGCAGCAGGCCGTCGCCAAGCAGGCGAAGCAGCGAAGGGAACAGGTAGCGCTGGGCCAGATCACCTGTGGCACCGAACAGGAAGAGGGTGTCGTGCATCGCTCGAGTTTCAGATCCGGGTGACATCGTTGTCAATCGCTTCATGGCTGGGTTCGGGGGACATCCGCGCAACTGCCTGTCCGAGGTTCGTCAGGGGCGTTCTCCGGGGTGCCGGAAGACCGTTCCATTCGAAACCACTGCCTCGGCGGAACCTTCGTTCAACCGCCGACGCAGATCGGTGCGCACCGATCATCGGATAGTGCCACGTGAAAACGTTTACATGGCAGAATGGGCAACTGTATTCGATTGCAGTGCTCGCCGTCATGCGGCAAGCGCGCAATCATCACTGCCATCGGGAGGGCCGAGGCAGTCCCAAAAGACAGCCCGGCTTCGGGCGGACCGGATAGGTGATATGGCAAAAGTGCAGTTGCAGGGTGTGCGCAAGGTCTATGACAACGGCCAGGTCGCGGTGAAGGACGCCAGCTTCGAGGTCGCCGATGGCGAGCTGATGGTGCTGGTCGGCCCGTCCGGCTGTGGCAAGTCGACCCTGCTGCGGATGGTGGCTGGCCTGGAGGAGATCAGCGGCGGCACGCTGACCATCGGTGACCGCGTGGTCAACGACGTGGCGCCGAAGGATCGCGACATCGCGATGGTGTTCCAGAGTTATGCGCTGTACCCGCACATGACCGTGGCCGAGAACCTGGCCTTTGGCCTGAAGCTGCGCGGTCACGACAAGGCGACCATCGACAAGCGCATCGCCGAGGCGGCGCAGACGCTGGGCCTGACCGAGATGATGGACAAGCTGCCCAAGGCGATGTCCGGTGGCCAGCGCCAGCGTGTCGCGCTGGGCCGTGCGCTGGTGCGCGAGCCGGCGGTGTTCCTGCTCGACGAACCGCTGTCCAACCTGGATGCCAAGCTGCGTCACAGCGTGCGTACCGAGATCGCGCAGCTGCACCGCAAGCTGGGCACCACCATGATCTACGTGACGCACGACCAGGTCGAAGCGATGACCCTGGGCCAGCGCATCGTGGTGCTGAAGGATGGCGTCATCCAGCAGATCGATACGCCGATGGCGCTGTACGATCGCCCCGCCAACCTGTTCGTGGCCGGCTTCCTCGGCAGCCCGGCGATGAACGTGCTGCGCGGTACGCTGCAGGGCGATGCCGGTGGCGTGACCGTGGTCGATGGTGAGTGGCGTGCACCGCTGGGCCAGGCCACCATCGATCCGGCCTGGCTGCAGAAGCCGATCGCGGTGGGCGTGCGTCCGGAGCACCTGCAGCCGGCGGCCGCCGACGATGCGCATGCGTTCGTCGCACGCATTGAAGGCATCGAACCGGTCGGCAACGAGATCTTCGTCAACCTGAGCAGTGGCCAGCACGCGCTGACCATGCGCGTGGCGCCGCAGGCGCTGCCCGAGGTGGGCGAGCAGATCCGCGTGGCGATCCATCCGCAGGGCCTGCATTTCTTCAACCCGGAAACCGGCGCGCGCCTGTAAGGGGTAGTGCCGGCCGCTGGCCGGCAACCTCAACCCTGCATGGTTGCCGGCCAGCGGCCGGCACTACCATTCCTGCACCCACCCGTGCAGGTCCCCGCCTGCTTCAGCGGGCCAGGCCATCCAGCAACGGCACGCGCTGCGCAATGGCATCGCCCACCTGCAGGTCAGCGTCGCTGGCCTCCAGTGGCAGTACCGCCAGTGCCAGGTCGCCGGCCACGCTGGCAATCGTGCCCAGCCCCGCGCCATCCTGCTGCACGCCATCGCCGGCCTGTGCCGGTGCTGCGGTATGCAGCAACTGCACCGCACGCTTGGCTTTGCCGAGGAAGTGGGTGCGGGCGACGATTTCCTGGCCGGGATAGCAGCCCTTCTTCACGCTGTAGCCGTTCAGGCGGTCCAGGCCCAGCTGTTGGGGGGTCCACACTTCGCGCTGGCCTTCTTCCAGCCGCGGCAGGCCGTAGCGCAGGTCGGCCTGGCGCCAGGCCAGGGCGAAAGCGGCCTCATCGGCTTCATTGCCGGCAGCGAACGCGTCGGCGCTGCCAATGCGCAGGGTGCGCGGCAGGGCATCGCTGCCCAGGTCCAGCTCCCAGCCGTCGCCTGTGGTCTGCGCAATCGCCGCGCCGCTGGCGGCCTCGGGCGCGGTGAGCGCGCCAGCCGCCGCCAGATCGCTGCGCACCTGCACCTTCACCTTGCGGCGGAACACGAAGCGCTGCAGTTGCGACGCAATCGCATCGGCATCGCCGTCAGCCAGCACCAGCATCACGTGGTCTTCGGCCAGCCGAAGCAGCTGGAACACCGCCAGGGTGCGGCCCTTGGCGCTCAGCCAGGCACTCCACTGCCAGTGCTGCAGGGGCAGGGCGGTGACATCGCTGCTGAACTGGGCGTGGGCAAAGACAGCCGCATCCGGGCCCTGCAGGCTCAGCAGCTGGTGGCCGGGCAGGCGCGGATATCCGACGAAAGCAGGGGGCAGGTTGTCAGGCACGTGAACGAGGTCTAAAATTTGTGCGTTGCGAGACCGAACATGATAGGCCAAACAACCCCCACTCCCGACGACGAATCTGAAGCCCCGCTGGTCCCCGCGGCACCCGTGCCCGTGGAACAGGAAAAAGCGGAAGAATTCGGCGGCCGCGGCGGACTTGATCCGGTGCGGTATGGCGATTGGGAGAAAAACGGACGCTGCATCGATTTCTGATCAGCATTGAGCCAACGCGGCCGTGTGCCGCCCAGCCGAGACAACGAGCCCAGCGAATGGCGACCAGACAACGCCCACTTTCCCCGCACCTTCAGGTGTATCGCTGGCAGATTCAGATGGCCACCTCGATCCTGCATCGAGCCACTGGCGTCTTTCTGTCTGTTGGTGCCCTCATCATCGCCGCCGGCCTGCTGGCCCTGATGATGGGGCCCGAGTCCTGGAACTGCTTCACCGGCCATGCCGGGGCCTGGTATGGCCGCGTGTTCCTGTTCGCGTGGACATGGTCGTTCGCCTATCACCTGTGCAATGGCATCCGCCACGTCGTGCAGGACTTCGCCATCGGCTTCAGCATCCCCGCCTTCATCCGCAGCAGCTGGCTGTCGGTCATCGGCAGCCTGGTGATCACCCTGCTGGTGTGGGCCTATGTGATGTTCGGAGGTGCCGCGTGAGCAAGTTCCGTACCCCGTTGAAGAACGTGCGCGGCCTTGGCTCGGCCAAGACCGGCACCGAGCACTTCGTGCACCAGCGCCTGACCGCCGCCGCACTGGCGGTGCTGGGCATCTGGTTCCTGGTCTTCGTGCTGGGCCTGCTGGGCTCGGACTACGCCACCGCCGCCGCCGCCGTGGCCAAGCCGTGGAACGCGGTGCCGTTGATCGGCCTGCTGATCGCCATGTTCTGGCACGCGCAGCTCGGCATGCAGGTCGTGCTGGAAGACTACATCCACGAATCGCTGCTGGCCCTGGTGCTGCAGACCGCGGTGAAGTTCGTCGCCGTGCTCGGCATGATCGTCAGTGTGTTTGCGGTGGGCCGCATCGCCCTCGGCGTTGCCTGAGCCCAGGCACCTACACAGGAATCCAGATTAGATGTCCGCTTACAAGATCACCGAACACAAGTACGACATGGTCGTGGTCGGCGCCGGCGGTGCCGGCCTGCGCGCCACGTTCGGCCTGGCCGCCAAGGGCCTGCAGACCGTGTGCCTGACCAAGGTCTTCCCGACCCGTTCTCACACCGTTGCCGCCCAGGGCGGTATCTCGGCCGCGCTCGGCAACATGGGCGAGGACGACTGGCGCTACCACTTCTTCGACACCATCAAGGGGTCGGACTGGCTGGGCGACCAGGACGCCATCGAGTACATGTGCCGTGAGGCCATCCCGGCCATCATCGAGCTCGAACATTACGGCGTGCCGTTCTCGCGCACCGCCGAAGGCAAGATCTACCAGCGTCCGTTCGGTGGCATGACCACCAAGTATGGCGAAGGCCCGGCGGCGCAGCGTACCTGCGCGGCGGCCGACCGTACCGGCCACGCGATGCTGCACACGCTGTACCAGCAGTCGCTGAAGCACGACGCGCGCTTCATGATCGAGTACTTCGCGCTCGACCTGATCTTCGACGAGGAAGGCGCCTGCCGCGGCGTGCTGGCCCTGGACATGTCCGACGGCACCCTGCACCTGTTCCGCGCCCAGGGCGTGGTACTGGCCACCGGCGGCTACGGCCGTGCCTACTTCAGCGCCACCTCGGCGCACACCTGCACCGGCGACGGTGGCGGCCTGGCCATGCGTGCCGGCATCGCCATGCAGGACATGGAGTTCGTGCAGTTCCACCCGACCGGCATCTACGGCGCCGGCTGCCTGATCACCGAGGGTGTCCGCGGTGAAGGTGGCATCCTGCGCAACAGCAGCGGCGAGCGCTTCATGGAGCGCTACGCGCCGCACTACAAGGACCTGGCCTCGCGCGACGTGGTCAGCCGTTCGATGACCATCGAGATCCGCGAAGGCCGCGGCGTCGGCGAGCACAAGGACCACATCCTGCTCGACCTGACCCACCTCGGCCCGGGCGTGATCGACGAGAAGCTGCCGGGCATCGCCGAGAGCGCCCGCATCTTCGCCGGCGTCGACGTGCACAAGCAGCCGATTCCGGTCATCCCGACCGTGCACTACAACATGGGCGGCATTCCGACCAATTACCACGGCGAAGTGGTGCAGAAGGTCGGCGACAACGACAACGCGGTAGTGCCGGGCCTGTACGCCATCGGCGAAGCGGCCTGCGTGTCCGTGCACGGCGCCAACCGCCTGGGCTCGAACTCGCTGCTGGACCTGGTGGTGTTCGGCCGTGCCGTGGCCAACCGCTGTGCCGAGACCATCAAGCCGGGCGCTGCGCACAAGCCGCTGCCGGCCGATGCCTGCGACAAGGCGCTGGGCCTGCTGGACAAGCTGCGCCACGCCAACGGCGATACCCCGACCTCGGTCATCCGCGATCGCATGCAGCGCACCATGCAGGCCGACGCGGCGGTCTTCCGCACCAGCCAGACGCTGAAGGAAGGCTGCGAGAAGATGGACAAGATCTTCGACTCGTTCCAGGACGTGAAGGTCTCCGACCGTTCGCTGGTGTGGAACTCGGACCTGATCGAGACCTACGAGCTGAACAACCTGCTGCTCAATGCGGTGGCGACGATCAACTCGGCCGAACAGCGCAAGGAAAGCCGCGGCGCGCATGCGCACGAGGACTTCCCGGACCGCGACGACGTCAACTGGCAGAAGCACACCCTGGTCAGCGTCGACGAGAAGGGCAAGTGCAGCTTCGACTACCGTCCGGTGCACATGTACACGTTGACCGACGACGTGTCCGTGGTGCCGCCGAAGCCGCGCGTGTACTGATCCGACCCCGCCTACCATGCAATCCGCGCCCACGGGCGCGGGCCGCCTGAGCCAACGAGAGCAGCCATGGCCGAGTTTTCACTCCCCAAGAATTCCAAGATCACGAAGGGCAAGCATTTCCCCGTCAAGAACGGCGGCAAGAATGTGCGCACCTTCAAGATCTACCGCTGGAGTCCGGACGACGACAGCAACCCGCGCACCGATACCTATGAAGTCGATCTGGACGCCTGTGGCCCGATGGTCCTGGACGCCCTGATCAAGATCAAGAACGAGATCGACCCGACCCTGACCTTCCGCCGCTCGTGCCGCGAAGGTATCTGTGGTTCGTGCGCCATGAACATCGACGGCACCAACACCCTGGCCTGCACCCGAGCCATCTCGGACTGCGGCAAGAAGGAAGTGCCGATCTACCCGCTGCCGCACATGAACGTGGTCAAGGATCTGGTTCCGGACCTGACCCACTTCTACGCGCAGTACGCGTCGATCAAGCCGTGGATCCGTACCCAGACCCCGGCACCGCCGGACCGCGAGCGCCTGCAGTCGCCGGAAGACCGCAAGAAGCTGGACGGCCTGTACGAGTGCATCCTGTGCGCCTGCTGCTCGACCAGCTGCCCGAGCTACTGGTGGAACGGCGAGCGTTACCTGGGCCCGGCGATCCTGCTGCAGGCCTACCGCTGGATCATCGACTCGCGCGATGAGGACACCGGTGCGCGCCTGGATGATTTGGAAGATCCGTTCAAGCTGTACCGCTGCCACACCATCATGAACTGCGCCCGGACCTGCCCGAAGGGCCTGAACCCGGCGCTGGCGATCGCCGAGATCAAGAAGCTGATGATGGAACGCCGCGCCTGATCAGGCCCGGCTGTACCGGGTAGAGCCACGCCACGCGTGGCTGTGCCACCCCAGTAGAGCCACGCCATGCGTGGCTTTGCTGTATCTGGAGAAGCACGATGGAAGAAGATGTTCTGCTGAAGAAGCTGCGCTGGCGCTGCCGCCGCGGCATGCGTGAGCTGGACCAGCTGTTCGGCCGCTACCTGGACCACGAGTGGAGCACTGCGCCGACCGAAGAGCGCGAGGTTTTCCTGTTCCTGCTCGACTGCGAGGACGATAAGTTGTGGCGCTGGTTCATGGGCTACGAGGCCTGCCCGCATGCGCACGCGATCCCCCTCATGCAGAAGATCCTCGCCCTCAAGCCTTGAGTGGCGCCCCTCGCGGCTGCAGGCCGCCGCCCAGCTGGCGGTGCTGCTGGCTGCGCCGTGGCTGCTGCGCGCATCGGATCTGCCTTCACGGCTGCTGATGCCCGCAGTGGTGCTGGCCTGGTGCACGGGCCTGGCCGAACTGGCCTGGCGCCAGCGCAGGCCGCGCGTGCAGGTGCTTCTGCCTCCGCTTCCCGAGCCACTGCAGGTGGCCGGGCAGGACGTTGATACGCCACGGCTGGTGGTGCGTGGCCCATGGCTGTTGTTGCTGTGGCGTGAGGATCGGCGCCGCCAGCGCCTGCTGTTCTGGCCGGATGTGCTCGATTCCGGGCAGCGACGTGAACTGCGACTGGCCGTAGCCGCACGCGCCGTTTCCCGTCAGCCCCGGACGATGGCACCATAAGCTGAATTGACCGGCGTGCCTGCATGTTCAAACCCATTCCCGTGGCCATTGGCCTGCGCTACCTGCGCGCCAAGCGCCGCAACGGCTTCATCTCCTTCATCTCGATGGCATCGATCCTGGGCATCGCGCTCGGCGTTACGGTGCTGATCACCACGTTGGCGGTGATGAGCGGATTCCAGAAGGAAATCCGCAGCCGCCTGCTGCAGATGACCGCGCACACCACCATCAGCCGCGACGGCGAGCCGATGCCGGACTGGATGCGCGTGGTCGACGTGGCCCGCAAGGACCCGCGCGTGGCCGGTGCCGCGCCGTACATCGAGATCCAGTCGATGATCAGCGGCCCGCGCGTGCAGGGCGCAATCATCCAGGGCATCGATCCGGCGCTGGAGCCGAAGGTATCGGTGATCGACAAGAAGGTCACCAAGGGCAGCTATGCCAGCCTGACGCCGGGCAGCTTCAACCTGCTGCTGGGCAAGGAACTGGCGATCTGGCTCGGCGTCGACGTCGGTGACCAGGTGCTGGTGACCTTCGCCGAAGTGCAGGGCACGCCTGCCGGTGCCGTGCCGCGGATGAAACGCTTCACCGTCAGTGGCATCTTCGAGGCCGGCTACAACGAGGTCGACCGGGGTGTCGGCTTCGCCAACATGCAGGACCTGGAGCGCGTGCTGCGCAGCGACGGTGCTACCGGCGTGCGGCTGAAACTGCACGACATGGACCGCTCGCTGGAAGTGGGCGTGGACCTGGCGCAGAGCCTCGGCGGCGCGTACCGGGTAAGTGACTGGACCCAGCAGAATGCCAACCTCTACCACTCGCTGCGCATGGAGAAGGTGGTGATGGGCATCCTGCTGTCGCTGATCATCGCCATGGGTGCGTTCAACCTGGTGTCCTCGCAGGTGATGCTGGTGACCGACAAGCAGGCCGACATCGCCATCCTGCGCACCCTCGGCCTGACCCCGGGCGGGGTGATGCAGGTGTTCATGGTGCAGGGTTCGCTGATCGGCATCTTCGGCACGCTGGCCGGCCTGATCGGCGGCATCACCCTGACCCTCAACCTGGAACGCATCCTCGGTGCAATCGAGAGCGTGTTCAACGTCAAGCTGCTGCCGGAGGATGTGTACTACATCACCGGCCTGCCGACCGACATGCAGACCGGCGACGTGGTGGCGATCACCGTGGTCGCGCTGCTGATGAGCTTCCTGGCCACCCTGTATCCCGCCTGGCGGGCAGCACGCACCCAGCCGGCGGAGGCCCTGCGTTATGAATAAGGTCTTCAACCGCGGCGATGAGGTGATCCGCGCCGAAGCACTGGGCAAGACCTACGCCGAAGGGCGCATGCAGACCCCGGTGTTCGATGGCCTGGACCTGACCGTGACCGCCGGCGAGACGGTGGCGATCATCGGTGCCTCCGGTGCCGGCAAGAGCACGCTGCTGCACCTGCTGGGCGGGCTGGATGTTCCGACTGCAGGCGAGGTGTACGTCACGGGCCAGCGCATGTCGGCGCTGTCGGATACCGCGCGCGGCCTGCTGCGCAACCAGGCGCTGGGCTTCGTCTACCAGTTCCACCACCTGTTGCCGGAATTCACCGCGCTGGAAAACGTGATGATGCCGGTGCTGCTGGCCGGCACCGCCGTGGCCGAAGCGAGCAGCCGGGCCACCACGCTGCTGGAAGCGGTCGGCCTCGGACATCGCCTGGACCACAAGCCGGGCGAGCTGTCCGGCGGCGAACGCCAACGTGCCGCGGTGGCACGTGCGCTGGTCAATCATCCGGCCTGCGTGCTCGGCGACGAGCCGACCGGCAACCTGGATGACCGCACCGCTGCTACCGTGTTCGAGCTGATGCTGGAACTCAACCGCGCGCGTCATACCAGCCTGGTGCTGGTTACCCACGACCGCAGCCTGGCGAGGCGCCTGGACCGGGTGCTGGAGCTGCGCGAAGGGCGCCTGCACGCACTGGCCCACGCCGACGTCTGAGCGGCCGGCAACGGCCGCCTCCCGGCGCCTGAACGGGTTTACCTGCCATCGCGCCGGCCGCACATCGGCCGGCGCATGATCGCAGCAGGTTCCCCGAGGAGATCGCCATGAAGACCCCGATCCTGATCGCCGGACTCTGCCTGGCGCTGGCCGCCTGCGCGACCACCGGCCGGCTCAGCAGTACCGAGAAACTGGATCTGTACCGCGCCCACGCCGGCGCGCCGCAGAACGACATGCAGTTCTTCGGCAGCCTCAATGGCTGGACCGAACTGGGTGACAGCGCGCTGGCGGTGTGGACCCGGCCGAGCGAGGCTTACCTGCTGGAACTGAGTGGTCCGTGCCCGGACCTGTCGTACGCCACCGCCATCGGGTTGACCAGCAGCATGGGCCGCGTGTCATCGCGTTTCGACAAGGTGCTGGTGCGCGACCCGACCGGTGGCCCGCGCATGCCGTGCTTCATCAACAGCATCCGCAAGCTGGACGTGAAGGCACTGCGTGCCTCCGAGCAGGAGCTGCGCCAGGCGCAGGTGCAGGAGCGCGAGGAAAATACGAAATAGCGCGGTAGTGCCGGCCGCTGGCCGGCAACCTGGCATCTGCGCGATGCCGGCCAGCGGCCGGCACTACCTTTGGGTCAGGCTTCCGGGGTGAAGCCGGCAGGCTTTTCCGCGTCCTTCTCGAACAGGAACTTGACCAGTTCGCCCTCAAGGAATGCGCGATGCTCCGGGGTACGCGGCGACAGGCGGTTTTCGTTGATCAGCATGGTCTGGTGCGCAAGCCACGCGGCCCAGGCCTGCTTGCCGATGTTGCTGAAGATGCGCTGGCCCAGTTCGCCGGGGTAGGGCACGAAGTCCAGGCCCTCGGCATCGCGTTGTTCGTACTGGCAGAAGACGGTTCGGGACATGGTACTCACTCGTGGTTGCGGGGTTTCTTGGGCGTTCGTTTCGGCGCCTTGACCGTGGCGCCATCGAGCAGCTTGCGGATGGGGGCCGGCAGGCCCAGCGCGGGCAGTTCGTCGGTGGCGACCCAGCGCAGCGTGGGTTCTTCCACGCGCAGGCCGTGCACCTGCCGCGACAGTACCTGCAGGTGCAGCTTGTAATGGCTGAAGGTGTGCTGCAGCACGGGCAGCTCCTCGGCGTCTTCCAGCGAACCTTCGACGTGCGCGTCGAACCAGTCCTGCAGTACGCTGCCGGCCTCGGCCTGCGGCAGCGTCCACAGCTGCGCCCAGATGCCGGTGTCCGGCCGCTTCTGCAGCAGCACGCGCTGCTGGGCGTCGCGCAGCAGCAGGGCCATCGCTTCGCGCTCGGGCAGGGCCTTGCTGGGCTTGGGCGTGGGCAGTTCGGCGGTGCGGCCTTCGCGGCGCGCCGCGCACGCGTCCTGCAGCGGGCAGATCACGCAGGCTGGCTTGGCGCGGCTGCACACCGTCGCACCCAGGTCCATCTGGGCCTGGGTGTAATCAGCCATTCGCCCGGCCGGCACCTGCGCCACGTGCGCCTCGGCAATCGACCACAACTGTTTCTCGATGGCCGGCAGGCCGGGAAAGCCGTCGATGCCGTGGTAACGGCTGAGCACGCGCTTGACGTTGCCATCGAGGATCGCGAACGGATCGTTCCAGGCCTGGCTGAGGATCGCACCTGCGGTGCTGCGGCCGATGCCGGGCAGGGCATGCAAGGCATCGAAATCGCGCGGCAGGTCGCCGTCGTGCAGTTCCACGCAGCGCTTCGCGGCGGCATGCAGGTTGCGTGCGCGGGCGTAGTAGCCGAGCCCGGCCCACTGCGCCATCACCGCGTCATTGCTGGCGGCGGCGAGGTCGGGCAGCGTCGGGAAATGCTGCAGGAACCGCTGGAAGTACGGGATGACCGTGGCTACCTGGGTCTGCTGCAGCATGATTTCCGACAGCCAGACCCGATAGGGGCTGCGTGGGTGCTGCCAGGGCAGGTCGTGGCGACCATGGCCGTCGAACCAGTGCAGCAGGCGGGCGACGAAATCGTCCCGTTCTGCAGTTTCGGCGCTGGCGTGCGGCTGGCGGGGCATTGGAGTTCCAGAGAGGCAGCCACCCGTGGGGTGGCTCTACCAGGCTGCGGTAGAGCCACGCCATGCGTGGCTGCGCGGTGTATCAGGCGCCCAGCGCTTCGGGCAGCAGGGCGTCGACGAAGGCTTCCGGGTCGAACACGCGCAGGTCTTCCGGGCGCTCACCGATACCGGCAAAGCGGATCGGGATGCCGAACTCGCGGGCCAGCGCGAACACCACGCCGCCCTTGGCAGTGCCGTCCAGCTTGGTCACCACCAGGCCGGTCACGTTCACTGCGGCATTGAACTGGCGCAACTGCGACAGCGCGTTCTGGCCGGTGGTGCCGTCGATCACCATCAGCACTTCGTGCGGGGCGGTGGGGTCGATCTTGCCGAGCACGCGGCGGATCTTGCCCAGCTCGTTCATCAGGCCGGACTGGGTGTGCAGGCGGCCGGCGGTATCGGCGATCAGCACCGAGGTGCCGCGGGCCTTGCCGGCCTGCAGCGCGTCGAATGCCACCGAAGCGGCATCGGCGTTCTGCCCCTGCGCGACCACGGCTACGCCGTTGCGCTCGCCCCAGGCCTGCAGCTGGGCCACGGCGGCGGCGCGGAAGGTATCGCCGGCAGCCAGCATCAGGCTGTGGCCGTCATCCTTGAAGCGCTTGGCCAGCTTGCCGATGGTGGTGGTCTTGCCGACGCCGTTGACGCCGACGGTGAGCACCACGAAGGGCTTGGCGTTGCGATCGATCACCAGCGGCTTGGCCACCGGCTGCAGGATCGCGATCAGCTCGGCGCGCAACGCGGCCAGCAGCGCATTGGCGTCGGCGAACTCGCGCGACTTCATGCGCTTGCGCAGGCCCTCGACCAGATCGGTGGTGGCGCCCACGCCGACGTCGGCGGTGATCAGTGCGGTTTCCAGTTCGTCCAGCAGATCGTCGTCGAGCTTGGGGTTGCGCGAGAACAGTCCACCGAAGCTGCGCGCGATGACGCTGTTGCGCAGGCGTTCGCGCCAGCCGGGCTTGCCGGCAGGCGCCGGAACGGCATCGATCGAGGCGGCGGCAGGCAGGTCGTCGGTGACCGGTGCCGGGGTGGGCTGAGGCACTGGTGCGGGTGCCGGTTCGATGGCCGGGGCCGCCACCGGGGCGACGTCGATCCGGGCGGCCGATTGCGGAGCGCTCGGAGCGGGAACGACCGGAGCCGGAACCACCGGAGCCGGAACCACCGGGGTGGGCTCGAAAGCGACCGGAACGACGGCTGCCGGCGGCGGCTCGGCCGGCGCAGGCGCGGCCGGTACGGCTACCGGTGCTGGCTCTTTGTCCTCGATCGGCGCGGCCGACGGGAACGCCGCCGCCAGCTCTTCAGCCGAGTAGTGCTGGGTCTTGGGTGCCTCCGCTGCGGGGGCATCCTGGGGCTTCTTGCGGCGGAAAAAACTGAGCATTGGCAAAAGGCGCTGAAATCAGGGGGATATGCTACCACTCGGGCCTGTCGGGCCGATGTGGACTCAAGGTCGCGGTCCGCCGGCCGTTAACCGGTCCGGAGGGCCACGTCGTGCGGCCCGGAGACCGCCATGGACAACGTGATGGGAATTGCCCTCGGCGGGATGCGTGCGGCCCAGCAGGGCGTGCAGGTGGCTGCGCACAACGTGGCCAACCTGGCGACCCCGGATGCCCAGCGCCTGCAGCTGCAGCGCAGTGCTGCCGGGCAGGGTGGGGTGCAGGCCGCGGTGATTCCCGTCGGCGCCGATGCCGGCGCGCCGCTGGGTGACCTGCTGGCCGCGAAAGCCGAGGTGGTGGCCTTCGCCGCCAATGCCGCGGTGATCCGCCGCCAGGACCAGATGCTGGGTTCGCTGCTGGATCGCGACGCCTGAACCCCTTCGGCAGGCGCCAACCGCCGCCCCTGGTGGGTGCCAACCTTGGTTGGCACTCTCCACCCGCGCCGGTAGCTGCCAACCTTGGTTGGCACGCTCGATCCGCCCCGGTAGGTGCCAACCTTGGTTGGCACGCTTTTGGGGCGCCAACCAAGGTCGGCCTCTACCAGAGCACCGCCGGGTAAGCCGGGCCATGCCCGGCGACCCCCCTGTCGATCAGGCCGACAGTTCCAGCAGCAGCTTGTTCAGCCGCGCCACGTAGGCACCCGGGTCCTTCAGGCTGTCACCGGCGGCCAGCGCGGCCTGGTCGAACAGCACCCGGCCGAGGTCGTCGAAACGCGCGCCATCGGCTTCGGCATCCAGCTTGGCAATCAGTGGGTGGCCCGGGTTGATTTCCAGCACCGGCTTGCTGTCCGGCACCTTCTGCCCGCTGGCTTCCAGGATCTGGCGCATCTGCAGGCCCAGGTCCTGTTCGCCGATGGCCAGTACCGCCGGCGAATCGGTCAGGCGGTGTGACACGCGCACTTCGGCCACGTCATCGCCCAGCACGGTCTTCAGGCGCTCGACCAGGCCCTGCTTGTCCTTCGCCGCGGCTTCCTGTTCCTGCTTGTCCGCTTCGGTTTCCAGCGCGCCCAGGTCGAGATCGCCACGAGCGATGTCGACGAAGCCCTTGCCGTCGAAATCGGTCAGGTAGCCCATCAGCCACTCGTCGATGCGGTCGGTCAGCAGCAGCACTTCCACGCCCTTCTTGCGGAACACTTCCAGGTGGGGGCTGTTGCGCACCTGGCTGTAGCTCTCGCCGGTCAGGTAGTAGATCTTGTCCTGGCCTTCGGTCATGCGGCCGAGGTAATCGGCCAGCGACACCGTCTGCGCATCGCTGTCGCCGCGGGTGGAGGCGAAGCGCAGCAGCCCGGCCACCTTCTCGCGGTTGTTGTAGTCCTCGGCCGGGCCTTCCTTCAGCACCTGGCCGAATTCCTTCCAGAACGTGGCGTATTGCTCCGGCTTGTCGGCGGCCAGCTTGTCCAGCATGTCCAGCGAGCGTTTGGTCAGCGCCGCCTTCATCGAATCGATGACCGGGCCGGACTGCAGGATCTCGCGCGAGACGTTCAGCGACAGGTCGTTGGAGTCGACCACGCCCTTGATGAAGCGCAGGTACAGCGGCAGGAACTGCTCGGCCTGGTCCATCACGAACACGCGCTGCACATAGAGCTTCAGGCCCTTGGGCGCATCGCGGTGGTACAGGTCGAACGGCGCGCGGCCGGGCACGTAAAGCAGCGAGGTGTACTCCAGCTTGCCTTCGACCTTGTTGTGGCTCCACGCCAGCGGATCGCTGTGGTCGTGCGCCACGTGCTTGTAGAACTCGGTGTACTCGGCGTCGCCGATCTCGGTGCGCGGACGGGTCCACAGCGCGCTGGCGCGGTTGACGGTCTCCCACTCGACGGTGGCGCCTTGTTCGCCACCTTCCTTCGGCATCTGGATCGGCAGGCCGATGTGGTCCGAATACTTCTTGAGGATGCTGCGCAGGCGCCAGCCGTCGGCGAAATCATGCTCGCCATCCTTCAGATGCAGGACGATGCGGGTGCCGCGCTCGGCCTTGTCGACAGTGGCGACGTTGAAATCGCCTTCGCCGCGCGAGGTCCAGCGCACGCCTTCACCTGCGGCCAGGCCGGCGCGGCGCGAGGTCACTTCCACTTCGTCGGCAACGATGAAGGCGCTGTAGAAACCGACGCCGAACTGGCCGATCAGCTGCGAATCCTTCTTCTGGTCGCCGGACAGCTGGCGCAGGAAATCGCCGGTGCCGGACTTTGCGATCGTGCCAAGGTGGGCGATGGCTTCGGCGCGGCTCATGCCGATGCCGTTGTCTTCGATGGTGATGGTGTGCGCGGTGGGGTCGAAGCTGACGCGCACGCGCAGCTCGCTGTCGCCTTCCAGCAGCGCCGGCTGGGTCAGGGCCTCGAAGCGCAGCTTGTCGGCGGCGTCGGCGGCGTTGGAGACCAGCTCGCGCAGGAAGATCTCCTTGTTGGAGTACAGCGAGTGGATCATCAGCTGCAGCAGCTGCTTGACTTCGGTCTGGAAGCCAAGGGTTTCGGTCTGGGTGGTCTCGGTCATCGATAGGGCTCCATGTGCAATGCCGCGCCAGCGCGTGCGGCCTCGCCAAGGGGTATGGCTGATTGTCCCGAAATCAAGGGGTTGGTCGGCCGGGCGGCGCCCGGCACCTGCAGAGGCCGAAGCAACAGCAACGCCAACCCACACCGCCCCGCCTCTGACAGATTTCCCGCGGCTGTTGGTAGGTGTCGACCTTGGTCGACACATCTGTCAGACATCGAAATAAATCTGGGGTCAGATCCGTTTTCCGCAGGAAAACGGATCTGACCCCAAGAGCCGTTCCGACAGATCGCACGGAACTGTCGAAGGCGGGGTGGGTCCGGTTGAGGGGGCGTGAGCCGCATGGATGCGGCGACCGAGCTTACATGGACGTACTTGCAGCGTCCCCCTCGACCGGACCCACCCCGCCAACCCACGGATAGCCGGCTTTTGCCGTTGCTTCGGCCGTTGCCGTGGCTTCGACGGGTGCCGGGCAAAGCCCGGCCGAACTACAATCCCGCTCATGCTGAATTTCTCGAATTCCTCCCGCCGGGGGCGCCGATGAGCGGCCGCGGTGGCAATGACGGCCAGGTCCGCATCATCGGCGGGCGCTGGCGCAATACCCGGCTGCCGGTGCCGACCCTGCCGGGCCTTCGCCCCAGCAGCGACCGCGTGCGCGAGACCCTGTTCAACTGGCTGATGCCCAAGCTCGGCGGCGCCCGCGTGCTGGACCTGTTCGCTGGCAGTGGCGCGCTGGGCCTGGAGGCGGTCTCGCGTGGCGCTGCCCACGCCACCCTGGTCGAGCGCGATGCGCAGCTGGGACGCAACCTGACCGCCGCCGTCGCCAGGCTGCAGGCCAGCGACCAGATCACCGTCGTGCAGGCCGATGCCCTGCGCTGGCTGCAAGGGGCGCAGGCGCAGCAGGCCGACCTGGTCTTCATCGACCCGCCGTTTGCCGATGGCCTGTGGCAGGACGTGCTGGCCCAGCTGCCGCGGCACCTGGCCGCCGACGCCTGGCTGTACCTGGAATCGCCAGCCGGCCACGTGCCGGTGCTGCCGCCGGACTGGCTGCTGCACCGCGAGGGTGGCACCCGCGAGGTGCGCTTTGCCCTGTACCGCCGTGCCACTGCTACACTTTGACCTCATCTGAACATCTGCATCCGCCCATGACCGTGGCCAATCGCCGCATTGCCGTCTACCCCGGCACGTTCGACCCCATCACCAACGGTCATATCGACCTTGTGAGCCGGGCCGCGCCGCTGTTCGAAAAGGTCGTGGTCGGCGTGGCGCAGAGCCCGTCCAAGGGCCCGGCGCTGCCGCTGGAGCAGCGCGTGCAGCTGGCGCGTGGCGCGCTGGCCCACCACGGCAACGTCGAGGTCATCGGCTTCGATACCCTGCTGGCCCATTTCGTACGTTCGGTGCAGGGCGGGGTGCTGCTGCGCGGCCTGCGCGCGGTGTCCGACTTCGAGTACGAATTCCAGATGGCCAGCATGAACCGCCACCTGATCCCCGAGGTCGAGACCCTGTTCCTGACCCCGGCCGAGCAGCACAGCTTCATTTCGTCCTCGCTGGTCCGCGAGATCGCGCGCCTGGGCGGCGACGTGTCCGGTTTCGTGCCGGCCGCGGTGCTCGAAGCCCTGCGCAAGGTCCGCGAAGCGAAGTCGGCACAGTCGTAAGCCCCGCTGTACCCGCACCCCATTACGTACACCACCACGCACCATTCCGGGAGGAAACCCATGAACACCACCATGCGCGCGATGCTGATCGCTTCGTTGGCCCTGGCCTTCACCGCCTGCAAGAAGGAAGAGGCCGCTCCGGTCGACGAGGCCAAGCCGGCCCTGGTCGCCCCGGCCAAGGACGACGATGCAGGCTGGAAGAAGTACCTGCAGGAAGTGGCGATCCAGAACATGGGCAACATCACCAACAGCCCGTTCCTGTACTACCTCTCGCCGGAATCGGACCCGGACTTCCAGGCCAAGTACGAGCGCCAGACCGAAAGCGCGACCCAGGCCGTGGCCCGTGGCGTGCAGCCGGGCAACATGCTGGCCTTCGGTTCGTCGGCCTCGGGCAAGATGGCTGACATGATCCAGGCCGTGTTCAAGGACGTGTCGCCGGATTCGATGAAGGGCGTGCGCGTCGTCTTCATCGGCCAGTCGGCTGACAACGCCCGCGTGCAGGCTGCGATCCAGCCGACCGGTGCCGAGTACATTTTCGTCGAAGCCAAGTAATACCGAGCCATGGCGGCCATGCTCCGGCATGGCCCGGGCGGCATCCTGCAAGGGCGCCGCTGATGACCTGACCGGCCCGCGCGCCCGCGCTGGCCGGTCCTTTGTCCCAGGGCGCGGGCGAGGAGTATCGCCGTGTCGCTGAAAATCAACGAGCTCTGCGTCAACTGCGACGTGTGCGAGCCGGCCTGCCCCAACCAGGCCATTGCGATGGGTGAAACCATCTACGTGATCGACCCTGCGCGCTGCACCGAATGCGTGGGTCATTTCGACGAGCCACAGTGCGTGGTCGTCTGCCCGGTCGAGTGCATCGACCCGGACCCGGAGATCGTGGAAACGGAAGACCAGCTGCTGGCCAAGCTGCGCCAGCTGCAGCACGATCACCCCGAACTCTACGCGGAGCCCCCATCCGAATGAAGACGCTGATCGTCCGCCCCCTGTTGCTGCTCGGCCTGCTGCTGAGCCCCATGGCCTGGGCTGACAGCCCGGCCCGTGCCGATCGCCCTGATGGCGCGGCCATTGCCAGCGGCCACGCACTGGCCACCCAGGCCGGCATCGACATCCTGGCGCAGGGCGGCAACGCCTTCGACGCTGCAGTGGCGGTGTCGTCCACGCTGGCGGTGGTCGAGCCGATCAGTTCCGGGTTGGGCGGCGGCGGCTTCTTCCTGCTGCACGACGCGGCCACCGGCAAGGATGTGATGCTGGATGCGCGCGAGACCGCCCCGGCCGCGGCGACCCCGCAGGCCTTCCTCGACAAGCAGGGCAACCTGGACCGTGATCGTTCGGTCAACGGTGCCTGGTCGGCGGGTATTCCCGGCCTGCCCGCAGCGCTGGTCGAGCTGTCAGCCAAGCATGGCAAGCTGCCGTTGTCGGCCTCGCTGCAGCCGGCGATCCGCATCGCGCGCGAAGGTTTCCCGGTGTACGACCGCATGGCCAAGGGCTACGCGTCGCGGCGTGAAGTGATGGAGCGCTATCCCGGCACGCGCGAGGTCTACCTGCGCAATGGCAAGCCGATCGCCAGCGGTGACCTGTTCAAGCAGCCGGAACTGGCGCAGACGCTGGAGCGCCTGGCCGCGGGTGGCTTTGATGGCTTCTACAAGGGCCAGACCGGAAAGCTGTTGCTGGCGGGCGTGAAGCAGGCTGGCGGCAAGTGGACCGCTGAAGAACTGGCCGGTTACCGCGTCAAGCAGCGCGAGCCGATCGTGTTCAACTACAACGGCTGGAAGATCACCACCGCGCCGCCGCCGTCGTCCGGTGGCATCGCGCTGGCCAGCATGCTGCAGATCCTGGAAGGCTGGGACATCAGGAAGATGGACCCGGCCCACCGCACCCACCTGGTGGTGGAGTCGATGCGCCGCGCCTACCGCGACCGCACCTTCTTCCTCGGCGATCCGGACTTCGTGCAGATCCCGCAGAAAGTGCTGACCAGCAAGGACTACGCACAGGGCCTGCGGGCGACCATCCATCCGGAGAAGGCCACGCCCAGCGACCTGCTGTCGGGCAACCCGACGCCGCTGGAAGATGACGAGACCACGCACTTCTCGATCATCGACCGCGACGGCAACCGCGTCGGCGCCACCCAGACCGTCAACCTGCTGTATGGGTCGGGGCTGATTCCCAAGGGCACCGGCGTGCTGCTGAACAACGAGATGGACGACTTCGCGCTGAAGCCGGGCACGCCCAATGCGTTCGGCGTGATGGGTTACGAGGCCAACGCGCCGAAGGCCGGCAAGCGCATGCTCAGCTCGATGACGCCGACCTTCATGGAGAACGCCGACAAGGTCGTGGTGCTGGGCACTCCGGGTGGCAGCCGCATCATCACCATGGTGCTGCTGGGCATCCTCGGCTACGACGACGGCCTGGATGCACAGCAGGTTGCCGCGCTGCCGCGCTACCACCACCAGTGGCTGCCGGACCTGATCGAAGCCGAGGACGATGCGTTCGACGCGGCGACGGTGAAGCAGTTGCAGGCGATGGGCCACAAGATCGACCTGCCGGGTGACGTCGCCGCAGGCGGCCGCGGTTCCAGTCACGTGTGGGGCAACCTGCAGACCGTGGAATGGGACCGCAAGGCGAACAAGCTGTTCGGCGGCAGCGACCCCCGCAACCCGGTGGGCAGCGCCCAGGTCGTGCCGGCACGCTGATCCGGTAGCGCCGGCTGCTGGCCGGCTATCCGTCAGATTACCGAAACCCCGCCTTTGCCGGCGGGGTTTTCTGTTTCCTTTCTAGCGATTATTTAACGGGCCGGCGCCGATAATCGACGCATGAAACTCTGGTCTATTCGCGGAAACTCGCAGCGCCTCGATGGCGGTGCGATGTTCGGCAACGCACCGCGTGCGTTGTGGGAAAAATGGGCGGCACCCGACGAGCTCAATCGCATCGAGCTGGCCTGCCGCGCACTGCTTGCCAGTCCGCTGGAAGGCAAGACCGTGCTGTTTGAAACCGGTATCGGGGCGTTCTTCGATCCGCGCATGCGCGAGCGCTACGGAGTGCAGGAAAGCCAGCACGTACTGATCGATTCGTTGCGCGAAGCCGGCTTCGAGCACGAGGATATCGATGTGGTGGTGCTCAGCCACCTGCATTTCGATCATGCTGGCGGCCTGCTGGCGGCATGGAGCGAAGGGCGTGAACCCGAGTTGCTGTTCCCCAACGCGACCTACGTGGTCGGTGCGCAGCATTGGCAGCGCGCCGTGCAGCCGCATCCGCGCGACCGTGCCAGCTTCATTCCGGAACTGCCGGGCCTGCTGCAGGCCAGTGGCCGGCTGGAAGTGGTGGACGGGGAGTACTCGAAGGCACTTGGCCGCAGCGTGCGCTTCAGCTACAGCGACGGGCATACGCCGGGACTGATGCTGGCCGAGATCGTCGGTCACGCGCATGCCGGCGAAAGTGCGCATGGTGGCGTGGTGTTCTGTGCCGACCTGATCCCGGGGCGCTCATGGGTACACGTGCCGATCACCATGGGCTACGACCGCAACGCCGAGCTGCTGATCGACGAGAAGCGGCAGTTCCTTGAAGACAAGCTGGCGCGCAACGTGCGGCTGTTCTTCACCCACGACCCGCAGGTGGCGCTGGCGCAGCTGGGTCGTGATGACAAGGGACGTTTCGTGACCCTGCACGAACAGGGCGAGCTGAAGGCGCGCGCCCTGGGGTAATGAAAAGGCCGGGCAATGCCCGGCCTTTCACTGACGGTGGCAGATCCAGCCATGCGTGGATGGCGTTCGATCCGGACGCGACGATTACGACGACTTCAGGCAGCTGCTCATGAA
Organism: Stenotrophomonas sp. YJH_SMC_127; assembly: GCF_059372445.1. Lineage (NCBI taxonomy): Bacteria > Pseudomonadati > Pseudomonadota > Gammaproteobacteria > Lysobacterales > Lysobacteraceae > Stenotrophomonas > Stenotrophomonas sp. YJH_SMC_127. The sequence continues at coordinate 261,959 of NZ_JCAFVO010000005.1, read as the reverse complement.
GGTCTTGCGCGCATCACCGGCCAGCTTCTTCGCGCCCGCGTCAGCGTTGCACTTGCGCATCCGTTCCTGCTGCGGATTGACCGCCTTGGTCTCGGCGGCGTGGCCGCTGAGGCAGGAGCTCTGCGCGGTCTTGTAGGCATCACCCTTCAAGCCCTTGTTCTTGGCCGAGCATTCGGCCATGCGCTGCTGCTGCGGGGTGGTGGCGTTGGCAGCCAGGGGCAGGCCGACCAGCAGGACGGCGGCCAGCAGGAAAGAGGCTTTCATCGGGAGCTCCAAGGGTGGCGGGTGCGCGGAGCATTCGCTTCGGGCCGGCAAGGCCACGTGAAGAATCACGCCAGTGCCGCGCCTGCTTGCGGCAACGTTCAGACCGGCGTATTACTTAGCCATATGGATAAGTATAATCCCGCCATTGAAGATGTCTTCCAGGCACTGGCCGACCCGACCCGTTGCGCGATCGTAGCGGCGCTGGGGCAGGGGCCGCGCACGGTGTCGATGCTGGCCGAACCCTTCGAGATGGCCTTGCCCTCACTGATGAAACACCTGGCCGTGCTGGAGCGCAGCGGCGTGGTGCGCAGCCACAAGCAGGGGCGCACACGCACCTGCGAACTGGTGCCGGCGCGGCTGGGCCAGGCCGAACAATGGCTCGCAGAACAGCGTGCGGCTTGGGAAGCGCGTTCCGATCGCATGGTCGATTTCGTCGAAACCCTTCACCGACAGGAGCAGGCTCACGGCTGGAGCCGCAGGTAACAACCCCGACACCGATCTGGTCATCAGCCGTGTGCTGAACGCACCGCGCGCCGCCTTGTGGCGGGCGTGGACCGACCCGGAACTGCTGCGCCAGTGGTGGTGCCCGAAGCCGTGGACCACCGAGGTGCGGGCATTCGACCTGCGCCCCGGCGGGGCCTTCCACACCTTCATGCAGGGCCCCGATGGCGGCAGGAGTGACAATCCGGGCAGTTTCCTGGAGATCGTGCCGCAGCAGCGCCTGGTGTTCACCCCGATGCTGGGTGCGGGCTGGCGACCGCAGTCACCCTGGCTGGGCTTTACCGCCGTGATCACGATGGAGGACGAGGAGCAGGGCTGCCGCTACACCGCGCGGGTGATGCACCCGGACAAGGCCCTGCGTGACCAGCATGAGCAGCTGGGCTTCTTCGACGGCTGGAACACCGCCATCGACCAGCTGGAAGCCTTCGCCGCCGGGCTGTAGGCAGGAATGCGGGGTGGTGGGATCAGAGCCCTTTCTGCGAAAGGGGTCCGACCCCCGCGATGTTGGGGTCAGATCCCTTTCGCTGTGAAAGGGCTCTGACCCCGGTTCAACGGATCAACCGACGCGGGTACCGAAGATGCGGTCGCCGGCGTCGCCCAGGCCCGGCAGGATGTAGCCCTTGTCGTTGAGCTGGGCATCGATGGCTGCGGTGTAGATCTCCACGTCCGGGTGCACGGCCTTGACCGCTTCGATGCCTTCCGGCGCGGCCACCAGGAAGATGCCCTTGATGCGGCGGGCACCGGCACGCTTGAGCATGTCGATGGTGGCGATCAGGGTGCCGCCGGTGGCCAGCATCGGGTCCAGGATCAGCGCGTCGCGCTCTTCCAGGCGGCCGGTCAGGCGCTCGAAGTAGGGCACCGGCTGCAGGGTTTCCTCGTCGCGCTGCAGGCCGACCACGCTGACACGGGCCGCCGGGATCAGCGACAGCACGCCGCTGAGCATGCCCAGGCCGGCACGCAGGATCGGCACCACGGTGATCTTGGCGCCGGCAATACGCTGCACCGTCACCGGGCCGGCCCAGCCGGGCAGGGTGTGCGGCTCGGTGTCCAGGTCGGCGGTGGCCTCGTAGGCCAGCAGCGTACCCAGCTCGTTGGCCAGTTCGCGGAAATCCTTGGTGCTGAGCGCAGCGTTGCGCATCAGGCCGATCTTGTGCTGCACCAGCGGGTGGCGCACTTCGACGATCTTCATGGTCGGGAAGGGGGGAAAGGAGAGAGGAGGCCATTTTGCCGGATTGGCGTGTCGAACCCCAAACCGGGCCTGGATCTGATGTACATGAAATGTGCAGGCGCATGTCACGGCCATGCAACCTTGCGGACATACCGTGCAGACCCATTCTTAACAGGAATGGGGATTCCCAGTGCATATCAAGACTCCGTTGGCCGTTGCCATCACCCTGACCCTGGCGATGGGGGCCGCGGCACCGCTGCAGGCTGCCGGGCAACAGGCGGTAGCCGCTACCGGCGCCGTGGCGGCCGACGCGGTCGACCTGGACCGTATCGAAGTGCGCGCCCAGCTCGAATCGCAGATCCGCGCGGTCGACCTCAAGCGCAGCAGCGACGCCATCGAGGACGCGGTGTCCTCCGATGCCCTGGGCCAGTATCCGGACAAGAACGTGGCCGAATCACTGCAGCGCCTGCCAGGCGTCAGCGTGACCCGCGACCAGGGCGAAGGCCGCTTCGTGGTCATTCGCGGCCTGGATGCCAATCTCAACAGCGTCAGCGTGGATGGCATCGCCATCGGTACGCCGGAAGATTCCAGCCGCGCCGCGCCGCTGGACGTGATCCCATCGGACTCCACCGAGCGCCTGCGCGTGGTCAAGTCGCCGACCCCGGACATGCCCGGTGATGCCATCGGCGGCGCCGTGCTGGTGGAATCGGCGTCGGCCTTCGACCGCGACGGCCGCAGCCTGCGCGGCAAGATCGAGGGCAGCCACCAGCAGCTGTCCGGCGAGACCAGCCCCAAGGCCGCCTTCAACTACAGCGAAGTGTTCAACGACACGTTCGGCGTGGCGCTGGGCGTGAACTACCAGAAGCGGAAGTTCGAGTCGGACAACACCGAAGTGGAATATGACGGCGAGGACGATGCCGCCCCCGGTGACGTGACCGCGATCAACCTGCAGCACCGCAAGTACGAGATCGAGCGCAAGCGCATCGGTGCCAACCTCAACCTCGACTGGCGCCCCAACGAAGACAGCACGTACTACCTGCGCACGCTGTACAGCCAGTTCGACGATGCGGAGACCCGCCAGCGCGTGATCTTCAACTTCGACGACGCGAAGATGGTCAAGACCGGCACCGACCAGTACCGGCTCGATGGCATGCCGAAGGACTCGATCGACAAGCGCATGCGCTACCGCACCAAGAAGGAGAACACCTTTGCGGCCAGTCTTGGTGGCGAGAACAAGCTGACCAACGCCGTGGTCGATTACCGGATCGGCTACACCCGTACCGAAGAGCGCGTGAACGACGAGATGGAGGCGCGCTTCAAGCTCAACGGCAAGGCCTTCAATGGCACCCTGGACCAGAGCAGCCGCCTGCCCAGCTACAGCTTCGATAACCCGCAGTGGCTGGACAACGGCAACTACGCGTTCGACCGCGTCGTGCTTTCGCCCAAGCAGGTGAACGACAAGGAACACAGCGCGCAGGTCAACGTGCGCTTCGACGGCGACAGCAGCAGCATCAAGTTCGGCCTGCTCGGCCGCTGGCGCGACCGCGACGTGAATGTCGATGAGCGCGAACTGCGCGTCGGCCCGAAGGTGGTGCTGTCGAGCTGGACCACCTCTTCGCCGGAGCATCGCCACGGCAACATGGGGGATGGCATGGACTCGGCTGCGATGCGCGCGCTCTGGGCCGCCAATGGTGGCCAGTACAGCGCCCGCCCGCAGGATGTCGGCGGCAATGCGATGACGTCGCTGGAAGAGGATTACGTGGCCAGCGAGGACATCTTCGCCAGCTATGCCATGGGTACCTGGGATGTGGGCGCGCTGCGCATCATCGGCGGCGTGCGCGTGGAGAACACCCGCTTCAAGGCAGTCGGCAACCAGGTGGACGTGGCCGCCAACGGCCGCAGCTTCACCGTCACCCCGCGCGTGGCCAACAGCAGCTACACCAACGTGCTGCCGGGCCTGCATCTGCGCTATGACGCGGCCGATGACTGGGTGCTGCGCGCCTCGGCCAACAAGACCGTATCGCGCCCGTCCTTCGGCGACGTCTCGCCGCGCGTGGGTTACAGCCGCGGTGACGAGGAAGTGCGCCTGGGCAACCCGGAACTGGATCCGTACGAGTCGAAGAACATCGACCTGTCGGTGGAGAAGTACATCGGCAGCAGCGGCATCGTTTCGCTGGGCCTGTTCCACAAGTCGATCGATGGCTACATCGTGGAGACCGTGCGGACCAATGATCCGGCCTACGGTGGATTCGACGTGACCCAGCCGATCAATGGTCGCAAGGCCACCGTGCGTGGCGCGGAGTTCAACTGGCAGCAGCAGCTGGCCTTCCTGCCGGAGGGCCTGGATGGCCTGCTGGTCGGTGCCAGTGGCACCTGGCTGGACACCACGTTCGATGCCGGCATCAAGGGACGTGAGGGCGAGGACTTCACCCTGCCGCGCGCTTCCAAGCATGTCTACAGCGCACACATCGGCTATGAAAAGTACGGTGTAAGCACGCGTCTGGCGGCCGTGTACCGCAGCGAGTATCTGGACAGCATCGGCAAGGGGCGTGCATTCGACATCTACGTGGCACCCAACACCCAGCTCGATTTCTCGCTGGACTACAAGTTCACCCCGCGCGTGAGCATGTACTTCGAAGCGCAGAACCTGCTGGACAAGCCGCTGGAGCTTTACCAGGGCACCCGCTCGCGCACCCTGCAGATGGAAGAGTACGGCCGCACCTATGCGCTGGGCCTGAAGGTGGCGCTGTGATGGGGCGTGGCGTCACTGTCCTGGCCGCCGCGCTGGCGGCTACGCTGGTCGCCGGCTGCACGCCGGCCACCGGCAACGATCCGGTTGCGGGAGCGGCCGCGCCGGCCGCCAATGGCGAGCGCGTGGTGAGCACCATCGCCGAAGCGTTCCTGTCACCGATGACCCCGGCCGACAACATCGACTCGCCGGCGGCCTGGCGCGCGCCGGACGGCGCGCTGTGGCTGATCGCCACCGCCAAGGCCACCGACAAGCTGGTGGTCTACGACGGCAGCACCGGCCAGCACCTGCGTGACGTCGGCAGCAGCGGCACCGCACCGGGGCAGTTCGACCGCCCAAACGGCATCGCGGTGACCGACGACCTGCTGTGGATCGTCGAGCGCGACAATCACCGCGTGCAGGTGCTGAGCCTGCCGGACTTCGCGCCGCTGGCGACCTTCGCTGCGGACGACCTGCGCAAGCCGTACGGTCTGTGGGTCGACCGCCGTGCCGATGGCTACAGCGTCTACGTCACCGATTCCTGGGACAACGGCGAGGATGCGCAGGGGCGTGACATCCTGCCGCCGCTGGCCGAGCTGGACAAGCGCGTGCGCCAGTACCATGTGACCCGCGACGGCGCGAAGGTCGAGGCGAAGCTGGTGGCCAGCATCGGCGATACCACCGAGGCCGGTGCACTGCGCGTGGTCGAGTCGATCTGGGGCGACCCCGAGAACGACCGGCTGCTGATTGCCGAAGAGGACGAGCGCTACGCCAGCGAGTTCAAGGTCTACACCCTGGCGGGCCGCTTCACTGGCACCACCTTTGGCCGCGACGTGTTCAAGGCCCAGGCCGAAGGCGTGACCCTGCGCACCTGCGGCAAGGACGGCTGGTGGATCACCACCGAACAGGGCAAGCAGCGCAGCGTGTTCCACCTGTTCGACCGGCACACGCTGAAGCCGGTCGGCGCGTTCCAGGGCAATACCGTGGCCAACACCGATGGCATCTGGATGATGCAGCAGCCCAGCGCGCGCTTCCCACACGGTGCGCTGTATGCAGTACATGACGACCAGGGCGTGGTGGCCTTCGATTGGGAGAGCATCGCCAAGCAGCTGGCGTTGCCGCTGGAGTGTGGCGCATGAGCGGGCAGTGCGTAATGCGCGCGCTGGCGCTGGGCCTGCTGCTGGCGCTGCCGTCGCTGTCGTTCGCGGCGGCCGAACCGAATACCCAGGTGCCGGCAGGTAGCCGCCACTACGCGGCGACGACGGTGCCGGACCGCATCGTCGCCTCGCCGGCGGTTGATTCCAGCCATGGGTTCGCCGTGGCCTGGCGTACCGACGACAGCGTGCAGGCGCCGCTGCTGGAAATCGCGCTGGCCGCAGATTCGCCGGCCATTGAAGGCATCCGCCAGGTGCGTGCGACGACCCGCGCGCTGCAGACCGAGAACGGTCTGTCGCACCACCATCGGGCAGATATCGATGGCCTGCAGCCGGATACCCAGTACGTCTACCGTGTGCAGGGCAATGGCAGCTGGAGCGCCTGGAACCAGCTGCGCACGCTGGCCAGCGCCGATCAGCCGCTGACCCTGCTGTACTTCGGCGATACCCAGAACAAGAACGTCAGCCATGTCAGCCGCGTGGTGCGCGCCGCGCAGAAGGCCGCGCCGCAGGCGCGCATGAGTCTGTTTGCCGGCGACCTGGTCAGCGGTGGCGACAACATGGATGACAGCGAGTGGGGTGAGTGGTTCGCTGCGACCAGTTGGCTGGCGCAGGAAACGCTGGTGGCGCCGGCCATCGGCAACCACGAGTACTTCGAGGAATTCGAGGACACCCCGCAGGAGCGCCGCGTGCTGGGCCGCCACTGGCCGGTGACGTTCGCGCTGCCGGGCAATGGCGCCACCGCCGCGCAGCAGACCAGCTACTGGTTCGATGCGCAGGGCGTGCGCGTGGCCGTGGTCGATGGCACATCGGCACTCGACCTCGGCACCGCCAAGGCGCAGGCACAGTGGCTGGACAAGGTGCTGACCGGCAATCGGCAGGCGTGGACCATCGTGCTGCTGCACCAGCCGTTCTACTCGCCGCGCGAAGGGCGCGAGAACGCCGCGTTGCGTGACGTGCTGCTGCCGGTGGTACGCCGCCACAACGTCGATCTGGTGCTGCAGGGCCATGACCACACCTATGGCCGCCGTGGCGAAGGGCAGGCCGCGACGCCGCAGTATGTGGTGACCGTGGCCGGACCGAAGCAGTACCGCCTTTCCGACGAAGCGCGCAGGACGATGGACCCGGTGGCCGAGGACACCCAGCTGTTCCAGGTGCTGAACATCGACCCGCAGCACCTGCGCTATGAAGCACGCACCGTGACCGGCCGTCTTTACGATGCCTTCGAATTGCGTCGTGATGCCAAGGGTGGAAAGCAGCGCACGGAGTTGACCGAAGGCCGCATCACGCCACGCGACTGCCCGCGTGCGCAGACCGCCAAGGGTCGCGCCGACCGCTGCTGGGAATGAGGAGACGCCGATGACCACACCCCGCCGCATCATTCCATTGGCTGCCATCGGCGCGTCCCTGCTGTTGCTGGCCAGTGCGGTAACCGCCGCCGATACCGTGCTGCATCCCTTCCTGGTCGCCCAGCCGGCGCAGGCCCCGCAGGAGGTGAACCTGGCGGTGGAGATCCCGGCCGGCAGCTTCACCAAGTACGAGATCAAGGAAGACGGCCTGGTGCACGTGGACCGCTTCCAGTCGATGCCGGTCGCCTATCCGGCCAACTACGGCTCGATGCCGCGCACCCTGGCCGGCGACAACGATCCGCTGGATGCACTGGTGTTGACCCGCGAACCGCTGCATCCGGGCGTGATCGTGCGTTTCCGGCCGATCGGTTACCTGAAGATGATCGATGGCGGCGAGCACGACGAGAAGATCATCGGGGTGCCGACCGACAAGGTCGACCCGACCTACGCCAACATCCGCGACCTGGCGGACCTGCCGGAGGCCGAACGGCAGCGGATCGAAGCGTTCTTCCGCGTCTACAAGGACCTGCCGGCCGGGCGCAACCCGGTGCAGCTCAATGGCTGGGGCAACGCCGCCGAGGCACGGTCAGTGATCCGCGAGGCCATGCAGCGGTTCAAGCACTAGAACCCCGCCGTGGGTGGCCGGACGCGCGCATCACCTTCACCGCCCCTGGCTATCATGTCCGCCTTCCACATCGAAGGCGGTGCATGTGTCGGTAGCGTTGGTATGGTTCCGCCGTGATCTGCGGCTGCAGGACAATCCGGCCCTGCAGGCCGCGCTGGATGCGGGTCACGACGTGGTGCCGGTCTATCTCCACGCGCCGCACGAGGAAGGGGACTGGGTGCCTGGCGCGGCCTCCGATGCATGGCGCCACCGTTCACTGGGTGCCTTGGACGCCGACCTGCGCACGCGCGGTTCCTCGCTGGTGCTGCGTAGCGGTGACAGCCTGCCGGCCCTGCAGTTGCTGATCGGGCAGACCGGCGCCGAGGCGGTGTACTGGAACCGCAAGTACGAGCCGGCCACCCAGCCACGCGACGCCACCATCAAGCGCACGCTGCGTGAGCAGGGCATCGACGCGCAGAGCTGCAATGGCAGTCTGTTGTTCGAGCCCTGGGACATCGCGACACAGCAGGGTCAGCCGTACAAGGTGTTCACTCCGTACTGGCGCAACGTACTCAGTCATTGGCGCCTGCCGACGCTGAGTGCCGCGCCGAAGGCACTGACCGCGCACTCGGTCGACGGCCTCGCATTGGACGAGCTGCGGCTCGCGCCCACGCTGGACTGGGATTCCGGCTTCTGGGAGCACTGGCAGCCGGGCGAGGCCGGCGCGCTGGAGGCGTTGTCCGTGTTCGAGGACGGCGCGTTGCGCGGTTACCGCGAGCAGCGTGACCTGCCGGACCGGGTCGGCACCTCGCGGCTGTCGCCGCATCTGCATTTCGGCGAGATTGCACCGTGGCGCATCGCGCATGCGCTGGAGAGATTGCGCAGTGCCGGCACTGACGCCGACATCGACGGCTATCTGCGGCAACTGGGCTGGCGCGATTTCGCCTACCACCTGTTGCATCACTTCCCGAAGACGCCGACCGACAACCTCAATCCGCGTTTCGACCGCTTCCCTTGGGCCACGCCCACTGCAGCGCAACTGCATGACTGGCAGCGCGGCAACACCGGCGTGCCGATCGTCGATGCGGGCCTGCGCGAGCTGTGGCACACCGGCTACATGCACAACCGGGTACGGATGATTGTTGCCAGCTACCTGTGCAAGCACCTGCGTGCGCACTGGCTGCATGGCGCGCGCTGGTTCTGGGACACCCTGGTCGATGCCGACCTGGCCAACAACACGATGGGCTGGCAGTGGGTGGCAGGCACCGGCGCCGACGCGGCCCCGTACTTCCGGGTGTTCAACCCGGTCACCCAGGCCGAGAAGTTCGACCCGCAGGCCCGCTACATCAGCCGCTGGGTGCCCGAACTGGCGGCGCTGCCGGTGAAAGCGCGCTTCGCGCCGTGGCAGCATCCGCTGCTGCTGGCGGCGCATGCCCCGCGCTATCCGCGTACGCCGCTGGTGGATCTGGCCGTCGGCCGCGATGCTGCGCTGGCCGCCTACCGGCAGACGGGGGCTGGGTAAAGCGCGGGCTGAGCGTTCCAGTCAGTTAGCTGAACGCGGCCCTGTTGCCGCGACCGATCATCATCCCGACATCGCATCGGGCTGTTTATTCTCTTTGCGCCCGTAAGCCGCCGACCCGACCGGAAAACAAGGAGAACCACATGATCCGCAACACCACCCGCAACGTCGCACTGGCCCTGATGAGTGCGGCCGTCCTGTCGGCCTGCGCCACCGGCGGCTCCTATGTGCAGAGCGACCAGTACGGCAACCCGACCGAACAGCAGAACCGTACCGGCCGCAACGCGCTGATCGGTACCGCCATCGGTGTGGCTGCCGGCCTGCTGACCGGCGACAGCGCCACCGAGCGTCGTCAGCACGCACTGATCGGTGCCGGTATCGGTGCGCTCAGCGGCGCCGCCGTCGGCCAGTACCAGGATCGCCAGGAACGCGCGCTGCGCGAGCGCACCGCCAACACCGGCATCGATGTGCAGCGCCAGGGCGACAACATCATGCTGAACCTGCCGGACGGCATCACCTTCGACTTCGGCAAGGCCACCCTGAAGCCGCAGTTCTACGGCTCGCTCAACGGTGTGGCCGGTACGCTGCGCGAGTACAACCAGACCATGATCGAAGTGGTGGGCCACACCGACAGCATCGGCAGCGACGCGGTCAACAACCGCCTGTCGAAGGAACGCGCCGATTCGGTGGCGCAGTACCTGATCGGCCAAGGCGTGCAGAGCGTGCGCATCGAAACGCTGGGGGCCGGCAAGTCGTATCCGATTGCCGACAACAGCACCGATGCCGGCCGTGCCAAGAACCGTCGCGTTGAAATCCGCGTGATTCCGCTCAAGCAATAACGCGTAGCGTTGTTGCTGTTCCGGCCTGGCCGGAACGAAAATGCCGCCCTTGCAGGCGGCATTTTCTGTAGGTGCCGAGCTTGCTCGGCACGCCGATAGCGCTTCCGGTTGAGGCTTCTCCGAAAGGCGCCGACCAAGGTCGGCATCTACCGAAAGCCACGCAGCCGGAACGAAAATGCCGCCCTTGCAGGCGGCATTTTTGTGGGTGCCGAGCTTGCTCGGCACGCCGACAGCATTCCCGTTCGCGGCTTCTCCGAACGGCGCCGACCAAGGTCGGCATCTACCGAAAGCCACGCAGCCGGAACGAAAATGCCGCCCTTGCAGGCGGCATTTTCTGTAGGTGCCGAGCTTGCTCGGCACGCCGATAGCGCTTCCGGTTGCGGCTTCTCCGAACGGCGCCGACCAAGGTCGGCATCTACCGAAAGCCATCGGCCGGAACGAAAATGCCGCCCTTGCAGGCGGCATTTTTGTGGGTGCCGAGCTTGCTCGGCACACCGACAGCGTTCCCGTTCGCGGCTTCTCCGAACGGCGCCGACCAAGGTCGGCATCTACCGGACGCCCGGCGCAGCGGGAAGGAAATGCCGCAACTCATCTCCTGGTAGATGCCGACCTTGGTCGGCGCGGTTCCAACCGCAGTCGAGCATGGCTCGCCTCTACGAAATCCGGTTACGCCGCCGAGGCGGCGACCTTCTCCAGGATGCGCTTGCCGCTGCTCTCCAACGCCGCGTCTTCCTGGGCCTTCTGCTGCTGTGCCAGCTTCGCACCCGGGCACTGCGCCAGCATGTAGTTGGCGTCGAAGTTGAGCTTTTCCACCAGGAAATCGACGAACGCCCGCACCTTCGGCGAGACCAGGCGGCCACCGGCGAACACGGCGTTGAAGTCCACTTCCGGGCCGGTCCAGCCGGCCAGCACGCGCCGTACCATGCCGGACTCCACGAACGGCTTGGCCATCACATCACCGGTCAGCAGCAGGCCTTCGCCACACACCAGTGCACCATTAAGCGCAGACATGTCGTTGGCGGTCATCAGCGGGGTGACCGGGAAGTCACGCAGCTCGCCGCCGTTCTCGCCCAGCTGCCAGGTGAAGCGCGGTGAATTGCCAGTGTGATACGGCTTGCGCATCGCCAGGATGCGATGGAACTGCAGTTCTTCCGGATGCAGCGGCTCACCATAGCGCTCGATGTAGGCCGGGCTGGCGAACACCTGCGTGCGCAGGCTGCCCAGCTTGCGCGCGACTAGGTTGGAATCGGGCAGGGCGCCCACACGCAGCGCCAGATCCGCTTCGCCGGCAATCAGGTCCAGCTTCTCGTTGCCCATGTGCATGTCCAGGCGGATTTCCGGATACTGCGCATGGAACTGGCCCAGCAGCGGGGCGATCCAGGTGATGCCGATCGAATAGGGCACGGTGAAGCGCAGCCAGCCGCGCGGGCCGGACTGCAACTGGCTCACCGCGCTTTCGGCTTCTTCCAGCTCGCGCGCGATGCGCTGGCAATGCTCGTGGTAGATCGAGCCGGCTTCGGTCAGGCCGAGGCGGCGGGTGGTCCGGTGCAGCAGCCGCGCGCCCAGGCGCGTTTCCAGCTCCTGCACTTTGCGGCTGACCGTGGTCTTGGGCAGGCCGAGCGATTTGGCAGCGGCAATGAAACTGCCTTGCTCGACCACCTTGACGAAGATCAGCGTCTCGTTGAGATCGTGGGACATGGTCGGGGATCCTGGACGTCGGGGATGGGACAATCGTGACAGAACGATTGGACCGGGAGCGGGATGATTATTCCCCTTAATCAGGACTAATCAAGTAAAGGTTTGAGGTCTATCGTGGCGCCATTCGTGAAATGGAGCCCCCTCGCCATGAGCCTGCGCAACATTCTTGCCCGCTTCCGGCATGTCGGCCAGAACACCCTGGACCTGGCGATGACCGTCGAAGCCCGTCCGAGTTCCTTGGTACACAAGGACTTTCGTGAGTTTACCGCGCCCATGCGTCAGCAGCGTGGCGGTGCCATCCGCCTGGCCCCGCACAAGGGTGACCGGCTGCGCCGGATCGGGACTATCCCGGATTTGGGAGGAAATGTCCCGTGAATGGGATACTGACGCCCGAAGTCCTGGTCCTCGGCGGCACAGGTGCCGTCGGCCAGGGCGTGGTCGGCGCATTGCTGGAAGCCGGCAGCCCGGTGCTGGTGGTTGGCCGCGACCCGGGTCGGCTGGCGGCGCTGCATGAGCAGTTCGCCGACGAGCCCGGCCTGGAGACGCTGCTGGGCTCGCTCAGCGATGACGGCTCGGCGCGTGCCTTGGCCGAACGCATCGCGCAGCGCCCCCGTCCGCTGGCGGCGGTCATCGCCGCAATGGGTGGCCCCTACCGTCGCGGCCGGGTGACCGACCGCAATGGCGAAGAGCTGTTGGGGGCGATGCAGGCCGATCTGATGCCGCACGTGCACGCGGTGCGTCACCTGCTGCCGCTGCTGCAGGACAACGTGCATGCGCGCCGCTACGTGATGATCGGCAGCCCCGCCAACGCCAAGCCCTGGGCGGGTTACGGCGAGACCTCGATCACCACCGCCGCGCTGCGCATGTACGCGCAGGTGGTGCACCAGGAAGCGCAGGCACTGGGTGTGCGCGCGCAGATGCTGGAAGTCTGCAGTCCGGTGTGCACCCCGGCCAACGCGGCCAATGCGTGCATCGAGTGGCCAAGCTCGTTGCTGGTCGGTCGTCGTGTGGTCTCCCTGCTGGACGGCTGCCGCGACAACCGCGCCATCGTCCGCTGCGACAGCAGCGATGCCGAACTGCCGCGCGGCCTGCTGCACCTGGATGTCCCTCCACTGTGGCGCGATACCGCGGGCATCGCTTGACCTCGACCATGGTTGAGGTCGCAGTATGCGCCGCCGATTTTTGCAACACGTTCTCATATAGCTGTACCACCCCTCCGTACGGATGCATGCCATGACTTCCCCCAATACCACCCCACATCGTTTCGGCCATCGCATCGCGATGGTCGGCGTGTCGATCCTCGCCGCGGCCGTGCTTGCGGCCTGCAGCGGCGGCCATGCCGAAGAGGCCGGTGCTCCGCCGCCGCCGCAGGTCAGCGCCGCGCCGGTGCTGGTCAAGCAGGTCAGCCAGTGGGACGAGTTCAGCGGCCGCGTCGAAGCGGTGCAGAGCGTTGAACTGCGCCCGCGCGTGTCCGGCTACATCGACAAGGTCAACTACGTCGAAGGCCAGGAAGTGAAGAAGGGCGAAGTGCTCTTCACCATCGACGCGCGCAGCTACCAGGCCGAGTACGATCGCGCGGCCGCCGAGCTGGCCCGCGCCCGCACCCAGGCCACGCTGGCCCGCAGCGAGTCCGAGCGTGCCAAGCGGCTGTCCGAGCAGCAGGCGATCTCCACCGAGACCGCCGAGCAGCGCCGTGCGGCTGCCGACCAGTCCGGTGCTGCCGTGCAGGCGGCGCAGGCTGCGTTGGATGCGGCCCGCCTCAACCTGGAGTTCACCAAGGTGCGTGCACCGATCGACGGCCGTGCCGGCCGCGCGATGGTCACCGCCGGCAACCTGGTCACCGCCGGCGACAGCGCCAGCGTGCTGACCACGCTGGTCTCGCTGGATACCGTGTTCGTCTACTTCGATGCCGACGAAAGCACGTTCCTGCGCTACGCCCAGATGGCACGCAAGGGCGAGCGCCCCAGCGAGCGTGACAGCGCGCTGCCGGTGAAGGTCGGCCTGTCCGGCGAAGAGGGCTACCCGCATGCGGGCAAGGTCGACTTCCTCGACAACCAGGTGGCGCGCAGCACCGGCACCATCCGCGTCCGTGCGCTGCTGGACAACGCCGACCGCCAGTTCACGCCGGGCCTGTTCGCCCGCGTGCAGCTGCTTGGCAGCGGCCAGTTCCAGGCCATGCTGATCGATGACAAGGCCGTGCTGACCGACCAGGACCGCAAGTACGTCTACGTGGTCGACAAGGATGGCAAGGCCCAGCGCCGCGACATCCAGCTCGGCCGCACCGCCGACGGCCTGCGCATTGTCGAGCACGGCCTTGCCGCCGGCGACAAGGTGATCATCGACGGCGTGCAGAAGGTCTTCATGCCGGGCATGCCGGTGCAGGCCAAGGCCGTGGCGATGCAGCCGCAGGCTGCGCCGCCGGCACCGGGCCGTGATGCGACTGCCGCACTGAACCACTGATCCGCGTCCCCGCTTAGCTGCCGGCGCCAGCGGCAGCCTTCCCTGCCTTCGTCATCCCGGCGAGGGGCAGGGTGGCTGTTGCCCGCCGAACGCCTTTCCCAGGAATTCCTCCATGGACTTTTCCCGTTTCTTCATCGACAGGCCGATCTTCGCGGCGGTGCTGTCGATCGTGATCTTCGCCGCAGGCCTGATCACGATTCCAATCCTGCCGATCAGCGAGTACCCCGAAGTGGTGCCGCCGTCGGTGGTCGTGCGCACGGTGTATCCGGGCGCCAACCCCAAGGTCATTGCCGAGACCGTCGCCACGCCGCTTGAAGAAGCGATCAACGGCGTCGAAGGCATGATGTACCTGAAGTCGGTTGCCGGCTCGGACGGCGTGCTGCAGATGACCGTCACCTTCCGCCCGGGTACCGATCCGGACGCGGCGGCGGTGAAGGTGCAGAACCGCGTGGCGCAGGCGCAGGCGCGCCTGCCCGAGGACGTGCGCCGGCAGGGGGTGACTACGCAGAAGCAGTCGCCGACCTTCCTGATGGTGGTGCACCTGACCTCGCCGCAAGGCAAGTACGACACCCTGTACCTGCGCAACTACGCCCGCCTGCACGTCAAGGATGCGCTGGCGCGTATTCCGGGCGTGGGTGACGCGCAGATCTTCGGCGGCGGCGACTACGCCATGCGTGCCTGGCTGGATCCGGACAAGGTGGCTTCGCGCGGCCTGACCGCCAGCGATGTGGTGCGTGCCATGCGCGAGCAGAACGTGCAGGTGTCGGCCGGCCAGCTCGGTGCCGAACCGTTGCCGAACAGCCAGTTCCTGACCCTGATCAACGCCCAGGGCCGCCTGAAGACCGAAAAGGAATTCGGCGACATCGTGCTCAAGAGCGGAACCGATGGCGAGATCGTGCGCCTGGCCGACGTGGCCCGCCTTGAACTGGGTGCCGGTGACTACACCCTGCGCTCGCAGCTGGAT
Source organism: Stenotrophomonas sp. YJH_SMC_127 (assembly GCF_059372445.1). Lineage (NCBI taxonomy): Bacteria > Pseudomonadati > Pseudomonadota > Gammaproteobacteria > Lysobacterales > Lysobacteraceae > Stenotrophomonas > Stenotrophomonas sp. YJH_SMC_127. The sequence goes on along the minus strand of NZ_JCAFVO010000005.1, from coordinate 246,711 downwards.
GGCAAGAACGCGGTCGGTATCGGTATCTTCCAGTCGCCCGGTGCGAATGCGCTGGAGATCCGTGACCAGGTCATCTCGACGATGGACGAGATGCAGAAGACCATGCCGGCCGACGTGAAGTACGAAGCGGTGTATGACACCACCATCTTCGTGCGCGACTCGATCAAGGCCGTGGTCTCCACGCTGCTGGAAGCCATCGCCCTGGTGGTGCTGGTGGTGATCCTGTTCCTGCAGACCTGGCGTGCCTCGATCATCCCGTTGATCGCGGTGCCGGTGTCGGTGGTGGGTACCTTCGCCGCGCTGTATCTGCTGGGCTTCTCGATCAACACGCTGAGCCTGTTCGGCCTGGTGCTGGCGATCGGCATCGTGGTCGACGACGCGATCGTGGTGGTGGAGAACGTCGAGCGCAACATCGAGGAAGGCCTGTCACCCACCGCTGCGGCCCACCAGGCCATGCGTGAAGTGTCCGGCCCGATCGTGGCGATCGCGCTGGTGCTGTGTGCCGTGTTTGTGCCGATGGCCTTCCTGTCCGGCGTCACCGGCCAGTTCTACAAGCAGTTCGCAGTCACCATCGCCATCTCCACGGTGATCTCGGCGATCAACTCGCTGACCCTGTCGCCGGCCCTGGCCGCGCGTCTGCTGAAAGCCCATGGTGCTCCGAAGGATGCGCCGAGCCGCCTGATCGACCGCCTGTTCGGCTGGGTGTTCCGTCCGTTCAACCGCTTCTTCAAGTCCAGCTCGGAGAAGTACGAGCGTGGCGTAGCCCGCATCCTCGGCCGTCGTGGCGCGGTATTCGTGGTCTACGCGATCCTGCTGGTCGGTACCGGCGTGATCTTCAAGCTGGTGCCGCCGGGCTTCATCCCGACCCAGGACAAGCTGTACCTGATCGCCGGTGTAAAGCTGCCGGAAGGTTCGTCGATCGCGCGCACCGATGAAATGCTGCGCAAGGTCGCCAAGATCGCCCAAGAAACCGATGGCGTGGCCCACACCATCTCGTTCCCGGGTCTGAACGCGCTGCAGTTCACCAACACGCCGAACACCGGTGTGGCGTTCATCCCGCTCAAGCCGTTCGCCGAGCGCCATGGCCGCACCGCCGCACAGATCAATGCCGAGATCAACCAGAAGATCGCCGGCCTGCAGGAAGGCTTCGCGTTCGCGATGATGCCGCCGCCGATCCTCGGCCTGGGCAACGGCAACGGCTACCAGATGTTCATCGAGGACCGTGGCAACCTGGGTTACGGCGCGCTGCAGAATGCGGTGCAGGCAATGCAGGGCACCGTTGCGCAGACGCCGGGCATGGCCTTCCCGATCAGCAGCTACCAGGCCAACGTGCCGCAGCTGGATGCCGAAGTGGACCGCGTCAAGGCCAAGGCGCAGGGCGTGCAGCTCACCGAGCTGTTCGACACCCTGCAGACCTACCTCGGTTCGGCCTACGTCAACGACTTCAACCAGTTCGGCCGTACCTGGCAGGTGATCGCCCAGGCCGACGGTCCGTTCCGCGAGACGGTCGAGGACATCGGCAAGCTGCGTACCCGCAACGACCGCGGCGAAATGGTGCCGATCGGTTCGATGGTCACCATCAAGCAGACCTTCGGCCCGGACCCGGTGCTGCGCTTCAATGGCTATCCGGCAGCAGACCTGGCCGGTGAGGCCGACCCGCGCCTGCTGTCCTCGGCCGAGGCGATGAACAAGCTGACCGAGATCGCCGGCAAGGTGCTGCCGGTGGGCATGACCACCGAATGGACCGACCTGAGCTACCAGCAGGCGACCCAGGGCAAGGCGGCCTTCATCGTGTTCCCGGTGGCGATCATGCTGGCCTTCCTGGTGTTGGCCGCGCTGTACGAGAGCTGGTCGCTGCCGCTGGCGGTGATCCTGATCGTGCCGATGACCCTGCTGTCCGCGCTGTTCGGCGTGTGGCTGACCGGTGGCGACAACAACGTGTTCGTGCAGGTCGGCCTGGTGGTGCTGATGGGCCTGGCGTGCAAGAACGCGATCCTGATCGTCGAATTCGCCAGAGAGCTGGAGATGGGCGGCAAGGGCATCGTTGAAGCCGCGCTGGAAGCCTGCCGCCTGCGTCTGCGCCCGATCGTGATGACCTCCATCGCCTTCATCGCCGGTACCGTGCCGCTGGTGCTGTCGCATGGTGCGGGTGCCGAGGTGCGCTCGGTGACCGGTATCACCGTGTTCGCCGGCATGCTGGGCGTGACCCTGTTCGGCCTGTTCCTCACCCCGGTGTTCTACGTGGCCCTGCGCAAGTTCGTCACCCGCAACGGCGGTGGCCAGCTGGTGCAGCACGGCGAGCCGACCATCCACCACTGACATGGAACCCCGTCGCCGCCGGTCACTGGCCGGCGGCGGCTTTCCCCTCACAAGGCATGCATCCATGAATACCCATCAGAACAAGATCGCGCTGGTCACCGGCGCCACCCGTGGCATCGGCCTGGAAACCGTGCGCCAGCTGGCCCAGGCAGGTGTGCATACGCTGCTGGCCGGTCGCAAGCGCGATACGGCGGTGGAGCTGGCACTGAAGCTGCAGGCTGAAGGCCTGCCGGTCGAAGCCCTGCAACTGGACGTGACCGACGCGGCCAGCATCGCCGAAGCGGTCGAGCAGGTGCGCCAGCGTCACGGCCGCCTCGACATCCTGGTCAACAATGCCGGCATCATGATCGAGAACCCGGCGCAGGCGCCGTCGGAGCAGTCGCTCGACACCTGGAAGCGTACCTTCGACACCAACGTGTATGCGCTGGTCGCAGTAACCCAGGCATTCCTGCCGCTTGTCAAGCAGGCCAAGTCCGGGCGCATCGTCAACGTGTCGAGCATGCTCGGCTCGCAGACCCTGCACGCGGATCCCTCATCGGGCATCTACGACTTCAAGATTCCCGCCTACAACGCGTCCAAGGCCGCGGTGAACAGTTGGACCCTGAGCCTGGCCTACGAGCTGCGCAACACCCCGATCAAGGTCAATACCGTGCATCCGGGTTACGTGAAGACCGACATGAACGGCGGCAACGGCGAAATCGAAATCGCCGAAGGCGCGCGCTCCAGCGTGCAGATGGCGCTGATCGGCGAATCCGGTGCCAGCGGCAGCTTCACCTACCTGGGCGAGGTGCTGCCATGGTGATCCGCACGTTGGCGATGGCCGTCTCCAGCCTGGTGCTGGCAGGCTGTGTCAGCGTCGGCCCGAACTACAAGGCCCCGGTGCAGGAACCGGTGGTCCTGCAGAGCGCACAGCAGCCGGTCTTCAGCACCGTTTCGCCGGTGGCCAGCTGGTGGGCGCAGTTCGATGATCCGGTGCTGGAACAGCTGGTGCATGGCGCCCTGTCGGACAACCTGGACCTGCGCGTGGCCGTGGCCCGCGTCAGCCAGGCCCGCGCGGTGTTCGTCGAAAGCCGTTTCGACCAGGCGCCGCACATCACCGCTGGCGGCAGCTACGACCGCCGCAAGCAACCCGATCCGCAGCTGGGTGGGCAGCGGGTGTTCAGTGAAAGCTACCAGCTCGGCTTCGACGCCGGCTGGGAGCTGGATCTGTTCGGCCGCAAGCGCCGTGCCGCTGAGGCCGCACGCGCCGACCTCGGTGCCGAGCAGGCCAACCTGGCCGATGCGCAGGTACTGGTCGCCGCCGAAGTGGCACGCAATTACTTCGAGCTGCGCGGAACGCAGAAGCGCATCGCGGTGGCCCAGCACACGCTGGAAAACCTGCGCGATACGCAGAAGCTGACCGAGGCGCGCTGGGAACTGGGCGCGGGAAGCGAGCTGGATGTGCAGAGCAGCCGCGCCCGCCTGAAGGCGATCGAGGCCGACATCCCGTTGCTGGAAGTGGCCGAGGCGCAGTCGCGCAACCGGCTGGCCGTGCTGCTCGGCCAGCGCCCGGAAGTGCTGACCGACATGCTCGCGCCGCACGACGTGCCGGCCTTCGCCAAGGCGCTGCCGCTGGGCGATACCCGCGAACTGCTGCGCCAGCGCGCCGACGTGCGCGTGGCCGAGCGTCGCCTGGCCGCTGCGACCGCACGCGTGGGCGTGGCCACCGCGGACCTGTTCCCGCGGTTGTCGCTGTCCGGCTTCGTCGGGTTCCTCGGCGGCGATGCCAGTGGCCTGGTCAATGGCAACAACAAGGCCTGGTCGCTGACCCCGTCGCTGAGCTGGGCGGCATTCGACTTCGGTACCGTGCGTGCACGCCTGCGTGCCAGCAAGGCTGAAGCCGAAGGCGTGGCCGCGCAGTACGAGCAGGCCGTGCTGCTGGCGCTGGAAGATACCGAGAACGCGCTGACCCGCTATTCCAAGCAGCAGGCACGGCTGGCGATCGTGGTCGAGCAGGCACAGGCCGCACGGCGTGCCGAATCACTGGCACAGATCCGCTATCGCGAAGGCTCGGAAGACTTCCTGACCCTGCTGGATGCGCAGCGCACGCAGCTGGCGGCCGATGACGCCCTGGCCGCGGCCGAGTCCGAAGTCAATGTCAGCGTGGTGGGCGTGTACAAGGCGCTGGGCGGCTGGGGGCAATCACCGCAGCAATCGAGCGTGGCGCAGGTGCAGTAACCGCAGGGGACGGAGGCAGTGCTTCCGTCCCCTCCTGCTTTCAGGGCCACTGATTGGCCGGCACCTCGCGCTCGCGCATGCGCACGATGCAGAAGCGATGGCCGGTCGGTGCTTCCATCACCCACCAGCGTTTGACGAAGCCTATCCGGCGCGCGCCGAGCTTCTCCAGGCGGTCGGCCTCGGCATCGATGTCGTCGCTCTCGATGTCCAGGTGCACCCGTGACGGGTGATCGACCCGCTGGACTTCCACGTTCAAGCCCGCCGGTGCACCCAGCAGGTCGGCATACTCGGCGCCCCCTTCGACACGCGCCGCCTGTGCCTGCAGGCCGAGCGCGGCGGCCCAGAAGCCGGCACCTGCGTCGGCGGGAAGGTCCTGGCAGTCGATGATGAATCCAGCCAGCCGGCTCTGGTGGGCCATGTCCTGCTCCGCAGTTCGGGGGAGGAGGCAGGGTAACGCGATGCGTTCCGCGTACATCTTCACCTTCGTGACGTTTCTGACTCTGCCGGAATGCCGGCCCGACGTGTAACAAGTGGGTCAGGCACTCGGGAGGACAGGCGATGGCGGATGGAAGGCGGGATACCCAACGGATGTTGTTCGGCGATCCGGGTCCACCCGGTGCGGGTCTGTCAGTGGCGGTCGTGGTGCTGCTGGTGCTGGCGACGATGGCGGCGGCGGTCGGTTTCCTGCGCCTGCAGGATTCGATGTTGGGGCTGGGCCTGATTGGCGTGGCCGTGTTCCTGGCGATCGGGGCCCGCATCTGCCAGGCGCGCGACCAGCATCAGGCGCTGTATCGCCTGCTGTCGCCGCAGCCACCGCCGTAGCGGCGGCTGCCGTGGCTGCTCAGTGCCTGGGCCAGTCCAGTTCGACCACCAGCGGGAAATGATCCGATGGCAGCACGCCACCGATGCGGCGGTCATCGGTCAGGAAGCTGCGCGCATGGAAGCCGCGCACCAGGACCCAGTCCAGCTGCACGGTGGCCTTGCCGGTGAAATCGTGGAAGGTCAGCCGCGGGCCCTGCGGAGCCTTCACCTGGGTACGGGTGTCCTGCAGCACGCGGGTGAATGCCTTGTAGGTGTCGCCGCCGGGTTCGCTGTTGAAGTCGCCGGTCAGCACGACGGGCAGATCGGTCGGCAGGTTGGCCACGCGCTTGCCGATCAGTTCGGCACCCTTGACCCGCCGCGGCTCGTCTTCGTCGCGGTAGGGCAGGTGGGTGTTCATGAAGTAGAAGCGGCGGCCGTCGTCGATGCGGCGGAACAGCGCCCAGGTGACCATGCGTGGATACAGGTTGCCCCAGGTGATGCTGCCGGGCACATCGGGCGTATCGGACAACCAGAAGTTGCCTGATTCCTCGATCGCCAGCACCTTGCTGTCGTAGAACACGCCCATGTGCTCGTCGCCGCTGCCGCCGCGGCGGCCCTCGCCGAACCAGCGGTAGCCGGGGAGGTGTCCTGCCAGGTACTCGGCCTGCTCCTGCACCAGTTCCTGGGTGCCGATCACCGCCGGGTGCGCATCGAGGATGACCTTCACCATCGCGTCGCGACGGTCGGGCCAGCGCTTGCCCGGCTCGGTATCGGCCGGGGTGCGCACATTGAACGACATCACCTTCAACGGCGCGGGGGCTGCGGCCCAGGCGCTGGTCGCAGGCAGGGCAAGCGCCAGCAGCGCAGACAGTACAGGGCGACGGAAACGCGACAACATCGTGGAATCCCTCCATTCCATGAAAACGGTTTCATGGAGCATCGCACGGATTGCCTGTTCGTGGCTGTGCGCGCGCTGGCGGTATCCGCCGGTCGCTGCGGCGTATTCAGCAGGGCCTTTGACAGCGCATTGACCCGCCCGCGCGGGCCTGCGTGCTAGAACGGCGCTGCCGGCCACTGAACCCGGCACCGCAGCAACCATCAACGGAACCACAAGGAGCTGTGCCATGACACGATTGATTCGCGCCCTGCAGGTGTCGCTGAACCTGCGTTCGGACAATTCCACGCAGTGCATCCGTTCCAAGTATCGCTACTGGAATATCTTCTGACCGGAAGGACTCCACGTATTCGATGACATCGCCAGGGAGGGTCGATGATCTTCCCTGGCATTGGAGGCAGGGCATGGATGAGCGTGCAGCGGATGCGGAAGTGGTTTCCATCGACGACCTGCTCGAACGCGTGCGTCGCGAAGGGCCGGTACTGCGCTTCAACAATGATGTCGTCGGCATCTTTGATCCGGCCCTGGCGGTCAGGATCGACAAGGCCAACACCGACCAGCACACCGTACCGGATTCACTGATTGATTTTCTCGGGCTGCGCAGTGGCAGGGACCCTGTTGCGTGGCGCGAGGTGCGGGCGTTGCTGAGCGAGCAGGCCGGGCGGCTGGCCAGTCCCGGCCACATGCGCGACCTCTACACGCGCATGCACGGCTTCCTTGCCCAGCGCGCGGACAGGCCGCATGACCTCAGCGAACTGAGCTGGTGGACGATCTCGCAGTCGCTGTTGCCGATGTTGATCGACGGCCTCAGTCGATCCGACGTCGATGCGCTCATCGGTGAGCAGAAGACCCGATACAACGCCATCGTGCTGCAGAACTTCTCGTTCTGGCGGCGGATCATCGACTTCCATCTTTCCCGCCGCGCGGCGCGCACGGTGTCGCGGCACATCCGGCGTCGTGCGCGCCAGACCGTGCCACGCGAGGACTTCCTGCAATCCCTGCTGCCGCTGGTGCAGCGGGTCGGGGTGGACCGCGTGGCCTATCTGGTGTCGATGGTGCTGGCCGGCATGTCGGGCCTGCCGGGCATCACGGCGGCCAGCCTGCTGTACGCGATGCATCGATTTCCGCACTGGCAGGCGCGCATCCGCGAGGAAACCTCGGCGCTGAGCCTGGAGCAGTTGTATGCGCTGCCGATCAAGTCGCTGCCGTGCACGTCGCGTTTCGTCAAGGAAACCCTGCGGCTGTGGCCGGGACTGTTCGCCCTGCATCGTCCGGCCTCGCACGATATCGACATCGAGGGCGTGTGCATCCGCAAGGGCGGGGCATACGAGTTGTCGTCCTACTTCCAGCATCATTCGCCGGAGTACTGGCAGAACCCGGACAGCTTCGATCCTGATCGCTGGTTGCCGGAGCGACGCCAGGCCAACAAGGGCGCCTACGTGCCCTTCGGATTTTCCTCGCGGGCCTGCATCGGCAGTGCGGTCGGCCACGCGCAGCTGCTGCTGTTCTGCGCATTGGTGACCCGCGATTTCGAGTTGACGGTACAGGATGAGCCCACGCCGTGGATGCAGCTGGAAGGCTTTGCCATTCCGGTCGATTTCATCGGTACGCTGACGCCGCGGCACGCCTGACAGCATCTGTACTGCCTGGCTCAGTCTTCAATCTCGCCACGGCGGCCTGCCGCGCGCACCGCCTGCGCGGTGGTGGCCACGCCGAGCCGTTGTCGCGCTCGCCGCAGGTGGTTCTCCACCGTGCGTGCAGACAGCCCCAGCGTGGCCGCGATCTCCGCCTGGCGCCGTCCAGCAGCGACCCAGCGCAGCACCTCGCGTTCGCGTGCGCTCAACGCGCCTGCGGGGATATCCGCAGGCGCCTCGGCGAACTGGCGCGCCGCACGGAAGGCTGACGTTCCGACCATTTCCAGCAGCAGGCGCGCGCTGGCGGATGCATCAATCGAGGTGCCGGCGAAACTGACCGCACCCTCCAGGCCGGTCGGGCCGAACACCGGAACCTGTAATCCATGCAGGCCATCGCCGCGCGGCTGCTTCACCACCTGATAGCGTTCGCCGCGCACGCCCTGGCGCTTGCTCCAGAAGAACGGCGCATTGCTGTCCAGTACATGGCGGTTGACCGGGCAGGCATGCAGGTAGCGGGCAAGTCCGGTATCGCTGCCGTCGCCGAACCAGTCACCCTCGATCCAGTACACGCGCTGCGCGTCGCGTTCCAGCCCGGTCCCGGTGGCAAACACCAGCAGTCGATCGTAGCCCAGGGGTGAGGCGGTGGCGCGCAGCACGCCGCCCACCGCGGGCAGTGACCGCGCCTGTTCCAGTTCCAGCAGCGCGGGCACCAGCGCAGGCATTAGCTCAGCGCCCCGCCAGTGCATCGAGCAGCGTACGCGCGGCCAGCTTGCCCAACGCGTTGCCGGCCAGCGGACTGTCGCCGGTCAGCAGCAGGCGATCCTGCAGCACGCTGCCATCGATGCCCTCATTGACGATCTGCACGCCCTGCTGGGCCAGGCGTTCACCGAAGAACCAACGCAGCTGCCCCGGCATGTAGCCGATCTCCGGTGTCTGCCGGTCCATTGCGTCGGGGAAGGCGCAGATGCGGTAACCACGGAACAGCGAGCCACCCTCGGCTTCGTCGACGCCCGCTGCCAGCAGCGCCGCCGGGCCATGGCAGAGGGTGATGATGTGGCGCTGGCTGGCCATGGCCCACTGCAGCGCGGCCTTCACCGCCGCGCTCCCGGGCAGGCCGATCAATGCGCCATGGCCACCGGGAATGAAGATGGCGGCATAGTCTGAATCGGCCCCCAGGCCGGCCACCACCTCATCCAGCTGCAACGGCTGGCGGAAGCGCGCCTCATAGCGTTCGTACAGGGCGCCGATCTCGCGGTCCTCGCGCGGGAAGGCCCACCATTCGAACTTGACGGCGTTGCCGGACAGCGTCGCCACGTCGATGTCGAAGCCGGCCTTGTCCAGGTGGTACATCGGCAGCAGGGTTTCCACCGGGTGGTTGCCGGTGGAGAACAGGTGGCCATTGGCGGTCGGCAGATAACGCTCGTCGGCGGCGATCATCAGCACCTTCCAGCGGCCGTCGCGGCGTGCATCCGGATAGTCGGCCCCGGACAGGTCGCTCTGGGGCGAGGTGAACTGCGACAGCGAGTACGGCGACGGGAAGAAGGCATCGCGCTCGGCCGGATCGGGGCTGGGCTGGCGGCTGGGCTCTTGCGTGTTCATGCGGACCTCCGTTGGGGGAAAGTGAGCCCAGCATAGGAGGCCGCGTGCGCAGGCGCGATGAGGGATTCCCCTCAATGGACCACCACCCGGATGCTGCATCGCGCCACCGGCCCGGTTGGACAGCGGGATTATGTCGTGTTATCTAGCCGGTGCCGGGATAATCCCGGCATAACCACACAGCAAGCAAAGGAATGAAAATGAAAAGATTCGCCCGAGCATTGCGCGTCACTCTGAATATCCATCCGAACGAGAAGAGCAGTGTGTGGAATACCTGGCCGCTCTGGGTCGAGTTCTGATCCCGCGGGGCAACCCCGCCATTGAGCGGTAGCAAGACGAAGGGACTCGTCTTTCGAGTCCCTTCCTGCCGGAGACGCACTGCATGCAAGGGATGTCGAATGAAGGCAGCGCCATTGCTGCCGAGCGCCTGGCTGCGCGCGTGGAGCGCGAAGGACCGGTGCTGAAACTGGAAACCGGCGGTATCGGGGTGTTCTGCCCAGAGCTGGCCGGCAAGGTCGACAAGGAGAATTCCGAGCACCTGTTCGTGGTCGAGTCGCTGGCCGACCTGTTCCGCCGGCACGAACGCGTGCGCTGGACCGAAGTGCGCAGCCTGATCGCGACCCGCAGTGCTGAGCTTACCGGAGCGCAGACCCTGGAGGCGCTGCAGTCGCGCATGCGGCAGGCGTTGGACGCACTGTGCGGGCGCGAGCTGGATGCCACGCCAGCCGTGTGGAAGGTGATGGCGCATCCGCTGGTGCCACTGGTGATCGACGGGCTCGACGCGCGCGGTACCGAGGCCATCGAACGCGCCCTGCATCTGCGCTACACCACCCAGGTCGAGCAGGTCATCCATCGGCGTCATCTGCTGCGCAACTTCCTCATCGGTCGTGGCGAATCGCGGGCGATCGCCGCCGAACTCAGGCGCCGGGTCCGCAGCGGACGTTCGCCGCTGGACTATGCACAGTCATTGTTGACCCTTCGCGAGCGCATCGGCCTGGACAAGGTCACCTACCTGGTCACCGTGCAGCTGATCGCCATTTCCGGGGTGCCCGGCATGATGGCCGCCTGCCTGCTGCTGGCGATGCAGATGCATCCACACTGGCGCCAGCGCATCGAGGAGGAATTCGCGCCGCTCTCGGATGCGGAAATCCATGCGCTGCCGATGGCCAGGATTCCCTGCACGATGCGCTTCCTGAAGGAAGTGATGCGGCTGTATTCTACGCCCTTCAACAACCGTCGGGTGGCCGCCTGCGATCTGCAGGTGGAAGGGCAGGCCATCGCCGAGGGCACGGTGTTCGAGCTGAGCTCGTTCATCCAGCATCGCTCGGCGAAATACTGGGATGACCCGCTGCAGTTCGATCCCGATCGCTGGCTGCCCGAGCGGCGCAAGCGCACCGCCGGCATCTATGTGCCTTATGGCTTCCCCACGCGCTCCTGCGTGGGGTCGGCGGTGGGCAACGCGCAACTGGTACTGCTGTGTGCGCTGCTGGCGCGCGAATTCCGTTTCACCCCCAGCGCCGACTACCGGCCCGAGGTGCGCATGGAAGGCTTCGCGATTCCCGCGGCGCTGCACGGCACGTTCTCGCGCCATACGGCCGGTGCCTGATCTGCAGGGGCGGACGGCTTACTTTGCCGTACGCCCGTGTTCCTGTATGTCCTCATGCAGGATCCGCCGCAGCTCGACGATGGCCGGCGTGGCTTCCTGCACGCTGTGACCGGACACGATCACCTTCTCCGAAACGGCGTGTGGCAGGTGCGAGCTCCAGTAGGGCACCAGCCCGTCATCGGTTTTTTCCAGTGGGCCATCGGCCTTGGCGCGGGCGATGATCGAGTGGTAGTGCACCTTCGGTGACATCGGCAGGTCGGCCACGGCGCGGACGAACGGGTCGTCCTTGTCCAGGTTCTGGATGCTGTTCATCTGGTAGCCGTGCTTGCCGTCATTGCGGTCGATCTGGCCGTCGTTGGCCAGCGTCGCCACGTCCTCCAGCACGGTCAGCGGCAGCCGTACCAGGCGGCCGATCCAGCGGCCGAGGCGGGTACCGGCCACGTCGGTGCCGCGATGCGGTGTGGCGATGAAAACCACCCGCGATACTTCCCGTTCCGGCAGGAAGGTCAGTACCGGCGCGCCCTTGGTGCGCAGCAGCTCGCGCTGGGCGGGCGTCATCTGCGCGGTGGCCAGCAGAGTGTCGACCAGGTGGTCGCCGGAGGAAGAGACCATCAACCGCGCGATCACCCCGCCCATGCTGTGCCCGACCAGCACCATGTCATGCGAGGCCTGCGCCTTGCCGCTGGGGTCGAAGTGCTTGAGCACTTCGGCCAGCGTGTGGCGCATCGCATCGTGGCTCATCGCGATGGGCATGTTGGTCGGGTAGTAGAACTGCCAGACCTGGAAGTCCTGGCGGATCTCGTCGTCGCGCATCAGTTCGTTGGCCACGTTCACCCAGGCCTCGGGACTGCTGGCCAGGCCATGGATCATCAACAGCACGCGGCGGTTCGGGTCGTAGGGCTGCATCATGTACAGATGCGGCGCGTCGATGCCGCCCTTGCCACCAAACAACGAGCGCAGCGACTGCTGGCTGAAGTTGGAGCGCGCCAGCCACAGTGCGTAGCCCGCAGTGAAGTTGGCCGCCAACGGCACCTGCTGGCCGTGCAGGGTTACTTCCGAGACCTGGTAGGGATCGTGGATCTCCAGTTCCGGCTCGTCGTCGTGCAGCACTTCCCACAGGTTCTTTCCCGAGAAGCGCAGCAGCACCGTCATCGAAGGCGAGGGCATCTCGCTCCAGCTCTGCGCGGCCGGGGTGCTTGCCTGCGCAGCGGGCGTCGCTGCCGAAGGCGGGGTGGCCGTGCTGCCAGCCGGATCGTCCATCACCGCCACCAGCTCGGCACCGAAGCCATCGCGGCGATGCACGCTGCGCAGCGTACCGGTGAATGACAGCGAGGCCGCCGGTACCAGCTCGGTGGGGGTGCGCGTGTCCAGCGGCGACGCTTCGCCTGAAGGGGCCAGCACGAAGGTCCAGCGACCCAGCTGGAAATGGCTGGCCTGGCTGTGCACGCGCCCGGTGGCGTACGCGTTGTACAGCTGCACCGAGGCTTCCTGCACAGCCAGGTTGTAGTAGTCGCGCACCTGGGTCTGGCGGTCCTCGAAACCACGCTGGTTGGCGGTGCGCTCGGTGAAGAACAGATAGGCATAGGCCTGGCGCGCGACCTGCATCCACGCATCGAGGCGCGGCTGGAAGTCGGCATCCAGTTCGGTGATCGCGGTCTTGGCGCGGCCGGATGCCGAGTACTCGCGCTTCGGTGCCGGCAGGGTCATCGCATGCTGCAGCCACAGCTCGGCCAGGCTGGAGCGCTTGTCTTCCTCGCGCACCACGATGCTGCTTTCCATGGCCTCGATGCAGGGCAGGCCGGGCTTGGCACAGACGCCCTCATCGAGCCCGGCCACGCGCAGTGTCTCGGTGGTCGCCGCGCTGAGCTTGCCGGAGGTGAGGATGTCACCGCGCTTGAGCGCGATGTACTGGCCGGGCGTGACCGAGGCGACCTGCACCGACGGCCCGAACTGGCGCAGCGTCGCGCAGCCCCCCAGGGTGAGCAGCACGGTGATGATGAGGGTCGTGCGGCCGATGAAGCCCATGCCCGTGGTAGCCATACGATGCTCCTGCGCGGTGGCGTCACTCTAGCGGCCGGCCTGTCAAAGCGGAATAGACCGAACGGTCGGTTTGGGCCTGGCCGCCGTGGGCGATTCAGCCATTCCCGTGTGACACTGCGGCGAATGGAAGGGACACGGTGATCGCGATGGCCTGGCTGTAAACCCGCATTCCCCCGCCCGTGGTGATGCTGCTGTGCGCCGCTGCGGGCTTTGCAGCACGCTGGCTGTGGCCGGGTTTCCACCTTCGGGTGCCGGTGCCGGTTCTGCTCGCAGGCGTGACGGTGACGCTGGGTGTCGTGCTCAATCTGCTGCCCAAGCTGTCTTTCCAGCGCGCCGGTACCACCGTCAATCCTCTGCGACCTTCGGCGTCGAGCGCGCTGGTTACCAGCGGAATCTACCGCCGCACGCGCAATCCGATGTATCTGGGCCAGGCGTTGGTCCTGCTTGGCGCCATGGTGTACCTGCAGAACCTGATCGCGCTGCTGGTGGTGCCGCTGTTCCTGGTGTACATCACCCGGCTGCAGATCCTGCCGGAGGAGCGGGCACTGATGGCCCGCTTTCCCGAGGCGTACGCGCAATACCGTCATCGCGTGCCGCGCTGGCTGTAGCGTCGGCTACGCCATCAGCGGCTGATCTGGCACTTCACCGCAGCCGAATAACCCTCGTAGTCGTCGCCCGCGATCACGTGCAGGGTGTGGCGCTTGTCAATGCGCTTCACGTACGACGGTTCTTCGGTGTTGGCATGCTCGTTGACCTCGGTCACCGACCAGGCCTTGGCCAGGCGCTTGGAATCGACGCCGTTCAAGTACACGAAGAGGCTCTTCTCGCCTTCGGCCACGTTTACATCGGCACTGGTGACCGTGCCGCCAAACAGCGCGACCGGCTTGTCCTCCGGCTCGAAGGTGCCGCCCGGTTTCTTGGCCAGGCCGGCGGCCTGCAGCGCATCGATGGCGTCGGCCGCACTGAAGTTCGAGCCGGCCTTGCAGGCCAGCAGCGCTTCCAGCGTGGCGGTGCCAGGGGGCGCGATGGCCGGCGCCGCAGCGTGCGTGGCTGAGGCTGCGGCGAGGGTGGTGAGGAGCAGGACGAGCGTGGTTGTGGCGGTTTTCATTGCAGATCCTTCTGGCGGCAGCAGGCCGGGGCAATGCAGCGATGGAGCGAAAGCTCCATCCCGATTATGCCCCACGCTTCCCGCACGACGAGCAGGCACAAAAAAGCCGGAACCCCCTCGGCGGGAGATCCGGCTTCTTGCGGCCTCGACAGGCCATACAGATGGTGGAGGTGGGCCCTACCGCAATGTGATCGTAAGTTGTTGATGGTGAAGGTGGTTGGTGCTGGTGTCGGAAACGGATACCCCCAGCAATACCCCCACTCTATGCAGCCTTTGCGGGTTCAATTCCATCCCGCTCGGCAACCCGGGCGGCCTGCCAGGCGTCCACCTCAGCCTCGATCCAGCCTACCGCGTTACCGCCCAGCGGCACAGGCGCCGGGAAGGTGCCGGCGCTGATCCGGTCATAGATCGTGGTCTTGCCCAGGCCCGTGCGGCGCTTGACCTCGGGCATCTTGATGAAAACGAGCGGCTCGGTAGCCATGTTGTCCTCCTTCAGTTCGTGGCCAGCGCAGCGCGCAGCTGCTCGGTGGCGGTGATTCGGCGCTGTGGTCCGTAGGGCTCCCATTCGCCCTCGCTCCCGTCTACCATCGCCAAAACACCGGGAGGTATCAGGGATGAAGGAGGTGGGGAAAACGAGTTCAGGTGGGCCCATTTATGAGGTGCCGCCAAATCTCTCGCTTGTCGTTCAGCGCGAGCGTATGCGCCGAGAGGCAGAGGCAGCCAAAGAAGAGGCCCGTCGGCACCAGGAAGCGGCAGACATAGCGCGTTCGTCTGCCCGCGCGGCATGGGCTGCTGTTTGGATATCTGTAGCTGCGCTTGTAGTGTCATTCGTTGCAATCTTCTGGAAGCAGGGCGGTTAGGCTTCTCTGGTCTGGCGGGATTAGTCATGATGCGGCTCGTTCGCAGAGCCCAAGGTCGGAGGTGCAGCCGCCTCCGGCCTGCTCCTGAAAGAACAGGTCGAACTGCCGGCCGCCGCGGCTCGTGCGGCTCCACTCCACCAGGGTGTCGATCCGCGAATAGGTGCCAGGCCGATCCACGTCGGTGGGATCGGTCACTGCGGGGAAGAACGTCGCGCTGCCTCGCTTGTTGGCAGCGGCCACCAGCGCCTCCCAGCTCCGAATCCGGTCGATGTGATCAGGGAACAGGTCGGCAATGTTGCGCAGCTCAGATTTCCGACAGTTGATGCAGGGCATGCATCCGACACGTCCCATGCCGAGGGCATAGAGCGGGTTGGGGGCAATGCCATGCCGGCGGTGCTGATCCCATACCTGTTGGACTGTCCAATCGAAGATCGGCCGCCACACGTGGCAGCCGGACTCATGCCGGTTGAAGCGCGGCTGCTTGGCCCGGTTGGCGGATTCCTCGGCCCGGATGCCGAGCCACTGCAGTACCGGTCCAGCCTTCAGCATCGGCCCGACCACCTGGGTTGTGATGGGGATCGTCTTCAGTTCCTCAGTGCAGAACTGCGCCATGCGCGAAGGAAAGCGCCCCTTGCTGATGCACAAGTCGAGGAACGGGTTGCCCGTCGGCTCATGCAGCGCAGCGGCCTGGCGCACGACTTCATCGGGGATGCCCTGGCCTGGCCACTTCTGCAGGATGTATTCGCGGTGCTGCGCGAGCTGCCGGCTGAAGTCTGCGCGGACAGTTTCGACCTCGGGGCCGCCGGTCTTGTGCGCCAGCTCCGCCACGTAGTCGTAGACGCGCTGATCCTCGTTGCCCGTATCAGCGAACACGGCACGGAATGGCCGGCCCAGCTCGATTGCGCGCAGGTAGACCGCGGTGCTGTCCTTGCCGCCGGAGACGTTGACCAGGTGTTGGATCTTCATCAGGCCACCGCCTTTTGCCAGCACCAGCGCAGCCCATTGCGCGCGGCCCGGCATGCGCGGCTGATCGGCCACAGGGGGGCGATGCCGGCCAGTAACCCGGCCAGGGCGAACACGTGGACCATTGCAGCGGTGAGCAGCTGGTCAGCCATGTGTGATCTCCTCGGGCTGCATTGGCGTGGCAAAATGCCGGCCAATCCACAGGGGGATTTGGGAATGAGTCAGTTGCAGCAGTTGTGGAATGGAATAAGCCCGTGCATGGAGCCCGGAATCGGCGGCTGTGTAGTGTGGTGGGATGCTTGGGCGGCAGTCGGTACCGTGCTTGCGGTTTTCACTGCCATTTTCGGTCCGTCTATCCAGCGTAGGTTTTTCCTCAGGAAAAAGGCGAATGCGGTGTTTGCAGCCGCCTATCGCAGCGACACATTGATGGCAAGGATTATCCTGGATGGGCTGATCGAGAGTTTTCCGGTCTCGGCGGAAACGGATCCGGACAGCGCGGCGCCAGTCGTACACCCTTTGGCAGATTCGGCGGAGGAGCGTGAGTACTTCGAGCAGTACACCGAAAAACTGAGCAGTCTTGCGAATCGGGAGGTGGATGGTTCCAAATGGCCGGCAGCAGATCTCGACTTGATTCTCGCAGTCGCGCATGCCGTGCAGTCCGCGAAGGATGTCGTCCGCCTCGGGAAACAGGTAAATGGCGAAGATGCTGGACGGAGAGGCTGGGACATTATGGAAGATATGTTTCGCTCGGTGATGTCCAGCGCTAAGGAAGATATTGGTTTTGCTGACAGAAGCTTGGCGCGAGCAACTGATTACCCTTCCGTTCGACATAAAGCGCTGCGAGAGCCTTGGGATAGGGTCTGTACTTGGTGGCGCAAACTGCTCCGTCAGCGTGCAGGACAGTGACTCAGGCATTGCCCGTCGCCTTGCTGTCGATCAGGGCCAGCAGTCGGGTCGATTCTTCGCGCACCCACGCTGGGTTCGTGTTCGCGTTGTCCGCATCTGCGTACCAATGCACCACAGCCTCACGGAACTGCCCCAGGTCCGTGGCCTGCGCGGGCGGGGCGGTATAGTTCTCGCGGCCAGCGGGCCACACCGCGCAGTTGCGCAGCGCCTCATAGTCCTGCGCGTCCTTGCGGTAGTAATCCTTGATGCGGTCGTCCATGGCCTCCCATTCCGTGTACGGTGAGCCATCCGCATGGCGATTGCAGCTTCGCAGATACAGCAGACGTGCGATGCGCTCGATTGCATCCACTGGCTCCCCCACCGGCTGGCTGACCATTTTGCGGTCTTGCGCAAGATGGTCCCCAACCGGCTGGCGGGCGGCGAGATGCTTGACCACCGACTCCATGGCTATCCGCATGTACGCGTCCGGGCACGATTGGCGGTCAAGGTCAGTGCGCACAAGTTCGGCAATGTCCCACGCATCCCCCTGACCACCCGTGGAGGGCTGGGCGGCGAACCAGTGGCGGATGTTGTCAGCGACAACCTGCGGATCAACGATGCTTCCCCCAGGAACGCATGTAGCGATCATTGCTTCCAGGTCGAGGCCGCTGGGCTGGGAGGGCTGGGCGGGAATGATCGCGGCGTGCAGCTCCATGGCCTGCTGGCCGTAGCCGATGCCGTGAGTTCCGGCGTTGTATGCGTCACCTATCAGGTCGCGTGCGCGGTCGTACGGCACAGTTGCCAGCCTCACCCTCTCACCGGGCTGCACTTCCGCCAGGGTTTTGTCAGTGTTCATGCTGATTCTCCTTTGACGCGGGCGAGGGCGGCGGCGAATGCCCGCATCGATGCTTCGCACTCGCGGTGCGCGTTGATCTGAGCCTGCATGCCATTGGATTGACCAAGCGCGCGGAACGCCGCCGTCAGGCGGTCGCCGTGATCGATCAGCTCGGCGACTGCGGCGCGGGCTCGCATAGCGAGAACCTGAGCGTCTCCTTCGCCATCAGCGATCTGGCGCAGCACCGCCAGCACATCAACAGCCAGAGTCTTGTTGTCGTTGCTCATGCCTGCATGTCCTTGTTGTTGGCGGGAAGGCGCGCCAGGCGCAGCGATTCCCAAGTGAGGGGATAGGGGCCACGCTTGACGCGCGTGTCGGCAGTGGTCAACGACACGCCCAGTTCGTCAGCGATCTGGCGCATCGTGTAGCGCTTGTTCTCGACCACGCGGGCGTAAAGAGCGGCCTTTGCTCTGCCGGCCTTGACCCTGTATCGGTGGTGCCGCTCGCTCAGCGTGGGGTCCATCACGCTGCGTCCGATTGGGAGGGGGCTGCGGTCCGCGTCTCCATTGCAGCGATCGCCAGAGGCCGCACGAACCACGCAGCGAGGCCGTCTTCCGTCTCGCCTAGCCACGCCAGACGCCAGTCCTCTCCGGGTGCCTCCGGGTTCCAGTCGTGTAATTCCTGTGCGGCGTTGTAAACGCCCGATCCGATGCCCTCTTCGGAAAACTCGCCCTCGACCACGGCCAGGTCGAAGCCCTGCGCGAGGAAGAACGGTCGCAGTGATACCTCGCGACCGTCAGCCCACATCGGCACATCCGGATGGCACGGAATCTCGCCGTCGGCGTTGCGCGCCGGGAGACGACTTGGGTGGTATAGGCCCCGCCACGGGTCGGCCGGATCGACAGCGGTGCGGGACTGATTCCTGACCAGCTCCAGTAATTCGGTCGCCTGCGCCAGCCGGGCACGGGTGGTATCGCAGAGCGGCGTGTCGCCGTCCTGCATGCTGCTGCGAAGAGTCGCCACATAGGCGGTTACGGCGGCTTCGAACACGCGCAGATCTTGCAAGCGCGGCAGGCGGTGGTGCAGATCCCGCAGCGCGGTCTGGGCCTGCGCGAGGGTGATGGCCTTCGCCTGGTTGGGCAGCCACACTGCCTCGACAGCGATCGCGCTGATCGTTTCAAATGCGTCGCGCAGAACGGGACAGTTCGTAGGAAGAAGCGTGAGGTTCGCGGTCATCGGCGGGCCTGCTTGAATTGGGTGTCGCTGTTGACGAACGCGCCTGCGAGCGGCGCTATCTGGGACGCCTGCTCGGCGCCAGCGGAGCGAAGGGGGAAGGGCGCGGCATGGCGATAGCGCCGGTTCGCATCGGAGGCGAACCGGCCGGCGTCGATGCGAATCACCTGGTACTCAGGGAAAGCCTCATCAGGAAGCACTTCGCGCGCCTCCTCCATCAGTGCGACAAAGCGCGCCTGCCACTCGACCGGCATCGACTGCAGGGTGCGTCGCGGCACCACGTGATAGACGGCGCGGCTGGGGCCGAAGGCGTGCCAGACGGGGCCATCGGAATAGATACTGCCGGGCCTGCCGGGTTCGGTGGCGGTCGCGGCGTGGGATTCGCTGCTCATGCGTGCCTCAGTCCATCTCATGGGCTGCCATGCGCTCTGCATAGCTGCCGTGGTTGGCGGTGTGCCGGCTCATCAGCGGGCGAAGTGGGGTGTGCCCGAGCACCTCGATGTGCCCGCCCGCTGCGAGGAAAGCGTCCAGGTCGTCGGCGAGCTGCTGCCGGTCGAGTTCCCGGTGTCGGATCGTGGTTGCTGCGTCACTGACGCCGGTGAGCGGACCTACCACGCAGGTCGGTCGCTCCCGCGCGGGTGCCGCGCGCAGCGGCGCGATCGCATGTTGCGTGTGGCTGGAGAGGCGCCAGATCCCGCGCACGCCTGAGCGGTGGCAGATGGCCTGGCCGCTGCGTGCCAACCCCTTCAACGTGTAGCCGATAGCCTGGTGCGTGCTGTTGATGCGACCAGCGGTCTTGATCTGTTCGACCGTAGCGCCTTGCGGGAACATGGACAGGACCTTGCGCACTTCGGCGGCCCGGCCGATCTGTTGCGGACGGGCGCTCATGCGCGGGCCTCCGCGAGCATTTCGCGCATTGCGCAGCCGTGGTGCAGCACACGCGATGAGTGGTGAGCAACGGCATCCGGATTATTGGTCAGGACAAGCGTGTCCTGCAGCGGATACGCAGTGTGTCCGTCCCAGTCGTCCAGGACCTCCTGCAGGCCGAAATGTGTGCGCAGATCCTGCGCGTTGGTGGTCTTGCCGCAGCGTTGCGGCCCGTAGATGACAACAGAGCGGTTCATGCGGCGATTCCTCGCGTGCGGCGCGTAGCGCGGTTGTTGGGGGAGATCGAACGAACACGCACGCCTTGGCGGTCGAGCCAGCGGTGCGCAGCCTGGGCGGCAAGTCGGTTGAGAGAAAACGAGACGCCACCGAGGGTGAGCGAGTGGTGCGACACCCCCACGCTCCGGCTGGCGCTGGCGGCGACCTTCAGGAGCGACTCGCGCGGCGCGGCGGTGTAGAGGCCGGCCCATAGCCAGCCCTGGCAGACCATCAATACGAGTGACTCGCCCTGATGGCCGGTGGCGAATTGCTGCTCCACTGGCAGAGTGGGTTGCACGCTCATGCCGTCATTGCCAGGTCGCGGGCCTTGGCGATCTCCGCCTCGGCGGCGGCGATGCCGGTGGCGGTCAAGGTCGCCTTGCGCGGCAGCTGCGGGTCGTCGTACCTGATCAGCACGCGCTCATCCAGCCAGTTCATGACGCGGCGCGTGAACAGCTTCTCGGGGCGGTTGCGGGGCGCGAATCCGTTGGCGGTGCGGTGGAGGGTGAGGTCGGAAGCGCCATGCGCTGCGAGCAACGCGGCTTTTTCCTTCGGCTTGAGTGGAGCGGACATGGCTTTTTCTCCTGGTCAGGCAGCGATGGGCGTGGAAGGGGAGTCGGCAGCGATCTCGGCAAGGACCTCGCCGCGATGGCGGGCGAGCAGGGAGATCGGGATGCGCAGGTGTGCCAGGCTTGCATCCGTCCAGCGCAGCTCTGCCAGCGCGGCTTTTTCCATCGGTACCGGGCGGGTGGCGAGGCCACACCTATGGCATTCGATGTGCAGCAGCGGCGGGCAGGGGGCGCCCAGGCGATGGCCGGTAGGGGCGCCCTCGGTCACCACGACGTGAGGTCGATGGCCGGGACCACACAGCGGCACGGAATCGGGGAGCGGGCGAGAGGTCTGGCGCATGGTCAGCCCCTCACCGAGGTGCTGATCGCCCAGCGTGCCTTGGCCGCATCACGGTCAGCATTCGCTTGGTGGATCTCCGCGATACGCAGTGGTACGACAACGGCGGCCACCAGCGCGACGGCTGCCCAAGCGAGGCGGAGGTGCCGACTCATGCGGCACCCGCTGTCGCACGAGCGAGAGCACGCTTGCAGCGAGGGCACGTCACTGGCTGGGATTCGCACGCGGTCCAGCCGACAGAGCGGCGGCCAGGCTGCGCGCCACAGAGTGCCTTGCCTGTGGCTTCGATGAAGCCAAAGCTCCGGCGCACCTGGGCTGCGGGGACCGCATGCAGATTGGTGCCCTGCCCGCGCTCCAGGCCGTTTGCGCATCGGCCGGCGAGCTTCACCGCCACGACCTCAACAGGGGCGCTCATGCGCGCACCTCGGCCGACATGTCACGCGAGCAGGCCTCCAGGCGGAGGCTTGCGACGCCCATGCGCCGGGAGCGGCGCAGCTGGTTGCGGTTGTGTTCGCCCTTGCTGCGGACCCAGAGGGTACGGGCAGTGCTGTGATCGCGTGCTGCTACGGCCCGCAGGGCCTTCACGGCCAACAGCGGCAGCAGGCAGGGGCTTGGATCGGCGTAGCGATGGGACATGGCGCGCTCCTGTTCGAAGGAGGGCGCCGGCGGGTCAGGTGCCGAGGGGGCGGCTATTGCCGGCGGGGGGAGGGGCCGGCAGGGTGGCGACCCGCCGGTCGCCCGCCGGCTGATGGCCGGCGGGAGAATTTATCCCACAGCTAAATTTGGATTGCAATAGCTGACAGCTAAATTATGGCGCAGGGCTGAAAGTAAGCCGGTCTCGCCTGATAATTCCTAGGCATACAGGGGCCATGGAGGCTGACATGTGGAGCAGGTTGATGGTGCTAGGGGTTGCGCTTGCATGCGCGCCATGGGCTTCGGCCGAGGTGTTCAAGTGCAAAGGGAGGAGTGGCGAGACGGTCTACTCGCAGGCGCCATGTTCCGCAGATGCGGCCCCAATGAAGCTGCGGTCGAACCGCGCTGCCACGGAGAGTTCGGGCGAGGCTGCAAATCGCGCGGCGGTGTACCAAACGACAGAGCTTGCTGATGCAGGCATCGCCGAACGCAACTGTTTGTCATCGGAGCAGAGCAGGATCTACGGCCCGGTCAACGCCCGAGGGCAGGATGTGTCGCGTCAGATCGCCGCGCTGAACCGTGAACTGGCTACGGCAAGGAACAACCTTGCCGGCGCCACTTATGCGTCTGGGATACGGTCTCAGATTGCTAGCTTGCAGCAGGCCCAGACAGCTGACAGGATTTCTGCGGACAGCCAGATGGCCGAGGCAAGGAAGCGGTGCGGTGACGCTCGGGCTGAGCGAGAGCGAGCAACGCGGGAAAAATACTCGGGTGCCAGCACGCCGTAAGTGTGGGCGCTTTGCGCGCCCACTTGCTCTGGTTCAGGGTCACGCGTCCTGGATGGAAATGTCCCGGATGAAGCCAGCCTCATCCAGCGGAACTCCGTCCATGCAGCATTCCCTCGCGGCTTCCATTTCTCGGTGCAGACGCACCAGCGCGTCGTTTTCAAGGCAGTCGATGCCTGGCGTGTTGAACGTTGCCTGATCGATCAAGCAACCCAGGTTGTAGTGATCGCGGAGCCAGCGGATACGCCGGAGGATGCTGTCTCGCGTCACGCCATCGATGGTCGATGGCCTAGGGTTCTCGACCAGACGCAGCTTGGGCCTTTGCCCATCACGCCTTGCGACGCGCTGAGCGATCACCTGGGCCAATGCTTCGAGTGTCCCCGCGGCTGGGGGCTCCTTCTTCTGCTTCTCCATCCTTCTCCCTGAGCCTTTGCGCAAGCGCCTTGCTGAAGTCGATCAGGTTGTCGGGCGTTACCGTTGCCTCACCTCGCTGATAGAGGTACTCGTAGGCATAAGCCAGTGGTGTACCGTCTTCTTCATTGCTGAAGTCATCAATTCCGAGGTTGGCGAAGGTCAGCCTCACAAGCCTAATCGCGGAGGCGATGATCTCAGGGTCGATTCGCAGATCCTGAGAACCAGCAGCGGCCCCAGCACCAGCGTCGTCGTCGGACCTCGGCTGGTCCAGCCAGCCGTGGGATAGCCCGGCCGCGCGTTCGATCTTGCGCGCAACGTCATCCCCCATCTTCTTGCCGTTCAATAGCTGGTTCAGATAGGAAGGCGCCATGTCCAGGTGGATGGCGATCGCTTTCTGCGTCCCCAACTGGGGTTTTAGCGTGGCGACCAAGGCCTGGAGGTTGAGGTGTCTGGCGGTGATGGCATCCATACGCCAAGCGTAGCTAGTAGCTAAACAGGGAGGTTGCGCTGAGCGCTTGACAATGAGGTTTAGCTCCGGGCTAAATACTGGCCCTATGGACCTACTCACCTTCATTTCGGACCCCGAACGTAAGCGGCGCCTCGCTGCCTTGACCGGCAGTTCTGAGGGATACCTGTGGCAGTGCGCGACCGGATGGAGGAACAAGAAGCCCAGCCCGGTCTTGGCGCGAAAGATTCAGCTGGCATCGGTCGAGATCGGTGTCGCGCTGGGCTGCGAGCCGTTGGCGCTCGCCGCAATCCGCCCCGACATTTGGCCGGCTGAAACTGCATGACCGCCTCGGCAGACATGAGCCAGGTTTGCGGGCGCAAACAGCACCGCTACCACTCCGCCGGCGCCTGCTGCGGCGTCATAGGTACGGACAGCGGTGAAGCGCATGCGCTGCGGGAAACTGATGATCTCTGCCATGCGGTCAATGTTGTCCCCGCCGCAGTCAGCTTTTCCACGATGATCGATGGCGCATTTCAGGGGGCCGCATGACGTGCCGTCGCTCTGACCTCTACTGGCGGGACGCGCTGCATAACGCAGTGACCCGTGCTCCTGGGGGGCTGCAGGACGCGGCCGCGCACATTAGCAAGCGCCGTGGCAAGTCGATCTCGGCGGAAACGCTGAGGAAGAAGCTCAGGGGCGTCGATGGCGAGTCCGTTTCGATGGAGATGGCCGAGATCCTGACGGACTACCTGCAGCTATTCGTCGGTACGCAGGAGATTGCAACTGACTGGGTCTGCTCCCTTGCTGCCCAGTATGACCTGATGGTCGATTACGTACCACCGCCGCCGCAGGGCGGTTGGCCTGACGAGCTGGCCGCGATCCAGGCGAAGCTGCTGGAACTGCACAAGCTGACGGGGGCGTTGGCTGGTGCGGGCATCGACGCGATAGCGGATCAACGCCTGAGCGTTCCCGAGGCAGATCGAATCCAAGACCTTTCGCGCGAGGTGCGCAAGCTCTGCTACCGCTTGGAGCGCAATGCGTGCCGTGCGGCTGGGCAGCTGGGGACGGAGGACTGACGTGGGTACGGACCACGCCCGTCGATCTCAGTATCGAAGGCGTGGCATAGCCAGCGCATCCGCGCGGCGAGCCATGGAGCTTGCGGCACTTGCGTTGACCGATGCAGTGCCGGGGCTGATAGGCGAGGAAGCATTGGCAGAGCGAGAGCGCATCCGCCAGCGACAAGAGCAGCACGACAACCGGCAGCACTGTCTGCCTTTGGGGAATCCAGATGTACCAAGCAAGCATTGATTCGGCCCCATCCCCCCGGGTGGCTTGTGAAAGGCCGCGTGCAGACCGTGCTACTGAATCCGCCTTGGCATTGCGAGCCATTCGCGATACCAGCGATGGGTCCTCCCTGGACCTGACGGGCGCGGGTATTCGGACGCGCATTTCCTGGGTACATAGCGGCTCGGGAAACTACTGAATGTCTGAGAATTATGGGGATGTGCTGCAGCAGCTGCAGTCTGCCGGCCTGCTGGTCACCGAACTGGACACCACCGGGCGCATGGTCCGGTGCCGCGTCGAAGGTTCACGCGAGCGCCGGGGCTGGTACGCGCTCCACGAACTGAACACCTCGGCCGGCGAAGTTCTGGTCGTCGGCACCTACGGCGTCTGGCACGGCAACGAGAACGGCGCGACCAAGGTTGATCTGCGTAAGCGCGACAAGACCTTCTCCGATGAACAGCGCGAAGCGCTGCGCAACCGCCTGGCCGAGGATCGGCGCAGGGCGGAGACCGCCCGGCAGACCCAGGCGAAGCGAGCGGCAGAGCGAGCGTCGTCCGCCTGGGCCAAGGCCAATGCCGTTGGCGAGGCCGACTACTTGGTCAGCAAGGGCGTGCAGGGTTTCGGCCTGCGCTATGGCACCACGGGCGCCGCACTTGTCCCACTGCTCGACGTCAACGGACAGGTGCATGGCCTGCAGGTGCTGCGCAGCGCGAAGCTGGCGGCGGCAGGGCACAAGCCTGCGAAGGAGTACTGGCCGGCCGGTATGGTCAAGAAGGGCCACTTCCACCTGATCGGCGGAAGTCCCCAGTGGATCTTGCTGGTGGCCGAGGGCTACGCCACTGCGGCCACGCTGCACATGGCTACGGGCTACCCGGTGGCCGTGGCGTTCGATGCCGGCAACATGCTGGCCGTCGCCTCGGCCCTGGCGAAGCGCTATCGCGGCATCAAGATGCTGCTGTGCGCCGATGACGACGTGTTGCAGAAGTGCCGGCACTGCAAGAGCCGCCTGGTGCTGGCCGATCATCCGCAGTTCTGCCCATCGTGCGCGCAGCCGCATGGCGCGTCGAATGCCGGCCTGCTCGGTGCCGAGGCCGCAGCGCTGGACGTGGGCGGGGCGGTGTTGCACCCGGTCTTTGCCGATGAGCCGTCCAGGCGTGAGCGCTTCATCGACAACGGCCGCAAGGTCAGCGACTTCAACGATCTCCACGCTCAAGAGGGCCTGCACGTCGTGCGGGCGCAGGTCGAGGCCCGTCTCACGGAGCTTTCATGGCGGGTGCCTGCAGAAAAACGCGCGCCTTCCATCACCAACGATGGGGGCGAGGGGAATGATCGCTTGGCCCCCATCCATTCGCTGACTGAGCTGCTCGATCGCTTTGCGTTGGTTTACGGGCAGGGCGGCACGGTGTTCGACCACAAAGAGCACATGCTGGTGGCCCTGGGCGACATGCGCGATGCTTGCGTGCGTAAGGAACTGCACCGCGCGTGGATGGAGCATTCGGATCGGTCGATCGTGCGTGTCCGCGAGGTCGACTTTGATCCCTCGGGCGAGAAGCCGGGCGTGACCTGCAATCTCTTCGCAGGCTGGCCGACTGTGCCGCAGGAGGGCAACTGCGACCGGCTGCTCCAGCTGCTCTGGCATATGTGCGGGAACGAGGCCAACCAGAAGGCGCTGTACGACTGGGTGGTCAAGTGGCTCGCGTACCCGTTGCAGCATCCGGGTGCCAAGATGAAATCGACCATCGTGATCCATGGTCCGCAGGGCACCGGCAAGAACATGTTCTTCGATGAGTACATGAAGCTTTACGGTGAGTACGGCCGCGTGCTTGACCAGGCCGCCCTAGAAGACAAGTTCAACGATTGGGCAAGCCGCAAGCTGTTCCTGCTGGCCGACGAAGTGGTTGCACGCACCGAGGTCTACCACCTCAAGAACAAGCTCAAGGCGCTGATCACCGGCGATCGCATCCGCATCAACCCCAAGAACATCCAGGCCTACGAGGAAGACAACCACGCCAACCTGGTCTTCCTCTCAAACGAGGCGATGCCGGTCGTGCTGGAAGAGGATGACCGCCGCCATGCGGTGATCTGGACGCCAGATAAGCTGAGCCAGGAGTTCTATTCCGAGGTGCTGTCCGATATCCGCAACGGCGCGACGGCGGCGCTTCACCACTACCTGCTGCAGGTTGACCTGACCGGCTTTACCAACGGCACCAATCCGCCGATGACGCAGGCCAAGGAAGAACTGATCGGCCTGAGCCAGGACAGCCCGCAGCGATTCCTGGACGAGCTCTACGGCGATGACATTCCCGGGCTGAAACCCATGCCGGCGCTGTCGAAGGAGTGGTACGAGGTCTACAAGGCCTGGTGCGCACGCGAAGGCATGCCACGCCCGGCGCCGTCACCAAAGTTCATCAACGCGCTGGTGCGCAAGCGCCAGATCCTTCACCCCGACCGAGCGCGGAAGCGCTACCAGATCGAGCAGACCGTCAACGGGCCTCATGGGTTCCTGATGCTGGGCGATTGCACGGTGCCTGACGGAAAGACAGAGGCCGCGTGGCTGGGGGACCAGGTCGTGGCATTCCGCCGCATGTACTCCGATTACAGGGCGCGTGCGTGATGACGATGCCTATCAATGTGCGGTGCGTGCGGGATGTGCGGGCAGATGTGCGGGCAATGAACTGCCGTGAATCGCTTGCGGCAGTACGCGTGTGCGGGATGTGCGGGCATCGGCCTACATGGGCGGGCGCGTGCGCGAATGGGCATCGCTCTGCAACGCCCCGATGCGGCTCGCGTGCGTATATAGATGACCGCACATCCCGCACACGCCGCACACGCCTTGTGCCGCGTGGATTCAGCGGCTATTGCATCCCGCACACGCCGCCGCACAGCCCGCACATGTTCGCGCGCGCGCGTTTTTCCGCTTTAACGATCTTCGAAGGAAATGGAGAAGGGGGTAGCAATGGCTGAGGAAGACGTGACGATCACTGGCAAGGAGCTGGCCTCGCTGATCGGCTGCAAGCCGTCCTATGTGGTCGAGCTGAGGAAGAAGGGCAGGGTGGTGGTGGGTAAGGGCGGCAAGGGATTCCTGAAGGCCGCCTCCCTGGAGCTTTACGCTCGCACCGCAGACCCGGTCTATGCCGGTGTCGCCCAGCGCCACGCAGATGAGCGCGGTAGCGCGCTGGTGGGGATCGGGGAGGGGGCCAATGCCGTCGACGCCGACATCGACGACGACGAAGATGACGGAGACGACGACGAAGCCAGGCCCTCACGCGCCGGCCGCCCTCAGACCCCGGACTCTGCGCGCAAGGCCAAGGCGCTCGCTGACAAGGCCGAGACCGACGCGCACATGGCCCACATCGCGCTGCAGAAGGAGCTGGGGCTGCTGCTGCCTCGTGCGGACGTAGAAGCCTTCCTAGCAGAGCACGCCACGACGTTTCGGGGGGCGATGGAGCGGTTGGCCGATACGCTAGCGCCGCAGCTCGCTGCAACGCTGGATGAGGCTGGGTGCCGCCGTCTCGTGTGGGATGAGGTGAGCCACGCTCTGGAAGAGCTCAGCCAGGGCTTTCGCACGTTGGCGGCCAAGGTGGCAGAGGGTGCGGAATGATGCAGGCACAGCACTGCCTGGCGTCGGTGCTGGCACGCTCGCTTCAGCCGCGACGGCCGATGAGCGTGTCGCAGTGGTGCGATGAGCACATGCGTCTGTCCACCAAGAGCGGTAGCAAGCCCGGGCGCTGGGTGACGGATCGCAACCCGCCCCTGCGTGAGCCGATGGACAACATGTCTGCCCGAAGCCCCGTCCACGACCAGGTCTGCATGTTTCCGATCCAGTTCGGCAAGAGCCAGCTTGCGACCAATGCCATGGCCTATTGGATGGACTACGCTCCCGGCCCGATGATGTATGCGCTACCGGGCGAGGTGTCCATGAACAAATGGATTGCCCAGAAGCTCAACCCCATGATCGAGGTCTGTGCAGCGGTCAAGAAGGCGCTGACCAGCACCGCCAGCCGCGACAGCGCCAACCAGCGCACGTTTAAGGACTTCGCCGGCGGCCAGCTGTTCGTGGAGCACATGGGCAGCCCGCAGCGCCTGAAGTCCTCGACGGTGAAGTACCTGCAGGTGGATGAGATCGATGAGGCGCCGCAGCAGCTCTCCACTGGCGACGATCCGGTGAAGATGCTGGACGGCCGTACATCGTCGTTCCCGACCACCTACAAGCGGCAGTACATCAGCACCCCTGGCATCGCCGGGCTCAGCCGGATTGCGAAGCTGTACGACAAGAGCGATCAGCGTCGGTATCACGTGCCGTGTCCCCACTGCGGCCACTTCCAGGCGCTGCAGTGGAGCGGCCTGGTGTGGGCGCCCGACAAGAGTCACGCATGGTATGCGTGCTGTGAGTGCGGCGTCGCGATCGAGGAGCACTTCAAGACAGAGATGATTGCGAAGGGGCGCTGGGTCGCCGCCAATCCTGAATCGCCCATCCGCGGCTACACCATCAACTGCCTGTACTACCAGTTTGGCCTGGGTCCACGCTGGCTGGACCTGGTAAAAGAGTGGCTGGAGGCGCAGGGCGATCCAGCTTCCCTCAAGACCTTCGTGAACGACCGTCTGGCCGAGACGTGGGAAGACCCGGCAATGAGGGCGGTCAAGCACAACGTCATCAAGGATCGTGCCGAGCCCTATGCGCTTCGCTCGGCTCCGCAAGGTGTGCTGGCTATCACCGTAGGTGTAGATACACAGGACAATCGCCTTGCTGTTCACGTCGTCGGCTGGGGGCGGGGTATGACCGCCTGGACGCTGGACTATGTGGAACTGCAGGGCGATCCAGCCGAAGAAGCGGTGTGGGTAGCCCTGACCGATTTGCTCAATCGCGCAATCGAGCGCGAAGATGGCGCGCTGCTCCGGCCGCTAGCTGTGGCCATCGACGCTGGTGGCCACCGCACCGAGGCCGTCAAAAACTACGTCCGTCAGCGGCGCATCACCCGGCCAATGTGCATCTTTGGTGCTGTACCCAACAACGCTCCTGTGCTGTCCAAGGGAAAGTTGGCTGACGTCACCTGGAAGGGCAAGACCGACAAGCGCGGCATCACCATCAACCACGTGGGGACCGTTGCAGCCAAGCACTACCTCTACAGCCGTCTGTCGGCCGACGCCGAGCGCAAGCCCGAGAATCGTATGGTCCACCTCAGTGACCAGCTACCGGAGGAGTTCTTCCCGGGCTTGGTGTCGGAGGTCTACAACCCAGTCAAGAACCGCTTTGAGAAGAAGGTGACCCGAAACGAGCCATTGGACACATGGGTATATGCCTACGCGGCGACCCATCACCCAGAGGTCCGTATCAACCGCTTCACGCGTTCCGATTGGGACCTTTTGGAACAACGGCTGGCTGCGCCGCCAAGCGTGAGCGTTTCACGCGAAACGCCAGCTGCTGCGTCGGAGGCCGACGCTTCCACTGATTCCCGTGAAACATCGAGTGTGCCTCGCCGGCAGCGGCCCGCGCAGCCTCGCAGCATGGGGAGGCAGTGGTGAGCAGGAACACAGTCCGAAACAAGGTGCGAATCAGTGAGCTGACGGAGGAGCTCGCCGTCGGCGCCGCGCTGCGCCTGCGATGTGACAGCGACGACATACGCAGCGTTGTGGAGGCCGTGGTGGCCTACCTTGTCGAGGAGTACCCAGCCCAGGATCTGTACATTCCCGCCAGCATGCAAAGCAGTGCCTACCCTGTGGAAGCGATCCGGAAAGGGATGCAGGAACAGGAGTCAGTACGGTCGCTGTGTAGGAGGTTCAGGATCGACAGACGGACGCTGTACCGCTTGCTTGATGAGCCTTGCTCCAATGGGTAGGGGGTGCGGGTGAGTTCCCCGAGACTCACCCGCACCTGATCAGCAAACTGGCATCCATGATCTCGCGGATGCCTCACTGATGAGCTGGACCAAAGACGATGTGCAGAGGCTGAAGGCCGCCATCGCCAGCGGCCAGTTGTCCGTCCGGCATGGTGATCGTCAGATCACGTATCAGTCTGTCGAAGCAATGTTGACAGCATTGGACCGCATGGAAGCTGAGGTTGCCGCCACGACGGCGGGGCGACGGAAGTCGGCCACACGCCGCTATCGGTTCACGACGCTAAGGGGCTTCTGACATGGCGGCCTCGCTACTGGACAGGGTCATCGGCGCCATTTCTCCCCAGGCAGCCCTGAAGCGTCATCGCGCCAGGGCAACGCTGGATGCGGTGCGTGCCTACGAGGGCGCCTCACGCACTGACGGTTGGCGTGTTCGTAGGGCAGGGGCCAGCGCGAACGCCGATCACCTGGCAGACGCCCGCGAACTGCGCAACCGGGCTCGGGCGCTGGTGCAGAACGTTCCGTACTGCGCGCGGTCCCTCCAGGTGCTGGTGAGTGCAACGATCGGGACCGGCATTACTCCCAAGGCCGAAGGCCCAAACGCTTCCGCGCTGGACATCCTGTGGGGCCGCTGGGCCGATGTGGCGGATGCGGACGGAAAGTCGGACATTTACGGCCTTATGGCTACCGCGTATCGCGCGATGGAGCAGGACGGTGAGGTCATTATTCGCCGCCGCACCAGGCGTCAGTCGGACGGTCTTGCGGTCCCGCTGCAGCTTCAGGTGCTGGAGATCGACTGGCTGGATGGGAACAAGAACGGGTCTGCGTCGGGCGGTGGTCAGATCATCAACGGCATTGAGTACGACGCGATCGGCCGGATTCGCGGCTACTGGTTGTTCGGAGCGCATCCCGGTGAGGCTGTGCGTGGCTCTGTACGCTTGAGCAGTTCGTTGGTGCCGGCATCCGACATCATCCACCTCTACAACCCCGTCCGCCCGGGGCAGGGACGCGGCATTACGCGCTTCGCGCCGGTGATCGCGCGAGTGCGCGACCTGATGCTGTACGAAGACGCCGAGCTCGCGCGTAAGAACCTGGAAGCGCGGCTTGGTGTGATCGTCAGTGGCGACATCGACTCGATGTCCAACGCGGACGATGACGGCCCTTCGCAGCTCGGCTCAGATCGCGACCAGGTCACCGACCTTGGGCCACTGCCCAGCGGTGGGGTCACCCACATCACTGGTGCCACAGCCTTCCAGACTGTCGAGCCAAAGCCGGCAGGGGGCTACGTCGAGTATTGCAAGTTTAACGCGCACATCATCACTGCTGGCATCGGTGTCCCGTACGAGTCGGCCACCGGTGATATGCGTGAGGTGAACTTCTCCAGTGCCCGCATCCGGCAGATGGAGTTCCGTCGTGATTGCGAGCAGATGCAGTGGCTGGTGCTAGTCCCGCAGATGTGTAAGCCGATCTGGCGCTGGTTTGACGAAGCAGCTGCGCTTGGCGGTGGGGTCCGTTCCACGGGAAGCACTGCCGACTGGAGCACGCCGCGCTGGGACTACGTCAACCCCAAGCAAGACATCGAATCGGAAATCGCAGCGATGGGCGCCGGTCTCAACTCACCCAGTGAAGCGCTGCGTCGGCGTGGCTACGACCCGGATGCGGTGTACGTCGAGATGGGCAAGGACTTCAAGCGGATGAAAGAGACCGGCGCCCTCGGTCTGATGACTTTCCTTCAATCCAGTGGCGCCCGGACCGGCCTGGTCGACGCCTCAACAACCAACGAGGAATGACCATGCCCCAGCCAATCCAGGCTCCGACGCAGGACGGTACGACGCGCCTCATGCCCCCGCAGTTGCGTGAGGCCACGCTGCAGCCGACCAGCTTTGATAGCGAGGCACGCACGATCGAACTCCAGTGGACCGCCGGTACCCGTGTGCGCCGCTACGACTGGTGGAATGACACGTACTACTGGGAGGAGCTGGTCGTTGATGAGGCTGCCTGCAACATGGAGCGTCTGTCGTCTGGCGCTGCACCGGTCCTGGACAGCCATAACACCTGGGGCATCGGCTCACAGATGGGTGTGGTTGATCGCGCCTGGCTCTCCAATGGTGAAGGCCACGCCCTTATCCGTCTCTCCGGTCGCGAGGAGCTGGCCGGGGTAATCGCCGATATCGGTGCCGGAATCATTCGCAATATCTCGGTTGGTTACACCGTGCAGCGCTATGAGATCGAGCGCGCCGTCAACCCCGGCGATTTGCCGATCTACCGCGCGGTGGAGTGGACGCCGAGCGAGATCAGCTTCGTCACTGTGCCGGCCGACCCGGCAGCAGGTACCCGCAGCAATCAACCCGCACAGGGGACCCCCTGTGTATTCACCCGTAGCGCATCGTCGCAGGAGCACACCATGCCTCAGCCCGCCGCCCGCGCCGCCGAATCGGCGGTCCAGCAGGAACCCATCAACAACACCCCGGCTCCGGCAGCGCCGGCCGCAGCTCAGGCTCCGGAAGGTGACACGCGCGCAGCCGACATCGTGGAGCTGGCAGCTCGCCACGGCCAGACCGAGCATGCAGCTGGCTGGATTCGCGCTGGTCACTCGGTCGACCACGTGCGCGGCCTGATCTTGACCACGCTGGAGCAGCGCGACGCCGCTGCTGGCGGCAACATCAACCGCATCAGCGTCACTGAGGACGAGCAGGATCTGCAGCGCTCCGCTGTGACGCATGCGCTGCTGCACCGAGCACAGGTGATCGATCCCGCAACCAAGCGGATCTTCGCGCTCACCGGTGACAATCCAGTGCGCGGCCTGACCCTGATGGATCTGGCCCGTCGTAGCCTGGAGCGCTGCGGCGTACGCACCGATGGCATGGCGAAGCTGGAGCTGGTCGGCCGCGCGTTCACGCAGAGCGGCAGTGACTTCCCGGTGCTGCTCGAAAGCACGATGCACAAGGCACTGCAGGCGGCCTACGCCGTTGCGCCGGACACCTGGTCCCGCTGGTGCGTCACCGGCACCGTCAGTGATTTCCGCGAGCATTCGCGCTACCGCGTGGGCAGCATTGGCAACCTGGACAAGCTGACCGAGGCTGGCGAGTTCAAGAACAAGAAGATCCCGGACGGCGAGAAGGCAACCATCACCGCTGGCACCAAGGGCAACACCATCAACCTGACGCGTCAGGCGATCATCAACGACGACCTGGGTGCGTTCCTCGGCTTGGCGACCGCCTTCGGTCGTGCCGCAAAGCGGACCATTGAGGCCGACGCGTATGCGTTCCTCGCCAGCAATCCGAAGCTGGATTCCAACAAGACGCTGTTCCACGCCGACCACGGCAACATCCTGGCGGCAGCGGTGCCGAGCGTCACCTCGGTCGACGCGATGCGCGTCCGGCTGGCCCAGCAGAAGGACGTGGGCGGGAATGATGTGCTGGATCTGTCGCCGGCACTCTGGCTCGGTCCGACCAAATACGGCAGTGCCGCGCGTGTCACCAACAAGGCCGAGTACGACCCGGACGCTGAAGGGAAGCTGCAGCGCCCGAACGCTGTGCAGGGTCTCTTCCGCGACATCGTCGACACCGCGCGCATCAAGGACGACAAGTGGTACCTGTTCGCCGATCCGAACGACTGTCCGGCCATCGAGGTCGCATTCCTTGATGGGATCACCGAACCCTTCCTGGACTACGAGGAGGGGTTCACCGTCGACGGTGTGCGTTGGAAGGCACGCCTCGATTTCGGCATCGCCGCCCTCGACTATCGCGGCGTGCAGCGCTGCGGCTGATCCCCAACTGGAGCACTGAGACATGGCACAGAACTTCGTATCCGATGGGGACGTGATCCCTTGGACCAACACCACCGATCAGCCGGTTGCATCGGGTCAGCCAGTTGCCGTCGGGCACCAGCTGGGTGTCGCCCTGGTCAACGTCGCAGTCGGCGCGACCGGCAGCGTAGCCCTGGGCGGCGTGTTCACGCTGCCGAAGGTGCCGGCGGCGGTCTTCGAGCAAGGTGAAAAGCTGGTGTGGAGCGCGAGCGCCAAAGCATTCGACGGAAGCGCCGCGACCGCCGCTGCCGGCGACATCACCGGTGCGGCGTTTGCCTGGGCTGCCGGCTCTGCCGGTCAGGCGACGGCCGAGGTGCGGCTCTCGCCGGGCAACGCCACCAAGGCATAACCGAATAGGCCGGCACCGCTCACTGATGCCCGCGTGGCGTGAGCGGTGCCGGTTCTTCCACAGCGACAACGGGGAATCGCATGGGTACCACCGGCACGCCGCGCGGCGTACGCAACAACAATCCTGGCAACATCGACCGTACCAGTACGCCGTGGCAGGGTGAGGATCGGTCAGCTGCTGCCGTCGCCCGCGAGGCCCGCTTCTGCGTCTTCCTGACCCCGCAGGCGGGGTTCCGGGCCTTGGGCAAGACCCTGCTCACCTACCAGCGCAAGCATGGCCTGCGAACGGTGAAGGAGATCATCGGTCGCTGGGCGCCACCGGTGGAGAACAACACCACCGCATACGTGCAGCAAGTTGCTAACGCCGTAGGCGTGTCGCCGTCCGAAGTGATCCGGTTGGACAACCCTGTGACGCTGGGTCGTCTCGCGACCGCCATCGCCAAGCACGAGAACGGTGGCACGTACTGGAACGCCGACGTTGTCGCCGCAGGCATTGCCGAGGCGCTGAAATGATTGGGAGCGGCGTGGGGGATAGCGCACCTTGGTGGCTGGCTGCCAGCGCAGTCGCGCTATGGCTCGTCCGGGAGACGTGGGGTGCGGTTCTGGCGCGCCGAAAAGAGCGCACCGAAACCGACGCCAACGTGGATCTGCTGAACGGGCTCGTAGAGCGGGTGAAGTCGTTGGAGACGTCCCAAGCGGAGGTGGTCAAGCAGTACAACGAAGAGGTTCGCTTGCGCATGAAGGCGCAGGAGGATGCTCATCGCCTGCGGTTGCGTGTCATCTCGCTGGAGTCGGCGCTCAAGCAGTTGGGAGTGGTGGTCCCGCCTGTTGAGGAGTCTGTGGCATGACGCGGGTACTCCTAGCGCTACTGCTCGGTCTGAGCGTCTTGGTTATCTGGCAGAGGGGTTCGGTTGTTCAAGCTCACCGGGCTGCCGACATCGCCTTGGCTGCCCGGGACAGAGCCCGCAATGAGCGTGATGCCGCTGCGACGGCACTGGCCGATGCAAATGGTGTGCTTGCAGCAGAGCGCGGACGCGCTCAGGCAGCCAATGACTTGGCTGCCACATATGAGAAGGAAAAGAACGATGCACAGAAAGCCTCTGATCGTCTCGTCGCTGATCTTCGCGCTGGCAACCAGCGCCTGCACCAGCGTTGGCAAGCGTCCGTCGCCACCGCAGAGCTGTCCGAGGCCGCCGCTGCCGGCAGCCAGCCTGATGGTCGAGCCGACGACCGAATTGAAAGTGCGGGCCGAGCTATTGGCGCCGCCGCCCAGTGCGACGCCCAGGTGAGGGCGCTGCAGGCTTACGCGATGCTGTGTTCGGGAGGTGCGCGGTGAGCGAGCTGGAGTTCCTGCGTGACATGGACGCGACGATCCACGCCTCGTTAGCCCTTGCCGGCATGGCCTGCACGGCCAAGGTGACGGCGGTGAAGGACGGGACTGTCACTGAGGGTGTGAGGGTCTATGTCGATCGCGACGTAGAGACGATCGGCGAGCTGCGCCAGTTCGTCGCCGGCCGTGTCGAGGTGTCCTTTCTGCGTGTAGATGTCGAACCTGAGCAGGGCGACCGTGTAGAGGTTGGCGGTGAGGTGTTCGTGACTTCGAAGAAGCTCAGTGACGACGGCTCGCGCAGCGTCTGGCTGGTGCGCCGTGGCTGAGCGACCCGAACCCCTCTCCTGGCAGCTGGTCGAGTTCTTGCGCGGTCGAGTGCAGATGATCCAAGCCAGCGCCGGATTCCTCACCGACATAGGGGCGGGGCTGATCGTGGTCGACGATGCCGAGCTGGGTGAGGATCAGTCGGGACCAGCCACGCTCATTTCGGTCCAGCAGCTGTCGCGCACCGGCGGTGGGTCTGCCCAGGTCACCTCCGACGCCTCGGTCACGATTGAGTTTGAGGTGCCGCGAGAGAGCGGTGAGGTGAACCCTCGGCTGCTCGTGCACCGGGCCAGGTACGACCTGATTCGCGTGTTGACCTTCAACGACAAGCTGCTACCCAAGGGCATTACCACGTTTGAGTTGCTTCAAAGCCAGATGGCAACCCTGGAAGACGACGCAGGGCATTCCGCCGTCGTCGCTCAGATCACCGCGCGGGCTGGTCTGACCGAGACCTTTGAGCCCGTCCCCAACCCGTAGGAGCAGCACCACCATGGCACAGCCCAAAGTCCGCAAGTTTGCAGGCGATCTGCGTTTCTGGGAGCACGGCGCGAACGGCGCCCGCGTTCCCGTCATCCCGGAGCCGACCGACAAGTTCGGCAACCAGCCGCTGGAGCAGTCGTCGCTGACGTTCAGCTACGAAGCTGGCGACTCGGTGGAAATCAAGAGCAAGCGCCGCGACGCGCGCTATCAGCAGATCATCCACAAGGATTCCAACCCTGGTGTCACCAGTGTCTCGATCACCGCGCTGGAAGTTCCGCCGGCCATCCTGGCCCGCATGCTGTACGGCACGCTTGTGGCCACCCAGGTCGCCGCCGGCACCGCAACCGGCATTTCCGTGACCGTGGGTAGCGCGGACACGCCTGTGAAACTGCCGCACAACTTCCTTCTGGCCGACCCCGAACCGACTTTCAAGAAGGGCGCGGTCGACCTGGTAAAGGGCACGGATTACACCCTCGACTCGGCGCATGGCCTGCTGATCCCGAAATCCAGCGGCCAGCTGCAGGCGGGCGATACCGTCGTGGCGAACTACAAGTACGACGCATATCTGGAAACCGCCATCAGCGGCGGCACCACGCCGAGCAAGTCCTTCCAGATCCTGGGCGATATGCAGGACCGCATTAGCGGCGACGAGGGCCTGCTGACCATCCCGAACGTCGACCTGACCGTGGACGGCGACGTGGACTGGTTCAGCGATGAGCCGATCCAGGTAACCCTGACCGGCCCGGTGATCTTCCAGGCCGGCGAGGCCGATCTCTACACGTTCAAGATCGCAGCGCAGTCGGCGGGCTGAACGAGCTGTTGCCTTCGGCAAAAGGGAGGGCGCCCGAACGGCGCCCTCCCAGCATGAATCAGGAACGTTCAGTGGCGTCCAATCGCAACAACAACCTGCTCAAGTACTACGTCAGCGGTCGGCGGGCAAAGGGCTTCCACGGCCTCACCGACCTGGCTGGCGACGTGCTAAACCGCTACGACCTGTCGGTGCAGCGTGCCTTTGTTGGGCTGCAGCGCCGGGCCGGGCCGGCGACTGCACAGGAGGTGCGCGCCTCCTACAACATCCGGGCCTCGGCTCTGCGCGGTAAGTACCGAGTGGAGACAGGGGAGCGAGGTTACAGCACGGGCAAGCGCGGCAAGGATGATTTCCTCTCCATCTGGGCAAGCACGCGGCAGATTTCGCTGATCGAGTTCGGTGGCCGTTGGGCCGGCCGTAAGTCCAAAGGCGCGACAGCCAGCATTGGTCTGGGCGAATCAAAGTCCTACGACGGTGCCTTCATAGCCACGATCAAGGGTCGCAGAGCCATCCGGGTGCGCAGCTGGGATCGGGCGAAGCAGAAGCGCCACGGCCGTGGCCCGGTTCGCATCCTGCGTGGGCCCAGCCCGTTCGAGATGCTCTCCGGTGCTGATGGTAACAGTCGGGCCCTGGCGGCGCGCCGTCGCCTGATAGACCGTTTCCACACCACCTATCTGACTGAGTTGCGCCGTCAATGGCGCGTCAACGGAAACACCAATGGCTGATCGGCTGGAAGAAGCAATCCGCGTTGTCATCGAAACCCGGGGCCGCGAGGGTGTGGAAGAACTGCGCGCGGCGTTCGGCGATCTGGGTGACGTATCGGTCGAGACGGCTGGGAAAGCTTCCAAGCTTTTGGACTCGCTGACCGGCCTGAACGTAGCAGCTGCGAAAGCGGATGCGTACGACGGGATGCTGGCTGACCTTGCCGAGCTGGAGCAGCAGTTTGACGCCAACCAGAAAGCCGCGCTGGCCCTTAGCCTCGGCATCGGCGAGATGGAGAAGCCATCCCGTGAGGTACTGGCTACCCAGCGTGAGTTGCGCAAGGAGGGCGAGCGCCTGCAGAAGGCGCTCCATGAGCAGTGGGAAGCTGTCGCCAAGGCCGATAGCGAGCTGTCCTCGCTGGGCGTCAATACCGCCAACCTGGCCGATCACCAGCACCGTCTGCGGGTCGAGGCAGCCCGTAGTGCAGCAGCACTCAGCGAGCAGGCCCGAGCCGCAGCTGCAGAGGCTGAGGCGGGGCGTCGGCGCAAACAGCTGATCGAGGAAGGCGACGCTGCCTTCCGCAAGCAGGCCAGTACCAGCAAGGCGGCGGCAAAGGCGTTGGCCGATTACCGAGAGCGCGCTGATGACGCCGCAGCCGGCAGCGGTGACCTGGCGTCGGCCACCGAGAGCACTGTTAGCTGGTTTGGCAGGCTCAAGGCGGTAGCCGCTGGCGCGATTGCATTTGTCGGTCTGAACCGAGTGGTCGATGGCATCAAGGCCATCGTGAAGGAAGGCAGCGACGCCGAGCAGGAGCTGGCGCAGCTGGAAGCGGCCCTACACGCCACGGGACGCACCAGTGAGTTCACCGCGCAGAGCCTGGCCGCCATGCGCCAGCAGCTGCAGAGTGGGCTGTTTGACGATGGGCAGATCAGCGCCGCCCAGGTGCGCCTGCTGTCCTACACCAATATTGTAGGCGAGCAGTTCCCGGCAGCGATGCAGATCACCATCGACCAGGCCCAGCGGTTGGGCATGTCGCTGGAGCAGTCGGCCGAGGTTGTGGGCAAGGCGCTGCAGACGCCGTCTAAGGCTATGGAAAGCCTGAGCAAGCAAGGCTTCACGCTGGACGACAGCCAAAAGGCGCTTATCAAGAGCCTGGAGGCCACG
Organism: Stenotrophomonas sp. YJH_SMC_127; assembly: GCF_059372445.1. NCBI lineage: Bacteria > Pseudomonadati > Pseudomonadota > Gammaproteobacteria > Lysobacterales > Lysobacteraceae > Stenotrophomonas > Stenotrophomonas sp. YJH_SMC_127. The sequence continues at coordinate 207,308 of NZ_JCAFVO010000005.1, read as the reverse complement.
GGTCAGGTCGCGCAGGCGCAGTCCATTATTCTGGACCTGCTTGCAGAGTCGTACGGCGGAGCGGCAGCAGCAGCGAAGGTGGGTACCATCGCAGGCCTGTGGAAGGCGGCCACTGATCGGTTCAAGGACTGGAAGCAGGAAGTTGCCGACCAGGGTGTGCTGACCTACTTCAAGGACCAGCTGAACACGCTTCTGACCACGCTGGATCGCCTTGCGGCCGATGGCAGCCTGTCGCGCTGGGCCAAGCAAACCGCCCAGGCCATCATCACCATGGCCGAGGCGGTAAAGGGCACGACCCAGTGGGTTGTGGACCATGCGCGCGTGATCGGTCTGATGGCCGCCGCGTACGCTCAATTCAAGATCGTCGGCGCGCTGATCCAGCTGAACGCCTGGCGTGCCTCCCTGATTGCGACTACGAACGCTCAGATCGCCAACAACGCAGCGGTTGCCAGCGGAAGCCGTGGCATCGGTCGGTTTGGTGCGCTGTTGCGTGGTCTGCCAAAGATCGTGCCCATTACCGTCGCTGTACTGGGGCTGGAAGCGGCCATGGGCGGTCTGGATGTCCTCAAGACCGTGGCTCAGGATATCTGGAAGCAGCACGACCCGGCGCTGAAGCGTGCCGGTGAAGCGCAGCGGGCCTACATCAGCCAGGTACGCGACTCCGCGCTGCAGCTGCGTCAGCAGGCGGTGTCTTTCGTCGCATACCGTGACGTGGTCATCAAGTCAGCCGAAGAGGTTGCGAAGCTGGGCGAGGCCGAGCGGCAAGCCTACGAGAAGCGGCTGTCTGGTCTGGAGCAGTACCTCACCGCGCAGGAGGGGTTCCTGCTGATGCAGCAGAAGGCCGGTGTTGCGACGGCAGAGCAGCTGCAGCAGCTGGGCCAGGTCACACAGCGGTTGCTGGAAGTCTCCACGGGCTTCGCATCCCTGAAAACAGGTGTGAAGACCGCCGCTGATGCTCTATCCAACGGCATTGGTGGCGCTGCTCAGCAGGTTGTGGCGCAGCTTGAAGGGATTGATGGCAACGCCAAGCTGGCGGCTGAGTCCATCCGTAAGATGTTCTCCGGGCTCAACTTTGCCGATACGGCCAGCCTTGCCTCGGTAGGCGAAGCGCTGGGCTTCATCGCCACGCAAGGTGCTGCGGCCCAGCAGAACGTGCGTGATGGCCTTCTCGCGACGCTGCAGCAGCTGTCGGGTGAAGAACTCGCCCGGTTCCAGGGTGCGGCGCAGGCGGCATTCAGCTCGCTGCCGCAGGGGGCAGTGAACGCTGCGGCGGTGCTGCAGACCACTCTGCTTGCCGCGATGACCAAGCTGGGCGTGGCCTCGGGCCAGCTGGGGGTCAGCTTCACCCAGGCAGGTCGGGATGCCATCGCTGCGTTCGGTGCCGTCACAGAGAACGCCATTGCGACCGGCACGCAGATTGAGGCTGCGTTCAAAGCTGCCTTGGGAAATGTGGCAACACTGGACGAGGCACGTACCTTAGGCAGCCTGCTACAGGCTGCGGGCGAGCAAGGGCGCGTCGGCTTTGACTCGGCAGCGAGGTCGGCGGCCGCCTTGAGCGCACGGATTCGCGAGATCCAGGCCGGCCTCAACCCGCTTGCCGATGAGTTCAAACGGCTTGGTATCCAGTCGCAGCAGTCTCTGGATGCGGCCCGTGACTCTGCTTGGGAAGCCTTCGAGACCATCCGGCAGGGAGCGGCCAGCGGTAAAGCATCTGTCGAGGATGTCCGTCGTGCGTTCAGGGCGTACGCCGATACCGCAAAGGCAGCTGTCGCCGATAGTGATGCCTGGCGCCGGAGCCAGGTGCAGTCCCAGCTGGACGTTCAGGGCGCGATCTACGACACCAGCGATTCGATGGAGCAGCTTGGGACAAAGGGCGCCGCTGCGATGGGTCGAGTCGAGCAGGGTGCTCAGAAGGCGACTGACGCCATGCTCGACGTTAAACGCGCATCAGATGAGGCCGCGACCGGCGTTGAACGGGTCGCTGAGGGGGCTTCTGCGGCCGGAGGCAGCTTGGCGAGCGCCTCAAATGCCGCTCAGGGTTTCTCGCTGAGCATGGGTGAGATTTCGCAGAAGACGAGAGACATGTTGAGCCAGATGAGCGGCCCGAACAGCCTTCAGCAGTTCGCCAACATCTGGAACTCGCTGTACGCACAGCGACAGGAGCTTGCCAGGTACACCGAGGAGCAAAAGCAGTTGCTCGAAGGCATGGACGAACTCGCAGGCAAGCGAAAGGAGCTGGCCGAGCGCTTTGACCTGGTCGGCGCCAGCGAGCTCGATAGCGTGGTTCAGCTTGAGAACCAAATCGAAGCGAAGCGGCTGGAAAAGGAAAGGGCCGCGAAACAGGCGGCCGAGGAGCGGCGGAAAGCTGCTGTCGCTGAGGCGGAAGCACAGGCGAAAGCCGACGCCTCCCGGATCAAGGCGGGTGAGGCGAAGGAGCAGGTTCTGGTCATTGACTGGAAGGCGCCTAGCAAGGAGATCGTTGCTGGCGCGACTGCAGCCGAGCAGCAACAGGCCGAGCGCATCGCGAACATAGTTGCGCCACTGGTGCTCCGCAAGGTTCAGCAAAGCCGATCCGTGTCTGTGCGGGGGAGGCGCTGATGACGCGCATCATTCTGGGAGGCATCGACCTTCCTGCCGATCTCCAGTGGACCGATGAGTTCACCGCCTGGCGTATCGGTCAGCAAGCGCGCACGAGCTTGACCGGTGCGTTGATCGTTCAGGAATCGGCGCGACAGGCTGGACGCCCGATCACCTTGAAAACTTCTCGTGACGGGACGGCATACGTTGGCGTGGTGGACCTTCCAACCCTCCGAGCCCTTCAGGAAAGCGAAAGCGAGGCGCGCCTGGCGCCCATCAATCTCATCATGCCCGCGCACAACGGCGGGGACCGCCCCTTCCAGGTGCGCTGGCGCCGAACCGATGGCCCGGCGATCGAGGTTGAGCCGACTCGCTTCGCAGTACCGGCACTCGATGCCGACCTCTTCTCTATCACTCTTCGCCTTATGACGGTGTAATACATGACGATCTCTGCTATCGATATCAAGCTGCGCCAGTCGCAGCGACTCACCGACAACCCCGACGGTGGTGGCCGGATGGTGCAAGCCGAGATCATCGACGGCGCCATGAACAATCTTTTCCCCGATATTGGCGATGAAGAACGCACAACGGGGCGAACGACTCTGCGCAAGCTGTTCGTGCATCTGGATACGGCTGCGCCGGACGTGCTGAAGGATGCGATCGGCGTGCTGATCGACCCGCCGAGCGACCCTCGTGTGACCGTAAGCATGTTCGCGACCGGGTCGTACAGCGATGTTCGGCTGGATGCCAAGAACCGCGTCGAGAGCTACATCACGCGCGGCACCGAGTCCAGGTTCATCCTTATGGGCAACCATTTCAGCGGTCAGATGACGATGCTGGTCTATACCACGTCAGATGCGCCCAGCCCCGACATCAATGACAACTTCAGCCTGTTGACCCTCGCCGGCTCCGGGCATGATGAGGCGGAGCAGTACGTTCGCGTGAAGACCGTTCTCTCCAGGACCACTCGCACCTTCACGGACGATCAAGGCGCATTCGAGCGCGATGTTCTCGTGATCGAGTTGATCAACCCGCTGCTGCGAAACTTCTTCGGACAGGAGGTCGTGCGCTACAGCGCGACAAAGCCGGCCACCCGCGTGTATGAGACAAATGTGGTTGACGCGACGAGCTACCACAGCGTCAAGCGCCTCTCTGCGGCTGCCAAGCCTGGCGACCTCTCTGTGGTGGTCGACACGCCGTACGTTCCGATTGTCCCCACCTCCACGGCGGAGACGCCGGTGAGCGACGTTCTGGCTGGCATGGGCACCATCAGCCATGTGCAGTCGGGGCCAGCCGGCAGCTTGAGCCAAACGTTCTCCGCGAGCTTCAATGCCGGCGTGGCGGTCAACCGCTACTTGGGCACCGGTGTGGCAGTGGGTAGCGTCAAAGTCATGGCTGGAAGCGTCGAGCTGGTAGATGACGGCAGCGGTGCCCTGGAATCGGCGGCGGTGACTCCCTGGAGCGGAAGCGTCGACTACCAATCCGGGGTGATAACGATTTCCCACGCTACGGGCGTCGGATTGACCAGCCTGAGCATCTCCGCCACTCCTGCCGGCTCAATCTCTGTGCAGGGCTACACCGACGAGATCACGGTGACCCAAAACAACCAGGGAATGGTCTGGTTGATGCAGCTGACGCCTCTGCCGGCGCCTGGGACGGTCACTGTCGACTATCGGGCTCTGGGGCGTTGGGTGAGGCTGAGCGACAACGGAAAGGGGCAGCTGGTCGGCAAGCCTGGTCAGGGCGGTGGCACGATCAACTACATGACCGGCTCGGTCGTTCTGACGGCAGGCGCTTTGCCGGACCTGAAGAGCAGCATCATTGGCGCGTGGGGCACTGCAGTTGTTGCAGAGCCTCGTACGGGCGATACGGCCATTTTGCCGCCCGCGCTGCACTTCACGTTGGGCGAGGGGACCGCAGTCCCCGGTAGTGTCCACATGAAGCTTCGCGTCGGAGGGGCTGATGTCGAGGTGACCGATAACGGCGTCGGTGGTCTGCTTGTCGGGGGACAGCTACGCGGCTCGATCGCGTATGCCACAGGTGAGGTAACGCTGCGGCCGGCGACCCTGCCGGACGCTGATAGCCAGGTCGCGGTCACATATGACTGGGGCCAGCAGCTCAATGCGGCGCCACAGCCGGTGCCGGACGGCTCCGGGATCGTCTCCTTTGTGCTGCCGCAAGGGCCTGTGCGGCCGGGCTCGGTTCTCCTTGACTGGGTGATCAGCGTGCGCCGCGATCGCGACGACATCTCGTCAGCGCCGCAGCCAATGCGCGCGATCGCCAGGGACGATGGCAATGGAAACCTGCGGGCCGTCTCGGTCGGTGATGCCAGTGCCGACACGGTGTTGGGCTCGGTGAACTATGCGACCGGGGCGGTAAGCCTGCAGGCTGGAAAGTTCATGGTCCGCCAGGTGTCCTACCCGCAGTACGAGCTTCAGTCCGGTCGGCTGAAGGTGGTGGGGTACGGCCGCTTGGATGTGCTCGCTGAGTTTTCTGCTGGCACTATCATCTCAGTCGCTTGGCTGTTGTCGGGCGACTCCTCGCAGCAAGCGCAGGAGAGCTTGCCGCTGCCCTCGATGCAGCTGCAGCTGACGCCCACCATCAGTGATAGCGTCGTTCCTGGTAGCGTGCGCTTCAGTTTCCGTGGGCGGACATACGTGGACCGCAGCGGCGGCCTGTATCACAGCATCGACCCTGCCACTGGTGCGGGTGTTTACGCCGGCACGATCGACTACACGTCCGGAGTGGTGAATCTGTCGCAGTGGGTGCCGGGCGGAAGCAACCAAGTCCAGATCCTCTCCCTGCTGACCCGCATCGCTGACCCGGGCGTTGCGTTCATCTTCTTCCGCGCGCCGGGCTCCCCTTTGCGACCGGGTATGTTCACGTTGAGGGCCAGCCGCCTCGACGGTGAGCTGCTGACTGCGACGGCTGATATCAATGGTGATATCGCCACCTCCCAGATGCGGGGCACGGTCGATTGGGAGAGCGGTGTCGTCAAGGTGCAGTTCGGCGAGCTCGTGCCCGTCGCCGGCAATGAGGGAATGCCCTGGTTCGACCCCGCATTGGTGGAAGGGGACCGCGTCTGGCGGCCGGCTCTGGTCCTGCCTGGCTCGATCTACATGGGAGCCGTGGTCTATCGGTCAATCCCCCTGTCTGAGGTGGTGATCGGCCTCTCATCTGTTCGCCTTCCCAGCGACGGTCGTGTTCCGGCGTTCAAGCCCGGGCAGACGGTCCTGATTCACCACACGGCAAAGCACAGCGTTGCGGAGCCCCAGGCGAATCAGGTGCTGAGTTTTGGCCGGACGCGTATCGCAGGGCTGGAAGTCAGGGACGCGGCTGGGAAGCCCGTGGATAGCGCCTGGTACACCGCTGACCTTGATGCAGGGAGCTTGACCTTCAGCGATCCGCTCAACCTTTCCGCATACACGCTGCCAATCGTAGTGAGCGAGCGGGTCGAGGACCGGCGTTTGGTGGTCCAGCCGCAGATCACAGGAGAAATTGAAATCAACACCGGCTTGACCCACGACTACCCAGCTGGCGAATCCCTCATCAGTACGGCGCTGCGGCTTGGCGAGGCGAATGGATCACTGGACCTGCAGGCGCGGGTCGAGAGCCTGTTCGATCAGGCCGCGTGGACCGGAGCCTGGAGCAACATTCCGATTGGCAGCCCGGCGCCTGGCACCTACAACGACACGGACTTCCCTCTCGACGTGACCAACAGCGACGCCATAACGGAAAGGTGGGCTGTTCGGTTCACCAGTTCGACGAATTTTGAAGTCATGGGGGAGACGGTGGGCGTGATCGCCACTGGGAGTACCACAACGGACCTTGCGCCCATCAACCCTCGCACCAACAAGGCGTACTTCAGCATGCGGGCTGCTGGTTGGGGTGGTGGTTGGTCGGTGAACAATGTCGTGCGATTCAATACCGTGGGCGGCTTGGCACCGGTGTGGATGGCGCGGACCACGCTACCTGGTACGCCGGCAGGCGCAACCGACTCCACCCGGCTTATGGTCGTGGGCAACGTCGCTGGAGGTGCCCAGTGACGTTGGTACCAATCGTCTACCGCAGCACTGATCCGGGAGCGCCTATCCTTAACGGCCAGGCCGGCTCATTGCTTGCCGTGCTCAACGCGATCCTGGTGACAGGGTATGGGGATGGAGCATCCGCGAAGCCTGGCGCAGGCTGGACTCGCCCCTACGCCAGTTCTTCTGTGCAGGTGTTCCGAAACAGTGCTACGACGGGCTCTGGCACCTATTTGCGAGTGCGCGACGATGCATCGGCTGCAACGTTGAACACGGGTTGTCTGGCTCAATTGTTTGCCTACAGTTCGATGTCCGACATTGACACCGGCGCGGATCAAACCCCCAGCGCTGCGCTACAGGCCCGTGGCTCATTCATTGCGAAGGCGCCGACAACAACCGCCGACGCTCGGAGCTGGATTGCCATAGCGACGGAGATTGGTTTCTACCTTTTTACGGCGTGGAGCAACTTTGGCAACGGCCTTGGCCCCTATTACTACGGCGACATTGACACGACAGTATCGGGCGATGTTTTCCCCTTCGTGATGTTCGGTTCGAACGATCTGACGTTCTACACCCCGGCTTGGAACGCCGACGTCTGCTCGTTGTTCTTTGCATCGCCTTTAGGAGTCGCGGTCGAAGGAGTGTCCAGTCGCGACAATTCGTACGTTCCCGGTGGATTTGTGGTGCGCAGCTACAGCGGCGGGCAGAATGCTCCAGGTCGGGTCGCCACTACTGGGATCGATCCGCCTGCAGGTGGGCAGAACAGGCGTTCATATGGCTCCGGGGTATACCCTGTGGGCCCAGACCGTGCCCACGGGGGATACAACTACATGCGCGCAGCAGTGCGTGAAGCGCCGTTCGCCTTGCGTGGTCACTTGCCGGGAATTCTGGTGCCGCTGCATGCCCGGCCGCACGCAGAGGGCAGCGTAGTGCCCTTCATCGAAGGAATCGGGCTCGGCCAGTGGCTGGCTGTGAACTACAACGTTGTAGAGCCCGATGTCGCCGATCGCAACGGCCAAGTGCTGTTCCGCCTGGATGCGCCCTGGCGATGATTCATGGAACCTTCTATCGCAGTTGGGGTCCCCGAGGCGGCGACGGCTTCCTCGGCGGAAACGCGCCGGAGGGCGAGGACGACGGCCGGGCGAAGATCATGAATGTGCCGAGTCGCGTGTACATCCAGGTTTATGCGATGCAGGACGCCGTGACCTTCCAGTACTTGGCATCAGTGCTGAGCGGTCCAGACGGTGTATGGCGGCTTCAGGGAATCGACCGGACAGTGAAGTACCGCGTAATCGGTACGGATGTGGCTGGGAGGGTCAATTCAGCCATCCAAGACTGGGTGGTGCCAGCAAAGATGGAGCCGTGATGCCAGGGGGCGGTGCATTCGTTCGGCTGAACCTTGGCCCGCGATTCAGTGGTGCGGGTGGGTTCACGCCACTGAATCTCGGTGTCGACTGGGATGAGAATCCTGTTGAGCCCGTAGTGCGGGGCCTGTCGCTCGCCGTCTCGATCGCTTGGAGAGATGCTGGTCGGGCGAGGTGTTCCACCAAGGTTGGCTGGGGCACGTCGAGTTCGCTCCGTTGTTCGCGCTTAGTGCCATGGGAGGGCGCGTCACGGGTGGACGGTTCCACGTCAGTTGCGTGGGGCGTCGCCCCCCGCATTGCTGGCGAGGCGGGGTTTCGTTGGCGGAACGCTGCTCTCGTTGGCGAGAGCGTTGGGTTGCCGTGGGGTGGGTTGCCGCAGGCGTCGCGATTCCTGCTGGCTGGTTGGCGAGGCAGGCTCGACGTTGCCGGGATCACGGCTCGTATCGCGTGGATGCGAGGCTTGCCTGTCCACGCGAAGCGGGGGCTGCCGTGGCAGGGAGCACCCAGCACGGCAAGCGATAGCTGGTCCGACAGCTGGAAGCACCTCGGCGTGACCAGGCGTCCTGGTCGCTTGCCTTGGGGCTCTGCGAGGCCGTTGCCTTGGGTCATCCGCCCTCCGGTAAAGCCTGACCCCGATCCAGATCCAGAGCCCGGCGTTCCGCCAGGTCATTCCGTTTCGCTGAACTTGGGTTGCTCGGTGGTGGGCGTCCCGGGTCTTGCGCCCCTCAACCTTGGAACCACCGCGTGCTACGTGGTGCGACCGCAACGCAGGACGTATGTCGTGATCAATGAAGTTTCGTTTGTACGGCTCCCTGATCGGACGCCCATCGAGGTGTCGAGGATCTCGCTCAGTGCGAGCAGGAGCGCCTGGGGGTGGACCTTCGACGTTGAGCTGGCCGACCCAACGCAACTGTCGCTGCTGAAGCCCACGGCGGGTGGCCCGCGCCAGTTTGAGGTTTCTCTCAATGGACATGTGTGGACTGGCATCATCGAGAGCTTCCAGAAGCAGCGAGAGTTTGCCGATGGGGGAGTCCGGCTCAGCGGCAGGTCGCGGACAGCGCTGCTTGCGGCGCCGTACGCGCCGGCAAGGGTCAAGGTCGCCAACGAGGACAGGAGCATGGCCCAGCTGGTGGCCGAAGAACTGGCCGATACCGGATTCACCAGCCAGTACGAGACGGTTGATTGGACGGTGCCCGCTGGTGCTTGGTTCTATGACGCCAGCACGCCCCTCGATGCGATCAGTGCACTGGCCGAGGCGAGCGGGGCGGTTGTTCAATCTCATCCGCAAGAGCTCACACTTCACGTCCGCGCGAGCTACCCAGTCAGCCCATGGCTCTGGCGCGACACTCAGCCAGCCCATGTTGTGCAAGAAGACACCGTGCTGACTGAGAGCTTGCAGATGCGGAGCGCGCCACTGTATGACGCCGTCGTGGTGACCGGCGAGATTTCTGGGAAAGGAGTCACCTGCAAGGTGCGTAAAGCTGGCGAGGCAGGGCAGCTCTACGCTCAGCAAGTGAGCAGCCCGCTGATCAGCGTAGCTGCAGCAGGCGCTGAGCGAGGACGCAACGTTCTGAGCGATCGCGGTGAGCAGGCAGCCGTGGACTTGACCGTTCCCCTCTTTCCGAAGCCACTGAAGGCGGGGGAAGTGGGGGCCATCATGCCTTTGGATCTGGTGGAGGTCGTCGCCGCTGAGGGCACATGGCACGGCCAATGCGAGTCCTTGCGCATCGATGTTGTGATCGACCAGCAGGCCGTTGTGATTGAACAGACCGCCACTATCGAGAGGCACTACACCGATGCGGACTGACCTGTGGGATCAATTCGGCGAGCTGGTGACCAGTAGCCCCCGATTGCTGGCGACAGTCACCGCCCACAACAGTGACGGAACCAGCACGCTGACCACTTATGACGGAGTGCAGATGCGGGCGTTTGGTCAGCTCCAGCTGCCCATCCCCTACAACGTGTGGGTTCGGGCTGGGCGCCTAGTTGAGGCCGCCCCCAATTTGCCCCTCATCGAAGTAACCGTCTAGTAAGACAGGGCGCCGCCCGGATGCCGGCAAGCATTCGGGCGGCGCCGCAACACAGGTGATCTCAGCACCTGGCATTGGCCGCAGCCCCGTCGCCCTCGCGAGAGCGGCGGGATTGTCGGCTTCCCCTATCGCAAATACTGAGAAACCATGCCAAAGCCAATCATTTCCTGGCCGGGCGGCAAGCGCCGCCTCCTGAAGCACCTCTATCCGCACTTCCCGACCCACGACTGCTACGTCGAGGCATTCGCCGGCGGTGCCGCGTCGTTGCTTATGCGGCCGTACCCAGCACAGATGGAGGTGCTCAACGACATCAACGGCGAGCTGGTGTCCCTGTACCGCTGCGTGCGCCACCACCTGGATGAGTTCGTGCGCATGTTCCGCTGGTCCCTGGTCTCGCGACAGATGTTCGAGTGGGCACAGATGGAGCGCCCGGAGACGCTGACCGACATCCAGCGCGCAGCGCGGTTCTACTACCTGCAAAAGCTGGCATTCGGCGGCAAGGTGCAGGGGCAATCGTTCGGTGTGGTGACGGCTGGTGGGCCGCGATTGAACCTTCTGCGCATTGAAGAGGAACTGAGCGCGGTGCATCTTCGCCTGGCAAACACCGTAATCGAGTGCCTGCCATGGCAGGAGTGCGTGCGGCGCTACGATCGCCCGGGAACACTGTTCTACCTTGATCCGCCCTACTGGGAAACCGAGGGCTATGGCGTTGAGTTCCCGTTTGCTGAGTACGAGGCGATGGCCGAGCTGATGCGCACCTCGGCTGGCCGGTTCGTGGTCTCGATCAACGACCATCCTGAGATCCGCGAGGTCTTCGCCGGCTTCGACCTGGTGCCGCTTCAGTTGGACTACACCATTGGCGGAGGGCAGGGGAGAGGAAAGAAGTTCGGGGAGCTGATCATTAAGAGCTGGGACGACAGCCAGGCCAGTTTGCTCTAGGCATCACGCAACCTGGTGGAGCAAGTCTTCGCGATTGTTGCGTGGCGTGTTGACGGCGCGACTGACCCTGTACGCCTCCATGGATGGAGGCGAGCTTGCCAGCAGCATCGCCATGGCATCGTCGGGGCTGGCGGCCATCCACTCATCGATCTGGCCGACCTGCAGCCACACCGGCATGCGGTCGTGGATGTCGGCCGAGACGCCGCTGCTGTCGCCGGTGATGATGGTGAAGGTGCCCAAGTTGCCGTCGGGCAGCAGCGGGCTGGTGTCCTCCCACAGGCCGGCGGCCAGCAGCGGCCCGGTGGCGTGGATGAACCACGGGTCCTTCTTTCCGTCCTCGGGGCTGACCGACCACTCGTAGTAGCCGGCCATGGGGATCACGCAGCGGCGCTTCTTGAAGGCCGACCGGAAGGCTGGCTTGGTGGCCACCGTCTCGATCCGGGCGTTGATGGTCGAGCCTTGCAGGCCCTTGGCCTTGGCCCAGAACGGCAGCAGGCCCCACGCCAACCGGGTGACCTGCCGGCCTTCGCCCCGGTCTAGGATTACCGATGCGCGTTGCGTGGGCGCGAGGTTGTAGCTGGGCTGGATCTCGGCCAGGCCGGGGGCAAGGTCAGCCAGCCCCGGCTGGCCGAAGTCGACAACGGGGAGCTGGACGAATCGGCCGCACATGGCCGGAGGGTAGCCCGGCCGGCCGTGCCCGGGGCGTGTAGGGACACCCCGACCCGACAGGGCGAGGTTGCCCGATGGTGCCAGTCGGCCAAGGCGGGCATCCTGACCGTGCCGGATCCGGGGCCGCAGGCAGCTCAACCCGGGGGCGCGTGAGCAGCGCCGCGCCGGTACGGCGCGCTATGGAGCCCGATCAGCTTGACGGACGTGTTCCCACCCACAAAGGGAGTCCGCAGTGCTGAGGTCGAGCCTTGATTGAGTCACGTTCGGCGGATGGTCATCAGCGAGCTCAACATAAGTCCTGTCGCTGCACAGATTGCTGGGAAACACCGCGATACAGCTGGAACCAGGCTGCTTACTGGATCGGTACAACACACCCTCATATCCAGCCCACTTGAGGAGCAAGCCAAATCGCTGGCTTGGAGAGGGCAGGCCGAACTGTGCTGGCCAAGCCCGCCAGTTCACGTCCTGTAGGTTGGACTGAAGGCGTGATGGCGTACGAATCAGTAGCTCATCTGGCTTACCCAACTTGAGCGACCTTGCAAGAGTTGCCAGCTCGCGCGGGACTGTGAATTTTGCGAGGACTTTTGCAACCGGCTTTAGGTTGTCAAGACTTCTAACGTCGAACACCCGCTCAATGTGCCCGTTTATTCGCACCGAGGCATCGCTTCGTCGAAGGCTCATTTCTGCTGGGGTTAGGCCAGTGGCTTGCATTTTATCCGAGGCCATTTGATAGCATTCTCGGAAAGCAGTCTCGTGCGAATCCCCTATGTAGAGGGCAGGGAACACAGCTGCAGCGCCAGATTCGTCGCAGTCATTCCCGATGCTGAATCGTCCTCCCACCGAACGCACGCTGCCTGCAGCAGAGAGAGGGTCATGCGAATAGCGGTACTGCACCATTCGCACCCAGTTTGTGAAGTCAAAAGGAGGCGCCGGTCGCGAGTTCAGCGCTTCGATTAGCTGATCGCGTCTCCTGGTCCTCTCTGGCTCCAGCCCGTGATATAGCTCATCGTGAAGAGCGTCTAGTTCACGAGATCGCTTCTTCCACACCTCCAGATCAGATTCGGTGAATCTGTCGAGGACGTGAATATTCGCGGGGAAGTCGTTGGGAATGCCGTGTAGAGGAACGGGCTGCTGAGGCCTCCTTGGCATGCGCTACCTAACCTGATCCTCTTGGATGGCAGTAACGATAAATCGACGCAAACGGTCATGTCTACCTAGGCGGACCATATCCCTAGGCGCAATATCCCCTAGAAGAGGGTTCTTGGTTCGAAACCAGAGAGCAGTCTTGGCCGCATCTCCTTCGAAGATGTCCGCGACCATATTCGCGATTGCTCCGATTTCCTCCAGGCGCTCCCTCACAGCTTTGGGAGCGTTTTCATCCCACCGAACAGAAGCGGATGAAACCGAGGCAATTTTGGAGACCGCATTGCGGTCCAAGTGCATGAACTCGGCAACCTTCTTAGGTTCGAAATAGTCGCCTTTTCCGAACTGCAAAGAGTCCCTCTGGGGGACGCTAAGGAAGAGCGGGGCAGTTTGCATTGGGTAGCCGGACGGGCGGGGTGAAGGGGAGTATTGCACATCTCTTTTCTGGCTGCACCATTTGATGCCCAAATTTCAACCAACTTTTAGCCATCATAAAAAATATACAAAACAACGACATAGATGAAATCATGGTCGTCACCAGCCTTAACGTGGGTGCCCCAGCTCGTGCCATCCGGACGGCGGCGATCATGTCGCAGCCCTTGCGACGCCAGGGCGTATCCTTCCATCCATGCGTCCCTCGAACGGCTACCAAGGCTTCCGCACCGCCCCGATCCCCTCTGGCTGGGTCCAGACCGGCGAGCGCTGGGCGCTTTGGTACAACGGCCGCGAGACGGCCAGCGTTACACCCGACGGCGGTCCTGGGGTCCGGCTATGGATGGAAGGCCAGAAGATGTGGCAGGTGAAGGAAGTGCGCGCGGCCAACGTCCGGCAGGCGAAGCGGTACGCCGAGCGCTGGTGTGCGGCCAGGCTCTATCCCGATCTGCCACTGCGCCAGGCAGTCGCCCGGCTGACCGACAGCACCCCGATCCAGCCCGAGCCGCCGCTGCCCGGGCTGCCGCCGACCCGCGAGCAGCAGCAACAGGCCCGGCGTCTGACCGAGGCTGGGGCGAAGGAGGTCGAGCGGATCAAGGCGGCGCTTGAACCGCGCAAGCCGCCGGCAGAGACGAAACCCCGAGCGAGGGACGTCCGCACCAAGGCGTGGGTGAGGGCAGGGCTGCAGCAGATGCGGCGGGGCGTTTAGGCCTCATCCTGCCCGCAGCTTCACCACGTTGCCGTCACGCAGACCATCGAGGTAATCCGCCCAGACCTGCATCATCCGCACGCGCTCCTGCAGGTGCGATGTGCGGTTGTAGGCCCGGCCGTTGGGATCCTTCACCGCGTGAGCAAGCTGGTGCTCGATGATGTCCGGGCGGAAGTGCAGGACCTCGTCCAGAATGGTGCGAGCCGTCGCGCGGAAGCCGTGGCCGGTCATCATCGTGCGGTCGTAACCCATGTTGCGCAGCGCTGCGGTAACGGCGTTCTCTGACATCGGGCGTTTGGAATCGCGGGCGCCAGAGAACACCCACTTGTGCCGGCCGGTGATCGGCTTGATGTCCTCCAGGATCTGCAGCGCCTGCCTGGACAGCGGCACCAGGTGCGCAGCACGCATCTTCATCTTGCTGGCAGGGATGGTCCACACGGCCGCGTCGAGGTCGAACTCCTCCCATTCCGCATGCCGCAGTTCGCCAGGACGCAGGAACACCAGCGGCGCCAGCCGCAGCGCCGCGCGTGTGATGGCAGATCCGCTGTATGCCTCGATGGAGCGCAGCAGGCCACCCAGCTGCACGGGGTCAGTAATCGCCGCATGGTGGGCCTCCTTAGGCGGCGCGAGCGCTCCTTTCAGGTCGGCAACCGGGTTTCGCTCGGCGCGGCCAGTGGCCACGGCGTAGCGCATGATCTGGCCGCAGTTCTGCATGATCCGATGCGCGGATTCGATTGCGCCGCGTTCCTCGATGCGTCGGGCCACCCGGAGGAAGTCGGGCGCGGTGAGGTCCGCAACAGAGCGTGACCCGATCCAGGGGAATACGTCGTTCTTCATCCAGGCTTCGACCTTCTCCGCATAGCTGGGCACCCAGGGGCGCGCGGCCAGCCACTCATTGGCGATGGTCTCGAAGCTGTCCGAGCCCAGGGCGGATTGGGCGAGGGCAGCAGCCTTCTTCTGCGCGCCTGGGTCGACGCCTCGGGCCAGCAGCCGGCGGGCTTCGTCGCGGGCCTCGCGCGCGCGCGCCAAGGAGACATCCGGGTACAGGCCGATCGAAAGCAGCTTCTCCTTGCCGGCGATGCGGTACTTCCAGCGCCAGCTGCGCGCACCGGTCGGGGTGAGATAGAGGTACAGGCCGCCACCGTCGGTGATCTTCTGCGGTTTGTCGCTGGGCTTGGCGCGCCTGATGGCTGCGTCGGTCAGAGGCATTGGGGGTATCGCTTCAGTGGGTGCGGTCGGATACCCCTTGATATACCCCCACCGTCTCATGGATTGAAACGGATTGCCCCGGTCTGCTGCGGACAATAAAAAAGCCCGGAAACCCTTGTGATGCGGGGGTTTCCGGGCTTCTCCGGTCCTTGACGAACCGTTCGTTGGTGGAGGTGGGCGGAATTGAACCGCCGTCCGAAGGCACTCCATCCCCAGCACTACATGCTTAGCTCACCGTTGGATCTCGTCCCCGAACAGCACGGTGCGCAAAGCGCATCCGGGAACCAGCCTGTTGTGTTCTAGTGCCGGACTGACAGGCAGCCATCCAGCGCGATTCCATGATAGTGACTCTACACCGCGAGCATGGACACAAGCGGTTTCGAGGCTTAGGCCTTAAGCGGCCAGAGCGTAGTTGTCGTCGTTGGCAACTAGAGTTTTGCAGCTGGATTTACGAGGAAAGCTACCCCCTCGGCATGCGCCAGGCGACTTCACAACCCCCGTCGAAACCAATGCACCCCCGGTTTCTTCAAGTTCTGCAAGGTACGAGGCCTGTTTCGTGTCGCCACGGCCAGTGCCTGCCCAACGCTGCCAATGCTACGCCAAAACAGCTGAACAGTCACCGTGGCAATCCACAACATGTTGTAGAGCCAGCGGCATAGCGGATTGGTAACGTCACTGGCACGAATTTGCGACACACTGGCGGCGACCATCCGGGCCAGGACAGACACGGAGACTGTGGGTGACCGATGCAAGCCAACAACGCAGCCTGCGGCAGCTGATCGGGCCGGTCGGTGCCGACTACCAGCGGCGCGCCCTGCCGCCCGGCTGGGTCTGGGCGGTGCTGGCGGTGTTGCTTGCGGCCACCGCGCTGACCGAGCTGCCGGCGACTGCGGCCGCGGCATTGGTGGCCAGTGCGGTGGTTGTGCACTGGTCGCAGCGCGGTCGCATCCATTGGCTGGGCTGGCGCCTGCCGGGCCTGGCCGTGTTGGCGGCCCTGCTGTGGGGGCCGGAAGTGCTGTCGCAATGGTTCGAGCACGGGCTGGCCGTGGTCCTGATGTCGCTGGCCAGCCTCAGCATCGGCGTGCATGTATGGCAGGCGCGACAGATGGCGCGGCAGCTCCAGGGCGCGGCCGATTCGCTGGATGACGCCCAGCTGCTGGCCCTGCTGCCGGCCGACGCGGCCCAGCTGGCGCAGCGGTGGCGCGCCGGCGATGACCGGCATGCGCCGGAACTGGCAGTGGTGATGCACCTGGCCGTGATGCACGCAGCGCTGGCACCGCGCATGCGCGGGCAGGGCGTGCTGGCAGGGTGACCGGTCGGCGGTTTCCGCGGCCGCGGTCAGGAACCTGACAATGGCTTGCGCAGGTAGATCCGCTCGTGCCCGGGCGGGCAATCGGGCAGCCGCCCATAGACGGTGTAGCCCTGCCGCAGGTAGAAAGCTTCGGCCTGCCAGTCGAAGGTATCCAGCATCACGTTGCGGGCGCCAAGCTGGCGCGCGGCGGCTTCTGCTTCCGCCAGCAGGCGCTGGCCGATGCCTTGCCCGCGCAGTTCCGGATCCACCCACAGCACATGTACCTGCAGCCAGCCGGCACAGACGTCGGCCAGCACACCACCGCGCAGCGCGCCGTGCTCGTCATGCCAGGCCAGGCGGACTGGAGTCTCATCGAGTGAATCGCCGCCGTGGGCCTGGTTGAAGGCCAGCAGGCGCGCGCACAACGTGCGCGTTTCATCGGCGCTGGCAGTCACCATGGCGCCGATGGGGGCGGTCATGCGTCGCGGTTGCCGCGACGCATCACACGCTGCTTCTCGATCGCCCAGTCGCGGTCCTTGGCGGCATCGCGCTTGTCGTGGGTCTGCTTGCCCTTGGCCAGCGCGACTTCGAGCTTGATCTTGTTCTTGCTCCAGTACATCGCAGTGGGCACGATCGTGTAGCCATCGCGCTCGACCTTGCCGACCAGCTTGTCGATCTCGCTACGGTGCAGCAGCAGCTTGCGCTCGCGCCGGTCATTGGCCACCACGTGGGTGGAGGCCTGGATCAACGGGGTGATCTGCGCGCCGATCAGGAAGATCTCGCCGTGCTTCACATAGGCGTAGGCGTCGATGATGTTCCCGCGGCCAGCGCGGATCGACTTCACCTCCCAGCCCTGCAGGGCCAGGCCGGCCTCGAAGCGCTCTTCGATGTGGTACTCGTGGCGGGCACGCTTGTTCAACGCGATGGTTTTGTTGGCCGTCGCGCTCTTTGCTTTATCCTTGCCGCTGTTCTTGCTCATTTCCGTATTGTCTCCGATTCGGGCCCGCCCGGTCGATTGCCGAAACGTCCTGTATTCATGCCTACTATCCGCCGCAGCGCCCTGGTCGAACATTCGGCCGCGCGCATGTTCGACCTGGTCAACGACGTCCAGGCCTATCCGCGCCGTTTCCGCTGGTGCTCGGCTGCCCAGATCCTGGAGCAGGGCGAGGACCGCCTGGTGGCGCGCCTGGACCTGGGCCTGGGCTCGTTCAGTACCTGGTTCCAGACTGAAAACACCCTGCAGCGCCCGCACAGCATCGACATGCAGCTGCGCGATGGCCCGTTCAAACAGCTGCACGGCCGCTGGGAATTCCATGCGCTGGCCGAGGACGCGTGCAAGGTCACCCTGACCCTGGAGTTCGAACCCAGCTCGCGCCTGCTCGGTCCGGCCCTGGCGATCGGCTTCCAGGGACTGGCCGATCGCATGGTCAATGATTTCGTCCGCGTCGCCGACGAGGGCTGAGCGATGATCGAGGTCGAGGTGGTGCTGGCCTGGCCGGAGCGCGTGCTGTCGCGCCACCTGCAGCTGGAAGAGGGAGCGACCGTGGCCGACGCCATTGCCGCCGCTGCGCTGGAAGGTAGTGCCGACTGTCCGGCCGCCGCGGTGCATGGCGTGCTGGCCCGTCCACAGCAGGCGCTGCTGGACGGGGACCGCATCGAGCTGCTGCGCCCGCTGCTGGCCGACCCCAAGGACAACCGCCGGCGTCGCGCGCTCGGCGGTTGATCCCGGCAACCCGTCCCTGCGGACGGGCAGGCCTCAGCGGCCCTTCTTCTTCTTGTCCTTCGGCAGGTTGCGGCCGAACTGGCGCACCGTCTGCTGGGCCAGAGCCTTGTCGTTGCCCGGGAAGTAGTCGCCTTCCCAGCGGGTCACGGCGTCATTCTCGAAGAACACCACGAAGTTCTTCACTTCGGTGCGGCCGAGGCGGTTCACGCGCTGGCTGGAGGTGTAGTCCCAGCGCTGGGCGTGGAACGGGTCGGGGATGGACGGGGTGCCCAGCAGCGCGGTGACCTGCTGCTTGCTCTGCCCGACCTGCAGCTTGGCCACGGCATCTTCCCGGATCAGGTTGCCCTGATAGATGGGTTGCTTGTAGATGATGCCGCACCCGGTGGTGGACAGGGCGACGGCGGCGACCAACAGGAGATTGCGCATCGGGACTGGCGGTTGGGGAAATCAAACCGATGATACACTCCCGGCGTGCCACCGCGACCCAATCCGAGGCAGCTGGCGCTAAATCGCCAATGAACGGAGACCTATGGAAACCCACGACCTGCGTAAAGTCGGCCTGAAGGTGACCCATCCGCGGATGCGGATCCTGGCGCTGCTCGAACAGCGCAATGCCCAGCACCACCAGCACCACATGACCGCCGAGGACATCTACCGCCAGCTGCTCGAGCATGGCGACGAGATCGGGCTGGCGACGGTCTACCGGGTGCTGACCCAGTTCGAGGCCGCCGGCCTCGTGCTCAAGCACAATTTCGAGGGTGGCCAAGCCGTTTACGAGCTGGACCGTGGTGGCCACCACGACCATATGGTCGACGTGGACAGCGGCAAGATCATCGAATTCGAAAGCCATGAGATCGAGGAGCTGCAGCGCAAGATCGCGGCCGATCACGGCTATGAGCTGGAAGAACACTCGCTGGTGCTCTACGTGCGCAAGAAGCGCAAGTAGGCCGTTCCGGCCAGCCGCTAGCGACGAAACCCCGGGCTTGCCCGGGGTTTTTCGTTGCCGGGGTCAGGGCCCTTTCCCTCCAGGAAAGGGGGCCGGCCCCGGGCGCTCTGCGGGGTCGGATCCCTTTGCGCCAGCAAAGGGCTCTGACCCCTTGCAACCGAGCAGGATCTCCAGGTCCACCGCCTCGGCCATCGCCCGGTTGCCGGCATCCCCCGGGTGGAGGTGGTCGCCGGAGTCGTAGGCGGCGGCCATCCGTGACGGATCGGCCGGGTCGCGTAGCGCCGCGTCCAGGTCGATCACCGCGTCGAACGGGCTGTTGCTGCGCAGCCATGCATTGAGCTGTTGGCGCAGGACCTCCTTGTCCGGGTGGTAGTAGTCGTCCAGCGGCGTGCCGGGCAGGGCGCCCGCGAACGGCATCAGGGTGGCGCCGAATATGCGTAGACCCCGCCGGTGGGCCTGTTCGGCCAGGGCACGATAGCCGGCCTGCAGCTCGGGCAGGCTGGGCCGGGGCTGCGCGCGGGCGAAGGCAGTACCGGGCCAGCTGATGTCGTTGATGCCGATCAGCACGATGACGCTGGCGACGCCGGGCTGATCCAGTGCGTCACGCCGCAGGCGGGCCAGAACCGACTCGCCCATGCCGTCGCTCAGCAGCCGATTGCCGGAAATGCCCGCGTTGACCACCGCGACGCCGCGCGGTGCCAGACGCGCGGCCAGGTGGTCGGTCCAGCGCTGGTCCTGGTCGAGGCTGGCGGTGGCGCCGTCGGTGATCGAGTCGCCAATCACCACCACGCTACGCGCACTGGCGGCGGCCTCGACCTCGATCCCGGTGAGGAACAGGCGTGCGGTAGTGGAACTGGCACCCTGCAGGTCGCGCGCCCGGGCCTGATTGCCGCCGGCGATCCAGCTGGTCTGGCGGCCGTCCCAATGGAACGTCTGCACCGGCGTCGGCCCCGGCACGAAGACGCTGACCTGCAGCGCCTGGTGGTCTTCCGTGGCCACCGCCAGCGGATCGCTCAGCCGTTCCTGACCGGCACCGATCAACACCCCAGGCTGGCCGTCGAAGCTGAGCGGTTGCGGGGTGGCGCCCGCGCCCGCGGCCACGCTGGCCGCCCCGATCCGCAGCGGCTGGGTGCCGTAGGCATTGCTCAGCCGCACCCGCAGCCGGGACCCGCCCAGGCTGATGCGCGCGGTCTGGCGGAAGGTCTGGTCCTGCAGCGTGGCCGGAACCAGGGTCGGGAACAGGAAATCCGCGTCCCAGACCGGTTGCGGGCTGGCCTGCCAGCTGGCGACCCAGTGCGGGGCGGATGCGGCACTGGCGACGCCGGACAGGGCGAGCAGGGCGGTGGCGGTGAGCTGGCTCAAGCGGTTCATCGGGCAATCCAGGTGGGAGGGAACGCCATGGTGATTCCGGGGTCATCTGTGAACTAGACTGCGCATGGACAATCATCTGTGAACTGGATTCATCGCCATGGCGCGACCCGACATCAACCGATCCGGCGAACTGGAAGTGTTCGTGCGGGTGATCGAGACCGGTGGCTTCTCCGCCGCCGCACGCACCCTGGACATGACGCCGTCAGCAGTGAGCAAGCTGGTGGCCCGGCTGGAGCAGCGGCTGGGTACGCGCCTGCTGCAACGCTCCACCCGCCAGCTGCAGCTGACCCCGGAAGGCTGCGCGTTCTACGAGCGCGGCCTGCGCGTGCTGGCCGACCTGGAGGAGGCCGAGCGCTGTGCCAGTGCCCATGCCGAGCCGCGCGGACGGCTGCGGGTCAACTCCAACGTGCCGTTCGGCCAGCATTTCCTGCTGCCGCTGCTGCCGGCATTCCTCGAACGCAACCCGCAGGTAGGCGTGGACCTGACCCTCAATGACGAGGTGATCGACCTGCTTGAGCAGCGCACCGACGTGGCGGTGCGGGCCGGTCCACTGAAGAGCTCCAGCCTGGTGGCGCGGCGGCTGGGTGCGACGCGGATGATGATCGTGGCTGCACCGGCCTACGCGCAGCGACACGGGCTGCCACGCACTGCCGAGGAGCTGCAGTCGCACAACCGGCTGGATATCGGCCATGCGCGCGCGATGCAGGGCTGGCCGTTGCTGCAGGACGGGCGCGAACGCATGCTGCTACCCAGTGGCAACGCGCGCGCCAGCAACGGCGATGCGCTGCGCCAGCTGGTGCTGGGTGGGCTGGGCATGGCGCGGCTGGCAGCATTCCAGGTGCAGCAGGACATTGCCGCCGGGCGCTTGCTGCCGGTGCTGGAGGACGCCAATCCCGGTGACCTGGAAGAGGTGCACGCGGTGTTCCTGGGGCAGGGCGGCTACCTGCCGCTGCGGGTGCGCGCGTTTCTTGATTTCCTGGTGGAGAACGTCGATCTGACGCAGCCACAGGGGTAGTGCCGGCCGCTGGCCGGCAACCTCATGATCTTCATCCACCCGCATCGGGGTGCCGGCCAGCGGCCGGCACTACCTTGCGGAAGCCGAGCCAATGCTCGGCTCGGCCGGCGTTACACCTGCAGCAGCTTGCGTGCGGCGGCGCGCGCTTCCTTGCTCACTTCCACGCCGCCGAGCATGCGCGCCAGTTCTTCCTCGCGCGCCTTGCTGTCCAGCTTTTCCACTGCGCTCTGGGTCATGCCTTCCACCGGGGCCTTGCTGACCCGGTAATGGGCATGGCCCTTGGAGGCGACCTGCGGCAGGTGGGTCACGCACAGCACCTGGCGCTTCTCGCCAAGGGCGCGCAGCTTCTGGCCGACGATGTCCGCCACCGCGCCACCGATGCCGGAGTCGACTTCGTCGAACACCATGGTCGGCACTGCATCCAGGTCCAGCGCGGCCACTTCGATGGCCAGCGAGATGCGCGACAGTTCGCCACCCGAGGCCACCTTGCGCAGGGCACGCGGTGGCTGCCCGGCATTGGCCGCCACCAGGAATTCCACGCGCTCGGCACCCTGCGGGTCGGGCTTGCCGGCGTCCTGCGGTTCCAGCTCGATCAGGAACTGGCCGCCGCCCATGCCCAGCTCGGCGATGATGCCGGTGGTGGTGGCCGACAGCTCGGCAGCGGCGGCGCGGCGGCTGGCGGTCAGCAGCCCGGCCTGCACGCGCCAGGCCGCAGCGGCCTTGTCGATCTCGCCGGCGAGGCGCTGCAGGCGTTCGTCAGCCCCACGCAGCTGTTCCACTTCGGCGTGCATGCGCTCGCGCTGCGCGCCCAGCTCGTCCATTGGCACACGGTGCTTGCGGGCCAGGTCGTGCAGGCGGCCGAGGCGACGCTCGTTCTCCTCGAACTGTTCCGGGTCGGCGTCGAGGTCGTCATGCACGCGGTCCAGCAGCGACAGGGCTTCGTGCAGCTGGATCGAGGCATTCTCGATCAGGCCGTCGACCTCGCCCAGGCGCGGGTCGTGTTCGATCAGGCGCGACAGCTCGTGGCGCACCTGCTGCAGCAGGTCCAGCGCGGAACTGCCGTCGTCGCCATTGAGCTGGTTGCTGGCCGCCTGGCAGGCACTCAGCAGGGCACTGGCATGGGCCTGGCGGCGGTGGCTGGCGCCCAGCGCGGCAATCGACTCCGGTTCCAGGTCTTCGCGGTCCAGTTCGCGCAGCTGGTGCTCCAGGAAGCCGATCCGGTCACTGACGTCGCCCTGCTGCGACAGCGCCAGCGATTCATCGACCAGCGCCTGCCAGGCCGCAGCGGCGCGGCGCACCTGGCGGCGCTCGTCCTCGTTGCCGGCATAGGCGTCCAGCAGGGCCAGCTGTGATGGGCGTGCCAGCAGGGCCTGCTGCTCGTGCTGGCCGTGGATCTCCACCAGCAGCGAGGCCAGGTCGCCCAGCTGCGCCAGGGTCACCGGGCGGCCGTTGATCCAGGCCCGCGAGCCGCCATCGGCACGGATCACGCGGCGCAGCTGGCACTGCTCCTCGTCGTCCAGCTCGTTGTCGGCCAGCCACTGGCGCGCGGCCTGCAGCTGATCCAGCGCGAACTCGGCCGACAGCTCGGCGCGCGCGGCGCCGTGGCGGACCACGCCGCTGTCGGCGCGCAGGCCGGACAGGAAGCCCAGCGCGTCGACCATCAGTGACTTGCCGGCGCCGGTCTCGCCTGAAACCACGGTCATGCCTGGCCCGAACTCCAGTTCGGTGGCGCGGACGACGGCGAAATCCTTGATCGAAAGATGTCTGAGCATGGGTAAGGGGGTATCAGCAGCCGCGCAACGCTAGCACGCGGGCGCGGGAGGTCCAATGACTTGCCAAGGTGATCCGCCGCCATTATCTAGTGTCCGTGTCTCACAGGTTGATTCCATGCACGGTTCTCCCGACCAGCTTGCCCCGCGTGCGCGCCATCTGCTGCGCACGCTGATCGCGCGTTACATCCAGGACGGTGAGCCGGTCGGCTCGCAGACGCTGGCGCGCGTGGCCGGGCTGGAGGTCAGTCCGGCCACCATCCGCAACATCCTGGGTGACCTGGAAGACCTGGGGCTGCTGGCTTCGCCGCACACCTCGGCCGGGCGCGTCCCGACCGCACATGGCTACCGGGTGTTCGTCGACAGCCTGCTGCAGATGCAGCCGCCGGGCGAAGGCGAGCTGGCCCGGCTGCGGCAGGAACTGGCCAGCGGCGGCAGCACCCAGGCCCTGCTTGGCAGCGCCTCGGAGCTGCTGTCGGCGATGAGCCACTTCGTCGGCGTGGTCAGCGCCCCGCGGCGCGAGCAGTTCGCGTTCCGCCAGATCGATTTCGTGGCGCTGGACGGGCGCCGGGTGCTGGCGATCCTGGTGTTCGCCGACAACGAGGTGCAGAACCGGGTCATCGAGACCCGCCAGGAGTTCGCGCCGGGCCAGCTGGAACAGGTCGCCAACTACCTCAACGCGCATTTCGCCGGCCTGCCGATGGCCGAGATCCGCACCCGCCTGCTGCTGGAACTGCGTGATGCCCGTTCGGAGCTGGAGCAGCTGCTGGCGCACAGCATCGAGCTGGCCGAGCAGGCCCTGCAGCCGGCGGCCGATGACATGCTGGTGGCCGGGCAGACCCGTCTGATGGGGGTGCAGGACCTGTCCGACCTGGAGCGGCTGCGCGAGCTGTTCGAGCTGTTCTCCAGCAAGCGGGAGATCCTGCAGCTGCTGGAGCGGACCATCCAGGCGCCCGGCGTGCGCATCTTCATCGGCGAGGAGACCGGGATGATGCCGCTGCAGGGCGTCTCGCTGGTCACTGCCCCTTACACGGCCAATGGCCAGGTGCTGGGCGTGCTGGGCGTGATCGGCCCCAAGCGGATGGCCTACGACCGGATGATCCCGCTGGTCCAGGCCACTGCCGATGTACTCGGCGCGGCGTTTTCGCCAGCCGGGCGCACTCCTGGAACATCCGACGCTTGAAACGCAGCATCCCGCCCACACTAGGGTGGGTGGAGGCGGAGACTGACCGCCAGGGACCCAGACATGAACCACGAACATCCAGATATCGAATCCCAGCAGACTGCCGCCGATGCGGCCGCCGCCGCCGGCGTCAACGACGAAGTGGAGCGCCTGCGCGCCGAGGTCGAGCAGATCAAGGCCGATGCGCTGCGTGAGCGCGCCGACCTCGAGAACCAGCGCAAGCGCGTTGCCCGTGACATCGAGCAGGCCCGCAAGTTCGCCAACGAGAAGCTGCTGGGCGAGCTGCTGCCGGTGTTCGACAGCCTGGATGCCGGCTTGAAGGCGGCCGGCGATGACCCGCATCCGCTGCGCGAGGGCCTGGAGCTGACCTACAAGCAGCTGCTGAAGGTTGCCGCCGACAACGGGCTGGTCCTGCTGGACCCGATCGGCCAGCCGTTCAACCCGGAACACCACCAGGCCATCAGCCAGGTGCCGGCCCCAGACGCCGCCCCGGGCAGCGTGGTGACCGTGTTCCAGAAGGGTTACCTGCTCAACGAGCGCCTGCTGCGGCCGGCGCTGGTGGTGGTGGCCGCCGACTGACCCCTCCAGGGCCGGAAGGCGGGAATGTCCCGTCACCCGGCCCGACGCTGAACGCGCCGGGCGACCGGAAACACAGCGTTCGGGAGATGGCTTGAATGTTCCACGAGCCTCCCCCACATCGTATTCATCCACCGGCCGAACGGCCGGACTGACCCCAACAAGCATCCTCAGGAGTCTCCCCCATGGGCAAGATCATTGGTATCGACCTCGGCACCACCAACTCGTGCGTGGCGATCATGGACGGCGGCAAGGCCCGCGTCATCGAGAATTCGGAAGGCGATCGCACCACCCCGTCGATCGTCGCCTACACCAAGGACGGCGAAGTCCTGGTGGGCGCCTCGGCCAAGCGCCAGGCCGTCACTAACCCGAAGAACACCTTCTACGCGGTGAAGCGCCTGATCGGCCGCAAGTTCACCGACGCCGAAGTGCAGAAGGACATCGCCCACGTCCCGTACAGCATCCTGGCCCATGACAACGGCGATGCCTGGGTGGCCACCAGCGACGGCAAGAAGATGGCGCCGCAGGAAATCTCGGCCAAGGTGCTGGAAAAGATGAAGAAGACCGCCGAGGACTTCCTCGGTGAGAAGGTCACCGAAGCGGTCATCACCGTGCCGGCCTACTTCAACGACAGCCAGCGCCAGGCGACCAAGGACGCCGGCCGCATCGCCGGCCTGGACGTCAAGCGCATCATCAACGAGCCGACCGCGGCCGCGCTGGCCTATGGCCTGGACAAGGGCGACAACAAGGATCGCAAGATCGTGGTGTACGACCTGGGCGGCGGCACCTTCGACGTCTCGGTGATCGAGATCGCCAACGTTGACGGCGAGAAGCAGTTCGAAGTGCTGGCCACCAACGGCGATACCTTCCTGGGCGGCGAAGACTTCGACAACCGCGTCATCGAGTACCTGGTTGAAGAATTCAACAAGGACCAGGGCATCGACCTGCGCAAGGATCCGCTGGCCCTGCAGCGCCTGAAGGACGCTGCCGAGCGCGCCAAGATCGAGCTGTCCAGCGCCCAGCAGACCGAAGTGAACCTGCCGTACGTCACCGCTGACGCCTCGGGTCCGAAGCACCTGAACATCAAGCTGACCCGCGCCAAGCTGGAAGCGCTGGTGGAAGACCTGATCAAGAAGTCGATCGAGCCGTGCCGCGTCGCCCTGAACGATGCCGGCCTGCGTTCGAGCGACATCAG
Organism: Stenotrophomonas sp. YJH_SMC_127; assembly: GCF_059372445.1. Classification (NCBI taxonomy): domain Bacteria; kingdom Pseudomonadati; phylum Pseudomonadota; class Gammaproteobacteria; order Lysobacterales; family Lysobacteraceae; genus Stenotrophomonas; species Stenotrophomonas sp. YJH_SMC_127. The sequence continues at coordinate 181,142 of NZ_JCAFVO010000005.1, read as the reverse complement.
CGAAGTGATCCTGGTCGGTGGCCAGACCCGCATGCCGAAGGTGCAGCAGGCGGTGACCGAGTTCTTCGGCAAGGAACCGCGCAAGGACGTCAACCCGGACGAAGCCGTGGCACTGGGCGCTGCGATCCAGGGCGGCGTGCTGGGCGGCGACGTCAAGGACGTGCTGCTGCTGGACGTGACCCCGCTGTCGCTGGGCATCGAGACCATGGGCGGCGTGTTCACCAAGATCATCGAGAAGAACACCACCATCCCGACCAAGGCCTCGCAGGTGTTCTCCACCGCCGAGGACAACCAGTCGGCCGTGACCGTGCACGTGCTGCAGGGTGAGCGCGAGCAGGCCCGCTTCAACAAGTCGCTGGCCAAGTTCGACCTGTCCGGCATCGAGCCGGCCCCGCGTGGCCTGCCGCAGGTGGAAGTGTCCTTCGACATCGACGCCAACGGCATCCTGCACGTGTCGGCCAAGGACAAGAAGACCAACAAGGAACAGAAGGTCGAGATCAAGGCCGGTTCGGGCCTGTCCGAGGAAGAGATCGCACGCATGGTCGCCGACGCGGAAGCCAACCGCGAAGAAGACAAGAAGTTCCAGGAGCTGGTGCAGGCCCGCAACCAGGCCGATGCCCTGATCCACGGCACCCGCAGTGCCATCACCGAGCACGGCAGCAAGGTCGGCGGCGATGTCATCGGCAAGGTCGAGGCGGCCCTGGCCGACCTGGAAACCGCGATGAAGGGTGACGACAAGGCACAGATCGAAGCCAAGTCGAAGGTGCTGGAGGAAGCCGGCCAGTCGCTGTTCGCCGCTGCTTCGGCCGACCAGGGCGGTGCCCCGGGTGCCGACGCCGGCAACGCCGGCAAGGCGCAGGACGACGTGGTCGACGCCGAGTTCACCGAAGTCAAGGACGACAAGAAGTCCTGATCCGGACCGACACGGGACGCTGGCCATCAGCGTCCCGTTGTCGCATCAGGGTCCTGACCGCCCACCGGCGTGTCGGGGCGCCCGACGCAAGAGCGGACCTGGTTCCGCTCTTCCGCTTTGACGAATCCCGACTTTCCGGAACCAGATTCACCATATGAGCAAGCGCGATTATTACGAAGTGCTGGGCGTTGCCCGCACCGCCACCGACGACGAGCTGAAGAAGGCCTACCGTCGCTGTGCGATGAAGTTCCACCCGGACCGCAACCCGGGTGATGCGGCGGCCGAAGCCTCCTTCAAGGAGTGCAAGGAAGCCTACGAAGTGCTGTCCGATGGCAACAAGCGCCGCATGTACGACAGCCACGGCCACGCCGCGTTCGAGCACGGCATGGGCGGTGGTGGTCCGGGCGGCCCGGACATGAACGATATCTTCGGCGATATCTTCGGCAACATTTTTGGCGGGGGCGGCGGTGGGCCGCGCCAGGCCCGTCGCGGCGCCGACATCGGCTACGTGATGGAGCTGGACCTGGAAGAAGCGGTACGCGGCGTCGAGCGCCGCATCGAGATCCCGACCCTGGCCGAGTGCGGCGACTGCGATGGCAGTGGCTCCGAAGACGGCAAGGTCGAAACCTGCAATGTGTGCCATGGCCGCGGCCAGGTGCGCATCCAGCGCGGCATCTTCGCCATGCAGCAGGCCTGCCACAACTGCGGCGGCCGTGGCCAGATCATCGCCAAGCCCTGCAAGACCTGCCACGGCAACGGCCGTGTCGAGGAAGACAAGGTGCTGTCGGTGAAGGTGCCGGCGGGCGTCGATACCGGCGACCGCATCCGCCTGCAGGGTGAAGGTGAGGCCGGTCCGGCCGGTACGCCGCCGGGTGACCTGTACGTGGAAGTGCGCGTGCGCGAGCATGCGATCTTCCAGCGCGATGGCGACGACCTGCACTGCGAAGTGCCGATCCGCATCTCGCAGGCAGCGCTGGGCGACACCGTACGCGTGGCGACCCTCGGCGGCGAAGCGGAAATCCGCATCCCGGCCGAGACCCAGACCGGCAAGCTGTTCCGCCTGCGCGGCAAGGGCGTGCGTTCGGTGCGCAGCCGCAGCGAGGGCGACCTGTACTGCCGCGTGGTGGTGGAGACCCCGGTCAACCTCACCAACGAACAGCGCAAGCTGCTGGAGCAGTTCGAAGCCACCTTTGTCGGCGAGGAAGCACGCAAGCATTCGCCGAAGTCGGCGACGTTCATGGATGGCGTGAAGGGCTTCTGGGACCGGATGACGTCCTGAGTTTTTCAACCGAAGCGTTGAGCGGTAGCGCCGGGCCATGCCCGGCGTTTTCGTTTGCGATCAGCGGAAAAACGCCGCGGGCGTCTGCCCCAGTTGGCGCTTGAACATGCTGGTGAACGCGCTGGGGCTGTCGTAGCCCATCGCCAGCGCCACATCGATGACCTTGTCGCCGACTGCCAGCCGCTCCAGGGCGGCCAGCAGGCGCGCCTGCTGCCGCCACTGCCCGAAGGTCATGCCCAGTTCGCCGGCGAAATGGCGCTGGATGGTCTTCACGTCCACCTGCAGGGCCTGGGCCCAGTCCTGCAGCGTGGCGTCGTCGGCGGGATGCTTCTGGATGTGCTGGCAGATCCTCTGCAGGCGCGGGTCGGTGGGCGAGGGCAGGTGCAGCGGCAGCACGTCCATGCGGTGCAGCTCGTCCAGCAGCAGGCGCACCACGCGACCGTCGCGGCTGTCGTCCACGTGCGCGGACTCGATCAGGCTGGCCGCCAGCAGTAGTTCGCGCAGCAGCGGCGCCACCTGTACTGCGAACGCCCCATCCGGCAGTTGCGGCGCGAAGTCCGGTTCCACGTACAGGCTGCGCATGTGCACCTCGGCGATGCAGTCCACCGCATACACCATGCCGGCCGGAACCCAGATCGCGCGGGTGGAGGGCACGACCCAGCGGCCACCGTCCGCGCGCACCACCATCAGGCCGGACATGGCGAAGACCAGTTGGTGACGGCGATGCCGGTGTGGCGCGATGTGGGTACCGGGCGGGTAGTGCCGGGCGCGGCTGGTCACCGGGCGGTGTACCGGCACTTCGTTCCACGGCGCGGTCTCGCGGATCGGGCAGGGAGTGTCCTTTTTGCGATATGCCATGACCCGAACGCGGCAGAAGGGAGTGGGGGTCCACCGTAGCATGCGTGGCTCGCCCCCAACCTGACTGTGTCCATGTCGACCCTGGCTTCTCCCGCAACGACCTCACGCCCGGTGGCTCCCGGCGTGCTGGCCGCCATCTCCACCTCGCATGTCGTCAACGACATGATGCAGTCCCTGATCCTGGCCATCTATCCGGTGATCAAGGGCGGCTTCAACCTCAGCTTCACCCAGATCGGCCTGATCACGCTGACCTACCAGCTCACCGCGTCGATCTTCCAGCCGTTGATCGGCATGGCCACCGACCGCCGCCCGGCACCGTACTCGCTGCCGATCGGCATGGCCTCGACCCTGTGCGGCATGCTGCTGCTCGGCTTTGCGCCGAACTACGCGGTGGTGCTGATGGCTGCGGCGATGGTCGGCATTGGTTCGGCCATCTTCCACCCGGAGGCCTCGCGCATCGCCCGGCTGGCCTCGGGCGGTCGCCATGGCTTCGCGCAGTCGGTGTTCCAGGTGGGTGGCAACTTCGGTACCGCGCTGGGGCCGTTGATCGCTGCGGCCGTGATCGTGCCGTATGGCCAGCGTGCCGCATCATGGTTTGCCGGCGCCGCGCTGATCGGCATCGCGCTGCTGACCTATGTTGGCCGCTGGTATGCACTGCACCTGGGCACACCGCGTCCGGCCAGCACCGCGTCTATGGCCCCGCGGCATTCGTCGCGCACCGTGGCCAAGGTGCTGGCGATCCTGCTGGTGCTGATCTTCAGCAAGTACTTCTACATGGCCAGCATCGGCAGCTACTTCACCTTCTACCTGATCCACCACTTCGGCATTCCGGTGGCACAGGCGCAACTGCATCTGTTCGCGTTCCTGGTGGCGTCTGCCGCCGGTGGTTTCCTCGGCGGCCCGCTGGGTGACCGCATCGGCCGCAAGCCGATCATCTGGACCTCGATCCTCGGCGTGGCCCCGTTCGCGCTGATGCTGCCGCACGCCGATCTGCTATGGACCACAGTGCTGGCAGTGCTGATCGGTTTCGTGCTTTCTTCGGCGTTCTCGGCCATCGTGGTGTACGCGCAGGAGATGATGCCGCACCGCATCGGCATGGTGTCCGGCCTGTTCTTCGGCTTTGCCTTCGGCATGGGCGGGCTTGGCGCGGCCGTGCTGGGCATGCTGGCAGACAGGACCAGCATTGAATTCGTCTATCAGCTGACCGCGTTCCTGCCGCTGCTCGGTATCGTCGCAGCGTGGCTGCCACCGTCGCGGCCTGCTGCTCACTGAGGGGCTTGGGTTTGCAGGGCTTGCAGCCCTGCACCTGCAGAGGCAACAGCCGAAGCGCGCTATCCCTGGTGTGGCGGGGTGGGTCCGGTTGAGGGGGACGCTGCAAGTACGTCCATGTAAGCTCGGTCGCCGCATCCATGCGGCTCACGCCCCCTCAACCGGACCCACCCCGCCTTCGACAGTTTCCTGCGATCCGTCGGAACGGCTCTTGGGGTCAGATCCGTTTTCCGAAGGAAAACGGATCTGACCCCGATTTATTTCGGTATCCCACAGATGTGCCGACCAACGGTCGGCACCCACCAACAGTCGCGGGAATCTGTCAGAGGCGGGGCGGTGTGGGTGGGCAGGACCGTTGGCGCCATGGATGGCGCCATCGAGCCCCCATGGGTGAGGGCGCTTCGCCTGCGAAGCACTGCTTCGCAAGCGCCCGAACGCACAGCCGCCAGCGGCTGGGCCGGACCCCGGAGGGGGGGTTACGGCGTGTCCTGACCACCCACACCGCCCCGCCATCCCACGGAATGCGGCTCTTGATATTGCTTCGGCTTCGCCTTCGGCAGGTGCAGGGCTGCAAGCCCTGCCGAAAACTCCCTTGGGCGTAGAATGCGGCCATGAGCGAATCCCTTGATAACCACCTGGTCCACGGCCGCCGCCAGCGGCCGGATGGGCCGTCGCCGATCGATGTCATCTCGGTCCAGTCGCAACTTGTGTACGGCCACGCCGGCAACAGTGCCGCCGTCCCGCCGATGCGCGCACTGGGCGTGCGCGTCGCCGAAATCCCGACCGTGCTGCTGAGCAATGCGCCGTTCTACGACACTACGCGGGGCCGCGTGCTGCCCGCCGACTGGTTTGCCGACCTGCTGCTGGGTACCCACGAGCGTGGCCTGCCGCAGCGGGCGAAGATGCTGGTGTCCGGTTACTTCGGCACCACCGCCAACGGTGCGGCCTTCGCCGACTGGCTGGACAACATCCTGCCGGCCTGCCCACAGCTGCGTTACTGCCTGGACCCGGTGATCGGTGATACCCATACCGGACCCTACGTGGAACCGGGCCTGGAAGCGATCTTCGCCGAGCGCCTGCTGCCGCACGCCTGGCTGGTGACGCCCAATGCCTTCGAACTGAATCGCCTGACCGGCATGCCGGCACTGGCCGAGGCCGATGCCATCGCCGCCGCGCGCACGCTGCTGGATCGTGGCCCGCACTGGGTGATCGCGCACAGCGTAGGCGGCAACCCGGGTGAGCTGGTCACCCTGGCGGTCGGGCACGAGGAAACCTGGCGCTGGACCTCACCGCTGCTGCCGGTGGACGTGGCCGGTACCGGTGACGTGCTGATGTCGCTGGTGGTGTCGTTCCTGCTGCGCGGTGAGTCGATGCAGCAGGCGATTTCGCGCGCGATTGCCGGCACCCATGCGGCGCTGGAGGCGACCCTGGACAACGGCTTCGAGGAGTTTGACGTGATCGCTGCCGCGCCGGCGGCGCTGGCCGAAGGAACGCGCTTCCGCGCTGAACGCGTGGCATGAGCGGCCTGGATCCACGCACGCCGCGCACGGTCGGCATCGTCGGCAGTGCTGGTGCCTATGGGCGCTGGCTGTGCCGCTTCTTCCAGCAGCACCTGCAGCTGCAGGTGATCGGCCATGACCCGGCCGACCCGGACTCGCACACGCCGGAACACCTGCTGGCGCAGGCCGATGTACTGGTGTTCTCGGCACCGATCCGGCACACGCCGGCGTTGATCGCCGAGTACGTGCGGCAATCGGCGGGCCGCGAGCAGGGCAGGCTGTGGCTGGATGTGACCTCGGTAAAGGAGGCACCGGTGCAGGCGATGCTGGCCTCGCAGGCCGAAGTGGTCGGACTGCACCCGATGACCGCGCCACCCAAGGCGCCGACCCTGAAGGGGCGGGTGATGGTGGTCTGCGAAGCGCGGCTGCAGCACTGGCGGGCATGGGTCGATATGCTGTGCACCGCGCTGCAGGCCGAGTGCGTGCGCGCGACGCCGCAGCACCACGACCAGATGATGGCGCTGGTGCAGGCGATGGTGCATGCCACCCACCTGGCGCAGGCAGGCGTGCTGCGCCAGTACCAGCCGCAGCTGGGCGATCTGGCCGCGATGATGCCGTACCGTTCGGCGTCGTTCGAGCTGGACACGGCGATCATCTCGCGCATCCTGTCGCTGAATCCGGCGATCTACGAAGACATCCAGTTCGGCAACCCGTACGTGGCGCCGATGCTGGAGCGGCTGGTGGGGCAGCTGCAGGCCCTTCAGGTGCAGGTCGGACAGGGCGACGACGGCGCACGGGCTGCATTCCGTGAGCAGCTGCTGTCAGCCAATCGCAGTGCCTTCGGCGAGCAGGCCCTGGCGGATGGCAACTACACGTTCGAACGCGTGGGGTATCTGCTGGCCGATCTGACCGAGCGCAACGCGCTGTCGGTGCACCTGCCGGAGGACCGGCCTGGCTCGCTGCGCGAGCTGTTGAACGTGTTCGAGCAGCATGGCATCAGCCTGGCTTCGATCCATTCCTCGCGCACGCCCGGCGGTGAAGTGCACTTCCGCATCGGATTCGTGGCCGGCAGCGATCCGGCGGCGATCACCCGGGCCGCGGCCGACGTGGACGCCAGCGGCATCGGACGGGTGCTGGGCTGAATTCATCCACAGGCGGTGTGGATGGTTTCTGAGCAAACGTGTGGATAACCCTGCGCAGCCCTTGTCAGGCAAGGCTGTCAAGATGCTTGGTGAAAAATTGATCACGCCTTCTTGTGGAGTCGAGCCGTGCTCGACTGCCCTTGGCAAAGCGCGTGTCGACCGAGGTCGACACCTACCAGATCAGGGCGACACGGCCAGTGCCCACCAAGGTGGGCAGCGCTAGATCATCAACCGCAGTTCGCCGCCGCTGGTGGTGAATTCGCGGCCATTGCGAACCAGATGACGCCCGTCATCCAGCTCGTAACGCGGCGTGGATTCAGAGTGATGCCCGCTGCCATTCGCCTCGGGCTTGAACTCGATGATGATGTGGCTTTCGCCATTGCTGTCGACTGCAGGGAACTGACGGAACGACATCGCGTACCTCCTTCAGCGGATGCTGCTGATGCGAGGCCAGCTTGGTCCGGCCGATGTTAGCCGGCCGTCATCAATCGATGAACTGCAGTCGTGCCAGTTCAGCGTACAGTCCGCCTTCGGCCAGAAGCTGGGCATGGGTACCTTCGGCGACGATGCGGCCCTGGTCCATCACCACGATGCGGTCGGCCTTGAGCACGGTGGCCAGGCGGTGGGCGATGACCAGCGTGGTGCGACCGGCCATCAGCCGCTCCAGCGCCTGCTGCACGCTGTGCTCGCTCTGTGCGTCCAGCGCGCTGGTGGCTTCATCGAGCAGCAGGATCGGCGCGTCCTTCAGCAGTGCGCGGGCAATCGCCACGCGCTGCTGCTGGCCACCGGACAGGCGCGCACCGCGTTCGCCCAGCTCACTGTCGTAGCCCTGCGGCAACGCGCGCAGGAAGCCATCGGCCTCGGCCGCACGCGCGGCAGCTTCGACCTCGGCGTCACTGGCCTGCAGGCGGCCATAGCGGATGTTGTCGCGCGCACTGGCCGCGAACAGCGTCGGCTGCTGCGGCACCAGCGCCAGCTGCGCGCGCAGCTCGGCCGGATCGACCTGGCGTACGTCGATGCCATCCACGCAGATGCGGCCGCTGGCCGGATCGTGGAAGCGCAGCAGCATCGACAGCACCGTGCTCTTGCCCGCGCCCGACGGGCCGACCAGGGCCACCGTCTCGCCCGGGCGGACATGCAGGTTGAAGTGGTCCAGCGCGGCCTGGTCCGGACGTTGCGGATAGTGGAACACCACGTCGTCGAACTGGATTTCGCCGCGCAATGGTTGCGGCAGAACGTGCGGCTGCGCCGGCGCACGGATCTCGATGTCTTCCTGCAGCAGTTCGCCAATGCGGCCCATGCCACCGGCTGCACGCTGCAGTTCGTTCCACACTTCGGCCAGCGCGCCCACCGAGCCGCCGCCGATCAGCGCGTACAGCACGAACTGCCCCAGCGTGCCGGCACTGAGGCGCCCGTCGATGACATCGTGCGCGCCCAGCCACAGCACGCCAACGATGGCGCCGAACACCAGCAGGATGGCGCTGGCGGTGACCAGCGACTGCGCACCGATGCGTCGGCGCGCGGCGCCGATGGCATCGCCCAGTGCCTTGTCGAAGCGTCCGCGCTCGTAAGGCTCACGTGCATGTGCCTGCACCGTGCGCACGGCGCCCAGCGTCTCGCTGGCCAGGCTGTTGGCATCGGCGATGCGGTCCTGGCTGCTGCGTGCAACCGTGCGCAGCTTGCGCGCGCCGATGATGATCGGCAGTACCGCCAGTGGGATGCCGAGCAGCGACCATGCCGCCAGCCTGGGGCTGGTGACGAACAGCATGGCCAGGCTGCCGACCACGGTGACGCTGCTGCGCAGGGCGACCGACATGGTCGAGCCGACCACGCTGCGCAGCAGTTCGCTGTCAGCGGTCAGGCGCGAGACCAGTTCGCCGCTGCGGCTGCGGTCATGGAAACCGGCACCGAGCTGGATCAGGTGTGCGTACAGGCGGCTGCGCAGGTCGGCCACGACTTTTTCGCCAAGCAGCGACACGAAGAAGAACCGTGCGGCCGTTGCCAGTGCCAGCACCACCGCCACCAGCATCAGCAGGGCGAAGGCACGGTTGATCTGGCCACCGCTGGTGAAGCCGTGGTCGATCATCTGCTTCACGGCGGGGGGCAGGCTCAGCGTGGCGGCCGAAGAGACCGCCAGCGCCAGCAGCCAGGCGGTGAACAGCCCGCTGTGGCGGCGCACGAACGGCCACAGCGTCCTCAGGCTGCCGAGGCGGCGCAGCGGTGGGGCCGAGGCGGGGGCGTCGTCCTTGTCAGTCATCCTGGTCGTCGTCTTGTATGCGGATACGGTCACGGGTGGCGTCGCGCAGGCGGATTTTCAATGCATCGACCTGATCGGCCGGCAATTCGACCCGCAGGCACACGCCGTTGGCATCGAACTGTTCATCGCGCTTCACGGCGCCGAAGCTGGGAAGGGTGGCATGCAGGGTGCCCAGATCCTCGAAGCCGGCCAACAGCTGCAGCCGGGCCATCGCCACCAGCGGCAAGCGCGGGGCGGTACGCAGGCATTCGGCGGCGGCGGCGCCGTAGGCGCGCACCAGTCCACCGGCGCCCAGCTTGATACCGCCGAACCAGCGCGTCACGACCACCATCACCCGGTCGAAGCCCTGGCCGTCGATCGCAGCCAGGATCGGCCGCCCAGCGGTGCCGGCGGGCTCGCCATCGTCACTGGAGCGGTAGTCCTGGCCGTGCCGGTAGGCCCAGCAGTTGTGGGTTGCGTCGGCTACGGCCACCTGTTGCAGGAACGCCAATGCTGCCGCAGCGCCATCGATCGGCGCGGCATGGGCAATGAAGCGGCTGTGTTTGACTTCCAGCGTGTGGCTTACCGGCTGGGCGAGGGTATCGGGCATTCCCGCCATTCTACGGGGTCGCCGGAGGTCACTGCCGGCTTCAGTCGTCCAGCAGCGGGCGCAGGTCGCGCGGCAGGCGTGCTTCCGGATACTGCTGCACATAGCGCTCCAGGCTGGCGCGGGCCAGGTCGCGCTGGCCGTCATCGCGGCGCGCGCGGATCTTCTGCAGCCACTGCCGTCGCGGCAGCTGTGCATCGGCGTCCACCTCGGCCTGCACGGCATCCGCACTGAGCCGCGCGTCGGCGCCGCGGCGCATGACGCCGGGCGCGGAGCGGCTCGGGGCCTGCCGCTTCATCGAGGTGATCTCTACCCGATCCAGTGCCTGCGCCCGTTCCGCATCGGCAGCGTTGGCCATTGGCGCCTCGGCGGTGCGTGCTTTCAGCGCCCCTGCCGGGGCCGGCGCCAATGCCGGTGCAGGTGCTGAGTAGGCAGCCGGTGCGGGAGGCGCGGGCGGTGCCGCTGCCGGTGCGGTGGCCGGAGCAGGCGGGAGCGCCGCAAAGGACGTATCGGCGGCCGCATCCGCCGCCATCGATCGTGCAGCCTGGGCCGGAGCTTCAGCAGTCTCGGTCGGCGCAGGCTTGGCTACCCGCGCGACGGGCGGCGCCGGGGGAGTAGCAACAGGGGCCGCCTCGGGTGCTGCAGGTTCGGTGGCCGTTTCCGATGCCGTAGCCGCGCTGTCGGCTGGACTGCTCCCAGCGGCCTGATCGGCGGCCGCGACGTCTGCCGCAGCGGGTGCCGCAGCAACAGCGGCCTCGCCTGCCGGAACCGGCGGCGGTTCCGGGCGCAGCTGCCAGGCGATGCCGATGGCGAACACCATCGAGGCGGCGATGCCGAACACCGCCGGCCAACGCGGACGTGTGCGCTGCCTGCGCGGCGCCTCGGCGGAGACAGCAGCATCGGCCGCCGGTGCGTGCACGGCAGCGCGGGCCGCGGCCAGGATGGTGGCGTCCAGTGCGGCGGGCGGAGCCTGCTCGGCGCGACGGCCGAGCAGCCGGGCCAGCTCGCGTTCTTCCGGCGTCAGCGGTTCGTCTCGGTTCATGCGTTCAATCCCGCACGCAGCTTGTCCATCGCGTAGCGCAGCCGCGATTTCACGGTTTCCCGGCCTACGCCGGTGATCTGGCCGATCTCCTCCAGGCTCAGTTCCTGATCCAGCCGCAGCTGCAGCACTTCGCGCTGCTCGGGCGGCAGTTGCTCCATCGCCAGCTGGATGCGGCGACGTTGTTCGAATTCGGAAAGCTCGGCTTCCGGGGTCTGCCCGTCCTCGATCGCGGCCAGGCGCAGGTCGGCGTCGGCCGGTGCGGCAGGGCGATGGCGAGCGGCCCGCCAGTGGTCGTTCAGGCGGTTGTGGGCGATGCGGAACAGCCAGGTGCTGAATGCAGCGTCAGGCTGCCAGCCCGCGCGCGCGCTGATCACCCGCTGCCAGACATCCTGGAAGATCTCCTCGGCCAGCGCGTTGTCGCGCAGTTGCCGCAGCAGGAAGCCGAACAGGCGCTTGCGATGGCGTGCATACAGGCTTTCGAACGCGCGCAGGTCGCCACCGGCCCAGGCCAGCATCAAGGCTTCATCGGTTGGCAGTGCGCTGGCTTCCACGGCGTACAGGGTAAGGCCTGCAGGCGATGGCGCATAGCCGGTGACGGGGGCGGGCAGGGCGAGGTTCATGGCGTGGAAGCGGCTACGGGCAGGAGGAAAAACGTACGGGCGCACGATTCGGGGTTTACGGGCTTCCATTGCCCCCCGGGTGGCGCGCTATGCTCGGCGGCTCAGGGGAGGCGACGCACAGACGGCGCCAAGAGATTGTCATTTGTCCACGCACGTTGAACCGGCGGAAGAGCCACCACACGAGGCCGTGCTGAGCACGGCGCTGGTGCGCGCATTGCATGCGCTGCTGCCGGACTCGGCCGTGGTCCGCGTTGGCTGGGATGACCCGCAGCTGGGCCGCGGACAGGGCGGCTGGCCGGCTGTCGCGGCGGCCGACGCGTTGACGGCGCCCGGCGTGGGCAACGGTTGCCATGGCTGGGAATATGACGGTGCCCGCCTGCAGTTGTCGGTCGAAGGCGCCGTGCCTTCAGCGGCGTGGTGGGGGCTGGCCCGGCAGGCCATGGAGCTGGCGCTGCAGCGCGGTCGCCAGGCCGGGCAGATCAAGGCGCTGGAAGAAGCTGAACGGCTGCAGCAGGCGCTGTTCCAGATCGCCGATCTGGCTGGCGCCGACCTGGAGATGTCGGAGATGCTGCGTCACGTGCACGGCGTGCTTGGCACGCTGATGTACGCGGAAAACTGCTACATCGTCGAGTACGACGATGTCCGCGACCAGATCCGCTTCCTGTACTTCGCCGACCAGGTCGATGACTTCGTGGCCGATCCGTCGCAGAGCCATGACGCCGACGAGATGCCGCGCAGCCTGACCGTGGCGTTGCTGCGCCACGGCAAGCCGCTCAGCGGCCCCTCGCGCGAGTTGCTGGCGCGCGTGGTCGAGCAGGAGCACGACCCGCAGCGTGGACCGGAGAGCCTGGACTGGCTGGGCGTGCCGATGCTGCGCGATGGCCGGGTATGCGGCGCCATCGTGGTGCAGAGCTATGAGCTGGCGGCCCGTTATGGCGAGGCCGAGCGGGCGCTGCTGGGTTTTGTCGCGCAGCACGTGCAGACCGCGATGGACCGGCGCCAGGCGCAGGTCCGGCTGGAACAGCAGGTGGAGCGGCGTACGCTGGAGCTGCAGCGTGCCAACCACAGCCTGCAGGATGAAGTGGCCGAGCGCCGCCGCGCAGAGCAGCTGCAGACCGCGCTGTACAACATCGCCGAGATGGCGATGTCGGCCGACAGCCTGGCCCAGTTCTACGGGCAGGTGCATGGCGTGGTCGGGCGCCTGCTTGACGCGCGCAATTTCTATATCGCGCTGGTGAACGGGGCCGGCAGCGGCCTGGACTTCGTCTACTCGGTGGACGAGCACAACGCCAGCCGTGCACCACGCCCGTTCAGCCGCGGCCTGACCGAGTACGTGGTGCGCAACCGGCGTCCGTTGCTGGCTTCGCGGCAGCAGATCGACGCACTGCTGGCCAGCGGCGAAGTGCGCGAATCGGGCGCACGTTCGCATTGCTGGCTGGGCGTGCCGCTGCTGCGCGATGACGAGGTGGTCGGCGCGATCGTGGTGCAGAGCTACAGCGAGAACAGCACGTTCAGCGTGCACGATCAGCGCTTGTTGACCTTCGTTGCACAGAACATCGGAACCGGGCTGGCGCGCCAGCGCGACCAGCAGCAGCTGCGTTCGGCGCATGCCGAGCTGGAAAAGCGCGTGGAGGAACGTACCCGCGAGCTGGCCGAGGTCAACGAGAAGCTGCTCGGGCAGATCGGCGAGCGCCTGCGTGCCGAGCAGCGCCTGACCCATCAGGCCATGCACGATGCGCTGACCGGCCTGCCCAACCGCCTGCACCTGCTTGATCGCCTGCAGGATGCGCTGGCGCTGGCCAAGCGCGAGGGTGGGCCGGTGTTCGCCGTGCTGTTCCTCGACCTGGACCGCTTCAAGCTGGTCAACGACAGCATCGGCCACGCTGCCGGAGATCGCATGCTGGTGGAGGTGGCCAAGCGCATCGTATCGATGGCCGGCACCGATGACGTGGTGGCGCGGCTGGGCGGCGATGAGTTCGCGGTGCTGCTGCAGTGTCCGCAGGGGCTGGCACAGGCGCTGGAGTTCGGCCAGCGGCTGTTGCTGGCACTGCAGGAATCGATGTGGATCGCCGGGCGCGAACTGTTCCCGTCCGGCAGCCTGGGCATCGCCTTGTGGAACCCGCGCTACCGGACCGGTGAAGAACTGCTGCGCGACGCAGACGCGGCGATGTACCGGGCCAAGGCGCAGGGTCATGACCGCTGCGCGATCTTCGACGAAGACATGCGCGAAGAAGCGATGCGCAGCCTGGACCTGGAAGCGGATCTGCGGCGTGCGATCAACAACCGCGACTTCGTGCCGTTCTACCAGCCGATCGTGCGCCTGTCCGATGGCGAAGTGGTGGGGCACGAAGCCTTGCTGCGCTGGCGCCACGAGCGTCGTGGCCTGTTGCTGCCCGGGGCGTTCCTGGAGCTGGGCGAGGAAAGCGGCCTGATCGAGCAGGTCGACTGGCTGATCTACGAACAGGTCATCGCGGGACTGGCCGAAGGCGGCCACGGCTATGTCTCGGTGAACGTATCGCCACGCCATTTCCGCTCGGCCGAGTTCAGTGGCCGCCTGTTCGGTCTGCTCGATGCATGCGGTGCCGACCCGCGTCGGCTGCGCCTGGAGATTACCGAGGTGGCGCTGCTGGATGATGGCCCGCATACGCTGCGCATCCTGCAGGGCCTGCGCGAGCGTGGCATCCAGGTGCAGCTGGACGATTTCGGTACCGGCTTCTCGGCGCTGTCCTACCTGCACCGCTTCCCGATCAGTACGTTGAAGATCGACCAGAGCTTCATCGCCGGCCTGCATGGGCCGGAAGTGCAGAGCACGCGCGCGCTGGTCGAGGGCGTGTTGTCACTGGCCCGCACCTTGGGCATCGAAACCATCGGCGAAGGCATCGAGACCGAAGCGCAGCGGCAGACGCTGCGCGAACTAGGTTGCGACTACGGCCAGGGCTACCTGCTGGGCCGTCCCGCGCCGTGGGACGGCGCAGTGGCCTGAGCCACCGCGCCGGGTCGCCTCAGCGCAGGGCGGAGCGACGCTTCTCGTCGATCCACTTGGAAGCCTGGGCCGGCTGGTAGTTCTGCATCCACTCCAGCATTTCCTCGATGTCCGAGCCGTACCACAGGTCCTGGCGCTGGTCCGGATGCAGGAAGCGCTCTTCCACCATGCGATCGATCATGCCGATCAGCGGGGCGTAGAAGCCTTCCACGTCGAGGAAGGCGCATGGCTTGTTGCCGATGCCCAGCTGGCGCCAAGTCAGCATCTCGAAGATCTCTTCCATGGTGCCGAAGCCGCCGGGCAGGGCGACGAAGCCATCGGCGAGGTCGAACATGCGCGACTTGCGCTCATGCATCGAACCGACGATCTCCAGTTCGGTCAGGCCGCGGTGGGCCACTTCCCAGTCGGCCAGCTGGCGCGGGATCACGCCGGTCACCTCCCCGCCGGCGGCGAGCACGGCATTGGCCACGGTTCCCATCAGGCCGACGTTGCCGCCGCCATACACCAGGCGCAGGCCGTCACGGGCGATGCGATCACCCAGGGCAATGGCGCGTTCGGTGTAGGCCGGCTTGCTGCCAGCGTTGGAACCACAGTACACACAGATCGATTTCATGGATCTTCCTGTCTCTTGGCCGGAAACGAAAACGCCCCGTCGCCAACCGCAGGGCGGTCAGGGACGGGGTGTCGGTGGATTATGAGGCCTTGACAGGCCTTCTGTAGAGCCGAGCCACGCTCGGCTGCGCTTCGTTCAGATCGCGGCAAAGGCTGAGTCGAGCATGGCTCGACTCTACAAACGCCAAGCAGGCTTACGCGGCAGCCGCCTGTTCGCGGCGCGGGCCTTCACGCAGGGCGCGGCCCACCATGCCGACCAGCAGGTCCAGCTCATCGCTGTCCATGCCGAAGTGCGGGGTGAAGCGCAGCGAATTCTCGCCGCCGTGGATCACGTTGATGCCGTGCTGGCGCAGCCATTCCTCGGTGGAATTGGCGCCGTAGCACTTGAACTGCGGGGCCAGCTCGCAGGAGAACAGCAGGCCGGTGCCCTGCACCTTGGTGATCAGACCGCCCAGTTCGCTCTTGAGCTGTTCCAGCTTGCGCACGGCCTCGGCACCGCGTTCGGCGATGTTGGCACGCACCTGCGGGGTCAGCTGCGCCAGGGTGGCACAGGCCACGTCCAGCGCGCGTGGGTTGCTGGTCATGGTGTTGCCGTAGATGCCCTTGCGGTACAGCTGCGCGGCGTGCTCGGTCACCGCCAGCACCGACAGCGGGTACTGCGCGGCGTTGAGCGCCTTGGAGTAGGTCTCCATGTCCGGCGGATCCAGGCCTTCGAAGCCCGGGTAATCGACCACCGACAGCACGCCATGCGCGCGCAGACCAGCCTGGATCGAGTCCAGCAGCAGCAGGCTGCCGTGCGCACGGGTCAGCTCACGGGCCACGGCATAGAACGCCGGCGGCACCGAACGGCCCGGGTCGCCTTCGCCCATTACCGGTTCCAGGAACACCGCCTCGATGAACCACTGGTTGCGTGCGGCGTCCTCGAACACCTTGCGCAGGCCGGCCTCGTCGTACGGCGCCACGGTGATCACCGAATCCTCGCCGCGGTAGCTGGCCAGGTGCTGCATGTAGCTCTTGCGGCTGGAATCGGAATACAGGGCAGGGCGGTCGGTACGGCCATGGAAGCTGCCCTTGACCACCACGCGCTTGATCGTGGCGCCGGCGTGGCGCGCGCCCGGGTCGGTCTGCAGCTTGGCGTTGACGTCGGCAATGCGCGCGGCCAGGCCCACCGCCTCGGAGCCGGAATTCAGGCACATGAAGCGCGCGAACGGGCAGCCGCCACGGCGGTGGCCGATCTCGGCGCGCAGGGCCGTGATGAAGCGCTGCTGCGACAGGCTGGGGGTCATGATGTTGGCCATCACCTGTGGGCGTGCCATCGCCTCCAGCACGGCATCCGGGGTGTGCCCGAAGCCGAGCATGCCGTAGCCGCCGGCGTCGTACAGCACCGCGCCCTTCAGGGTGACCACCCAGGGGCCACGCGCGGCCAGCGCCACGTACGGGGTCACTGCATCATCGGCGTAGAAATTGACGAAGCCGTCCTGCATCGCGTCGATCTGCGCCTGTTCGTCCTGCGCCAGCAGCGGCCCCAGGTCGGCCTGCACGCGCGCGAACTCCTCGGCGGCGGCATCCACTGCGGCGATCAGCTGCGGGTGGCGGACGGACAGGGCGGTCAGGGTGGCGTCGTCCAGGCCGGTGGTGAGGCGGGTGCCGGGCTGGGTGCGCAGGGGGGCGAGGCGTTCGATGAAGCTCATTGCAGATCTCCTGAAACGATGGGTCGCACGGGCCTTCAAAAGCAAAACGCGCGTCAACGCGCGCTTGGGGGCAGGCTCGTGCAGCGGACTTCCGACTCGATGCTAGCACTTGTTTTTTTGCGCGATAACCCCGCAAAAACCTGCTGCATAGCAGCATTTTGCGCGACGTTCGCCGCGAAGCACGCCGGCTCGCAGACGCTGGACGTACAATGCGCGCCATTGTCGACCTGTTGCCGCCCACTGCCTTGAAGAAGTCCGATTTCAACTACGACCTGCCGGCCGAACTGATCGCGCAGGCGCCCCTGGCCGAGCGTTCCGCCAGCCGCCTGCTGCTGGTGCCGCAAGCCCCCGCCGCGTTCACCGACCTGCAGGTGCGTGACCTTCCGTCGCTGCTGCAGCCGGGCGACCTGCTGGTGTTCAACGACACCCGGGTGATCCCGGCGCGCCTGTTCGGGCAGAAGGCCAGCGGCGGCCGCGTGGAGATCCTGATCGAGCGCTTGCTCGGCGGCCAGCAGGCCCGTGCCCAGGTGGGCGCCAGCAAGTCGCCGAAGGCCGGCAGCCGCATCGCGCTGGATGCCGGTGGCGAAGCCGAGGTGCTGGGCCGCGATGGCGAGTTCTACGTGCTGCAGTTCCACGTGCCCGAGTCGCTGGAGCAGTGGCTGCTGCATGCCGGCCGCCTGCCGCTGCCGCCGTACATCCAGCGCGAGCCGGGCGTGGACGACCGCGAGCGCTACCAGACCGTGTTCGCGCGTGAAGTGGGCGCGGTGGCGGCACCGACCGCGGGCCTGCATTTCGACGAACCGTTGCTGGCCGCACTGAAGGAAAAGGGCGTGGAGTTCGGCCACGTCACCCTGCACGTGGGCGCGGGCACCTTCCAGCCGGTGCGTGCCGAAGACCTGAAGGACCACGTGATGCACCGCGAGTGGCTGAATGTCGGTGCCGAACTGGTGCAGCAGGTGCGGCGCACGCGCGCCGCTGGCGGCCGCGTGATCGGCGTCGGCACCACTGTGGTGCGCGCGCTGGAAAGCGCGATGCGCGATGGCGAGCTGCTGCCGTTCGCCGGCGAGACGCAGATCTTCATCACCCCCGGCTACCGCATCCGCAGCGTGGACGCGATGGTGACCAACTTCCACCTGCCGGAAAGCACGCTGCTGATGATGATCTCCGCGTTTGCCGGCAAGGAGCGCGTGTTCGAGGCCTACCAGCACGCGATCGAGCAGCGCTACCGCTTCTTCAGCTACGGCGACGCGATGCTGCTGTTCCCGCAGGCGGGGTAGCGCGCCCCGGGAGGGCAGGGGCCCCCTGTGGGTGCGCACCTTGGTGCGCACGCCTTCTTGGGAGACAATAGGCAACTATTTGCCCCAATGACCGCTCCATGTCCCGACTGCAGTTCCAGCTCCAGACCCGCGACGGCCGTGCCCGCCGTGGCCGCCTGACCTTCCCGCGTGGCACGGTGGAAACGCCGGCCTTCATGCCGGTGGGGACCTATGGCTCGGTCAAGGGCATCCTGCCGGACCAGGTGCGCGCGCTGGGCGCCGAGATCATCCTCGGCAATACCTTCCACCTGTACCTGCGCCCGGGCCTGGACATCATCGCCGACCACGGCGGCCTGCACGGCTTCTGCCGCTGGGATGGCCCGATCCTGACCGACTCCGGCGGCTTCCAGGTGTTCTCGCTGGCGCACCGCCGCAAGATCACCGAGCAGGGCGTGACCTTCGCCTCGCCGACCGACGGCGCACGGGTCTTCCTCGGTCCCGAGGAGAGCATGAAGATCCAGAAGGTGCTCGATTCGGACATCGTGATGATCTTCGACGAATGCACCCCGTACCCGGCCACCGAGGACGTTGCCCGCCGTTCGATGGAGTTGAGCCTGCGCTGGGCGCAGCGCAGCCGCAACGCGCATGACGAACTGGGCAACGACGCGGCCCTGTTCGGCATCGTCCAGGGCGGCGTGCATACCGACCTGCGCAGCCGCTCGGCCGATGCCCTGCAGGCGATCGGCTTCGACGGCTACGCCATCGGCGGCCTGGCCGTGGGCGAGCCGGAGCAGGAGCGCAACGCCATGCTCGACCACCTGGACCCGGAGCTGCCGGGCGACCGCCCGCGCTACCTGATGGGCGTGGGCCGGCCAGAGGACTTGGTCGAGGGTGTCGCACGTGGCGTGGACATGTTCGATTGCGTGATGCCGACCCGCAACGCCCGCAACGGCCACTATTTCACCTCGTTCGGCACCGTCCGCATCCGCAACTCCCAGTACGCGCGCGACATGGACCCGATCGAGCCGGGTTGTGGCTGCGTGGCCTGCACCGGCGGCTACACCCGTTCCTACCTGCGCCACCTGGACCGCTGCAACGAGATGCTGGCGCCGATGCTGGGCACCCTGCACAACCTGTTCTACTACGAAAAGCTGATGGCCGACATCCGCGCGGCGATCGAGGCGGGAACCTTCCTGGCCTTCCGTGAGTCCTTCTACGCGGCACGCGGGGCGGTGCCCCCGCCGCTGTAACCCGAACGCCCCCTGCCAAACGGCCCAAGGACGAACGCCCGGGGCCGTGGCATACTTCAAGGCTGACCCAGATCCGCGGTCGACACCCCCGTCCCTGAAGGGACGGGAGCGCCGCCCAACCAAAGGACCAACGATGAACCTGCTTGCTTTCCTGATTCCCGCCGCCCACGCCCAGGCCGCCGGCGGCCAACCGCAGGGCATGGGCCTGACCACGCTGCTGTTCCCGATCATCCTGATCGCCATCATGTACTTCCTGATGATCCGCCCGCAGATGAAGCGGCAGAAGGAACACAAGTCCATGCTGGAGAAGATCAAGCGTGGCGACGAAGTGCTGACCAACGGTGGCATCGCCGGCAAGGTCACCGACATCGGCGACAACTTCATCACCATCGAAGTGGCCGAGAACGTGCGCATCCGCGTGCAGAAGGGCGCTGTCGGCAGCGTGCTGCCGACCGGCACCCTGGATTCGGCCAAGTAAGCCACTCCCTTTCCGAAGCACAACCGCGGCGCCGGGGATGGCGCCGCGCGGGACCCAAGCAATGCTCGAATTTCCACGCTGGAAGTACGTCGTCATCCTGATCGTACTGGCGCTCAGTGCGCTGTACGCGCTGCCCAACATCTACCAGAAGGACCCGGCCATCCAGATCACCGCCAACCGTGGCGGGCAGATCGACGATGCGCTGCGCGACCGTGTGCTGGCCGACCTGAAGAAGGCCGGGGTCACTGCCATCGGTGCCGAAAAGGAAGGGGAAAGCCTGATCGTCCGTCTGCCGGACCTGAAGTCGCAGTCTGCGGCCAGCGATGCCCTGCGCGACACCGTCGGCGAGAAGTACACGGTGGCCCTGAACCTGGCCTCGACCGTGCCGGACTGGCTGGCCCGGCTGGGCGGTCGCCCGATGGTGCTCGGCCTGGACCTTCAGGGTGGCGTGCACTTCGTGCTGCAGGTCGACCAGAAGGCCGCCCTCGACAAGCGCCTGGATGCCTACACCGAAGACGTGCGCAGCACCCTGCGTGACGCCCGCATCGCCTACCAGTCGGTGGAGCGCCGTGCGGACAACAGCATCGTGGCCAACCTGAGCCCGTCCGCCGGTGACGACGCCGCGCAGCGTGCCCGTGCCGCCCTGGTCAAGGCACAGCCGACGCTCGGCTATGACGTCAGCGGCAACCGCATCACGGCCACCGTGCCGGAGACCGAGATCACGCAGATCGCCAACGGCGCCATCGAGCAGAACATCAACACCCTGCGCAACCGCGTGAACCAGCTCGGCGTGGCCGAGCCGATCATCCAGCGCCAGGGTGCCGACCGTGTGGTCGTGCAGCTGCCGGGCGTGCAGGACACCGCCGAAGCCAAGCGCATGATCGGCGCCACCGCCACCCTGGAGTACCGCGCGGTGGTCGAGGGCAATGCGCAGGACGCCATCAATTCCGGCCGCATCCCGCCGGAAGCGAAGGTCTACCAGCAGCGTGATGGCCGCGGCCCGATCCTGCTGAACAAGCGCGTGATCGTCACCGGTGACCAGATGGTCGGCGCGCAGGCGGTGACCGATTCGAATAGTGGCTCCCCGGCCGTCAGCGTGACGCTGAACAATGTCGGCGGCCAGCGCATGTTCGACTTCACCAGCGCCAACGTGAACAAGCCGATGGCGGTGGTCTACACCGAACGCGTGCCGACCGTGACCGTCGTCGACGGCCAGGAAGTGCGTGGCTTCAAGGTCAACGAGGAAGTGATCTCGGTGGCCAACATCAACGGCGTGTTCGGCAAGAACTTCCAGACCACCGGCCTGCAGAAGAAGGAAGCCGAGGACCTGGCCAAGCTGCTGAAGTCCGGCTCGCTGGCCGCGCCGATGGACTTCGTCGAAGAGCGCGTGGTCGGCCCGAGCCTGGGCGCCGAGAACGTCAAGAACGGCATGCGCGCGGTGGTGTTCGCGTTCCTGTTCACCCTGGTGTTCTTCAGCATCTACTACCGCATGTTCGGTGTGATCACCTCGGCGGCGATGCTGTTCAACCTGCTGATCGTGGTGGCGGTGATGTCGCTGTTCGGCGCCACCATGACCCTGCCGGGCTTCGCCGGCCTGGCGTTGTCGGTGGGCCTGTCGGTGGACGCCAACGTGCTGATCAACGAGCGTATCCGTGAAGAACTGCGCGCCGGCGTGCCGGGCAAGACCGCGATCGTGACCGGTTACGAGCGTGCCTCGGGCACCATCCTCGACGCCAACCTGACCGGCCTGATCGTCGGCGTGGCGCTGTTCGCATTCGGTACCGGTCCGCTGAAGGGCTTCGCGCTGACCATGATCATCGGTATTTTCGCCTCCATGTTCACTGCGATCACCGTGTCGCGTGCGCTGGCGACGCTGATCTACGGCCGTCGCAAGAAGCTCCAGAACGTGGCCATCTGACGGGACGACACGCACAATGAAACTGTTTCCGCTGCACATCCTCCCGAACGACACCAAGATCGACTTCATGCGCTGGCGCCATGTCGCCATGGCAGTCACCATCGTGGTGTTCCTGGCCTCGGTCGCCATCATCGGCATCAAGGGCTTCAACTACGCACTGGACTTCACCGGCGGCACCCTGATCGAAACGCGTTTCGAGAAGGCCGTGGACGTCGAGCAGGTCCGCGCCAAGCTGGAGCAGAACGGCTTCGACGGTGCCCAGGTGCAGAGCGTCGGTGGCAATACCGACCTGCTGATCCGCCTGGCGCCGCACGGCGAGCATGCGCCGGGCACCGGTGATGCCGCTGCCGAGGACAAGGCCACCGCCGCGGCCGTGGTGAAGGTGCTGTCCAGCGCCGACAACCAGGCCACGGTGATGAGTACCGCATTCGTCGGCCCGCAGATCGGCAAGGACCTGGCGAAGAACGGCCTGTACGCCACCATCTTCATGCTGGCCGGCTTCCTGATCTACATCGCGGTGCGCTTCGAATGGAAGTTCGCGGTCACCGCCAGCATCGTGGCGATGTTCGACCTGATCGTGACGGTCGCCTACGTGTCCCTGCTGGGCCGTGAGTTCGACCTGACCGTGCTGGCCGGCCTGCTGTCGGTGATGGGCTTTGCGATCAACGACATCATCGTGGTGTTCGACCGCGTCCGCGAGAACTTCCGCAGCCTGCGCGTGGACTCGATGGAGGTGCTGAACCGTTCGATCAACCAGACGCTGTCGCGTACGGTGATCACCGCGGTGATGTTCTTCCTGTCGGCGCTTGCCCTGTACCTGTACGGCGGTGCGTCGATGGAAGGCCTGGCCGAGACGCACATGATCGGTGCGGTGATCGTGGTGCTGTCCTCGATCCTGGTCGCGGTGCCGATGCTGACGATCGGCTTCCTGCGCGTCAGCAAGCAGGACCTGCTGCCGAAGGCGAAGGACGTCGAGGCCCTGGCCCGTCGCCCGTAAGCATCTGCTGCATGCGGCACACAGAGAACCCCGCGCAAGCGGGGTTTTTTGTGTGCAGGGCTTGCAGCCCTGCACCCACGGTAGTGCCGGCCGCTGGCCGGCAACAGCAACAGCAACAGAGTGCATTCCGTGGTTGGGCGGGACGGTGTCGGAGTGCGGGGACGCCGCAAGTACGTCCGTGTAGGCTTGGCAGCCGCATCCATGCGGCTGACACCCCGCACTCCGACACCGCCCCGTCTCTGACAGATTCCTGCGGCTGTTGGTAGGTGTCGACCTTGGTCGACACATCTGTCAGATATCGATAATCAAACTGGAATCAGATCTACCGTGTCGACCAAGGTCGACACCCACCAGAGAAGAATGCTGTCCCGACAGGTCGCGGAAGTCTGTCGAAGGCGGGGTGGGTCCGGTTGCGGGGGCGTGAGCCGCATGGATGCGGCGACCGAGCTTACATGGACGTACTTGCAGCGCCCCCCCGCAACCGAATCCACCCCGCCAACCCACAGGAACCCCGCTTTTGACGCTGCTGTTGAGGTTGCCGGCCAGCGGCCGGCACTACCGCGTGTGCAGGGTGCAGCCCTGCAAAGAGAAACCCCACCCTACGCCAGCGTCGGTTGTGCAATCGTCCCCCGCGCACTACGATCCTGCGGTTCGCGCGCGCAGGCGCGCGCCCGTATTCCTGCTGAGCGCCCCGTGCGCCGCATCTGCCAACCCGAGGTATCCATGGTCATCAAACCGCGCGTCCGCGGCTTCATCTGCGTCACCACCCACCCGACCGGCTGCGAGGCCGCGGTCAAGCAGCAGATCGACTACATCCGCGCGCGCCCACCGATCCAGAACGGTCCCAAGCGGGTGCTGGTGATCGGTGCGTCGACCGGCTACGGCCTGGCCGCGCGCATCACCGCTGCCTTTGGCAGTGGCGCCGCCACCCTCGGCATCTTCTTCGAACGGCCGGGCAGCGAGACCAAGCCGGGCACGGCGGGCTGGTACAACTCGGCTGCGTTCCACAAGTACGCCGACGAAGCCGGCCTGTATGCCAAGAGCATCAACGGCGATGCCTTCTCCGATGAAGTGAAGGCGAAGACCATCGAAATGATCAAGGCCGATCTCGGCCAGGTCGACCAGGTTGTCTACAGCCTGGCGGCGCCGCGCCGCAAGCATCCGAAGACCGGCGAGATCATCAGCTCCTCGCTGAAGCCGATCGGCGAGCCGATCACCCTGCGTGGCCTGGATACCGACAAGGAAGTGCTGACCGAGACCCACCTGCAGCCGGCTACCCCGGAAGAGATCGCCGGTACCGTCGCGGTGATGGGCGGCGAAGACTGGCAGATGTGGATCGACGCGCTCGCCGATGCCGGCGTGCTGGCCAACGGCTGCACCACCACCGCCTTCACCTACGTGGGCGAAGAGATCACCCAGGCGATCTACTGGAATGGCTCGATCGGTGCGGCCAAGAAGGACCTGGACACCAAGGTGCTGGGCCTGCGCGAGAAGCTGGCCAAGATCGGTGGCGATGCACGCGTATCGGTGCTGAAGGCGGTGGTGACCCAGGCCAGCTCGGCCATTCCGACCATGCCGCTGTACCTGTCGCTGCTGTTCAAGGTGATGAAGGAAAAGGGCACCCACGAAGGCTGCATCGAACAGCTGGACGTGCTGTACGACATCCTCTACGGCGGCAAGGCCGACGGCGTGGCGATCGATCGCCTGCGCCACGACCTGGTCGATGGCGATGGCCGCACCGTTGCGCTGATCGATGAGGAAGGCCGCCTGCGCGCCGATTACAAGGAAATGGCCGCAGATGTGCAGGGCAGGGTGGTCGCGCTGTGGCCGCAGGTGACCAACGAGAACCTGTACGAGATCAGCGACCTGGCCGGCTACAAGGCCGACTTCCTGCGCCTGTTCGGCTTCGGCGTGGAGGGCGTGGACTACGAGGCCGACGTCAATCCGGACGTGAAGATCGAAAATCTGGTCGACATGACCTGATCAACGAAAAGGCCGGCGAACGCCGGCCCTCTCGTTTGTGTAGAGCCGAGCCATGCTCGGCTGCTCTTCGCTTGAGTCCCGCAGCCGAGCGTGGCTCGGCTCTACAGAGAGGCGTCACCCGAACTCGAAGCCCATCTCCGGCAGCGCCGGGCCGACGAAGTCGCCCTGCACGTAATCCACGCCGGCACTGAACAGCAGCGTCATCGAGTTGGCATCGCTGACGAACTCGGCAATGGTGCGGATACCCGCTTCCTGTGCGCGCGCGGTGATCTGGCTGATGCGGTCGATGTTCTCGCGCGTGGCGGCCAGGTCGCTGGTGAAGCCCCGGTCCAGCTTGAGGAACTGCGGCTGGAAGTGGGCCAGCAGCTGGAATGAATCCAGCCCCGAACCGAACTGCTCCAGGCCGATGCGGCAGCCCAGCGGCGCCACTTCGGCTAGGAACTGCTGCGCACTGCGCAGGTGGGTGAAAACCTTCGCTTCCGGCGCATGCAGCCACAGCCGTTCGCCGGGCACGCCCTGTGCCTGCAGTTCGCGGCGCAGCGTGGCGATCATCTGCGGGTCCTCGAACGATTCCGGCGTCACCTTCACCAGCACCTGGGTGGCGTTGCCCTCGCGTGCCCGCTGGCCGAGCACCGCGATGGCCTGCGAGACCACCCAGCGGTTGATGTCGGCCAGCAGGCCGTGTTCCTCGGCGATGCCCAGGAACGCGGTCGGGCTCAGCAGCTCGCCATTGTTCTCCAGGCGCAGGTAGGCCTCGTACAGCTCCAGTGGCTCGCCCTGCAGGTTCAGCACCGGCTGGTAGTGCAGCTGGAAGCCGTCGCCAGACAGCGCCTCGCGGATGCGCGCAACCCAGCGCTGTACGCGTTCTTCCTCGACACGGTCGGCGGCAGCCGGGTCGAAGATGCGGCAGGTGTTGCCCAGTTCGGCGGCGGCCTGGGTGCAGTCGCTGGCGCGCGCCAGCACCTGGCCGATGCTGGCGATCTTCTCGCCCACCTGCACGCCACCGATGCTGACCGTCACCGTGGCCGAGCGTGCGCCGATGCTGAAGACATGTGCGGCATAGGCTTCGCGGATGCGCTCGGCCAGCGCCACGGTCTGCGCGTAGGGCCCGGCCTGCAGCACGGCGAAATTGTGTTCGCCGAAGCGGGCCAGTTGCGCGTCCTCGCCGACCACCTCGGCCAGCAGGGCGGCGAGGGCGCCGATCAGGATGTCGGCCGACGCCAGGCCGATATCCGGCAGCAGGCGCGCGTAGTGGTCAGGCTCGATCAGCAGCAGGCCGAACTGACCCTCGCTGCGCCCGGCCTGGGCCACCGCGCTTTCCAGCTGCAGCATGAAGGTCGGGCGATTGAGCAGGCCGGTGACCTGGTCGCGCTGGCGCAGGTCCTCGACCTCGCGTGCCAGCTCGGGGTCGAACTCCATGCGGCGGCGGAGCACCACCTGCAGGCAGGACTCGCCCTCGTAGGTGGCCGCGGCAAATTCCATCGTCGCCGGGAAGGAACTGCCGTCCTCGTGGCGCGCGTCGAGCTGGTACTGCGGCGGCGGCGCCTCGCCACGGCTGAGGCCTTTGAGCAGCTGTTT
Source organism: Stenotrophomonas sp. YJH_SMC_127 (assembly GCF_059372445.1). NCBI lineage: Bacteria > Pseudomonadati > Pseudomonadota > Gammaproteobacteria > Lysobacterales > Lysobacteraceae > Stenotrophomonas > Stenotrophomonas sp. YJH_SMC_127. The sequence goes on along the minus strand of NZ_JCAFVO010000005.1, from coordinate 154,931 downwards.
GAAGCCCTCCACGTGCTGGGCGGCGACCATGTCCAGCAGCGAAATGCCTTCGATGTCCTCGAAATGCTCGTAGCCGAACATCTCCAGATAGGCGTCGTTGGCGCGGATGTGCATGCCTTCATGCACATAGGCGATGGGGTCGCGCGAGGAGGCGATCAGCGCGTCACAGCGGCGCTCGGTCTCGCGCATCTGCGCCTCGATCCGGCGCAGGCCGCGACGCGCCTGCAGGTCGACCCACTGGTCGCGGACCACGGCGAGCAGATGCTCGGGGCGCTGGCGCAGGGCGAGGGCGCGGATGCCATGGCTGCTGGCCTGCACCAGTTCGTCCTCGTCGATGCGCTCGGCCAGCAGCACCAGCGGGATGTCCTTGCCGCTGGCGGCGATGTGCTGGGCCGCCAGCTGCAGCGGGATGCCCTGCGAAGGCGAGGCCAGCACCAGGTCGATGGCCTGGCTGGCCAGCACCTGGGCCAGCTCGGCCGCATCCTGCGGACGCCACGGGCGTACCGCGATGCCGCTGTTGCGCAGGGTGCTGACGATGGCTTCGGCATTCTCGCCGCTGTCATCGACGATCAGCAGGCGGATGGTGATGTCGTTCGCGTTCTGCATGCACTGCTCCCCAATCTGCGAATCTAGATACACGATGCGCGGCGAACCGTCCATGCGCGCGCCCCTGGCGCGCGTCGAACGGCGAAGTGGTTCACACCACGCCGCCCGCTGCGTGGCCGCTGGCCCAGGCCCATTGGAAGTTGTAGCCGCCCAGCCAGCCGGTCACGTCCAGCACCTCGCCAACGAAGTGCAGGCCGGGCACGCGCTTGGATTCCATCGTCGAGGATGACACTTCGGCGGTGTCCACGCCGCCCAGGGTGACCTCGGCGGTGCGGTAGCCTTCGGTGCCGCTGGCCACCAGCGGGAATGCGCCCAGCAGCTGCGCGGCCTGGCGCAGCACCGGCTCGTCCAGCTGGCGCACGGGCCGATCGGGCAGCCAGTGCTCGCACAGGCGTTGCGCCAGCCGCTTCGGCAGTACCTCGCCCAGCACCGTGCGCAGCTCGGCGGCCGGGCGGTCGCGCTTCATCTGGCGCAACCACTCGCCGGCATCCTGGCCCGGCAACAGGTCCAGCTCCAGCGCATCGCCGGGCTGCCAGAACGACGAAATCTGCAGGATGGCCGGGCCGCTTACGCCACGGTGGGTGAGCAGCATGAAGTTCTGGAAACTCTTTCCGTTGCAGCGCGCCTCGATCGGCAGTGCGACGCCGCTGAGGTCGGCCAGCCGTTCCTGGTGCTTGCCGCTGAGGGTCAGCGGCACCAGCCCGGCGCGGGTCGGCAGTACCTGGTGGCCGAACTGGCGGGCCACCTCATAGCCAAAGCCGCTGGCCCCCATGCTGGGAATCGACAGGCCACCGGTGGCAACCACCAGCGAGGCGCAATGGAACAGGCCCTGGGTGGTGTGCACGCGGAAACCATCGCTGCCGTGCTCGATGCGCTGCACGCTGCACTCGGTACGGATCTGTACGCCGGCCGCCTGGCACTCGTCCACCAGCATCTTCACGATCTGCTTGGACGAGATATCGCAGAACAGCTGCCCCAGTTCCTTTTCGTGATAGGCGATGCCGTGCTTGTGCACCAGCTCGATGAAATGCCAGGGCGTGTAGCGGGCCAGCGCCGACTTGCAGAAGTGCGGGTTGGCCGACAGGAAGTTGGCCGGGGTGGTGCCGGTGTTGGTGAAGTTGCAGCGGCCACCGCCGGACATCAGGATCTTCTTGCCGACCTTGTTGGCATGGTCGATCACCTGCACCTGGCGGCCGCGCTGGCCGGCAGTGATCGCGGTCATCAGCCCGGCTGCGCCGGCACCGATGACCACCACATCGCAACGGATGGTGCTCATGCCTTGGCGCGCTTGCGCCAGTCCGGGATCACGTCGAGCTGGATCTGGTCGTTGAGCAGCTGCACTTCGCCGTCCTGGATCAGCACGCTCCAACGCATGGCACGCTGGATCTGCTGGCCCCAGCGCTCGACGAATTCGCCGTCCAGAGCGACCACCGAAAGATTGTCGAAGCGCGCCAGGCCCTTGCCCTGCTTGCTCCACCAGATCTCCGAGGCGTTGCCGCCGTAGTTGACCACCTGCACCTGGCGGCTGCGATTGCTGGCCTTGCGGATGCGCGATTCGTCCGGATGGCCCAGGTCGATCCACTGCAGGATGTCGCCGGTGTAGTCGTGTTCCCATAGATCGGGCTCGTCATCGGTACTCAGGCCGCGGCCGAACTCCAGGCGATCGCCGGCGTTCAGCGCGAAGGCGAGCAGGCGCACCATCAGGCGCTCGTCGGTCTCGGACGGATGCTGGGCCAGGGTCAGGTTGTGGGTCGCGTAGTAGCCGCGATCCATGTCGCTGATCTGCAGTTCGGCCTTGCGGATGGTGGCGGTAAGAGCCATGGGGGATCCGTGGACTAAAGAGGACAATGATAGAGGTTTGCTCCGGGGGTGTCCGTGGCCGGACTGTCTGCGCGCCGTCAACGGTGGCACTCTTGCGCTCTTTCCCGTGGCCGGAGTGGACGCCATGAGCTTGCCCAGCCGGTTGCAGCTGCCGCCCGGCCCCTGGGCCACCCTGCTGGATGGCCTGTGTGCGCGTTTTCCGCGCATCGCGCGCGCGCAATGGCAGGATCGCTTCGCGCGCGGCCGCGTGCTGGACGCACAGGGCAGGGCGCTCACCGCGGACATGCCCTGGCAGGTCGGGCTGGACATCCAGTACTTCCGCGAGGTGGCCGACGAACCGGTGATCCCCTTCACCGAAACCATCGTCCATCTGGATGCGCACCTGCTGGTGGCCGACAAGCCGCATTTCCTGCCGGTGACACCGGCGGGCGGGCATGTACGCGAGACGCTGCTGGCGCGGCTGGTCGCCCGCACCGGCAATGCCGATCTGGTGCCGCTGCACCGGCTGGATCGGCTGACGGCCGGGTTGGTGCTGTTCTCGACCCAGCGTGCGTCGCGCGATGCTTACCAGCGCCTGTTCCGTGAGCGGCGCATCGAAAAGACCTATGAGGCCTTGGCACCGGCGCTGCCGGGGCGGGAGTTTCCGCTGCAGCGGTACAGCCGCCTGGTGCCGGGCGAGCCGTTCTTCCGCATGGCCGAAGTGCCCGGCGAGGCCAATGCGCGCAGCCGGATCGAGCTGATCGAGGCCGAAGGGCCGATCTGGCGCTACCGGCTGCTGCCGGAAACCGGCCGCAAGCATCAGCTGCGCGTGCACATGGCCATGCTGGGGGCGCCGATCATGGGTGACGACCTGTACCCGCAGCTTCGGCAACGGGCACCGGACGTAGCCGAGGCGCCGCTGCAGCTGCTGGCGCGGGCCCTGGCTTTCGATGACCCGTTGAGTAGTGCACGACGGATGTTCAGCAGCGGCTGCAGCCTGAGCCTTCCGGCTTAGGGCGGCCAGGCGCTCAGCGGGCCGGGCGTCGCGCCAGCCAGCGGTCCAGCTCGGCGGCGAACAGCTGCCGGTCGCGGGGGCCCAGGGGCGGCGGTCCGCCGGTCTGGACCCCGGCGCCGCGCAGTTCCTCCATGAAATTGCGCATCGACAGTCGCTCGGCCATGTTGTTCGGTGTGTACAACTGGCCGCGCGGGTTCAGCGCGACGGCCTGCTTCTCCAGCACCAGCGCGGCCAGCGGGATGTCCTGGGTGACCACCAGGTCCCCCGCGGCGACCCGCTCGACGATGGCGCTGTCGGCCACGTCCAGCCCCTGCGGCACCTGGATCGAGCGCAGCCAGCGCGAGGGCGGGGTGCGGATCCACTGGTTGGCGACCAGGGTCAGTTCGATCCCGACCCGTTCAGCCGCACGGAACAGGATGTCGCGGATGACGGTGGGACAGGCGTCCGCATCCACCCAGATGCGGGGAGAGGCGTGTTCAGCGGGGGTTTCAGCTTCAGTCATTTACCCAGTGTAGGGTAGGAAAAACCTGAATGGGGACTCGGAGTTAGCCGCGAGAGGCTGCCAACCCTTGTCACGCCTAGCGGGTGACGTATTCCCATGAACGTCGGGGCTATCGCTTTTTGCAGAAAACACGCGTATCGTGCGACCCACTGTGTTTGCTAGGGTCACCGTGAATCGTGGCCTGGTGCAGTTGATCTCACGATCCGCTCATCGATCCGCTTTACCAACGCCTGCAACTCAGTCTCGGCCCCGATACCCGGTGGCTGCGATTTTTTTCAACATGTGTTTCAGGAGTTAGTAAAAATGTCTGAACGTCAGACCGGTACCGTCAAGTGGTTCAACGACGCCAAGGGCTTCGGCTTCATCACCCCGGAAAGCGGCCCGGACCTGTTCGTGCACTTCCGCGCGATCCAGGGCACCGGCTTCAAGACCCTGCAGGAAGGCCAGAAGGTTACCTTCATCGCCGTCCAGGGTCAGAAGGGCATGCAGGCTGACCAGGTGCAGGCGGTCTAATCCGTCTGCTACCGTTGGGTAGCCAGAACGCCGGAAGCGAAAGCTTCCGGCGTTTTTTATTGCCCGCCGTTTTTTTGTAGAGTCGAGCCATGCTGGACTGCGCCCAAAGACAGTCGAGCATGGCTCGACTCTACAAAGGACATGCAGCCGGCGCGGTACGATGCGCGTCTCCCCAAGGGATCACCCCCATGCGCATCGTCCACCACCTGGAAAACTCCCGTTCGCTGCGCGTGCTGTGGATGCTGGAGGAGCTGGGATTGGACTACGAACTGCGCCGCTATCCGCGCGATCCGAAGACGCTGCTGGCGCCGCCGGAACTGCGCAGCGTGCATCCGCTCGGCAAGTCGCCGGTACTGCAGGATGGTGAGCTGGTACTGGCCGAGTCCGGCGCGATCCTCGACTACCTCGCTGACCGTTACGACACGCAACGCCAGCTGTCGCCGTCACCGATGCCGGCAGACGGGGCCGAACGCATCGCTTACCGCTACTGGCTGCACTACGCCGAAGGCTCGGCGATGCCACCGTTGCTGCTGACCCTGGTGATGGGCCGCATACGGAACGCGCCGATGCCGTTCTTCGCGCGCCCGATCGCACGCAGCATTGCCGACAAGGCCGAGCGCGGCTTCATCGGCCCGCAGCGGCGCCTGCACCTGGACTGGATGGAGCGCCGCCTGGCCGAAAGCCCGTGGTTTGCCGGCGATCGTTTCAGTGCGGCCGACATCCAGATGAGCTTCCCGATCCAGGCCGCTGCCGCGCGCGGTGGTGGCCTGGACGACAAACCGGCACTGCGTGGCTTCCTCAAGCGTATCGGTGAACGCCCGGCCTACCAGCGTGCCGAGGCCCACGGCGGCCACCTGCAGGCGCTCGGCGGCAATTGAGGAGGGCGGCCGTCGCCCTCATCTCCAGCACCATGGATACCGACACTCCCCGTTTCGACAACCGCCTGCTGCACACCCTGCCGGGCGACCCCGAATCCGGCCCGCGCAGGCGCGAAGTGCTGGGCGCCGCCTGGTCGCCCGTGATGCCGACCCCGGTGACGGCGCCCACGCTGTTGGCCTGGGCGCCGGACGTCGCCGAAATGCTTGGCTTCGATACCGCTGAAGTCGAAAGCGAAGGTTTCGCGCAGGTATTCGGCGGCAATGCGCTGTACGCCGGCATGCAACCGTGGGCAGCCAACTACGGTGGCCATCAGTTTGGCCACTGGGCCGGCCAGCTCGGCGACGGGCGTGCGATTTCGCTGGGTGAGCTGGTTGCGCCGGATGGCCAGCACTGGGAGCTGCAGTTGAAGGGGGCCGGGCCAACGCCGTACTCGCGGGGGGCCGATGGACGGGCAGTGCTGCGCTCATCGATCCGCGAATTCCTGTGCAGCGAGGCGATGCATCACCTTGGCGTGCCGACTACGCGCGCGTTGTCACTGGTCGGCACCGGTGAGGACGTGGTGCGCGACATGTTCTATGACGGCCATCCGCGTGCCGAGCCAGGCGCCATCGTATGCCGGGTCTCGCCGTCGTTCCTGCGCTTCGGTTCGTTCGAACTGCCGGCCTCGCGCGGTGAAACCGCCCTGCTGCAGCAGCTGGTGGATGCCTGCATCGCCCGCGACTTCCCCGAACTGCAGGGGCAGGGCGAGGCGCTGTACGGCGACTGGTTCGCGCAGATCGCGGTGCGCACCGCCGAGATGATCGCGCACTGGATGCGTGTCGGCTTCGTGCACGGCGTGATGAACACCGACAACCTGTCCGTGCTCGGTGTGACGCTGGATTACGGCCCCTATGGCTGGGTCGAGGACTTCGATCCGGACTGGACGCCGAACACCACCGACGCCCAGGGGCGCCGCTACCGCTTCGGCACCCAGCCGCAGGTGGCGTACTGGAACCTGAGCCGATTGGCGCAGGCGCTGTCGCCGCTGTTCGCCGATGTCGCACCGCTGCAGGCAGGCCTGGCGGCTTACCAGTCCACGTTCGTGGCCTGCACGCGTCGCGATGCTGCAGCGAAGCTGGGGCTGGCTGCTGCCGACGATGATGACCTGCAGCTCTACCAGCGCTGGCAACAGCTGATGCAGGAGGGCGCAATGGACATGACCCTGGCTTGGCGCGCACTGATGCGCATCGACCCGGCGGCAGCAGATGCGACGGTTCTGGACGCGGTGTACTACGACGAGGCGCGGCGACAGGCAGTGCAGGCACCGCTGCAGCACTGGCTGCAGGACTACGCAGCGCGCCTGCGCCGCGATCCGCTGGCGGCCAGCGAACGCCAGGCGAAGATGGCAGCGGCCAACCCGCTGTACGTGCTGCGCAACTGGCTGGCCCAGGAAGCGATCGACCGCGCAGAGCAGGGGGATCTCGGCGGCGTCCATGCACTGCAGGACGTGCTGCGCGACCCGTACACCGAGCGTGCCGGCCTGGAACACTTCGCTGGCAAGCGCCCGGCGTGGGCCGACAATCGCGCCGGTTGCTCGATGCTGTCCTGCAGTTCCTGAGGGTGGGTTTCGGCAGGGCTGCGCCCTGCACCTGCGGAGGCCAGATCAACAGCCAGAGCAAAAGCGGATTCCGTGGTTTGGCGGGGCGGTGTCGGAGTGCGGGGACGCTGCAAGTACGTCCCTGTAAGCTTGGCAGCCGCATCCATGCGGCTGACACCCCGCACTCCGACACCGCCCCACCTCTGACAGATTCCCGCGGCTGTGGGTAGGTGTCGACCTTGGTCGACACATCTGTCAGATATCGAATGAAATTCCGGGGTCAGATCCGTTTTCCTTCGTAAAACGGATCTGACCCCATGAGAAATTCCGACAGATCGCAGGAAACTGTCGAAGGCGGGGTGGGTCCGGTTGCGGGGAGGTGAACGCCATGGATGGCGCGACCGAGCCTACGCGGACGTATTTACGGCGTCACCCGCAACCGGACCCGCCCCGCCATCCGCCGGAATGCAGGCTGTTGCTGTTGCTGTTGCTGTTGCCGTTGCCGTTGCTGTTGAGGTTGCCGGCCAGCGGCCGGCACTACCGCAGGTGCCGGGCGCAGCCCGGCCGCCCCCCTCAACAGGCAGGCGGCGCCCGGAACAGGTACCCTATGCCGCCATCAGATAGCCAATGTGACATGACCGACGCCATCGTCGCTCCGCAGTGGGCCTCCCGCCTGCGCGACATCGCCGACTTCCCCAAGCCCGGCATCCTGTTCAAGGACATCATGCCGCTGCTCGCCCATGGCGAGGATTTCCGCGGCGCGATCACCGCGATGGCCGACCGTTGGCGCGACCAGAAGCTGGACGCAGTGGTCGGCATCGAATCGCGTGGGTTCATCCTCGGTGCCGCGATGGCGCTGGAGCTGGGCGTCGGCTTCGTGCCGGTGCGCAAGCCGGGCAAGCTGCCGGGCCAGGTCCTGCGCGAGGAATACACGCTGGAATACCGCAGCGACTGCATCGAAGTGCATGCCGATGCGCTGCCGGCCGGCGCCCGCGTGGTGATCATCGACGACGTGCTGGCCACTGGCGGCACGCTGGTCGCTGCGCTGTCGCTGGTGCGCCGCCTGGGCGTTGAAGTGGTCGGCGCCGGTGTACTGGTCGAGCTGGACGGCCTCGGTGGCCGTGCGCGCTGGGAAACGGACCTGCCGCTGCACACCGAACTGGTGTTCTGATCGAAGGGCAGGTGCCAACCAAGGTTGGCATCTACCAGAGCGAATGGCCGGGAGCCGGTAGTTGCCAACCTTGGTTGGCAGCACTTTTCGCGACGGGTGCCATGGACGGGCCAACCAAGGTTGGCCGCTACCAGGCCAGATCGTTACCAACCGTGGTTGGCAACGCTGCTTCAATCACATCATCCGCACGCGGAAACGACGGCCCTTGATCTTGCCGGCTTCCAGCTTGGCCACGGCCTTGTTGGCCTGCTCACGCGCGATCGCCACATAGGAGCGGGTCGGGAAGATCGCGATCTTGCCGATGAACTTGCTCGACAGGCCGGCATCACCGGTCAGCGCACCGAGGATGTCGCCCGGGCGCAGCTTGTCGGTCTTGCCACCGTCGATGCGCAGCGTGCGCATCGCGGCCTGCGGCAGTTCGGCCGGGCGCGAGGTTGCCAGCGGCGTCTTCTGCCAGTCCAGTGGCTGACCCATCTGCGCTTCGATGGCGTCGGCGCGGGTCTTCTCGCGGCCGGCCACCAGGCTGATCGCCAGGCCGCTGGCACCGGCGCGCCCGGTACGGCCCACGCGGTGCTGGTAGCTCTCCACGTCGGTCGGCAGTTCGTAGTTGATCACCGCCGCCAGCTCTTCCACGTCCAGGCCGCGCGCGGCGACGTCGCTGGCGACCAGCACGTTGCAGCTGCGGTTGGCCAGCAGCAACAGCACTTCCTCGCGGTCGCGCTGCTCCATGTCGCCATGCAGGGCCAGTGCGGAGAAGCCGAACTGCTGCAGCGAGTTGGCCACTTCGTCCACGTCCTTGCGGGTGTTGCAGAACACGACCGCCGATTCCGGCGTGTACTTCAGCAGCAGGCCGGCCAGCGCCTTCTGGCGATGCGCCGGTTCCACCTCGCAGAACAGGTGGCGGATGGCCGGTGCCTGGTCGGCGCCTTCCACGGTCACTTCCACCGCGTCGCGCAGCAGGTCACGCGCCATGGCGCGGATGCTGTCGGGGAAGGTGGCGGAGAACAGCAGGCTCTGGCGGTCCCTATGGGTGCGGCCGGCGATCTCGCGGATCGGCTCCTCGAAGCCCATGTCGAGCATGCGGTCGGCCTCGTCCAGCACCAGCGTGCGCACCGCGCCCAGGTTCAGCGCGCGCTTGCGTGCCAACTCCTGCACGCGGCCGGGCGTGCCGACCACCACATGCGGATCGTGGCCTTCAAGCGAGGCCAGCTGCGGGCCCAGCGGCACGCCGCCCACCAGCAGCAACAGCTTCAGGTTGGGGATGCCGGTGGCCAGCTTGCGGATCTGCTTGCCGACCTGGTCGGCCAGTTCGCGGGTCGGGCACAGCACCAGCGCCTGCACGCGGATCAGGCTGGGGTCGATGGACTGCAGCAGGCCAAGGCCGAAGGCGGCGGTCTTGCCGCTGCCGGTGGGTGCCTGTGCGATCACATCACGGCCATCGAGGATGGCCGGCAGGCTCTGCGCCTGCACGGGGGTGAGGGTGGTGTAGCCGAGGGCATCCAGGCCGGGCTGCAGGGCCGGGCTCAGCGGCAGGGTCGAGAAGTCAGTCATGGCGCATTGTACCTGCCTGCGCGGCCGGTCCCGCCTGATCGGATGGGGTCGAATCCCTTTCCGCAGGAAAGGGCTCTGACCCCATCGGAGTCGTCATCCACGCAGGGCGTGAATACACCGGGGGGCATCCACGCATGGCGTGGATCTACGGGTGGATGCCGACCTGGGTCGGCACGCTCCTGCTCAGCCAAGCACCGCCAGTACACCCTGATGGATCGCCAGGCCACCGAACAGCAGCCAGGCGAACAGGATCAGCGCCAGCAGCAGTGGCTTCAGCCCGGCCTGGCGCAGCGCCGAGACGTGGGTGGTCAGGCCCAGCGCGGCCATCGCCATCGCCAGCAGCACGGTATCCAGCTGCACCAGCCCCGCCTGCAGGCCCGCCGGCAGCAGATGCAGCGAGTTGAACCCGGCCACCGCCACGAAACCAAAAGCGAACCACGGCACCACGATGCGCGCCTTGCTGCCGTCGGCGCTGGCCTTGCCGCCACGCGCCAGCCACAGCGACAGCGCGACCAGGAACGGCGCCAGCAGCATCACCCGCACCATCTTGGTGATCACCGCCGTGTCGGCTGCTGCTTCGTTGACCGCGCGGCCTGCCGCCACCACCTGTGCCACTTCATGCACCGTCGCACCGGTGAACAGGCCGTACTGCCGCGCGTCCATTGCCAGCCAGCCGTGCGACTGCACCAGTGCATACAACGCCGGGTACAGGAACATCGCCAGCGTGCCGAACACCACCACCGTAGAGACCGCGACGGTGACCTGCGCAGCGCGGCCGCGCACCACCGGCTCGGCGGCCATCACCGCCGCCGCGCCGCAGATCGCGCTGCCGGCGCCGATCAGCATCGCCGCTTCGCGCTCCAACTTGAACACGCGCATGCCCAGCCAGCAGGCCAGCCCGAAGGTGCTGGCGACCACCAGCACGTCCATCAGCACGCCGGCCACGCCGACGTGGCCGATGTCCTGGAAGGTCAGGCGCAGGCCGTACAGCACGATGCCGGCGCGCAGCAGCCAGTGCTTGGAGAAGCCGACACCGGCCGCGCTGCTCGGCGCCAGCCGCGGGTAAAGGGTGTTGCCGACGACGATGCCGGCGACGATGGCCACGGTCAGCGCGCTCAGGCCATGCGCCTGGAGCCAGGGAAGCTCGGCCAGGTACAGCGACGCCGCCGCGATCAGGCCCACCAGCAGCAGGCCGGGCAGGCGAGGCTGCCAGCGTTGGCGCAGGGCGGGCAGGGACCAGGAGGAGAGAGCGGTGGCGTTCATGGCGCGACAGGACTGGGGTGATGGGCCAAGCGTGCGCCTGTGTCACTGACCTGTAAAACGAATAATATGGGTGAAACCTACCTATAAAGCGGGTACATTCCATGCGCCTGACCTTGCGCCAGCTGCAGGTGTTCGTCGCCATCGCCGACCATGGCACCACCACTGCCGCCGGCCAGGCCGTCGCGCTCTCGCAGTCGGCCAGCAGCGCCGCCCTGCAGGAACTGGAGGCGCACTTCGGCACCCCGCTGTTCGACCGCATCGGCCGCCGCCTGGCGCTGAACGGGCACGGCCGCGCACTGCTGGAGCCGGCGCGCACCTTGCTGGTCAACGCCGCCGATCTGGAGCGGCAGCTGGCCGCCGGCGGCAACCCGTCGCAGGGCGCACCGCTGCGGCTGGTGCTGGCCGCCAGTACCACCATCGGCAACTACCTGCTGCCGCCACGCATCGCCGAACTGCTGCGGCAGGCGCCGCAGGCCGAGGTCGATCTGCGCATCGACAACAGTGCCGGCGTGGTCGCCGCGGTACAGCGCCTGGACGTCGACGCCGGCCTGATCGAAGGCCCGTGCCATGAGCGTGGCCTGCAGGTGACCGCCTGGCAGCAGGACCCACTGGTGATCGTGGCTGCCGCCGATGCCCGCGCACGCTGGTCGCTGGATGAGCTGCGCCGCGCACGCTGGCTGCTGCGTGAGCCCGGCTCCGGCACCCGCGAAGCCGTGGAACAGGCCCTGCTGCCGCACCTGCGTGGCTTCGCGCAGACCCTGCAGCTGGGCAATACCGAAGCGATCAAGCAGGCCGCCATCGCCGGCCTCGGCCTGGCCTGCCTGTCGCGCCACGCGCTGGAAGAGCCGCTGGCCCTGGGCCGCCTGCGCGTGCTCGAGACTCCGCTGCCGGCCCTGCAGCGCACCCTGTGGCTGGTGCGCCACCCCGGCAAGCAATGGCTGCCGGGGTTGCAGGCGTTGCTGGGGGAGGTGGGGTAGCCATCAGATTTCCAGTCGACTCCATCCATCGACCCTTCTTGTAGCGCTCATCCACGCATGGCGTGGATCTACCGTGTCGACCAAGGTCGACACCCACCAGAGCAGAATGTAGTTCCGACAGATTGCAGGAATCTGTCGAAGGCGGGATGGGTCCGGTGGCGGGGGTGTCCGCGGCATGGATGCCGCGGCCAAGCCCCCAGGGACGGGTTTACGGCGTCCCCCGCGACCGGACCCATCCCGCCATCCCACAGGAAACCAGCTTTTGACGTTGCCGTTGAGGTTGCCGGCCAGCGGCCGGCACTACCGCGGGTGCCGGGTGCAACCCGGCCGACGCCCCCAACCCGTACAATATCCGGATGCCTCTGATTACTCTGCAGAACGTCGACTTCAGCGTCGGCGGCCCGTTGTTGCTGGAAAAGGCCGAACTGTCGATCGAGCCGGGCGAACGCATCGCCCTGATCGGCCGCAACGGCGCCGGCAAATCCACCCTGCTCAAGCTGCTGTCCGGCGACCACAAGCCCGATGACGGCGAAGTCCGCGTGCAGCAGGGCGTGCGCGTCACCCGCCTGGAGCAGGAAGTGCCACACGGCGCCGCCGGCTCGGTGTTCGACGTCGTTGCCGATGGTCTCGGTGAACTGGGCCAGTGGCTGGCCGAGTTCCACCATCTCAGCCATGCCGAGGTCTTCGATGGCGAAGCGCTCGGCAACGTGCAGGCCAAGATCGACGCCGCCAACGGCTGGGGCCTGGACCAGCGCGTCAGCGAAACGCTGACCAAGCTCGACCTCGACGGCGATGCCGAATTCGGCCGCCTGTCCGGCGGCATGAAGCGCCGCGTGCTGCTGGCCCGTGCACTGGTCTCCAGCCCGGACGTGCTGCTGCTGGACGAACCGACCAACCACCTGGACATCGAAGCCATCGACTGGCTCGAAGCGTTCCTGAAGGGCTGGAGCGGCAGCGTGGTGTTCGTCACCCATGACCGCCGCTTCCTGCGTGCGCTGGCCACCCGCATCGTCGAGATCGATCGCGGCCAGGTCACCAGCTGGCCGGGCGACTGGGCCAACTACGAGCGCCGCCGCGAGGAACGCCTCAATGCGCAGGCGCAGGAAAATGCCCGCTTCGACAAGCTGCTGGCGCAGGAAGAAGTCTGGATCCGCCAAGGCATCAAGGCCCGTCGTACCCGCGACGAGGGCCGCGTGCGCCGCCTCAAGGCGATGCGCACCGAACGCTCGCAGCGCCGCGACCTCAGCGGTAACGTCAAGATGGAAGCCGCGCAGGGCGTCAGCTCCGGCAAGAAGGTCATCGACGTCAAGGACATTTCGTTCGCCTTCGGCGAGCGCACCATGGTCCGCGATTTCACCACCACCATCCTGCGTGGCGACCGCATCGGCCTGATCGGCCCCAACGGCAGCGGCAAGACCACGCTGCTGAAGCTGCTGCTGGGTGAACTGCAGCCGGCCAAGGGTGAGGTCAATGCGGGCACCAACCTGCAGATCGCCTATTTCGACCAGTACCGCGCGGTGCTGCGCGAAGACTGGAGCGCGATCGAGAACGTGGCCGAAGGCCGCGATTTCCTCGAGTTCAACGGCAAGCGCAAGCACGTGCATGCCTACCTGCAGGACTTCATGTTCACCCCCGAGCGCGCGCGTGCGCCGATCACCCGCCTGTCCGGTGGCGAGCGCAACCGCCTGCTGCTGGCCAAGCTGTTCGCGCAGCCGTCCAACCTGCTGGTGATGGACGAACCGACCAACGACCTCGACGTGGAAACCCTGGAGCTGCTGGAAGAGCTGCTGGGCGAGTACACCGGTACGCTGCTGCTGGTCAGCCACGACCGTGACTTCATCGACAACGTGGTGACCTCCACGCTGGTGATGGAAGGCGACGGCGTGATCGGCGAGTACGTCGGTGGCTACAGCGACTGGCAGCGCTATGCGGCCAGCGTGGCTGCGCCTGCCGCGGCCCCGGCTGCCAAGCCGGCGACTGCTGCACCGGCCGCTGCTGCGGCCGCGACTCCCGCAGCCCCCAAGCGCAAGCTGGCGTACAAGGAAGCGCGCGAGCTGGAGCAGCTGCCAAAGACCATCGAGAAGCTGGAAGGCGATGTCGAAGGGCTGACCTCGGCGATGAACGACCCATCGTTCTACACCCGCAGCAGTGCTGAAGTGACGGCGCACACCCAGCAGCTGGCCAAGGTGCAGGCCGAACTGGATGCCGCTTACGCGCGCTGGGAAGAGCTGGAAGGCTGAGCGTTGACCGGCGCCAGCGATCGCGCCGATTGATGTAGAGCCGAGCCCACGCTCGGCTCAGCAGATCCACGCCATGCGTGGATATCCGGAATCTGTGCGGACCAACGGTCCGCACCTACCAACCGACGGTCCGCGCCGACCGGGGGGCGGCCGTCATTTGACCCCGTGCAGATCCCGCAGCTGGCTCGGCCGGCTGCCGAAGTACGCCGCCAGATCGGCGATGTCCTGATCACTCAGGTCCTTCGCCTGCGGCGTCATCAGCGCATGCTGGCGGTCACCGGCGCGGTAGGCCTGCAGCGCGTGCGCCAGGTAGTCACCGTACTGCCCACCCAGCTTCGGATAGGTCGGATCGATCGGCGCATTGCCGTCGGCCCCATGGCAGTCGATGCAGCTCTGGTTGGTGGCTTTGCCCTTCACCTTGGCGCGGGCCTCACCGGCGGCCTCGCGACCTGCCGGCAGGCCGGCGGAGGACGATGAACCGTGCTCGCCGCTGGCATGGCCCGGGTCGGCGGCCGATTTTTCGCTGTTTTCCACCTGCGACTGTGAGCAGGCGGCCAGCAGCAGGGCAACGGACAGGGCGATGGCGTGACGCATCGGATGCGCGGCTTTCGACATGGGCGGGCCTTACTTGACGGTGGACAGGTAAACAGAGAGATCGGCGATCTCCTGTTCGCTGAAACTCATCGACTGCGCCTGCATCGTCGGATGCCGGCGCTTGCCCTGGCGGTACTCGGTCAGGGCCTGGGCCAGGTACTGCTGGGTCTGGCCGCCGATCTTCGGCACCCGGTAACTGGGGTAGGCGTTCTTGTAGCCGGTGATCCCGTGGCAGCCCTGGCAGGTGTAGGCCAGGACGCGGCCATTGTCGAAGTTGCCGGTGGGTGCGGCGGGCGCTGGCGCAACGGCGGGAGCCGGGGCCGGGGCGGGTGTGGCAGGAGCAGGAGCGGGCTGTGCGGCGGCCCCAAGGGGCAGGAGGACGGCCAGAGCGAGACAAGCGGCGAGCGGCTGCGGGCGCATGGTGTCGTTTCCGGGGATTCGGGTCTGGTCGTTCCGGCGTGGGGTACGGAACGACCCGAGTATAGCCTCAGGTTTCATCTAGCTGAAATGGGGGCGCGCCGACCAGCGGCGTGAAGGCACCATGACCTTTGGGATATGGTGTTGCCGTGAAGTGGTGAATTACTTTGCTACCACACCTGTCCACGCATCCTTCAGGGACCCGACGATGTCGCACCCAACCTTCCTGTCCGGCCGTCGCAGCGGAATCTGCGCTGCCGCACTGCTGATCTCCACCTCCCTGCTGCTGGGCGGTTGCGCCGCAGGGCCCAATTCCGAAGCCAAGGCCGCCGAGACCAAGGAGGAAAAGAAGGTCGATGCGGTCCCGGTCGAGGTGGCGGTGGCCAGCCATCGTGCCGTCGCGGCCAGCTACACCGGCACTGCCGCGCTGGAACCACGCGCCGAGTCGCAGGTGGTCGCCAAGACCTCCGGCGTGGCGCTGGCGGTGCTGGTCGAGGAAGGGCAGCGGGTCACCGCCGGCCAACCGCTGGTGCGGCTGGACCCGGATCGTGCACGGCTGGCCGTTGCACAGAGCGAAGCGCAGATGCGCAAGCTGGAAAACAATTACCTGCGCGCACAGAAGCTGGTCGGCCAGCAGATGGTCAGCGCCGCCGATGTCGACCAGCTGCGCTACGACCTGGAAAACGTCCGTGCGCAGTACCGGCTGGCCACGCTGGAGCTGTCCTACACCACGGTGGTGGCACCGATTTCCGGCGTGATCGCATCGCGTTCGATCAAGACCGGCAACTTCGTGCAGATCAACACGCCGATCTTCCGCATCGTCGACAACTCGCGGCTGGAAGCCACCCTCAACGTGCCCGAGCGTGAACTGGCCACCCTGCGCGCCGGCCAGCCGGTGACGCTGGCGGCCGACGCGCTGCCGGGGCAGAGCTTCACCGGCACCGTTGATCGCATCGCGCCGGTGGTGGATTCGGGCAGCGGCACGTTTCGCGTGGTCAGCGCCTTCGACGGCGCCGCACACGCGCTGCAGCCCGGCATGTTCGGTCGCATCCGCATCGACTACGACCAGCGTGCCGATGCGCTGGTCGTACCGCGCCTGGCGTTGCTCGACGACGGTGAGCCGGCGGTGTTCCGCGTGCGCGAAGGCAAGGTCGCACGCGTTCCGGTCAAGCTGGGTTACGCCGAGGGCCCGTGGGTGGAGATCCGTGATGGCCTGGCGGCCGGTGATCAGGTGGTCACCGCCGGCAAGGTCGCCCTGCGCGACGGCACCACGGTGCAGGTGATTGCCGATCCGAAGGCGAAGACGGTCGCTGCGGCCGCCAAGCCCGCAGACAAGGCCGGGAGCAAGCAATGACCGCCCCGGGCCACGACCACGGTGCCTCGCCGGCGAGCGACGGCGCCGCCGCCGGCATGCGCGGCGGCCTGGTGGAGTTTGCCACCCGCCGCCGCGTGACCATCGCCATGTGCACGGTCACGCTGCTGCTGTTCGGCCTGATCGCGCTGGGCAATCTCAAGGTCAACCTGCTGCCCGACCTGAGCTACCCGACGCTGACCGTGCGCACCGAATACACCGGTGCAGCGCCGACTGAAATCGAAACCCTGATCACCCAGCCGGTCGAAGAAGCGGTCGGCGTGGTCAAGAACCTGCGCAAGCTGAAGTCGGTCTCGCGCACCGGCCAGAGCGACGTGGTGCTGGAATTCGCCTGGGGCACCAACATGGACCAGGCCAGCCTGGAGGTGCGCGACAAGATGGAAGCGCTGAACCTGCCGCTGGAGGCCAAGGCCCCGGTGCTGCTGCGCTTCAATCCGTCAACCGAGCCGATCATGCGCCTGGTGCTGTCGAACAAGACGGCGTCGACCAGCGATGCCGATGCGGTGCGCGAGCTGACCGGCCTGCGCCGCTATGCCGATGAAGACCTCAAGAAGAAGCTGGAGCCGGTCACCGGTGTGGCGGCAGTGAAGGTGGGCGGCGGCCTGGAGGACGAGATCCAGGTCGACATCGACCAGCAGAAGCTTGCCCAGCTGAACCTGCCGATCGACACCGTCATCAAGCGCCTGAAGGACGAGAACATCAACATTTCCGGCGGCCGCCTGGAGGAGGGCTCGCAGCGCTTCCTGGTGCGTACCGTCAACCAGTTCGCCGACCTGGAGGAGATCCGCAACCTGCTGGTGACCACCCAGGCCGCCAATGGCAGCGCGGCGGACTCGGCGCTGCAGCAGATGTTCAACATCGCCGCGTCGACCGGTTCGGCGGCCGCCATCGCGGCGGCGTCGGCGGCACAGAGCGCATCGTCCGGCGGTGGCTCCAGCGTGGTTGCCAACGGCGTGCCGGTGCGCCTGAAGGACGTGGCCACCGTGCGCCAGGGCTACAAGGAGCGCGAAGCGATCATCCGCCTGGGCGGCAAGGAGTCGGTCGAGCTGGCCATCTACAAGGAAGGCGACGCCAACACCGTGTCCACCGCTGAAGCGCTGCGCAAGCGCCTGGAGCAGATCAAGGGCACGTTCCCGTCCGATGTCCAGCTGACCACCATCGAGGACCAGTCGCGCTTCATCGAGCACGCCATCGCCGACGTCAAGAAGGATGCCGTGATCGGCGGCCTGCTGGCGATCCTGATCATCTTCCTGTTCCTGCGCGATGGCTGGAGTACGTTCGTGATCAGCCTGTCGTTGCCGGTCTCGATCATCGCCACGTTCTTCTTCATGGGCCAGCTCGGCCTGAGCTTGAACGTGATGTCGCTGGGTGGCCTGGCATTGGCCACCGGCCTGGTGGTGGATGACTCGATCGTGGTGCTGGAGAGCATCGCCAAGGCCCGTGAGCGTGGCCTGGGCATCCTGCAGGCGGCGATTGCCGGCACCCGTGAAGTGAGCATGGCCGTGGTCGCCTCGACCCTGACCACCATCGCGGTGTTCCTGCCGCTGGTGTTCGTCAATGGCATCGCCGGGCAGCTGTTCCGCGACCAGGCGCTGACCGTGGCGATCGCCATCGCGATCTCGCTGCTGGTGTCGATGACCCTGATCCCGATGCTGAGCTCGCTGAAGGGACGGCCGCCGCTGGCGTTCCCGGAAGAGGCGCCGAACGCAGCATGGCAGCCGCAGAAGCGTTGGCAGAAGCCGGTTGCACTGGGCCGCCGTGGCCTGCTCGCCAGCGTGCGCTGGAGCTTCTATGCGCTGGCCTGGCTCGTGGTGCGCCTGTGGCGCGGCGTGGTGGCGGTGGTCGGCCCGGTGATGCGCAAGGCCAGCGACCTGGCGATGAAGCCCTATGCAGGCGCCGAGCGAGGCTACCTGCGCCTGCTGCCGAGTGCGCTGGCGCATCCCGGCAAGGTGCTGGGCGTGGCAGCCATCATTTTCGTGGCGACCATGGCGCTGGTGCCGATGCTTGGCGCCGACCTGATCCCGCAGCTGGCGCAGGACCGTTTCGAAATGACGGTGAAGCTGCCGGCCGGCACGCCGCTCAAGCAGACCGATGCGCTGGTGCGCGAGCTGCAGCTGGCGCATGGCAAGGGCGAAGGCGTGGCCTCGCTGTATGGCGTCAGTGGCAGCGGCACCCGGCTGGATGCCAGCCCGACCGAAAGCGGCGAGAACATCGGCAAGCTGACCGTGGTGATGGAAGGTGGCGGCAATGCGCACACTGAAGCGGCGATCACCGAGCGCCTGCGCGGCACCATGAGCCAGCACCCGGGTGCCCAGGTCGACTTCGCGCGGCCGGCGTTGTTCAGCTTTTCCACGCCGCTGGAAATCGAACTGCGCGGGCAGGACATGGCGACCCTGGAAGTGGCCGGCCAGCGCCTGGCGGCGATGCTGCGCGGCAACGCCCACTACGCCGACGTGAAGTCGACGGTGGAAGAGGGCTTCCCGGAAATCCAGATCCGCTTCGACCAGGAGCGCGCCGGTGCACTGGGCCTGACCACCCGCCAGATCGCCGACGTGGTGGTGAAGAAGGTGCGTGGCGACGTCGCCACCCGCTACAGCTTCCGTGACCGCAAGATCGACGTGCTGGTGCGCGCCCAGGAAGGTGACCGCGCCAGCGTGGAGAGCATCCGCCGGCTGATCGTCAATCCGGGCAGCACCCGCCCGGTGACCCTGGACGCGGTGGCCGACGTGGTCGCCACCACCGGCCCCAGCGAGATCCATCGTGCCGATCAGACCCGGGTCGCGGTGGTATCGGCCAACCTGCGCGACATCGACCTCGGCGCCGCCATGCGCGAAGTGCAGCAGATGGTGGCCGAGCAGCCGCTGGGCGCGGGCGTCGGCCTGCACATCGGCGGCCAGGGCGAGGAACTGGCGCAGGCGGCGAAGTCGCTGATCTTCGCCTTCGGCCTGGCGATCTTCCTGGTCTACCTGGTGATGGCCTCGCAGTTCGAATCCCTGCTGCACCCGTTCGTGATCCTGTTCACCATCCCGCTGGCGCTGGTCGGCGCGATCCTGGCGCTGATGCTGACCGGAAAGCCCATTTCGGTGGTGGTGTTCATCGGCCTGATCCTGCTGGTCGGCCTGGTCACCAAGAACGCGATCATCCTGATCGACAAGGTCAACCAGCTGCGCGAGGCCGGCGTGGCCAAGCATGAGGCGCTGGTGGAGGGTGCGCGCTCGCGCCTGCGGCCGATCATCATGACCACGCTGTGCACGCTGTTCGGCTTCCTGCCGCTGGCGGTGGCGATGGGCGAGGGCGCCGAAGTGCGTGCACCGATGGCGATCACCGTGATCGGTGGCCTGCTGGTGTCGACGCTGCTGACGCTGCTGGTGATCCCGGTGGTGTACGACCTGATGGATCGTCGCGGCGACGCCTACTACCGTGAGCGCGGCCGCAAGCACGCCGGTGAAGGCCTGCATGGCGACGAGGGCGGCACAGCGGGTGTGGAGGAACCGGCATGAGTGTTGCCGAGTTTTCCATCCGCCGTCCGGTCACCACCATCATGTGTTTCGTGTCGTTGGTGGTGATCGGCCTGATCGCTTCGTTCCGGCTGCCGTTGGAGGCGCTGCCGGACATCTCCGCGCCGTTCCTGTTCGTGCAGATTCCCTACACCGGCTCGACCCCGGAAGAAGTGGAACGGACCATCATCCGTCCGGTCGAGGAATCGCTGGCGACGATGACCGGCATCAAGCGCATGCGCTCGTCGGCCACCTCCGAGGCGGCGCTGATCTACATCGAGTTCAGCGACTGGGACCGCGACATCGCCATTGCCGCGTCCGACGCGCGCGAGCGTATCGACGCGATCCGCAGCGACCTGCCCGACGACCTGCAGCGCTACAACGTGTTCAAGTGGTCCAGCAGCGACCAGCCCGTGCTGAAGGTGCGGCTGGCCAGCACCACCGACCTGACCACCGCCTATGACATGCTCGATCGTGAGTTCAAGCGGCGCATCGAGCGTATTCCCGGTGTGGCCCGCGTCGATATCACCGGTGCGCCGCCGAACGAGGTGGAGATCGCCATCGATCCGAACCGGCTCAACGCGCATGGGTTGAGCATCAACGAGCTGAGCGAGCGCCTGCGCACGCTGAACTTCTCGATCTCGGCCGGGCAGATCGATGACAACGGCCAACGCGTGCGCGTGCAGCCGGTAGGCGAGATCACCGACCTTCAGGAGATGCGCGACCTGGTGATCAACGCCAAGGGCCTGCGCCTGGGCGACATCGCCGACGTCCGCCTGAAGCCGGCGCGGATGAACTACGGGCGCCGCCTGGACGGCAACCCGGCGGTGGGCCTGGACATCTTCAAGGAACGCAGCGCCAACCTGGTGGACGTTTCGCGTGCGGCACTGGCCGAGGTCGAGGCGATCCGCGCGCAGCCGTCGATGCGCGACGTGCAGATCAAGGTGATCGACAACCAGGGCAAGGCAGTGACGTCCTCGCTGCTGGAGCTGGCCGAGGCCGGCGCGGTCGGCCTGATCCTGTCGGTCACCGTGCTGTTCTTCTTCCTGCGCCATTGGCCGTCGACGCTGATGGTGACCCTGGCCATTCCGATCTGCTTCACCATCACCCTCGGCTTCATGTACTTCGTCGGGGTGACACTCAACATCCTGACCATGATGGGCCTGCTGCTGGCCGTCGGCATGCTGGTCGACAATGCGGTGGTGGTGGTGGAGAGCATCTACCAGGAGCGCGAGCGCATGCCGGGGCAGCCACGGCTGGCCTCGATCATCGGCACCCGCAACGTGGCCATCGCGCTCAGCGCCGGCACGCTGTGCCACTGCATCGTGTTCGTGCCGAACCTGTTCGGCGAGACCAACAACATCAGCATCTTCATGGCGCAGATCGCGATCACCATCTCGGTCTCGCTGCTGGCCTCGTGGCTGGTGGCGGTCAGCCTGATCCCGATGCTGTCCGCGCGCATGGCCACGCCCAAGCTGGTGCACTCGCAGACCGGCCTGATCGCGCGCCTGCAGCGACGCTATGCGCAGCTGCTGGACTGGTCACTGCATCACCGCGGTTGGAGCCTGCTCGGCATCCTGCTGGTGGTGCTGGTCAGCCTGGTGCCGATGAAGCTGACCAAGGTCGACATGTTTGGTGGTGAGGGTGGCAAGGACATCTTCATCGGCTACATGTGGAAGGGCGCCTACACCTACCGCCAGATGTCCGAGGAAGTGGCGCGGGTGGAGACCTGGATCGACCAGAACCGCGAACGCCTGCACGTGAAGCAGGTGTATTCCTGGTACAGCGAGCAGGAAGGCAGCTCCACGGTGGTCACCCTGGACGAAAAGTACGCCAAGGACATCAAGTCGCTGCAGGAGGAACTGCGCAAGGGCCTACCGAAGTCGGCCCGCACCGATTACTTCGTCGGCAACCAGGGCGGCGATGGCGGTGGCGGCAGCAACCAGGGCGTGCAGGTGCAGCTGGTGGGCGACTCCAGCTCGATGCTGCAGGAGATCGGCCAGGAAGTGGTGCCGTTGCTGGCGCAGCGTGCCGAGCTGCGTGACGTGCGCATCGACAACGGCGAGAAGGGCGGCGAGCTGAAGGTGCGCGTCGACCGCGAGCGTGCCGCAGCGTTCGGCTTCAATGCCGAGCAGGTGGCCAGCTTCGTCGGCCTGGCGCTGCGCGGCGCGCCGATGCGCGAGTTCCGCCGCGGTGACAACGAAGTGCCGGTGTGGGTGCGCTTTGCCGGCGCCGAGCAGAGCAGCCCGGAAGACCTGGCCGGTTTCAGCGTGCGCACCGGCGATGGCCGCAGCGTGCCGCTGCTGAGCCTGGTCACCGTGGACGTTGGTTCGTCGGCCACCCAGATCGGCCGCACCAACCGCCAGACCACGTTGACCATCAAGGCCAACCTGGCCGAGAAGGTCACCGCGCCGGACGGGCGCAAGGCGATCGAAGCCGTGCTCAAGCCGATGAACTTCCCGGCCGGCTATGGCTTCACCTTCGACGGCGGCGACTACGGCAACGACGACGAGGCCATGCAGCAGATGGTGTTCAACCTGCTGATCGCACTGGTGATGATCTACGTGGTGATGGCGGCGGTGTTCGAGTCGCTGCTGTTCCCGGCGGCGATCATGAGCGGAGTGCTGTTCTCGATCTTCGGCGTGTTCTGGCTGTTCTGGATCACCGGCACCTCGTTCGGGATCATGTCCTTCATCGGCATCCTGGTGCTGATGGGCGTGGTGGTGAACAACGGCATCGTGATGATCGAGCACATCAACAACCTGCGGCGCAGCGGCATGGGCCGCACCCAGGCGCTGGTGGAAGGCTCACGCGAACGCCTGCGCCCGATCATGATGACCATGGGCACGGCGATCCTGGCGATGATCCCGATCTCGCTGACCGATACGCAGATGTTCGGCAATGGCCCGGAGTATTCGCCGATGGCGCGCGCGATTGCGGGCGGCCTGGCGTTCTCGACGGTGGTCAGCCTGCTGTTCCTGCCGACGATCTATGCGGTGCTCGATGACCTGCGCAATGCCGTGACGCGGTTGATCCGCCGTGCACGCGGGCTGGAGAGGATGGAGCCGGGCGCTGCCCGGCTGTAATGCGCGCCAACGTGTTGTGGTGTGGGGGAGGCCGGTCGTAGTGGGGCGGTCTCCCCCTTTTTTTCTGCTCGCCGCGTCGCGGCGTCGCCCGAGCATGGGCTCGGGTGCTACAGATTCTGTGGCCGGTTGAGAGGCTTACCCCGCCACCTTGCCCCAGACCTTGAAGGTGGTCAGCCACAGGCCGAGCATGCTGCCGATGTTGGTCAGCATGAAGGTCAGCACCACGCGGGTAACGCGATTGCGGTACCAGCCCTTCAGGCTCTGCGCATCGTCGCGCAGCTTCAGGAAGTCCTCGTAGGCCGGCTTGCGCAGGCGCGCTTCCACCAGCGCCGAGAATGCGCCGGTCGGGATGCTCAGGCGGAACGGCTTGAACGGGGCCACCGCGATCGCGGTGAGGATGCTCAGCGGGTGACCGCCTGCCAGCAGGCAGCCCAGGCCCGCCAGGCCGCCGGTATACATTGCCCAGGTCGCCAGCAGTTCGGTGCCCACGCCCAGGCCGCCGCGGTAGAAGCCCACGCCGATGCCGGTCGCCACGATCGCCAGGATGCCGAGCGTGAACCACGGGATGTTGCGCTTCTTCGGCACCGCCTCCAGCTCGGCGCGCAGCGGCGCCGGTGCCTCGGTGTCGGTTTCCAGATAGCGCGCCAGCCCGGCCAGGTGACCGGCACCGACCACCGCCAGCACTTCTCGCTGCTGCGGGTCGTGCTCCTCGCGCAGGCGCGTGGCCATGTAGCGGTCGCGCTCGCCGATGATGGTTTCGTACAGCGCCGGGCTCTCGCTGGCGAACTCACCAAAGCTCGACTCCAGCATGTCGCCCTGCTTGAGCTTCTCGATCTCGTTCTCGCCCACTTCTTCCGACGAGAACAGGCCGGCGCCCAGCCCGGCAACCAGCTTCAGCTTGCCGAAGAAGCCCAGACGTTGCGACGCCCGGCGGAAGGTCAGGCCGACCTCGCGGTCGATCAGGTGCACCGGCAGGTCGCGTTCGCGCGCCAGCTCCACCGCACGCTTCAGCTCGGCACCGGGCTCGATGTCGAGCTGTTCGGCCAGGCGGCGCTGGTAGGCGGACAGGGCCAGGTTGGCGGCGAACAGGGCGACGCGGCCCTTGCGGATCACCTCGACCAGGTCGAGCTTGGCCAGCGTGTCCGGGTCGCTCAGTGCCTGCAGGCGCTGCGGGTCCAGTTCAACGGCCACGGCGTCGAAGCGACCGCTGTCGATGGCTTTCTCCACCGCCTCGACGCTGGCGCGGGAGACGTGGGCGGTGCCCAGCAGGGTGTAGCGCACGCCGTCGCGTTCGACGACGCGCACCGGCTGGCCGGCGAACAGGTCGTCACCGGTCTCGGGAAGGGTTTCGGTCATGGGTTCATTCATTGGAAGGTGCGGTGTCGGCGCCATCGCCGAGCGCGCGCTGCATCTGCACGGTGTCCAGCCAGCGGCCATGCTTGCGGCCGAGGCCACGGAACACGCCCACCAGTTCGAAGCCGAAGCGTTCGTGCAGCTTGATTGAAGCAGTGTTGGTCGGCTCGCCGATCACCGCCACCATCTGCCGGTAGCCACGCGCGATGCAGGCGTCGATCAACGCCTGCAGCAGGCCGGTGCCGACGCCCTGGCCCTGGAAGCGGGCATCGACGTAGACCGAGTTCTCAACGGTCCACTGGTAGGCGACGCGGGTGCGGTAGGTGTTGGCGTAGGCATAGCCGGCCACCTGGCCGTCAATCTCGGCGACCAAGTAGGGGAAGCCGCGATCGACGATGTCGCGCATGCGGCGCAGCATCTCGGTCGCGTCCGGAATGTCGTACTCGTAGGTGTTGACGAAGTCAGTCACTTCCACCGCATAGATCGCGGTGATCGCGTCGATGTCGGCCGGGCCGGCATCACGGATGAGGACGGCCATGCGCGGGCTCCGGCTCAGTCGATGTAGCGCTTGAGCAGGTCGCCGTAGGCATCGATGCGGCGATCACGCAGGAACGGCCAGATGCGGCGCACGTGCTCGCTGCGCTGCAGGTCGACGTCGCACAGCAGCACGGTGGCCTCGGTGCCGGCCTCGGCCAGGAACTCGCCCTGCGGGCCGAGCACGTGGCTGTTGCCCCAGAACTGGATGCCCGACGCGCCCAGCGGCGAAGCCTCGTGGCCGACGCGGTTGCAGCTCAGCACCGGCAGGCCGTTGGCCACCGCATGGCCGCGATGGCTCAGCACCCAGGCGTCGCGCTGGCGGGTCTTCTCGTCCTGCACGTCGTCCGGATCCCAGCCGATCGCAGTCGGATACAGCAGCAGCTCGGCGCCAGCCAGCGCCATCAGGCGCGCCGCTTCCGGGTACCACTGGTCCCAGCACACCAGCACGCCCAGGCGGCCCACCGAGGTATCGATCGGCTTGAAGCCGATGTCGCCCGGGGTGAAGTAGAACTTCTCGTAGAAGCCCGGGTCGTCCGGGATATGCATCTTGCGGTACTTGCCGAGCAGGGTACCGTCCTTCTCGAACACCACGGCGGTGTTGTGGTACAGCCCGGCAGCGCGGCGCTCGAACAGCGAGCCGACCAGCACCACGCCATGCTGCTTCGCCAGCGCGCCAAGGCGCTCGGTGCTCGGGCCCGGAATCGGCTCGGCCAGGTCGAACTCGTCGACCGATTCGTGCTGGCAGAAGTACGGGCCGTTATGCAGTTCCTGCAGCAGCACCAGCTTGGCACCCTGCGCAGCCGCCTCGGCCACGCGTGCTTCGATCACCGCCAGGTTGGCGGCGGCATCACCGTGGTTGCGCTCCTGGATCAGGGCGACGGTAAGGGGGCTGCGCGAGTTCATGCGGGGCGTTCCTGCGGGGGAAAACCAGCATGTTAGCGCGGATGGGCGGCGACGGCGTGTCGCGCGCTGAATGGCGCAGCGGGTAGTGCCGGCCGCTGGCCGGCAATCCCGTGGATCCATCAGGCATTGCAGGGTTGCCGGCCAGCGGCCGGCACGACCGTTACGCCTTCAACAGCCCTTCCGGCAGCTGCATGGTGATGCAGTGCAGGCTGCCGTTCTGCCAGATCAGCGAGCGGCAGGGGACCTGCACGATCTCGCGGTCCGGGTGCGCCTGTGCCAGCACGTCGCGGGCCAGGTCATCGGCCGGGTCGCCATAGGCCGGCATCAGCACCGCGCCATTGACGATCAGGTAGTTCGCGTACGACGCAGCCAGGCGACGGCCTTCGTCGATCACCGGCCGGGCCCACGGCAGCGGGAACAGGCGGTACGGCTGGCCATCCCTGGTGCGTAGCGCGGCCAGCTCATTGCCCATCGCCTGCAGTTCGGCGTAATGCGAGTCGCTCTCGTCGTCGCAGGCCTGGTAGACGATGCTGTCAGCGGAGGCGAAGCGGGCGAGGGTATCGATGTGCGCGTCGGTGTCGTCGCCTTCCAGGTAGCCGTGGTCCAGCCACAGCACGCGGTCCTGCTGCAGCCAGTCGGCCAGGTCGGCGCTCAGGCTGGCGCGGTCGCGGTCCGGGTGGCGCTCGTGCAGGCACTTCCAGGTGGTCAGCAGGGTGCCTTCACCGTCGGTCTCGATGCCGCCGCCTTCCAGCGCGAACGGAATGCTGCGGACCGGCGCATCGTTGAATACGCCGGCCTGGTCGAGCACGCCCACCAGCTGGTCATCCAGGGTGGCGTCGAACTTGCCGCCCCAGCCGGTGAAGCGGAAATCCAGCAGCTGGAAGCCGCCGTCGGCACGGCGCAGGGTGATCGGGCCGGAGTCGCGCAGCCAGGTATCGTCGTAGGCCGCCGTGGTGAAGTGGACCTTGTCCATGTCGATGCGGTTGGAGCGCAGTCGCATCTCGGCGTAGGTCTCCACATCGTCGTCGGCCACGCAGATCAGCACCGGCTGGAAGCGGGTGATGGCCGCGACCAGGGCGATGTAGGTCTCTTCCACCTGGCCCAGGCGGTCAGCCCAGTCGGTATCGGCGGTGGGCCAGGCAATCAGGACGCCGCTCTGGGCTTCCCACTCGGCAGGAAAACGAAGGGTCTGGTTCATGGTCTCGCTACACAGGCCCGCCCACGGCGGGTAATGGGATCAACGGATCGGCGGTTTCGGGCCGATTTCGTTCGGGTCCGCCTGGTTGGCCACCACGTCGATCACCTTCTGCTTCTCGAAGTAGACGGTGAACTGCGGGTACACCCAGCGGTTGATGGTCGGCCATTGCCGTTTCTGCCCGCCACGCGGCTGCAGCTGCTCGCTGGGCGCGCCGAACTGCGCCTGCACCTGCTGCATGCTCTGGCCGCGCACGGGCAGGGCACCGGCCGGCTTCTCGCGGGCGCGGTCGACAAGCAGGGTATCGGCCAGTGCCGGTGTGGCGGCGGCCAGAGTGGCCATCACGGCCAGGGCGGACAGGTAACGCTTCATCTCGATCTACTCCCCAGTGGTCAAGAAAGGCGATTACAGCAAAAACGGCAGGAAAAAGCCGCATAAACAAAAAACCGCCCGAAGGCGGTTTCTTGCATCGGGTCGGCCCCGCGTAGGGCCAGCCGCAGCCGGAAGGCTGTGAGGCTTAGCGCTGACGCGCCTTGAAACGCGGGTTCGACTTGCAGATGACGAAGATCTTGCCACGACGACGCACGACCTTGCAGTCACGGTGACGGGCCTTCGCCGACTTCAGGGAGGACAGGACTTTCATGGCATACCTCGGCGTAAACAGTAGTTGTTCGGGTGGAGCGTGGCCGCGATATGCGAAAGACAATCGGCAGTTGACGCTCGTTCAAGCCCGCCATTCTACCGGGCTTTTCCTCGTGGTTTCAAGTGGTTGCACAAAAGATCCCGCTGGGGGCGTCTGGCAGGGGCTAGAATGGCCTCTTCACACGCTCTGGGACCCCCATGAATCCACTCGCTCCCGTCCTGACCATCGACGGCCCATCCGGGGCCGGCAAGGGTACCATCAGCCGCATCATCGCGCGCCGGATGGGCTGGCATTACCTGGATTCGGGCGCGCTGTACCGGGCGGTGGGCGTGGCCGCAAGCTGGGCCGACATCGATACTTCCGACGCCTCGGCGCTGGTGCGTTGCACCTTCGACACCCACGTTCAGTTTGTCGAGCAGGGCGATGCCATGCGGGTCATGGTCAACGGCACCGATGCCACCGACGAGCTGCGCCTGGAGACCACCGGTGCGCTGGCCTCGGCCATTGCCGCCATTCCCGAGGTCCGCGCTGCCCTGAAGGAGCGCCAGCGCGCATTCAGGGAGCTGCCGGGCCTGGTCGCCGACGGCCGCGACATGGGCACGGTGATCTTCCCGGACGCCTCCTACAAGGTCTTCCTGACCGCCAGTGCCGAGGAGCGCGCCGAGCGCCGGCATAAGCAGTTGAAAGACAAGGGGGTTTCTGTTAACTTTGATGA
The DNA here is from genome assembly GCF_059372445.1 of Stenotrophomonas sp. YJH_SMC_127. Taxonomy (NCBI): domain Bacteria; kingdom Pseudomonadati; phylum Pseudomonadota; class Gammaproteobacteria; order Lysobacterales; family Lysobacteraceae; genus Stenotrophomonas; species Stenotrophomonas sp. YJH_SMC_127. Next base: position 126,526 of record NZ_JCAFVO010000005.1, on the reverse strand, counting down.
CCTCCTGCGCGAGATCATGGCCCGCGACGCCCGTGATGCCCAGCGTACCGTGGCGCCCCTGAAGCCGGCAGACGATGCTGTCCTCATCGACACCACAGGCATCGGCATCGATGATGTCGTTGCCAGAGTGATGGATCTGCTTCCGGTTCCGGCTGCCTGATCCGTTCGCGCGGGAGCGCTGCCAGCAGCATCGGCGGTGGTCGCGCATAGCAGTGCTGTACCAGCTCCGTCGCGCAATGATGCGTGGCGGTTTTCCTACTACACACGACCTGCGTTTCCGGGGTCGACCAACAGGCGGGCGGTCGCCATTCCCCTGAAGGGGACGCCACCGACCCATGTGTCCAACAGAGTAAATCTAATGACCGAATCATTTGCCGAACTGTTTGAAGCCAGCCAGGCCAATCTGGCCAAGCTGAAGCCGGGCGCCATCGTCAGCGGTACCGTTGTTGAAGTCCGCGGCGACGTCGTGGTGATCAACGCTGGCCTGAAGTCCGAAGGCATCGTGCCGATCGAACAGTTCCGTAACGACGCTGGCGAAATCGACGTCGCCGAAGGCGACATCGTCAAGGTCGCCCTCGACTCGATCGAGAACGGCTTCGGCGAAACCGTCCTGTCGCGCGAGAAAGCCAAGCGCGCGATGGTGTGGGACGAGCTGGAAGAAGCGTTGGAAAAGAACGAAACCATCACCGGCCGCATCAGCGGCAAGGTCAAGGGTGGTTTCACCGTGGACATCAAGGATGTCCGCGCCTTCCTGCCGGGTTCCCTGGTCGATGTGCGCCCGGTGCGCGATCCGGCCTACCTGGAAGGCAAGGAACTCGAGTTCAAGCTCATCAAGCTGGACCGCAAGCGTAACAACGTCGTGGTCTCGCGCCGCGCTGTCGTCGAAAGCGAGCACTCGGAAGAGCGCGAGCAGCTGATGGACAAGCTGCAGGAAGGCGCGATCCTGAAGGGTGTCGTCAAGAACCTGACCGATTACGGCGCGTTCGTGGACCTGGGCGGTATCGACGGCCTGCTGCACATCACCGACATGGCGTGGAAGCGCGTGCGTCACCCGTCGGAAGTCGTGAACGTCGGCGACGAGCTGGACGTCCGCGTGCTGAAGTTCGACCGCGAGCGCAACCGCGTTTCGCTGGGCCTGAAGCAGCTGGGCGAGGATCCGTGGGACAACATCGGCCGTCGTTACCCGGCCAACAGCCGCGTCTTCGGCAAGGTCTCCAACGTCACCGATTACGGTGCGTTCGTTGAGATCGAGCCGGGCGTCGAAGGCCTGGTGCACGTCTCGGAGATGGATTGGACCAACAAGAACGTCAACCCGTCCAAGGTTGTCCAGGTTGGTGATGAAGTCGAAGTGATGGTGCTGGACGTCGATGAAGAGCGCCGCCGTATCTCGCTGGGCATGAAGCAGGTTGCCGCCAATCCGTGGGAAACCTTCGCTGCCACCCACAAGAAGGGTGACAAGGTGTCGGGCCAGATCAAGTCGATCACCGACTTCGGCATCTTCATCGGCCTGGACGGCGGCATCGACGGCCTGGTCCACCTGTCCGACATCAGCTGGAACACCACCGGCGAAGACGTCGTTCGCAACTTCAAGAAGGGCGATACCCTGGACGCCGTCGTCCTGGCTGTCGATCCGGAGCGCGAGCGCATCTCCCTGGGCGTGAAGCAGCTGGAGCAGGATCCGTTCGGCCAGTACATGGCTGCCAATCCGAAGGGCTCCAAGGTCGAAGGCGTGGTGAAGGAAGTCGACGCCAAGGGCGCGATCATCGAGCTGGCTGACGGCATCGAAGGTTACGTCTCGGCCCGCGACATCGCCAACGAGCGCGTTGACGACGCCACCCAGCACCTGAAGGTCGGCGACAAGGTCGAAGCCAAGTTCGTGGGCATGGACCGCAAGGGCCGCACCCTGCAGCTGTCGATCAAGGCCAAGGACGACGCGGAAATGCGCGAAGTGCTGGAGGAATACCAGTCCTCTTCGGCTTCCAGCGGCACCACCCAGCTGGGCGCGCTGCTGCGTGCACAGCTGAACGGCAACAAGTCCGAGTAATCGGCCTTACGCTGTTCGTTGTTTCCTGGACGGCCCGGGCATTGCCCGGGCCGTTTCAGGCTGAGATGCCCCTGATGTGAGCCGGTAATGACCAAATCCGAACTGATCGAAATCCTTGCGCGCCGCCAGGCGCACCTGAAGGCCGATGATGTCGATCTGGCGGTGAAGTCGTTGCTGGAAATGATGGGCGGATCGCTGTCCGCCGGGGATCGCATCGAAATCCGTGGATTTGGCAGCTTCTCGCTGCACTATCGTCCGCCGCGCCTGGGTCGCAACCCGAAGACCGGCGAATCGGTTGCCCTGCCGGGCAAGCATGTCCCCCATTTCAAGCCGGGCAAGGAACTGCGCGAGCGGGTCAGCAGTGTGCTGCCGCTGGACGCTGATCCGGCCTGAGCCTTCCGTCGCGCCACCGCGTGCGAATCCAGCCGCGAGTCGGATAAGCTACGGACTCCTGCCACTGGAGCTGTCGCATGAAGGTTTTTCGTCTGCTGGTCCTGCTGGCGGTACTCATTCTTGGGTTGATCATCGGTGCCATGAACATGGACGAGATGACCATCAACCTGCTGTTCACCCAGCTTAAGACCTCGGTCGGCGTGGCCATCATTGCCGCGTTGCTGATCGGCGTCATCGTTGGCGCTGGCCTGGTGCTGGTGAGCGTGGTCATTCCGCTCTACAGCCAGCTGCGCCGCGCCAACAAGTCCGCTGCCGCCACGCCGGCACCGGTTGCTTCCCCTCAATCTTTTGATGGACGCTGATCGAAGATGGATTTCGTCACCGAGTGGTTCTGGTTCTTCCTGTTCGTTCCGCTGGCCGCCCTGGCTGGGTGGGTGATCGGGCGGCGCGGTGGTCAACGCCACGGTGACAGCCAGGTCAGCCGCCTGTCGAGCACCTATTTCCGTGGCCTGAACTACCTGCTCAACGAGCAGCCGGACAAGGCCATCGAGCTGTTCCTGCACATCGCCGAGCTGGACAAGGAAACCTTCGAGACCCAGGTCGCGCTGGGCCACCTGTTCCGCCGCCGCGGCGAAGTCGACCGTGCCATCCGCCTGCACCAGGGCCTGGTCAACCGCCACGACCTCAGTGATGCACAGCGCGTGCAGGCCCTGCTGGCGCTGGGCGAGGACTACATGAAGTCCGGCCTGCTGGACCGTGCCGAGACCGTGTTCACCGAGCTGGCGCAGCTGGATCAGCGTGCACCGCAGGCACTCAAGCACCTGATCGGCATCTACCAGGCCGAGCGCGACTGGGAAAAGGCGATCGACAACGCGACCCGTTTCGAGGACGTCACCGGCGAGCCGATGGGCAAGCTGATCGGACAGTTCGAATGCGAACTGGCCGAACGTTTCCGTGGCGCCGGCAAGCTGGAAGAGGCGAGGGCAGCGATCGCCCGCGCCTACCAGGCCGACGCGATGTCGGTGCGCGCCGGCATCATCGAGGGCCGTCTGGAAACCGACGCGGGCAATCCAGAGGCCGCTGTGCGCGCCTTCGAGCGCGCCGCGCGCAACGATCCCGAATACCTGCCGGAACTGCTGCCGGCACTGATGCAGAACTATCGCAGGGTCGGCGATCTGGCAGGTGCACGCGCGTTCCTGTCGGAGATGACCGAGCACTACCGCGGCATCGCCCCGGTATTGGCGCTGACCCGGTTGATGGAAGAGCAGGAAGGTGTGGCGCCGGCCCGTGCCTACCTCGGTCGCCAGCTCAAGGATCGCCCGTCGGTACGTGGCGAATCCGCGCTGATCGACTTGACCCTCGCCGAGGGAGCCGATTCCACCGCCACCCTGCATGACCTCAAGCACATCACCGACCAGCTGCTGGTGCGCAACCCGGCCTATCGCTGCACGCGCTGCGGCTTCGGTGCGCGTACCCACCACTGGCAGTGCCCGAGCTGCAAGGAGTGGGGAACGGTCAAGCCGCTGCTGAACTACGCGGTGCTCTGATCCATGCCCTGGCTTGTGATGGGCGCGCTGCTGGGGCTCGCCCTGCTCAGCGCGTTGCTGACCTGGGCTGCGCGGGGCTATGCACTGCGCCAGCAGTTGATGGACCAGCCGGGCGAGCGTCGCAGCCATAGCGTTGCCACCCCGCGCGGTGGCGGCATCGCCATCGTCATCAGCCTGCTGGTGACCGCCGGCGTGGCCATCTGGGCCTGGCCCGAAAGCACGCCGACGGTGCTGGTGGCCAGCCTTGGGCTGGTGCTGGTGGCCGGTATCGGCTGGTGGGACGACCACAAGCCCCTGCCGGCGATGCGTCGCCTGCTGGTGCATTTCATCGCCGCAGCGCTGTTGGCCGGCCTGGTCAAGGTGAATGGTGGCAGCTGGCTGTTGGCGGTGCTGGTGCTGCTGTTCACCGCGTCGCTGATCAACATCTGGAACTTCATGGACGGCATCAATGGCATCGCCGCCAGCCAGGCCGTTGTGGCGATGCTGGGGCTGGCGCCGGTGCTGCCGTGGCCCTATTCACTGGCCGCCGTGGCCCTGGGCCTGGCATGCCTTGGATTCCTGCCGTTCAACTTCCCTCGCGCCCGGATCTTCATGGGCGATGTCGGAAGCGGTGCGCTGGGGTATGCGGTCGCAGTGGTGCTGGCGATCGCCAGCGTGCGTACCGATATCAACTGGATCCTGCTGCTGGTACCGGTTTCGCCCTTCCTCGTGGACGCGGGCTTCACACTGCTGGCGCGCATCATTTCCGGACAACGCTGGATGGAACCCCATACCCAGCATGTCTACCAGCGCGCGGTGAAGGCAGGAGCCAGTCACCCCCAGGTGACAGGGATGTACTTTGCTTTGGGTCTGTTCAGTATTACAGTGTTCAATGTCTGCTCCAATTTGCAGCCGAGGTGGGAGGCTGTCGTGGCGATCGCGTGGTTCATCGCGCTGAGCGTCCTCTGGCTCCTCCTGCGCAATGGAATGCGCCACCGACAAGGAATTACCTGAATTATGGCTTCACCCTGGCGGGACAGAATCCTCGGCCTGATGCCGCGTTCGGCCATCGTCTGCCACGACCTCTTCATGGTCTGGGCATGCTGGCAGCTGCTCCATGCAGGGCGTTACTCGATCCTGCCCAACGCCCCGGCGCTGCCCCTGTGGAACGTCGATACCACCCTGGTCCTGCTGCTGCAGGGCCTGGTGTTCTGGCGCGTGGGCCTGTACCGCGGCCTGTGGCGGTTTGCCAGCGTCAGCGACCTGCTGAACATCTTCAAGGCCAGCTTCATCGGCATGGTGGCCATCATCCTGGTGCTGATGTGGAAGCGCTTCGACGGCGTACCCATGTCGGTGCTGGTGATCTACCCGTTCGCGCTGTCGGCACTGCTCGGCGCGCCGCGCCTGCTGTACCGCGCCTGGAAGGACTACCAGGCACTGCAGTCCGATTCCAGCGCCCGCCGCGTGCTGATCCTCGGCGCCGGCCAGGCGGCCGAGACCCTGGTGCGCGACCTGCGCCGCTCCGGCAACTTCGAGCCGGTCGGCCTGCTCGACGATGCACCGCACCTGCGGGGTGCCAAGCTGCAGGGCCTGCCGATCCTGGGCACGCTGGATGACGCGCCGACGGTGGTCCGCGAGACCGCTGCCAAGCTGCTGGTCATTGCCATGCCGTCGCTGGACGCCGCAGGCATGCAGCGCGTCGTCGCGATCTGCGAAAGCACCGGCGTGCCGTTCCGTACCGTGCCCAAGCTCAGTGACATCCTGCAGGGCCAGTCGCTGCCGGGCCAGCTGAAGGAAGTGGCGATCGAGGACCTGCTGGGGCGCAAGCCGATCATGCCGGACTGGAACCTGATCCGCGGCTGGTTGGGTGGGCGCACCGTGATGGTTACCGGCGCCGGTGGTTCGATCGGCTCGGAGCTGTGCCGCCAGTGCGCGCGGCATGGTGCCGGTCGCATCATCCTGCTGGAGATCAGCGAACTGCTGCTGCTGACCATCGAAGGCGAGCTGCGTCGCAGCTTCCCCGATGTCGAGATCGAGGCGGTGCTGGGCGACTGTGGCGACCCGGCGGTGATCCGCCACGCGCTGTCGCTGCACCCGGTCGATACCGCTTTCCATGCGGCCGCCTACAAGCATGTGCCGGTGCTGGAACGCCAGCTGCGCGAAGCGGTGCGCAACAACATCCTGGCGACCGAGAACGTCGCGCGCGCCTGCCTGGAAGCCCGCGTGGAGCATTTCGTGTTCATCTCCACCGACAAGGCGGTCGACCCGGTCAATGCGCTGGGCGCGAGCAAGCGCTACGCCGAGATGATCTGCCAGAGCCTGGACCAGAAGTCCACGCATACCCGTTTTGTCACGGTGCGCTTCGGCAACGTGCTGGCATCGGCCGGCAGCGTGGTGCCGCTGTTCCGCGAGCAGATCCTGCGCGGTGGCCCGGTCACGGTCACCGACCCGGAAGTCAGCCGCTACTTCATGACCATTCCCGAGGCCTGCCAGCTGATCCTGCAGGCGGCCGCATCGGCGTCGCATGGTGCGATCTATACCCTCGACATGGGCGAGCCGGTGCCGATCCGCGTGCTGGCCGAACAGATGATCCGCCTGACCGGCAAGCAGCCGTACAAGGACATCCAGATCATCTATACCGGCCTGCGTCCGGGCGAGAAGCTGCACGAGACGCTGTTCTATTCGGACGAAGATTACCGCTCCACCGCGCACCCGAAGATTCTCGAGGCCGGCGTGCGTACGTTCTCGCGCGACCTGGTGCTGGGCAACGTTCCGCGCCTGCGCGAGGCGATTGCCAGCTACGACACCGCCCGCATCCAGGAAATCCTGTTTGCGACGATGCCGGAATTCTCGCCAATCGAACAGGATGCTTACATTTCATCCGCTAAAGTCGTGCCTTTTCCGGCACGTGAGGCCAACAGGCACCAATGAGCAAGCGAATTCGCAAAGCAGTTTTCCCGGTGGCAGGATTGGGGACGCGTTTTTTGCCAGCAACCAAGACTGTGCCGAAGGAGATGCTGCCGATCATTGATCGGCCGCTGATCCAGTACGCGGTGGATGAGGCGATCGAAGCCGGCTGTGACACGCTGGTGTTCATCACCAACCGCTACAAGCACGCCGTTGCCGACTATTTCGACAAGGCGTACGAGCTGGAGCAGAAGCTTGAGCGCGCTGGCAAGCAGGAGCAGCTGGAACTGATCCGGCACGTGCTCCCCAATGGTGTGCGCGCGATCTTCGTGACCCAGGCCGAGGCGCTGGGCCTCGGGCACGCGGTGCTGTGTGCCAGGTCGGTGATCGGTGACGAGCCGTTTGCCGTACTGCTGCCCGACGACCTGATCTGGAACCGCGGTGCGGGCGCGCTGAAGCAGATGGCCGACCTCAACGAAGCCAGTGGCGCCAGCGTGATCGCGGTCGAAGACGTGCCGCACGATAAGACCGCCAGTTACGGCATCGTCGCCACCGATGCGTTCGATGGCCGCAAGGGCCGTATTTCGCAGATCGTCGAGAAGCCGAAGCCGGAGGACGCGCCGAGCGACCTGGCGGTGGTGGGTCGTTACGTGCTCAGCCCGAAGATCTTCGAGCTGCTGGAACAGACCCAGACCGGTGCCGGCGGCGAGATCCAGCTGACCGATGCGATTGCCGAGCTGCTGAAGACCGAAGAAGTCGATGCCTATCGTTTCGAGGGCACCCGCTTCGACTGCGGCACGCACCTGGGTCTGGTGGAGGCGACGATCCGCTTCGCGCTGGACAACCCGAAGCTGGCTGGCCCGGCGCGGGAGAAGCTGGCGGCGATGCTGGCGGAATAATGGTTTTATCAAGCGCTCCGTGCGGCGCCTTGATTGATACGTGGGGGAGGGGGCGGGGGCCCTCTCCAAAACACGCCAAAGCCCTTCCATGGTGCTCGATGGCGCCATCCATGGCGCCAACGGTTTTGGAGAGGGCCATCCGCCCCCTCTCGACAGTTTCCGTGCGGCGCGGACGGGAAGGGCGGAATCAAAGGCAGAAGCAAAAGCAAAAAGGCAGCCACTGGCTGCCTTTTTTCGTGGGTTGGGGTCAGATCCCTTTGCGCAGCAAAGGGATCTGACCCCAGCCTTTGACCCTGCCTTTGCTCATCCCTCCGCCGCGGGGAGGCTGGAAGGGCCGGGTTGGCAGGGCTGCCCGGGACCGTTGGCGCCATGGATGGCGCCATCGAGCCCCCATGGAAGGGTTCACGGCGTGTCCCGGGCAGCCCTGCCAACCCGACCCACGCCATGAAGCCCAACGAGGCAACGCCTTGAACCTTACAGCGCCTCGAAAATACCCGCCGCACCCATGCCGGTGCCGATGCACATCGTCACCATGCCGTACTTCTGCTGGCGACGACGCAGGCCGTGCAGCAGGGTGGCGGTACGGATCGCGCCGGTCGCACCCAGCGGGTGGCCCAGGGCAATCGCGCCACCCAGCGGGTTGACCTTGCTCGGGTCCAGGCCGCAATCGCGGATCACCGCCAGCGACTGCGCGGCGAACGCTTCGTTCAGTTCAATCCAATCCAGCTGGTCCTGGGTCAGGCCGGCCTGCTTCAGTGCCTTCGGGATCGCGGCGATCGGGCCGATGCCCATCACTTCCGGGCGCACGCCGGCCACCGAGAAGCTGACGAAACGGGCCAGCGGGGTCAGGCCGTAGTCCTTGATCGCCTGTTCCGAGGCCAGCAGCACGGCACCGGCGCCATCGCTCATCTGCGACGAGTTGCCGGCGGTCACAGTGCCGCCGAACTGGCCGTTGCGGAACACCGGGCGCAGCTTGGCCAGGCCTTCAGCCGAGGAATCCGGGCGCGGACCTTCGTCGGTGTCGGCGATCTTGTTGCGGGTGATGATGCGCTGGCCGTCGGCCAGGTCCGGCAGGTGCGAGACGATCTCGTACGGGCTGATCTCGTCCTTGAACTCGCCGTTCTGGATCGCGGCCATGGCCTTCTGGTGCGAGGCCAGGGCAAAGGCGTCCTGGTCTTCGCGCGAGACCTTCCACTCTTCGGCGACCTTCTCGGCGGTGATGCCCATGCCGTAGGCGATGGCAACGTGGTCGTTGTCGAACACGCTCGGCGCCATGGCGATCTTGTTGCCCATCATCGGCACCATCGACATCGACTCGGTGCCGCCGGCCAGCATCAGGTCAGCGTTGCCCAGGCGGATCGCGTCGGCGGCCTGCGCCACGGCCTGCAGGCCGGAGGAGCAGAAGCGGTTCACGGTCTGTGCGGCGATGGTGTTCGGCAGGCCGGCCAGCAGCACGCCGATGCGGGCCACGTTCATGCCCTGCTCGGCTTCCGGCATGGCGCAACCGATGATGGCGTCATCGATGCGGTTGACGTCCACGCCCGGGGCCTGGGCGACGACGCTGCGCAGCACGTGCGCAAGCAGGTCGTCGGGGCGGGTGTTGCGGAACATGCCCTTGGGCGCCTTGCCAACCGGGGTACGGGTGGCGGCGACGATGTAGGCGTCCTGGATTTGCTTGGTCATTGCAGTGATCTCTTGAATTTTTTAGCCGGAGTGCCGACCAACGGTCGGCACCCACCGGAAGCAGGGATGGGCGATCAGTTACGCAGCGGCTTGCCGGTCTTCAGCATGTGCGCGATGCGGGCCTGGGTCTTTTCCTGCTGGGCCAGTTCGACGAAGTGCTTGCGCTCCAGGGTCAGCAGCCACTCTTCGTCGACCAGGGTGCCGCGGTCGACCTTGCCACCGCACAGCACGGTAGCGATGCGCTCGGCGATCTCGTAGTCGTACGGGCTGATGAAGCGGCCTTCCAGCATGTTGACCAGCATCATCTTGAAGGTGGCGATACCCACGTCACCGGCCACCTGGATGCGGCGTGCCGGCAGCGGCGGGCGGTAACCCGCTTCGGCCAGGGCGCGTGCTTCGGCCTTGGCGATGTGCAGGGCCTCGTAGCTGTTGAACACCACCTTGTCGGTGCTGCGCAGCAGGCCCAGTTCCTTGGCGTTGACCGCCGAGTTGGACACCTTGGCCATCGCCACGGTCTCGAAGGTCTTCTTCAGTTCGGCGAACACGTCGCCGCCCGGGCCCGCGGCCTGCGAGGCGCACACGGCCAGTTCCTTCAGGCCACCACCGGCCGGCAGCAGGCCGACGCCGGCCTCGACCAGGCCGATGTAGCTTTCCAGGAAGGCCACGGTCTTGGCGCTGTGCATCTGGAACTCGCAGCCGCCACCCAGGGCCAGGCCGCGCACGGCAGCCACCACTGGCACCAGCGAGTACTTGATGCGCTGGCTGGTGCGCTGGAAGTTGGCAACCATTTCTTCGAACTGGTCGACCTTGCCGGCCTGCAGCAGGCCGAGGGCACCGGCCAGGTCGGCACCGGCGGAGAAGGGTTCCTTCTGCTGCCAGATCACCAGGCCCTGGAAGTCCTTCTCGGCGCGGCTCACGCATTCCTGCAGGCCGTCCAGCACCTGGTCGGACACGGTGTTCATCTTGGTCTTGAAGCTGACCACGGCGATGCCATCACCGTCGTGCCACATGCGCAGGCCGTCGTTCTCGAACACGGTCTCGCCCGGCGCGAACGTTTCGCCCAGCAGCGGATCCGGGAAACGCTGGCGCTGGTACACCGGCAGCGACGAGCGCGGCAGCTTGGCGTTGCGCGACGGGCTGTAGCTGCCCTCGGCGGCGTGCACGCCATCGCGGCCATCGAACACCCAGTCCGGCAGCGGCGCGCTGCTCATGCTCTTGCCGGCCACGATGTCATCGGCGATCCACTGTGCGACCTGCTTCCAGCCGGCAGCCTGCCAGGTCTCGAACGGGCCCAGCGACCAGCCGTAGCCCCAGCGGATGGCCAGGTCGACGTCGCGCGCGGTCTCGGCAATGTCGGCCAGGTGGTAGGCGCTGTAGTGGAACAGGTCGCGGAAGGTCGCCCACAGGAACTGCGCCTGCGGGTGCTGGCTCTCGCGCAGCTTGGCGAACTTTTCGGCCGGGTTTTTGATCTTCAGGATCTCGACCACTTCCGGCGCGGCAGCGCGATCGGCCGGACGGTAGTCCTGCTTCTCCAGGTCCAGCACCACAATGTCCTTGCCGACCTTGCGGAAGATGCCGGCACCGGTCTTCTGGCCCAGCGCGCCCTTGGAAATCAGCGCGTCCAGCCACTTCGGCGACTTGAAGAATTCATGCCACGGGTCATTCGGCAGGGTGTCGCCCATGGTCTTGATGACGTGGGCCATGGTGTCCAGGCCGACCACGTCGGAGGTGCGGTAGGTGGCCGACTTCGGGCGGCCGACCAGCGGACCGGTCAGGCCGTCCACTTCATCGAAGCCCAGGCCGAACTGCTGGGTGTGGTGGATGGTGGACAGGATCGAGAACACGCCGATGCGGTTGCCGATGAAGTTCGGGGTGTCCTTGGCGTACACCACGCCCTTGCCCAGGGTGGTGACCAGGAACTCTTCCAGGCCTTCCAGCACGGCGGCGTCGGTGGTGGTGGCCGGGATCAGCTCGGCCAGGTGCATGTAGCGCGGCGGGTTGAAGAAGTGCACGCCGCAGAAGCGGTGGCGCAGCTGCTCGGGCAGTACGTCGGCCAGCTTGTTGATGCCCAGGCCCGAGGTGTTGGAGGCCAGCACCGCGTGGTCGGCCACGAACGGCGCGATCTTCTTGTACAGGTCCTGCTTCCAGTCCATGCGCTCGGCGATGGCCTCGATGATCAGGTCGCAGTCCTTCAGCTGCTCCAGGCCGGACTCGTAGTTGGCCGGAGTGAGGGCTTCGGCCAGCGACTTGCTGGCCAGCGGTGCCGGGCTCAGCTTGCCCAGGTTGGCGATCGCCTTCAGCACGATGCCGTCGGCCGGACCCTCCTTGGCGGGCAGGTCGAACAGCACGGTGTCGACGCCAGCGTTGGTGAGGTGGGCAGCGATCTGGGCACCCATGACGCCGGCACCCAGCACGGCGGCGCGGCGGACTAGCAGGGAATTGGACATGGTGTAGGGCCTTTGTTGGTCAGCAGTTACTGGGTGGAATCAAAGGGAAGCGGGCAGGACGCTGGCGCGAGCGGCGGCGCGGAACCCGGCTTCGGCGAAATGGATCAGTTCGTGGGCGGCATGGGCACGATGCGCCGCTTCAGTGACACCGGCGGGACGCTTGATCAGCCCGAAGTCGGCCATGGCATAGGTGAGCGAGCCGGCCAGGAAATCCAGGCGCCAGTACAGCTCTTCCTTGCTCAGGTCGGGTACGCACTCGCCGATGGCCTTGCCGAACGCACGCAGCACGTGGCCGTAGTGGTCGGACAGGAACTTGCGCAGGTTGTCGTTCTTCTCGGCGTAGGCGCGGGCGATCACGCGCACGAAGGCACCGCCGTTCTGGCGGTCCTGGGCCAGCGCCAATGCCGGCTCGACGAAGGCGGCCAGCACCGGGCGCAGCTGCCCGGGGTGTTCGCTGCGGGCGCGTTCGAGCTGCGACAGGCGGGCGCCGGTCATCTCGTCCATGCGGCGGCGGAACACCTCGTTGACCAGGTTTTCCTTGGAGCCGAAGTGGTAGTTGACCGCTGCGATGTTGACGTCGGCCTGGCTGGTCACCTGGCGCAGCGAAGTGCCGGCGAAGCCGTGCTGTGCGAACAGCTCCTCGGCCGCGCCGAGAATGCGGTCCTTGGTCGAGAAGTGGGCGGGTTTGGCCATCGGCGGGCGGACCTTAATCAAACGATTGTTTGATACTAGGACCAGACGGTAGCGTATGGCATTTTGCAGTGCAGCAAAAATGGCCCGGACGGTCAGAATCCACTCAGCTGGGTGAATGGGGTAGGGGTCGGGTCCCCGCAGGGGCTCCGACCCCGACACTGGGCCCGGAATGGGGTCAGAGCCCCTGTGGGGATCTGACCCCTGCCATGAGGGTTTGCCGGCCGGCGACCGGCACTACCATGCCAGCGCTTTATCTTTTACAATTCGCCTACGTTTATCAGGCTAAGCCCGCGTCCCGACGCGGGTTTTTTTCATGTTACCCTTCGGGCCATCAGCGGCCCGATTCCATTGGAGACATCCCATGGCGCTGGAGCGCACCCTTTCGATCATCAAGCCGGACGCCGTTGCCAAGAACGTCATCGGCGAAATCTACGCCCGCTTCGAGAAGGCCGGCCTGAAGGTCGTGGCCGCCAAGTACAAGCAGCTGTCGCGCCGTGAAGCCGAAGGCTTCTACGCCGTGCACCGCGAGCGTCCGTTCTTCAACGCGCTGGTCGAGTTCATGATCTCCGGCCCGGTGATGATCCAGGCCCTGGAAGGCGAGAACGCCGTCCTGGCCCACCGCGACCTGCTGGGCGCCACCAACCCGAAGGAAGCCGCGCCGGGCACCATCCGCGCCGACTTCGCCGAATCCATCGATGCCAACGCCGCCCACGGCTCGGACTCGGTCGAGAATGCCGCGATTGAAATCGCCTACTTCTTCGCCGCCACCGAAGTCGTTTCGCGCTGAGAGTAATGCCGTGAACGAGGTCGTACAGTCCCCCGCCATTCAGCCGCTGCCGAAGTCGGCACCCACGGCTGGCAAGCAGAACCTGCTCGACCTCGATCGCGCGGGCCTGGAGAAGTTCTTCGTCGAGGTTCTCGGCGAAAAGAAGTTCCGTGCCCACCAGGTGATGAAGTGGATCCACCATCGCTACGTCACCGATTTCGATGAAATGACCGACCTCGGCAAGGTCCTGCGCGCCAAGCTGCAGGCCCATGCCGAGGTGCTGGTTCCGAACATCGTGTTCGACAAGCCCTCCGCCGACGGCACCCACAAGTGGCTGCTGGCGATGGGCGTGGATGGCAAGAACGCCATCGAGACCGTGTACATCCCGGACAAGACCCGCGGCACGCTGTGCGTGTCCTCGCAGGTCGGTTGCGGCCTGAACTGCACGTTCTGCTCCACCGCCACCCAAGGCTTCAACCGCAACCTGACCACCGCCGAGATCATCGGCCAGGTGTGGGTTGCCGCGCGCCACCTGGGCAACGTGCCGCACCAGATGCGCCGCCTCACCAACGTGGTGATGATGGGCATGGGCGAGCCGCTGATGAATTTCGACAACGTCGTGCGCGCCATGAGCGTGATGCGCGACGACCTGGGCTACGGCCTGGCCAACAAGCGCGTGACCCTGTCGACCTCCGGCCTGGTGCCGCAGATCGACCGCTTGTCCGCCGAGAGCGACGTGTCGCTGGCGGTGTCGCTGCATGCGCCGAACGATGCGCTGCGCGAAACCCTGGTGCCGCTCAACAAGAAGTACCCGATCGCCGAGCTGATGGCCTCGTGCGCACGCTACCTGCGCGCCAACAAGCGCCGCGAATCGGTCACCTTCGAATACACCCTGATGAAGGGCATCAACGACAAGCCCGAGCATGCCCGCGAATTGGCCCGCCTGATGCGCCAGTTCGACAACGCGGTGCAGGCCAAGGATTCGGGCAAGGTCAACCTGATTCCCTTCAATCCGTTCCCGGGCACCCGCTACGAGCGTTCGGAAGAAGCGCACATCCGCGCCTTCCAGAAGATCCTGCTCGACAGCAACGTGCTGACCATGGTCCGCCGCACCCGTGGCGACGACATCGACGCCGCCTGTGGCCAGCTCAAGGGCCAGGTGATGGACCGCACCCGCCGCCAGGCGGAGTTCAACAAGACGCTGCAGGCGGGGAAGGGGAGCGATGCCGCGGCCTGACCGCCTCTGGCTGGCGCTTCTCGCAGGCGTGCTGGCCGTTGCGGTCGGCGGCTGCAAATCCCATCCCAAGGCCAAGCTCGGTCCGAGCCAGGCGCCGGTCTATTCGGTGGGTGACCCGGAAAGCGTGCGGCGCGAAGTGCGCTGGCGCGACCTGTTGACGCTGGCGACCCGCGACATGCAGGTCGGCAATCTCGATGCCGCCGAGCGCAAGGTGCGCGAAGCACTGAAGCTGGCGCCCGAGGCGCCCGATGCGCTGGTGCTCCAGGCTGGCATCGATGACCGTCGTGGCCGCACCCGCCAGGCCGGTGAGAACTTCCGCAAGGCCGCCGAACTGGCGCCGCAGCGCGGCGACGTGCTCAACAACTACGGTGCCTGGCTGTGCCAGCAGGGCCAGCCGGCCGAATCGCTGGTCTGGTTCGACCGCGCGTTGCAGGCGCCGGGCTATGCCACCCCGGGCGAAGCCCAGGCCAATGCCGGCAGCTGCGCACTGGATGCGGGCCAGCTTGAACGTGCCGAACGCGACCTGCGTGCGGCGCTCGTGGCGGCCCCGGCCAACCCGGTCGCGCTGGAGTCGATGGCCCAGCTGAGCTACCGCCAGGGCCACTACATGGAGGCCCGGGCCTTCGCCGAACGTAGGATTGCGGCTGCACCCGCAACGCGTTCCGTGTTACAACTTGCGTCTCAAATCGAAGTGAAGCTGGGCGATCGGGCGGCATCTGATCGTTATCTGCAGCGGATTCGACAGGAATTTCCGCAGGACGCGGGCTCCTAACTCCAGGGTTGATGCATTGTGATTGATGACCAGACTGTGAGCGCTCTCGAGACTGCGGCCGGCTGCGGCACCCGCCTGCGCCAGGCCCGCGAAGCGGCCGGACTGACCCTCGAAGATGTCGGCTCGCGCCTGCGCATGCCGGTCCAGGTGGTCAAGTCGCTGGAAGAGGAACAATGGCAGAAGCTGGGGGCGCCGGTGTTCGTGCGTGGCCAGCTGCGCAGCTATGCGCGCCTGCTCGACGTGGATGTCGGCCAGCTGCTGGAACAGGCCCAGGTCGGCCCGGTGGTTCCGCCCACCCTGGTCAGCCATACCCATACCCCGCGTGCGCGCCGCATCGCCGAGAACCTCGGCCGGCGCGTGCTGTATGTCGGCATCACCGCGGTGCTGGCGGTGCCGGTGTGGTTCGCCACCCGTGGCCACTTCGACGGCAGCGCGACCCCGTCGCCGAGCACCGCCTCGCTGGATGTGATCCCGGCCGCCGTGCCGGTCACCCCGTCCACGGCCGGTGCCGAGGCTGTCGCGCCGGCCGAAGCGGCCACCGCCCCGGCCAGCAAGCCGGCGGCCACCCCGTACGTGGCCTCGCTGGCCCCGGTGCCGCGCCCGGCGCCGGCTCCGGCGGCTGCCGGCAACGCGCTGGAAATGCAGTTCAGCGGCGACAGCTGGGTCGACATCGGGGGCCCGGACGGCAGCACCGTCGAGAAGGCGCTGATCAGGTCCGGCGAGACCCGCAGCTTCACGCCGGGCCAGGTGACCCGGGTGACCCTGGGCAACGCCTCGGCGGTCCAGGTTCAGCAGAACGGCGCTATCGTCGATCTGACCCCCTACCAGCGAGCCAACGTGGCACGCTTTCAGGTATCCTCTGAAGGCTCCGTTGTCCCGGTTTCGCACTGAGGCGCGGTTTCACCACCTTCGATAATCCCAATGGTCCCTCCCGACGGGCGGGGCGAGAGTACGCATGGCGATCGACGATCTGCTCGACGAGCACGAACAAAGTGAACGCGTCCGCAGCTGGCTGCGGAAGAATGGCGCCAGCATCCTCGGTGGCGTAGTCATCGCCATCGGTGCCATTGCTGGCTGGCAGTGGTACCAGAAGGATCAGGGCGGCAAGCTGGCCTCGGCCAATGTCGAGTACCAGAAGGCCCTGCAGGGCCTGCAGCAGAACAAGCTTGACGACGCCGCCAAGGCGGTCAAGGCGCTCGAAGCCGGCCCGTCCAGCATCTACGGCGACCTCGCGGCGCTGCAGCTGGCCAAGGCCCAGGTCGACGCCGGCAAGAATGAAGAGGCACTGGCAACCCTGCGCAATGTGAAGGTCGAAGGTGACCTGCAGCGCGTGGTCGACCAGCGTGTGGCCCGCCTGCTGGTGGCCACCGGCAAGAGCGACGAGGCCATCAAGCTGCTGGGCAGCGCCACCGACAGCAGCAGCCTGGAAATCCATGGCGATGCGCTGATGGCGCAGGGCAAGCGCGATGACGCCCGTGCACAGTACGAGAAGGCGCTGAAGACGCTGGACGTGGCAGCGCCGCAGCGGCGCCTGCTGGAAACCAAGGTTATGGACGCCGGCGGCACCGTCGCCGCCCCTGCGGAGTCGGTTTGATGAGTCAGAAGGTCATGATCACCCGCGTCGCCACCGTGCTCCTGATGGGCATGGCCCTGACCGGCTGCAGCACCATGAAGGGCTGGTTCGCCGGCAAGGACGCGGCCGCGAAGAAGGCACAGGAACCGGCTGAGCTGGTCAAGTTCGAGCCGACCGTGAAGGTCAGCAAGGCTTGGTCGGTCAACCTCGGCAAGGGCGAGCGCCGCATCGGCGTGCGCCAGGGCCCGGCAGTGGCCAACGGCCACGTGTTCGCTGCGGCGATCACCGGTGGCGTGCACGCCATCGACCTGCAGACCGGCAAGAAGGTCTGGACCTGGGAGCCGAAGAAGGAAAAGAAGAAGGCCAAGCTGCGCCTGTCCGGCGGCCCGGGTGTCGGTGAGAACCTGGTCGTGATCGGCACGCTGGATGGCCAGGTCATCGCGCTGGACATCAACGATGGCAGCGAGAAGTGGCGCGCCCGTGTTCCGGGTGAAGTCATCGCCGCGCCGGCCGTTGCCCAGGGCATGGTCTACGTGCGCAGCAACGACGGCCGCGTTACCGGCTTCGATGCCGGCAACGGCACGCAGAAGTGGTTCAACCCGAGCGAGCTGCCGGCGCTGACCGTGCGTGGCAACGCGCCGGTGGTGACCGGCCCGGGCGTGCTGTTCATCGGCAAGGACGAGGGCGCGGTTGCGGCCCTGGCCCAGCAGGATGGCCGCACGCTGTGGGAACAGAACCTCGGCAACGGCGAAGGCCGCACCGAGCTGGAGCGCATGGCCGACGTCGACGGCGCTCCGGTGCTGGAGGGCAACACCCTCTACGTGAGCAGCTTCAAGAACCAGACCATGGCCATCGAAGGCCCGACCGGTCGCCCGCTGTGGGCGCGCGACCATGGCGGTGCCGGTGGCGTGGCGGTGTCGTCGGGCAATGTGTTCGTCACCGACAACAAGGGCGGCGTGTTCGGCCTGGACAAGGCCAGCGGCGCGGCCATGTGGTCGCAGACCGCGCTGGCCCGTCGTTCGCTGACCGGCCCGGCGCTGCACGGCGACTACGTGGTGGTCGGCGACTACAAGGGATACGTGCACTGGTTGCAGGCGTCCGATGGTGCGATGGCGGCACGGGCAAAAAGTGGCGGCGACGCCCTGCTGGCCCAGCCGGTCGTCGCAGACGGGGTGCTGCTGGTGCAGAACGTTGATGGCAAGCTGACCGCCTTCCGGTTGGCAAATTAAAAATTGGAGTAATCGCGATGCTGCCTTTGGTCGCCCTGGTTGGACGGCCGAATGTCGGCAAGTCGACTATTTTCAATGCGCTTACGCGCACCCGTGACGCGCTGGTCCATGACCAGCCGGGTGTCACCCGCGACCGCAACTACGGTGTCTGCCGGCTGGACGAGGACAATCATTTCCTCGTCGTCGACACCGGCGGTATCGCAGAAGAGGAAGAGGGTCTGGCAGGGGCTACCACCCGCCAGGCCCGCGCCGCTGCGGCGGAAGCCGACCTGATCCTGTTCGTGGTCGACGCCCGTGAGGGTACCTCGGCGATGGACGACGAGATCCTGGCCTGGCTGCGCAAGCTGTCGCGCCCGACGCTGCTGCTGATCAACAAGATCGACGGCACCGACGAGGACACCGTCCGTTCGGAGTTCGCCCGTTACGGCTTCGGCGAGATGCTGACCGTCTCGGCCGCGCATCGCCAGGGCCTGGATGACCTGCTGGACGAAGTGATCCAGCGCCTGCCGGAAGAAGGCAGCGGCGAAGAGCTGGACAACGATCCGAACCGTATCCGCATCGCCTTCGTCGGTCGCCCGAACGTGGGCAAGTCGACCCTGGTCAACCGCATCCTCGGCGAGGAGCGCATGATCGCCTCCGACGTGCCGGGCACCACCCGTGACTCGATCGCGGTGGACCTGGAACGTGATGGCCGCGAATACCGCCTGATCGATACCGCCGGCCTGCGCCGCCGGTCGCGCGTGGACGAGGTCGTCGAGAAGTTCTCGGTGGTCAAGACCATGCAGTCGATCGAGCAGTGCCAGGTGGCCGTGCTGATGCTCGACGCCACCGAAGGCGTGACCGACCAGGACGCCACCGTGCTCGGTGCCGTGCTCGATGCCGGCCGCGCGCTGGTGATCGCCATCAACAAGTGGGATGGCCTGACCGAGTACCAGCGCGAGCAGGCTGAAACCATGCTGTCGCTGAAGCTGGGCTTCGTGCCGTGGGCAGAGTCGGTGCGCATCTCGGCCAAGCATGGCTCGGGCCTGCGCGAGCTGTTCCGTGCGGTGCACCGCGCGCACGAATCGGCGAACAAGACCTTCACCACCAGCGAAGTGAACAAGGCGCTGGAAGTGGCCTACGAGACCAACCCGCCGCCGACCATCCGCGGCCACGTCTCCAAGCTGCGCTACGTGCACCCGGCCGGTTCCAACCCGCCGACCTTCATCGTGCACGGCACCCGCCTGAAGGAACTGCAGGAGTCGTACAAGCGCTACCTGGAGAACTTCTTCCGCAAGCGCTTCAAGCTGATCGGCACGCCGGTGAGCTTCATCTTCCGCGAGGGTACCAACCCGTACGAGGGCAAGAAGAACGTCCTCACCGAGCGGCAGGTCAAGGCCAAGCGGCGCTTGATGAAGCACGTCAAGGGCAAGTGATTCACGAGAAGGCGGCCGCAGGGCCGCCTTTTTCGTTGCGGAGAATGGGGTCAGATCCCATTTTCTCCGGAAAAGGGATCTGACCCCGGGTGCAGGGCGGGCGCTACCGCAGGCCTGCGGTGGACCCGTAGAGCCGAGCATAGGCTCGGCTCTACAGATGCTGGTCAAGGCGGCCTGCCGCCACGTGCGCGATAATGCGGCCATGAGCATCCAAGAGCTTTCCCCCGCGCAGGCACGCGAGCGCCTGGCCCATGGCGCGGTGCTGATCGATGTGCGCGAGGCGCACGAACGGGCCGGCGGCATGGCCGAGGGCGCGCGCGGCGTGGCCAAGGGCGAGCTGCAGGCCGACCCGGCC
Source organism: Stenotrophomonas sp. YJH_SMC_127 (assembly GCF_059372445.1). NCBI lineage: Bacteria > Pseudomonadati > Pseudomonadota > Gammaproteobacteria > Lysobacterales > Lysobacteraceae > Stenotrophomonas > Stenotrophomonas sp. YJH_SMC_127. The sequence continues at coordinate 106,587 of NZ_JCAFVO010000005.1, read as the reverse complement.
GCGCATCTGCCGCGGCACGACCAGGAAATCCTGCTGATCTGCCAGAGTGGCAAGCGCTCGGCCGATGCCGCGCAGTTCCTGCTGGAGGCCGGCTACACCCGCGTCGCTTCCGTGACCGGCGGCACCGTGGCCTGGCGCGAGCAGTCGCTGCCGCTGGTGCAGCCGCTGGCCAGTGCTGCCGACCGTGACTTCTTTGATCGCTATTCGCGCCACCTGCTGCTGCCGCAGGTGGGCGAGGCCGGCCAGCGCCGGCTGCAGCAGTCGCGCGTGCTGGTGCTGGGCGCGGGTGGGCTGGGCGCACCGGCTGGGTTCTACCTGGCCGCCGCCGGGGTAGGGCACCTGCGCTTCGCCGACCACGACCGCGTGGAGCGCAGCAACCTGCACCGCCAGATCGTGCATACCGAAGCCAGCGTCGGCCAGTTCAAGGTCGATTCGGCGCGCGAGCGGCTGCTGGCGTTGAACCCGTCGATCGACGTCGAGGCGGTGCCTGAGCGGGTCACTTCCGAGAACGTGGATGCGCTGCTGGAGGGCGTGGACGTGGTGCTGGATGGGTCGGACAACTTCCCGCTGCGCTACCTGCTCAACGACGCCTGCATCAAGCACGCCACGCCGCTGGTCTACGCCGCCATCGAGCGCTTCGACGGCCAGGTAAGCGTGTTTGACGCTGGCCGCCAGCGTGGCGTGGCGCCGTGCTACCGCTGCCTGTTCCCCGAGCCGCCGCCGCCGGAGTTCGCGCCGAACTGTTCCGAGGCCGGTGTGCTGGGCGTGCTGCCCGGCTTGGCGGGCGTGCTGCAGGCCACCGAGGTGCTGAAGCTGCTGCTGGGCATCGGTGAGCCGCTGGTTGGCCGCCTGCTGCGCTTCGACGCGCTGGGCATGCGCTTCCGTGAGACCGGCATCCGGCCGGACCCGCAGTGCCCGGTGTGCGCGCCGGGCGTGCCGTTCCCGGGATATATCGATTACGCCGCGTTCTGCCGGGGTGGGTGAGGCTGGCCGGGGAATGCCTTGGTAGATGCCGACCTTGGTCGGCGTTTTCGTGCCAACCAAGGTTGGCACCTACCGAAGCGGGTGCATGGGTTCGGGATCCGGCATCCGGCCGGACCCGCATTGCGCGGTGTGCGCACCGGGCGTGCCGTTCCCGGGGTATATCGATTACGCCGCGTTCTGCCGGGGTGGGTGAGGCTGGCCGGCGAATGCCTTGGTAGATGCCGACCTTGGTCGGCGTTTTCGTGCCAACCAAGGTTGGCACCTACCGAAGCGGGTGCACGGTTGGCACCCACCGAAGCGGGTGCATGGTTGGCACCCATTGAGGCGCATACATGGTTTCGGGATGATGCTGGGGGTCACTCCCGGTATCGTTCCATCTCCAAGACAATCCGGCGCAACATGCGTGCTATTGCCGTCATCGGCATTGCTCTATTGTTGAACGCGATTCTGGATCTTGGGGAACACACCGCATGGCGGTAGAAGCAGCGACCAGCGAGCTGGTCAAGGTCGTCGCCCTGTTGGGCGCGGCGGTGGTGATGGTGCCTTTGTTCCGTCGGGCCGGCCTGGGCTCGGTGCTGGGCTACTTCGCCGCCGGCCTGGCGATCGGGCCGTTCGGGCTGGGCTGGTTCTCCGACCCGCAGGCCATCCTGCATACCGCCGAACTCGGCGTGGTGATGTTCCTGTTCGTGATCGGCCTGGAAATGCGGCCCTCGCACCTGTGGAGCCTGCGCAAGGAGATCTTTGGGCTGGGCACGCTGCAGATCGTCACCTGTGCGCTGGTGCTGACCAGCATCGCCAAGCTGTTCGGCCTGCCGTGGCAGGTGGCCTTCATCGGTGCCACCGGCTTTGTGCTGACCTCCACCGCAGTGGTGATGCAGTTGCTGGCCGAGCGCGGCGACATCGCGCTGCCGTCGGGGCAGAAGATCGTTTCGATCCTGCTGTTCGAAGACCTGCTGATCGTGCCGCTGCTGGCGCTGGTGGCGTGGATGGGCCCGAGCGCGGGCAGTGCCGACGGCGAGGGCTCGCGCTGGCTGTCGGTGGCGATCGGCGTGGGCGCCATCGTCGGCCTGGTGCTGGTCGGCCGCTTCCTGCTCAATCCGTTGTTCCGCGTGCTGGCCGAATCGAAGGCGCGCGAGGTGATGACCGCCGCCGCGCTGCTGGTGGTGCTGGGTGCGGCGCTGCTGATGCAGCTGTCCGGCCTGTCGATGGCGATGGGCGCGTTCCTGGCCGGCGTGCTGCTGAGCGAGTCGACCTTCCGTCACCAGATCGAAGCGGACATCGAGCCATTCCGCGGCATCCTGCTCGGCCTGTTCTTCCTCAGCGTGGGCATGGCGCTGGACCTGGGCGTGGTGGCTGGCAACTGGCAGCTGATCCTCGGCTTGGTGCTGGCGCTGATGGTGGCCAAGGCGCTGTGCATCTACGTGGTGGCGCGCATCATGGGCAGCGACCACGCGCAGGCGCTGGATCGCGGCGTGCTGATGGCGCAGGGCGGCGAGTTCGCCTTCGTGCTGTTCTCCGCTGCCGCCTCAGCCGGCGTGATCAACCTGGAGATCAATGCCAACTTCACCGCCGTGGTGGTGTTGTCGATGGCGCTGACCCCGCTGGTGGTGCTGGTCTACAAGCGCATCGCGCCGAAGCCGACGGTGAACATGGACGGCGTGGACGAGGCCGAGGGCCTGTCCGGCAGTGTGCTGCTGATCGGCTTCGGCCGCTTCGGCCAGGTCGCCAGCCAGTCGCTGCTGGCGCGCGACGTGGACGTGACCATCATCGACAACGACGTGGAGATGATCCAGAGCGCTGCGCGTTTCGGTTTCAAGATCTACTACGGCGACGGTACGCGACTGGACGTGCTGCATGCCTCGGGCGCGGCGACCGCGCGTGCGATTGCGGTGTGCGTGGACAAGGCCGAGGCCGCCGACCGCATCGTCGAACTGGTGGCGCACGAGTTCCCGCAGGCCAAGCTCATGGTGCGCTCGTTCGACCGCGAGCATTCGCTGCGGCTGATCCATGCCGGCGTCGATTTCCAGATCCGCGAGACGTTTGAATCGGCCGTGCTGTTCGGCCAGGCCGCGCTGGTGGAACTGGGTGCGGATGAAGACGACGCGGTGGAGATTGCCGAGCAGATCCGTCGCCGCGATGCCGAGCGTTTCGAGCTGGAGATTGCCGGTGGTGGTTTGAATGCCGGCGCCAAGATGGTGTTCGGCAACTCCGGCCAGGGCGTGCCGACGCCGACGCCGTTCACCGCGCCGAAGCGGGCGAGCAAGACGTTGAACCCGCAGGACGTGCCGGAAGAGGAAGAATAACGTTTGCGGATCGGATCGCTTTCCAGCGGAAAGGGCTCTGACCCGCTACGTCGTGCTGGGGTCAGAGCCCTTTGCCTGTGGCAAAGGGATCCGACCCCGTCAGGACCCCATCCTGCGGTGGGCGAGGGGGCCTGAATCAGGGACAATAGCGTCCCCGCCGCCCCACGCCTGCTCCCGATGACCGATTCCGCCCCCCAGCACCCTGCCCGCATCCTTGATGGCCGCCGCATCGCCGAGGACCTGCTCGACAGCCTGAAGGTGCGCGTCGACGCCCGCGTGGCGGCCGGTGGCAGCCGCCCGGGCCTGGCCGTGGTGCTGGTCGGTGGCGACCCGGCCTCGACCGTATACGTGCGCAACAAGCGCCGTGCCGCCGAGAAGGTCGGCATCGAGGCACACGACTACGATCTGCCGGCCGGTACCACCGAGGCCGAGCTGCTCGAGCTGATCGACCAGCTCAACGCCGATCCGAAGATCAACGGCATCCTGATCCAGCTGCCGCTGCCGGGCATCCCCGATGCGCGCCGGCTGATCCAGCGCATCGACCCGCGCAAGGACGTGGACGGCTTCCACCCGGAAAACGTCGGCCACCTGGCCCTGCGCGAGTTCGGCCTGCGCCCGTGCACCCCGCGCGGCATCACCACGCTGCTGGGCCACACCGACCAGCCGGTGCGCGGCCGCAATGCCACCATCGTGGGCGTGAGCAACCATGTCGGCCGCCCGATGGGCCTGGAGCTGCTGATCGCCGGCTGCACCGTGACCAGCTGCCACAAGTTCACCCCCAAGGACGTGCTGGAACAGGCCGTGCGCAACGCCGACATCCTGGTGGTGGCGGTGGGCCGCCCGGGCATCGTGCCGGGTGAGTGGGTGAAGCCGGGCGCGGTGGTGATCGACGTCGGCATCAACCGGTTGGACGACGGCCGGCTGGTGGGCGACGTCGGGTTTGAGGCGGCTGCCCAGCGGGCGAGCTGGATCACCCCGGTGCCGGGTGGCGTGGGCCCGATGACCGTGGCCACGCTGATGCAGAACACCCTGGAAGCGGCGGAAGCGCTGAGCTGACCTGCGATTGGGGACATCTGCTGTTGGTGGGTGCCGACCGTTGGTCGGCACAATGCCGGGCAGGCCGATGACCCGCTCCTGGTAGGTGCCAACCTTGGTTGGCACACATCCATCAGGGCCATCGGCCCATCTGGGGTGCCGGTGCCGGACGGATCGTGCCAACCAAGGTTGGCACCTACCAAAGGCGGTTCCGTGGGGGTTCCCAAGCGGCGCGTGGCCCCGGTCCGTCGCCCTGAACCGATCGCCGCCGGCGCGACACTGCGTCGCATCTACCCCCTGCCACGCGGCGCGAAAACAGGGTAAAATGTCGCGCTTCCCCACATCTCGGGTATGCCGATGCTGCGCATCCAGGCTGAAGCACTCACTTACGACGACGTCTCGCTCGTCCCCGCCCACTCGACCATCCTGCCCAAGGACGTCAACCTCGAAACGCGGTTGACTCGCGACCTGAAGCTGAAGCTTCCGATCCTGTCCGCCGCGATGGACACCGTCACCGAAGCCCGCCTGGCCATCGCCATGGCCCAGCTCGGCGGCATGGGCATCATCCACAAGAATCTCAGCCTGGAACAGCAGGCCGCGGAAGTGGCCAAGGTCAAGAAGTTCGAGGCCGGTGTCATCCGCGACCCGATCACCGTCGGCCCGGAAACCACCATCCGCGACGTGCTGGCCCTGACCCAGGCGCACAACATCTCCGGCGTGCCGGTGGTGGGCAGCGACGGCCAGCTGGCCGGCATCGTGACCCACCGCGACATGCGCTTCGAGACCGAGCTGGACGACCCGGTCCGCCACATCATGACCAAGAAGGATCGCCTGATCACGGTCAAGGAAGGCGCCGCGTCTGATGAAGTGCTGCAGCTGCTGCACCGCAACCGCATCGAAAAGGTGCTGGTGGTCAATGATTCGTTCGAACTGCGTGGCCTGATCACCGTCAAGGACATCCAGAAGAACACCGACTTCCCGAACGCTGCCAAGGATCTGTCGACCCGCCTGCTGGTCGGCGCTGCCGTCGGCGTGGGTGGCGATACCGATCGCCGCGTGGAAGCGCTGGTCGCCGCCGGCGTGGACGTGATCGTGGTCGATACCGCGCACGGCCACTCGCAGGGCGTGCTGGACCGCGTCAGCTGGGTCAAGAAGAACTTCCCGAACGTGCAGGTCATCGGTGGCAACATCTGCACCGGCGAAGCCGCACTGGCGCTGCTGGACAGCGGCGCGGACGCCGTCAAGGTCGGCATCGGCCCGGGCTCGATCTGCACCACCCGCGTGGTTGCCGGCGTCGGCGTGCCGCAGGTCACCGCGATTGATCTGGTGGCCGAAGCGCTGCAGGACCGCATCCCGCTGATCGCCGACGGTGGCATCCGCTACTCCGGCGACATCGGCAAGGCGCTGGCCGCCGGTGCCTCGACCATCATGGTCGGCGGCCTGCTGGCCGGTACGGAGGAATCGCCGGGCGAGACCGAGCTGTACCAGGGCCGTTCGTACAAGAGCTACCGCGGCATGGGTTCGCTGGCTGCCATGGAGAAGGGGTCGAAGGACCGCTACTTCCAGGACGCCGCCACCGCCGACAAGCTGGTGCCGGAAGGCATCGAAGGCCGCGTGCCGTACCGCGGCCCGGTGGGCGGCATCATCCACCAGCTGATGGGCGGCCTGCGCGCCACCATGGGCTACGTGGGCTGCGCCACCATCGAAGACATGCGCAGCAAGCCCAAGTTCGTGAAGATCAGCGGCGCCGGCCAGCGTGAGAGCCACGTCCACGACGTGACCATCACCAAAGAGCCGCCGAACTACCGCGCCTGATGCGCTTGCGAACTGCTCTTGCGATTACGGGCAGCCTGCTGATGGCAGGCTGTTCGTTGTCCGAACCGCCGCCGCGCTCCGGGTCTCCGGGCGCGGCGGTTTCGCAATTGCAGGACGTGCAGGCCTGCCAGAACGCATTCTCGCTGCCGAAGGGCTGGCAGGTGCAGGCCGCCGGCGAGCAGCGCTGGCTGTTGAAAGGCACCGGCGAGCGCCCGCTGCAGGTCACCTTGCAATGCATTACCGAGCTGTGGGCTGGCCCGGAAGATCCGGTGACCGATTCGGTGCTGGGGCCGCTGGAGCCGAAGCGGATGAGTGCCGCGATGGCCGATTGGGGTACTGCGAAAGCATCTGGCTATCCGATGCACGCCTTTCAACGGCGCATCGTACCCGGCACCGAAGTGCAGGAAATCGCCGAGCTGCCGCGCGCTGATCGCGCCAACCCCGCCGCACCGCACGGCCTGCTGATGCTGCGCTGGGACGAGGAAGACCCCTCACATATTCAACAACGCGAGGCGTTCATCGCCACGCTGACGCAGAGCCTTGAAGCGCCGGGCGCTGCGAAAAACACCACTGGAACGGCACCATGACCAATATCCATAACGACAAGATCCTCATCCTCGATTTCGGCGCGCAGTACACGCAGCTGATCGCCCGCCGCATCCGCGAGCTGGGCGTCTACTGCGAAATCTGGGCGTGGGACCACAACCCGGCCGAGATCGCCGCGTTCGGCGCCAAGGGCATCATCCTGTCCGGTGGCCCGGAATCGACCACGCTGCCGGGTGCCCCGGCAGCGCCGCAGGAAGTGTTCGACAGCGGCCTGCCGATCTTCGGCATCTGCTACGGCATGCAGACCCTGGCCGCGCAGCTGGGCGGCGCAACCGAAGCCGCTGACCAGCGCGAATTCGGCCACGCCGAAGTGAACGTGATCAACCCGGATGCACTGTTCAAGGGCCTGAGCGACCACGGCGGCGAGCCGAAGCTGAATGTCTGGATGAGCCACGGCGACCACGTCTCCGTTGCACCGCCGGGCTTCACCATCACCGCTACCACCGACCGCATTCCGGTGGCCGCCATGGCCAACGAAGAAAAGCGCTGGTACGGCGTGCAGTTCCACCCGGAAGTGACCCACACCCTGCAGGGCCAGGCGCTGTTGCGCCGCTTCGTGGTGGACGTGTGCGGCTGCCAGACCCTGTGGACCGCCGCCAACATCATCGACGACCAGATCGCCCGTGTGCGCGAACAGGTGGGCGATGACGAAGTGATCCTGGGCCTGTCCGGCGGCGTCGATTCGTCCGTGGTGGCCGCGCTGCTGCACAAGGCCATCGGCGAGAAGCTGACCTGCGTATTCGTGGATACCGGCCTGCTGCGCTGGCAGGAAGGCGACCAGGTGATGGCGATGTTCGCCGAGCACATGGGCGTAAAGGTCGTTCGCGTGAATGCCGCCGACCGTTACTTCGCCGCGCTGGAAGGCGTGAGCGACCCGGAAGCCAAGCGCAAGATCATCGGCAACCTGTTCGTTGAGATCTTCGACGAAGAGTCGAACAAGCTGAAGAACGCCAAGTGGCTGGCGCAGGGCACCATCTACCCGGACGTGATCGAGTCGGCCGGAAGCAAGACCGGCAAGGCGCATGTGATCAAGAGCCACCACAACGTGGGCGGCCTGCCGGAGCACATGAAGCTGGGCCTGGTGGAGCCGCTGCGCGAGCTGTTCAAGGACGAAGTGCGCCGCCTGGGCGTTGAGCTTGGCCTGCCGCGCACCATGGTCTACCGCCATCCGTTCCCGGGCCCGGGCCTGGGCGTGCGTATCCTGGGCGAAGTGAAGCGCGAATACGCCGAGCTGCTGGCCAAGGCCGATGCCATCTTCATTGATGAGCTGCGCAAGGCCGACCTGTACGACAAGACCAGCCAGGCGTTTGCCGTGTTCCTGCCTGTGAAGTCGGTGGGCGTGGTGGGTGATGCCCGTGCGTATGAGTGGGTGATTGCGCTGCGGGCCGTGGAGACGATCGACTTCATGACCGCGCACTGGGCGCATCTGCCGTATGAATTTCTGGGTACGGTGAGCAACCGGATCATCAATGAGTTGCGGGGGGTTTCAAGGGTTGTCTATGACATCTCGGGGAAGCCGCCGGCTACTATTGAGTGGGAATGAGTTGACGTCCTTCGGGGGCTATCGCCAGCTATCGAAAAGCTGCCGTAACGCGTTGAATTGGAAGTAGATTCGTTTCGGCACTTTTCGGTGACTATCGCTGGCCAGCAGAGAAGGTTGGCGGTAGAGCTGATGGTAAAAATCGCGGCCAGATTAAGATACTCGCATTCACTACTCAGACTTTTACCGTCTTTGACGGTAAAAACCTCCTCGGGAAAGCTTGTTTTATGGGGCTTTCCGGGCATCAGCAAGTCTCCAAGTCCTTGACGGTAGAACCTGACGGTAAATCCGTCAAAGCCGGAGGAAACCTCGATGCTGACCGACGCTACACTACGAAATCTGAAGCCTAAGTCAAAGATTTATAAGGCTTCTGACCGGGACGGGATGTACGTGACGGTATAGCCCAGCGGTACCATCACCTTCCGCTATGACTACCGCCTCCATGGCCGCCGCGAGACGCTGACCCTCGGGCGCTATGGTCCTGGCGGCATCTCGCTGGCGATGGCGCGCGAAGTGCTCCTGGACGCGCGCAAAGCCGTTCTCAAGGGTGTCTCGCCCGCGCTGGAGAAGCAGCGCGAGAAGCGCCGGATGGTCGCCATCAAGACCTTCGGCACGGCGATGGACACCTGGCTGGCCAACGCGAGGTTGACCGCTTGCGCTGCGCTGCGCCGTGCTGGCACCGGTGCCGGGCAATTCCGCCCGAGCAACCGGAGCCCGAAGATGTCGCACGAATCCAATTCGCTGGCTGCCTCGTTGATGGTGAGGGACGCACGAGGCCGTCGCTATCGTCCGGCGACCGACGAGCAGATCCTTGAAGCGGCGCGTCAGGTGGTCGATCGCATGACGCAGCGTGGCCTTGCGTTCAAGTCGTCGGCGGACGTCAAGACGTACTTGCAAATCAAGCTGCCCGGTCTCGAGCACGAAGTTTCGCAGTGTTGTTCCTCGATCAGAGCATCGGCTGATCGAGTACGCAGAGCTGTTCCGCGGCACGATCCATGCGGCGGAAGTGCACCTTCGCGAAGTCGTCAAGATGGCGCTGCGGCGCAATGCGGCCGCGGTGATCGTCAGTCACAACCGCCCCTTATGTTGATTCAATGGACGACAACCTACGGCGTTCAAGCCGTTTGACTCCAGGGCACCCAGCTTCTTTTATGAATGAAAGATAAATACAAGGATGAAGGCAGTCATCCGGATAAACCAGATGGTTGAATTTCTTCGCCAGTTCGACGAGGATTCAACCTGCTGGTTGAAGTCCCCTCGACCGAGACAAGACGACGCAAACGCGAAGAACACTAGACACCTACAAATGATGAAGAAGCTAAGGGGCTAATCATGCTTACGGAGTTCGGGAAGACGCTGAGAATGATGAGGATTGCGCACGGGAATAAGACGTTAGGCGACCTAGGCGAAATGCTGGGAGTGAGCGCCACATTCGTTTCGGCAATCGAGACAGGAAAGAAGAGCGTACCGCCTTCATTTATCAATCAATTGCAAGCCAAGCTGGGTCTGGGAACAGACGAGGTTCGGCAACTTGAAGTTGCCGCTGCCAAGCAAGCCAAGGAGATATCCATGGGATTGCACGATAGAACAGACAGAGCTCGAGAGCTTGCAGTGGCATTTGCGCGTCGTTTCGAAAATATGAGCGACGCTGAAGTAGAGAAGATTCTTAACCAACTAGACGATCTATGAAAGCGCACAGGAGAACGCAGCGTGACAATGCCGATGCATTCATACGAAGTACCAGGACGAAGCCGAGATCAGATCATTAATGCGGCAGTCGCACTTCGACAGGCCTTACGGATCAATCACCCCAAGTTCCCCATCCTGCAAGTCGTCGAAGTACTACTTCCTGAGCATGATGAAGACTTCAGCTTTGAGGTGAAGGATCACTCCGAACTCGGTGAACAGCACGGACTGACACGCCCCGAATTGAAAGAGATGTGGATTCGGGAAGACGTTTACGAGGGCGCAAGACGTGGGAATGGCCGAGATCGATTCACGATCGCACACGAGCTCGGTCATTACCTCTTACACAACGAGCCGGGGCTAGCTCGAACCTTGAAGCCGAGGGGGTCATTTCCGTTCTACAAGTGCGCTGAGTGGCAAGCGAATTCGTTCGCAGGAGCGCTACTCATCCCAACCGATGTGGCGCAATCACTTCGCGACCCTTACGCAATTGCCGAAACCTGCGGAGTCAGCGTTGATGCTGCTAATGTCCAACTCAAGGTGCTTGCCCAGAAGGGGCTGCTCAAGTGAAAGAAGCTAGAAATAACAAAGGCAAACCCTGCCAGGTTCGCCTTTGAGTTCAGTGGGAATGCTGCCACCACTGGAGCTTGCAACAGGTGCAACTACGACTCGCATTCTACTGGGATCGAGGTCGCCGTGCAAGTACCCAATCGGGCCGCGAAGGAGGTGTTCTATGCGTGAGCAACTCGAAGCCTGCTCCTAAGGGCTTTCGCTGGGTGTTCTGCCGTTATCGTCGAGTGAAGAATTCGGATAAGGTGCTGGATGCCCATGATTACGGCTATGAAGCGTGGAGCTTCCTAGTTCGTTGCTGACTAACACCGGCGACGACGTAATGTCGTCGCCCTTAATTCAAGGACACGAAAAATGACGAAATCCACCGGTCCCAAAGCCGCGGCCGCGGCTGCAAAAGTACTGGCTTCGAAAAGCACTGGGAACAACTCACGAACCGCAGCCGGCAGCGCTCTGACGCAAAGCCGGACCAACAGTGAACGCACTTCGGCCCGCGCCGCAACTGCAGCGTCAAAGGTTCTTCGAGACGGACGGACCTCTGCGGCATCGAAGTCCGCAGCTGGAAGCGCCCTGTCCCAACGCAAGAAGTAAAGAAGTAGTTACCGGAGCTCAGGAACATCGAGCGCGTGCCCGGCCGCCAGTACAAGCCGGGGGCCGAACGGCCCCCGGCTTGCTTTAGGGTTTGATAGCACTTTCCGCGTTGGCTTCAACAAGCCACTGCTGTGCAAGGACCACAAAATCGGAGTATCCAAGCTCACGCGCATTGAGGCCCGCTTCAGCGCAGAGGGCCGGCAGCGCGCCATAGAAATCGGTGAAAGCGGCCTGTATCCGAAGGTGCCCAGGTATTCCCTTCCGCGCTGACTGTTGAGCAAGCCACTCCCTAACTATGTTGATAATCTTTGCCGGCGATTTGCCATGCGCCTTTACATCTTGACCAGCTATATCAGAAAGACACTTTTGGGTAGTGTACCTCTTATTCTCCATAACCAAAATTGGCCGCGAGGAGAACTTTCGGCCACCAGCCTTTTTGCAAGCAATTACCAACCCGAGTTCAAACGGCATATTGAATCTGGGTAGCTTGTTTTTACGATCCAACCCCACTTCAGACAAGTCGTGAATGCTGAATGGAGACTCGACCACGAGACGGATGATCTTGTCCAGGCGAACGTCGCCTGCGTCCCCCGCTTCCATTGCTGTTCTCGGCCTAAATCCACAGGATAGAACAGCGAATATTATGGAGTGAAACGACTTGGTGTAATCGCCGGTGAACGGACAATTTATGAATACAGAATCAGCATCGACGACAGATTTCGCAGCCATAATTATCCTTTTTTACTGGCCTTCTTCGCGACCTTTCTGACCACGTCCGCCCCCTGCCGCTGTGTCAGTGAACTGCCAGCCACCTTATATGTCTTGACTGGAAACGGCTCCAAATTCCGTGATAGAACACGCGCAGCAATAGATTTTGTCGATTTTTCGGAATAAGGACTGGCCAACGCCCGAGCAGCGTTTCTAGCTTCTGACGCGCTAACACCGGCCGTTCGCGAGACTGGAACAGAGCTACTTGGACTCTTTGAATTCGTTTTCAGTGACCCAGTTTTGCTAGAGGCAGATCCGACCTTTGCAACACGCGAACCACTTTTGGCTGTAGACATAATGACACCCGCTTATGCTAATCGTTTCAGATCGTCGCTAGGTTCGGCAAAAACAAGTCCAAAGCAAGCTCTTACTATAGCTCCGACCTTGAAGAATCAGCCTCACTCTTTCCCAGGAGGCGTATTATTGGACGGATTCCCACCCTGATTCACTGGCTGATAGCCGCCATTAACCTTATCAAGGCCGCCCGGGCTAGTTGGACTTGATGGCTGATAGCCCTTCTCAAAGCCCGTGGGTTTGTAACCTTCGTTTAGCGGCTTCCGGTCATTACTCATTATTCACTCCCTTAGCTCCAGGTGACTTATGTTCTTGCTAAGTATTAGCACACCAGCCGAACGATCAACCTTTCGGAGGAATTCCCCATCATTCCCCAGTAGCCAACACTCTTCCAAGTAGATTTGCTCATCCGCAGGAGAACTCGATGCAAATGAGTTTACTCCGAAGCGACCAGCTATCACATTTCCGTCACTCAAGGTGACTTTAGCCCAGTATGCCTTTCTCTGCATAAAAACATAATCCCAGGGCTTCTCAGTGGGATGCGGGGCATTTCTTTGAAACAGCTCACTCTCCCTTATTTTTTTCCAGAGGAACGCCCAGAATATGGGAGCAATCACGAATACAAAAAGATAAAAAACGTAGTAGCCGAATGGGCATCGGCTCAGCGCCCCACCAGCCTCAATCCACCGGATTGGCAAAAATAGAATGGCGTAGTTGATGCAGCTATAGGCAATAGCGTCAATTAGACGGTCACCGGTAGCTTTGCTGCTCGACGGACACAGAACTTCGTAGGACTTCAGGCTAATGAAGCCTGGCGCCGCGAATGCTATAAAGAGGGCCAGTTTATTTACTTCCCATATATCCATACGCCCCTACAATCCCCTTCAAAATATTCGCCTCGACTCATCCAGCACAGCCGATAGAGTCGTCACTTTTCCACCCAGAGCCCGAATACTAGATCCCCAAAAAGCAAATCACAAGCTATGCCGTCGTCTGGCTGAGAGAAGAGACGCACGGGCCAAGGATCGTGGGCTATAGACATCATGAACAGCCAGCAATCGCTCCCCTGAAGCGTCAATTCCCTGACGCCGATAGAACGAGATCACCGCATCTAGTCCAGATTCATCCGCGATATCAAGGCTCCGAACGCAGTAAGCGACTCTCCGCATTTCTAGCTGAATGCCCTCGATCGTACGAACATCAAGCTCGGCTTTACGCCTCTCCAATCCTAACGAAGCGGCGAGCGCCGCTCGCTTCGCATTGAGCAAGTCTCTAGCAACCTCGTATTTTACGGTCTGCTCATACCTGAATTTCCCCGATAAGCGTTCGTGCTGAGCGTCGCCAACGTCCACTGGGCGCCTCCTACCGATGCTGCTAGGTCATCTACTGATTGAAGCCAACTGTAGACGAACCTGCTTCCGGAGACTAGACAACTCATCCTCCTGTTGCTTAATCAACACAGATGCCTTCTGCCACGTTGCAAAGTAGTGATCTACTAATGCCGCAACCTCCATCAACTGTGCCTTGAGAACGTCGTTCTCAGGCCGCAATCGGGAGAGTCGCTGGCTTCCGCCTATAGCCGATGACCCGCGTCGCCTCTGGGCCTTTTTCAACTCACGTAGGACGCCAGAGTGGTACCGATATAGCGCAGTACGGGATATGCCTGCAGTCTGGCAAAGATTAGCTACGGTCAGAACGGCATCGCAGGTCACCATTTCGGCTAGAACCTGACGCAGCCTCCTCGCAGAGAGCTTGCCGACCTCATCATAGTTCGTTGATGCACTCGTCTCAGACCTCCCTCCCGGCGTCATTGCAGCTATCAGCGTCAATAGAGGCGATGATCTTTTGCGCCTCTTCGACCCTCTCCCTAAGTATCTTCAATGTCTGCAAAGGGAGTGCAGGATCGGTAAGGATGCTCTGAACAAATATGAGGAAAATTTCATGGTAGTGTCGGCCGCTGGCCGGCAGCCTAGCAGGCCATGAAATGAAGAGTGACGGTCGATCATGCACTGACGTTCGGTGACGTGGAGGGCTTGGGCCAGCGCAAGCAAACCCGGCGTGAGCGGTTTCTTGCTGAGATGGACTAGGGTCGTGCCGTGGAAGCGCCTGCTGGCACTGATCGAGCCGTACTACCCGCAGACGGGTCGTCGCGGCTGCCAGCCGTACCCTTTGGCGACAATGCTGCGTGTACATTTCCTGCAACAGTGGTACGCGCTCAGCGATCCGTCCATGGAGGAGGCACTGTATGACACGGCGGTAATGCGCCGTTTCGCCGGGATCAACGGCTTGGACCGTGTTCCTGATGAGACCACGATCCTCAACTTCCGCAGACTGCTTGAGACACATGGGCTGGCGTCAGAAATGCTTAGCGCCGTGAACGCTCATTTGCAGCGCAAAGGCATGAGCCTGCGTGCGGGAACGATCGTGGACGCCACCATCATTCACGCGCCAAGTTCAACAAAGAACGCGGACAAGTCGCGCGATCCGGAGATGCATCAAACCCGGAAAGGCAACCAGTGGTACTTTGGCATGAAGGCGCATATCGGGGTCGATGAGTTTGCCGGACTGGTTCACCATGCGGAGTGCACGGCGGCCAACGTCGGCGACGTAACGGTCACCCACGCGCTTATACGCGGCAAGGAGGCGTGCATCCTCGGCGACAGCGGCTAAACAGGCGCAGACTCGTGACCCGAACTGAAGGACTGTAAAGCCGCGTTCCTGATTGCAAAGAAGCGCGGCAAAGTGAAGGCAATCAAGAACGCGAGGGAGCGGCGTTACCAGGAGCGCTGGGAAACCTCGAAAGCCAGCCTGCGCGCGAAGGTCGAGCACCCCTTCAGAGTCATCAAGCGCCAGTTTGGATATACCAAGGTTCGCTATCGCGGCTTGGCGAAGAACGCCGCTCAGGTGCTGACCCTGTTTGCCCTGTGTTATCTGTGGATGGCACGCCGGCAGCTGATGCCGGCCCATGGGTAAATCCGCCTGGAGGTTCCGAAAAGGAACCTAAAAACCACTTTTCAGGTATCAATTTCCTCGCACGCCGCGGTGCTCGGTGCCGCGATTCGTGAAAATAGAGGTCCGGGCGAACTGTTCAGGGCATCCCTAACGCCTCCGTCACTCCGCTCGGGACATCGCCTGGCTCAGTACAAGATTGAGCGGGGAATATTCATCTCGAAGATGAAAGTCGTCGGTGCATCCGGATCCGAGCGCGACCTATCAAACTGGGTCATAGACGCATGAGCGATATGGGCCGGGATCTGTCCGAACAGCGCCCCGAGATGGCTGGTGAGCGGCAAGAATCGCTCCTTTGCAGCTCGCGCCCACTCCAGGCTCAGGCAAGGCGCGAACCACTCTGGGCTCAGGTCTGCATGAGAGAGGTATTCCGCCGCCTCTTCAGGGGGAGCGGTGAACGCCATCTCGACACGCTCTGGCTTACCGTGCGCCAGCTGGTTCCGGATGGTGAACACCTCGACCGCAAAATCCAGAGGTTCCTTATCCCAGGCACAGGTCTGACCGGCCATCGAATGCAGCTTCTCGATCTTGGCCCGCCACCCAGCTCGCTCATTCCAATCAGTCCCCTCGGATCCCAAGCTGTTCACATACGCTTCGATACTGAAGGCCGTGAACACAATCAGCGGCATAACCTCTTCCTCCATCAATTGCCCTGCGTCAAGGCGCCGGAAGAGCGCGCCTAAAGCCTGCACGACAGCGGCGTGGGCCATGAAGTCGCGATAGATAACGTAGTTCCCCATAGCCGCCCCCTCTACTGATTTCAGCCAACATTACCATCACGCCCGTCACCTAGCTTCAGACGGGCGGGATATCCTCAGGTGACAAGGCAACTCCGGGTGGTGGCAGGATGGCGTCCAACCTCCCTTTCACGGCACGACTCAACTATGGAATTCGAAGATGTCCGCTTCTGGCCGGAAGCGGACGTTGGCCGATACTTCGCTCGATCAAACCTGCTGCTCGGGTGCTCGCTTGGACTCATCACTCCGGTCTCACCTCGTGACAAGCCCACTCAACCAACCCCCGGCAAGCCAGAAACAATCCATCAACCACCCCCTCATCCAAATGCCGCTCCGGCTCCGCTGCTACCCGGCAGCGGTCTGCCGCGTGTAGCAGCTCCAGCACTGTCAGCGCCCCCACCATCGCGCGCTCGCTCCTTGCCAGGCTCACACGGCGGCCAGGTGATACATCGGTTTCTGGCCACGGGTGCCCATCAGCCCCCTCGCAGCCACGCATGCGCTTGAGGATGCCGAGCAAGGAGTTCAGGTCGGGCAGGGGAGTGTCGTCATTGATGGGCTCAACAACGCTGTACGAAGAGAAAGTGTCGGATTCGTTCATGGCGTCGGCTTCCGTGGCTGTGCTTAACAGCGCCACCGCGAAGAGGGTGGCGGACGGTGCGGGTTGCAAACCGGGACGCAGAGGAGTGACCGGCGGGCCCGAAGACCCCCACGCACCGTCCGCCATATAGGCCGACGGATTGCCAGTCGGCACCGCCTCAAGGACGGTGCCGACTGGCAAGCGTATTCACTCTGCGTCTCGGGTTTGCACGCCCGGCCACCCGGTATCGGTGGCGCGTCATGGTGTTTACGCCGTCGCTCTGAATGCCAATAGGAATTCGCGAAGGAATCGCGGAATCCGAGAGCGAAGAACTATTGTTGCACGCACCATTCGTGCAGCACGCGACGCCAGCAGACGTATTCGCGCAGCTGCTCTGCTGATGGCGAATCAAAGTGGCGCAATCGCCCATGCCACAAGCGAATAGCGCGACAGCCTTCTTTGCAAAAGTTCTTAGTCTGCCTCGCCAAGCAACGGCACACGATCAGCCGCACATCCCGAAAAGCGGTTCAAACCCGACACCGCCAACGAGCCTCCCAACTTCAACCAACACGATCCTCAGTCGCATTGCCCACCAGCAACTCAATCATCGCCCGTGCCGCCGCCGACTGCCGCCGATGCGGCGCATAGATCACCGAGAACGGCCGCGACCGCCCCCGCAGCTGAGGCAGCACTTCCACCAGCTCCCCGCGCAGCAACCGCTCGCGCACGATGAACGCATAGCTCTGGCAGATGCCGATGCCCTGTTCGGCCAGCGACACCACGCCCAGCACATCGTCGGAGGTCTCGATGGACGAACGCGGCAGCCAGTCCACGTCGCGCCCGTTGTCGCGGAAGATCCACGGCGCCAGCCGCCCGGTGCGCGGCATCACGAACGGCAGGCACAGGTGCTGTTGCAGGTCGTCCAGCGTCTGCGGCGTGCCGCGGCGCTGCAGGTACTCCGGCGCGGCCACGAGCAGCAGCGGGGCGTCTTCCAGCTTTCGCCCCACCAGCCCGCTGTCCGGCAGCTGGCCCAGGCGGATGGCCAGGTCGAAGCCTTCGGCCACCAGGTCCACGTTGCGGTTGGTGATGTTCAGTTCCACCTGCACCTGCGGGTACTGCTGCGCAAAGCGCGCCAGCACGGGCGGCAGCCGGTAGTGGCCATAGGTGGTGGGCACGCTCAGGCGCACGCGGCCGGCCAGCGCACCGTCCTGGGCCAGTACGTCGCGCTCGGCGTCGTCCAGCAGGCCGAAGGCGGTGCGCACCTGTTCCAGATAGAGCCGCCCGGCGTCGGTCAGGCCCACGCGGCGGGTGGTCCGCTGCAGCAGCTGCCGGCCCAGCCGCGCTTCCAGGCGGGTGACCGCGCGGCTCAGCACCGAGGGCGTGGTGGACAGCGCCACCGCGCCGGCCGTGAACGAGCCGTGCTCGACCACCGCCAGGAACACCTCCACATCGCCCAGGTAGTCGAACTTGCGGCTCATTTGGCTCTCCGGGGAACAGATGTTTTTCGATGCGGCCAATTTATCGCCGCTGGGGCGATGAATAAAGTGGCGGCCATTCCCCGATAGGAGCTATCCCATGAACCTGATGACCCGGCTGGCCGCAGCGCTGGCCCTGACTCTGGCCGCCAGCGGCGCCTACGCCGCCAACGTGCTGGTGGTGCTGTCCGACGAAAACCACCTGGACCTGAAGGACGGCAAGGTGCTGTCCACCGGCTTCTATCTCAACGAGCTGATGCAGCCGGTCAAGCTGCTGTTGGACGCGGGCCACGAGGTGACCTTCGCCACGCCGCAGGGGCGGGCGCCGACGGTGGATGCGTCCTCGGTGACGCCGGCGTACTTCGGCAACGATGCCGCGCAGCTGAAACTGCACAAGGACCTACTGGAGAAATTGGCGCTGACCTCGCCGACGGCCTCGCCGGTGGTCAGCCTGGCGCGCGTCGAGCAGCAGGGCTACGCGCGTTTCGATGCGGTCTACATTCCCGGTGGCCACGCGCCGATGCAGGACCTGCTGAAGAACCCGGCGCTGGGCCGGCTGCTGGCCGACTTCCACCAGCGCAACAAGACCACCGCGCTGGTCTGCCACGGGCCGATCGCGCTGCTGTCCACGCTGCCGGATGCTGCGGGTTTCGTGGCAAAGCTGGAGGCCGGTGCGATGCCGGCCACGCCGAAGTGGATCTACAGCGGCTACCAGATGACGGTGATCAGCAACCAGGAAGAAGAACAGGCCAAGCCGATGCTGGGTGGCGGTGAGATGAGGTTCTACCCGCAGACGGCGTTGCAGCGGGCGGGTGCGCGGTTCAGCAGCAATGCCACGCCGTGGACGGGGCATGTGGTGGTGGACCGTGAGTTGATTACCGGGCAGAACCCGGCTTCTGCGCTGGAGGTGGGGCAGCGGTTGGTGGAGCGGTTGAAGTAGGGCGGGTTCTGCAAAGCAGGCTGCCAGCCTTGGGGGCCGAGGGGCCAGCGCCTCGGCCTGTCTATGGAAGTGCCAACGTGGTCGGCAGAGAGGGCGTCAGCCCTTCGCCAGCGCTGCTCCTGACAGTTCTTCAATCTGGGAAAGCGCGTGACGCGTCGCGGTCCAATCGCCGGCGTGCCTGATCGCCACGCCTCCGGCCGCCGTCCAGGCATCACAATTCGCTTCGAAATCGTCGATCAGAACATCGCCCGGTTGGTGCATGAAGAGTGGCTTGTGCCTGCCGCCAAGCACAGGCAACACCAGGCAGGTTGCTGACAGGTGTTCGCGAACCCATTGCCGCTTCTGCATCGCTGCGAGTGGATAGTTCGATTTCGGGCAGGCGGTGAGAATCACCGGATTCAAGTGGTGGATGCTGTGGAAGAACTCCACTGCACCTTGCATCGGCGGAAGGTCGCGGAAGAATGACGGGTGGTTGTTGATGTGCCCCCACATTTCATCGTCGGCGAGCACGCGGTGGTCCAGGCCAAACAGGGCGGGAAATGCCGCGTCGAAGTCGGCCATCACGCCATCAAGATCTACGTAGATGGTGCGTCTGGATGCACTCGATCCATCTGTGCACCGCTTCGCATGCGGGCCCATCATCGGTTTCGACTCCACATCATCAGCGTTCATTAACGCGTTCTCCTCTCAAGAGTGGGCTTTCTTCTTCATCGGTTCCCCAGTAGCGGGGCAAAGTGCTTGGTGATTGCGACAGATATGGCAGCAATCGCGATGCTGCCGGCGTCGGTCCAGGGCGAAAGAGTGATGGCCTGCAACCCCGCCAATGCGGAACGCCAGAGTGCCTTTTGAGTCCATCAGGCGCTGTTGCAGCGGAACGGTGCACCGCGCCGTAACAACACAATACGGGCACCACCAACCAGAATTGAAACTGAGATGGGCATCGCCTCACGGCGATGCCGCCCGGCAGATGCCGTAATCGGCACGCTTGAAATGCGGTATATATCGCGGCGATTCTTCAAAGGCGTGCCGAGTGGCTGCTCTGGCCTTTGCCCAAGACGCATGGCCCCAGCCACTGGCTCATCTCGCGAACCAAGGAGCAATCTGGCGCGCTGGTGATTGGATAATCCCAACGCGCTACGGAAAGGCCGAACGGGGATATGCCTGTGGCGCTCGTTCCAGACTGATCCAGGAACGTCACTGAACATGCATGTCCAAGCGCACTCAATATATCACGCCGACCAGCGCCAGCGGCTTGAACCCGCTCGATCTCCAGCAGTTTGATTGGGCAGGGCAAGGCTGGCATGGCACCATGATGGGCTGGCCTCGTCCTTCCGGCCGGGGCCGTTTTCCCAGGGAAGCCCACCAACACGACATGCGAACGTCCATCCTCTTCACCTTCTCCGCCCTGTGCCTTGGTCTGCTGTCCGGCTGTGCCAGTGGCCCGGAGGAGCACGCCTCAAGCCGCGAGATCACCAGTGCGTTCGTGGCCGACGACGGCCAGCTGTACCTGTTGCCGCGCTATGACGAGCCGATGCGCTTCAATGCCGCGCCGTTCCGCGAGTACCGCGCGCTGATGGATAGCCCGCTGCGCGAGGCGGTGGCCTGCGCGCAGATGTACTTCCATGAAGACTGGCGCGACCCGGCCAACAAGGCCAAGGTGCACGGCAGCTATGCGCTGCTGCTGCGGCCGGAGCAGGTGACGGCGCAACAGGCCGCGCAGTTCAAGCTGGAGCGGATTGAGGTCGTCCCGCGTGAGGCCAAGGCCGTGGAGGAGCGGGCGCGCTACTACCTGCCGATGGACCGGACCCGATATGCGCTGGCGTTTGACCGCGCCTGCAATCTTTCAAGGAAGGGCGGCAGCTATTACAGCGCGCTGTTCGAGGGCGAAGGCGAGCGGGTGCAGTTGCCGGATGCTGCGGCGCTGGCGGAGAAGGGGAAGCTGGCACAGCCGATCAATGCGCGGGCGCAGCGGATCCTGCCGGAGAGGGAGGACAAGCCGGGTGTGGGTTCGGCGGCGGGCAAGGTGCTCGGCGCGGCGTTGATCCCTGTGGCGGTTCCGGTGTTTGTGTTGAGCCTGCCGTTCCTGGGGCCGGATCACTGGAAGTGAAAGGGCGTTGGGGGAGAGCCATCCACGCGTGACGTGGATCTACTTGGGTATCGCCTGAAAGTTCATCCTGGAGATCTGTGTGCCCAGCACGCTGGAAACTGTTTTGAAGACTGCAGGCTTCATTGTCGTTGCGGCGCTTCCGTTGGTGATCCTTTGGCTCATCCTTCGGCGAATGTCAGCGACCGCGCGTTCTGCATTGGGATCAGGGCTGCGTTTGAAACCTCCTCGCCGGATCTCCGGAACATCCATGACCCTGGTGATGGTGGATGGGAAAGAGGATCGGGAGCACTACCTCTTTGATGCGGCGTCCTTTTACCTACGGCGTGGGCCGGTGCCCACGGCGGTTCCGCTTTCGCAGATCACCTCAGTCACTCGCACCTCCGACAAGATCTACGGGCGCTATGTGTGGCAGGTGTGCTTCAGCAAAGCATCGGGCAGAAAGTGCGTGACATTCACCAACAACCTGACCCTGTTCAACCGCGATTTCCTGCTGTTCCTGGAGGCGGTGCGGAAAGCCAATCCGTTGGCGACCGTTGATCGGGCAGGCATCCGCTTCTAGCTGTGGGCCGACCTGAGGGTTTCAGTTAAAGCGGCGAGCCGGTGACGCTACACTGGCCGCCTGTGCCCAATGGAAGCTCGCGCATGCTCAGTGGAAAGGTTGCAGTAGTCACCGGCTCCACCAGCGGCATCGGTCTTGGCATTGCCACCGCCTTGGCCCGGCAAGGCGCCGATATCGTGCTGAACGGCTTCGGCGATGCGGCGGAGATCGAGCGCATTCGTTCCCGGTTGGAAACCGAGTTCGGCGTACGGGTGGCGCATGACGGTGCCGATCTTTCCCGTGGCGAGGCAGTGCGCGGCATGATCGACCACGCCGTCGCGACGATGGGCCGCATCGACATCTTGTTAAACAACGCCGGCATCCAGCACACGGCGTCGATCGAGGAATTCCCCGTCGAGAAGTGGGACGCGATCCTGGCGCTGAATCTCTCTGCGGTGTTCCATGCAACGGCGGCGGCCTTGCCCCACATGAAGCAGCAGGGCGCCGGCCGCATCATCAACATTGCGTCGGTGCACGGGCTGGTGGGCTCGGTGAACAAGTCGGCCTACGTGGCGGCCAAGCATGGCGTGGTGGGGTTCACCAAGGTGACCGCGCTGGAGAATGCGGGCACCGGCATTACCGCCAATGCGATCTGCCCGGGCTGGGTGCGGACGGCGCTGGTCGAGCAGCAGATCACCGCGTTGGCCGAGCGCGAAGGCACGGATCAGGAGTCCGCCGCGCGTGCGCTGCTGGCTGAGAAGCAGCCGTCGTTACAGTTCGTGACGCCTGAGCAGCTGGGACAAATGGTGGTGTTCCTGGCCTCGGACGCGGCGGCGCAGATTACCGGCACGGCGCTGCCGGTGGATGGGGGCTGGACGGCGCGCTAGCTGGCTGGCTGTGCTTTACGCTGCAGCATGGGCAATGCCACCAGCGTGGCGAGAATGGTGAACAGCACCAGCGACGAGCCTACCGTGCCGAAGCCCAAGCCGCCCTTTTCCAGCGGCTTGGTGAGCAAGTCGCCGAAAGTGGCGCCAAACGGGCGGGTGAGTACGAAGGCGATCCAGAACGGGATGACCCGGTTGATGCCCTTGATGCGGCTGGCCAGTGCGGTGAGCGCGATGAGGCTGCCGATCAGCAGTGCGCCGCCGGTGAAGCCCAGTCCGGAATCGTCGGCGAGGAAATCACCCAGCGCGGTGCCGAGGGTGTTGGAGAACAGCACGGCGGTCCAGTAGAAGCCTTCGGCGCGGCGCGATGCGATGTTGCTGACCGAGATCGACTTTTCCGACATGCGCCAGGCCAGCAGCACCAGCGCCAGGCAGCCGGCCAGCAGACTGGCGCCGGTGGCGTAGCCCAGGCCGAGCGTGCGGTCGATCAGGTCCGACAGGGTCGTGCCGGCGGTGCTGGTGGCCAGCACCACCGACCAGAACAGCACCGGATGGAAGCGCCGCGCCGACACCTGCATGCCCAGCAGGCCGGCAAAGATCGCCAGCAGGATGGCCGAGCTGGCCACGTAGCCGAGGTTGAGCGTCATCGACAGCAGGTCACCCGCAGTCTCGCCGAGGGTGGTGGCGGCGATCTTCATCACCCAGAAACCGAGGGTGACCGCCGCCACTTTGCTGTGCAGGGAATCTGCGTCTGAAACGCGCATCGAACGTCGCCTGGGGAGCCCGCGGGTGATGCTGTGGCGGGCGGCGTCGGAGTGCAGTCGGAACCAGGTTTGGCGAGGGTGAGCGTGGGGGCGGCGTTCAGCCGGCGCTGGCGGGGGCCGAAAGGCGCGGCAGCAGGGCGCCCCAGTCGGCCACGAAGCAGCCGTCGCGGCCGCGGTTGCATTCGGTGATCCACGCGTCCAGCGATTCGCTCTGTGCGCGGTAGCCGCTGACATCGCCCAGGACGGCGAAGTGCAGGCGGTAGTTCACCAGCATTTGCAGCCATTGCCCGGCCATGCCGGAGCGCAGCTCGAAGAAGTCTGCCGAAAGGCGCTGCACCGGCACGGCGATCCACTCGGCCTGGTGCCCAAGGGCATCGCCGACCAGGTCGCGCAAGGCGTTGCCATCCAGCAGCGGGCCTGTATCGGCGCTGCGCAGGACGCGGGTGCTGCCGATCTGTTCTACATGTGTGTGCATCGTGCGCTCTGAAGTTCGTATCGTCCGCCCAGTATGGCCATGGGAGAGGCCGACAGTAAGCAGATGCAGCATGAATCTGGCAAGCGAACGCGCTAGGCTGCGCCGGGCGCCCGCACGAGGCGGGTTCACGATACCGGGGAAGGGCATGGCAGGGTGGAGGAGTCGTCCGTTGTTGAGCGCGGTGCTGGCGTGTTCTGGCCTGCCGGTTGCAGCCGCCGAGCTGTGCACGGTCAGTGCCTACGGTGACGGGCAAGGCAACATCGTGGTGCTGGGCGCACCCGCTGCGGCGCCGGCCACAGGCCAGCGCTATCTGATGCTGGACGGGCGACGTGGCGCCACCGGTGATGCCAGCGCGCCGGTGAGCTGCAGCGACGATGTGGTCAGCTTCAGGTCGCCTGCGGGAGCGACGCAGCGCTGGCAGCGACTGCCGACCCGCGATACCGAGACGACCTTCAGCAGTGCCGGAACAAAACTGGCCGGGCAGCTGATCGAACCAGCCGGTCCGGCCGACCCCAAACGGCCGCTGGTGGTGCTGGTGCACGGCTCGGAACGCACGATGGCGGTGGCGGCGATCTACCAGCGCATGCTGGTGGCGCAGGGGATTTCGGTCTTCGCTTACCAGAAGCGTGGGACCGGCGACTCGGAAGGGGAGTACACGCAGAACTTCGAACTGCTGGCCGACGATGCGGCGGCGGCGCTTGCCAAGGCGCGCGAACTGGCGAGAGGCCGGTTCGGCCGCGCCGGCTACTTCGGTGGCAGCCAGGGCGGGTGGATCGCACCGCTTGCGGCGACGCGCTCGCAGGCGGATTTCGTGGCGATCGGTTTCGGGCTGATGGTGTCGCCCATCGAGGAGGACCGCGAGCAGCTGTTCGACGAGGCACGCCGCATGCAGCTGGATGCAACGGCGATGAAGCAGGTCGGCCAGCTTTCAGACGCGACCGCGCAGTTGATGCGCACGCATTTCAATGAAGGGTTCGAGGCGCTGGCCAGGGTGCGTAGCCAGATCGGTGCCGCGCCGTGGGCAAAGACGATCAACGGCGAGTACAGCGGCGACATGCTGCGCATGAGTGACGCTGACCTGCGCCGGATCGGTCGCGCGCGATTCGACAACCTGGAACTGATCTGGAACTACGACGCCGAGGCCGCGCTGCGCCGCCTGAAGGTGCCGTTGCTGTGGGTGCTGGCCGAGCAGGACCGCGCCGCGCCGATTGCCGCCACGCGTTCGATCCTGTCGCGCCTGCGCGCGTCGGGGCAACCGATCAACACCTACCTGTTCCCGGATACCGACCACGGCATGGTCGAGTTCCGCACCGATGCCGAGGGAAATCGCGTGTCGACGCGGATCACCGACGGCTACCTGCGCCTGCTGGCGGATTGGATCAAGCAGGATGTGCGTGGCAGTTATGGGCGTTCGCGCAGATTGAGCGATTGACCGGCCAGGGAGCGCTGGCGGCGGGTGGCGCTCCGCCGCCGATTGCGGCACGACTCAGTTCGGCTTCGCAAACACATCCAGCCCCTTGCCCGTCTCCAGCAGCGACTTCAGGCTGGACAGCACGATCGGCCAGCCCTGGCGGATGCCGGTATCCATGCCGCTGCCGGGTTCCAGTTCCTCATGGGTAACCGTCAGCCGCACCATGTCCTGGTAGGGCACGATGTCGAAGGTGACGCGGCTGTAGGCAGCGGGATTGTCGGCCTGCGAGGCGGCTGCCCAGGTGATGACCAGGCGCGAGGGCGGGGTGCTTTCCACCACTTCGCCGACCAGCTCGACCGAGCGCGTTTCATTTGCACGCACGTGCTGCCAGCGCGAGCCCGGTTTCCAGTCCGAGACGTTCTCGTGGCCCCAGTAGCGACTGGCGATCTCGGGGCGGGTGATGGCCTCGAACACCTTCTGTGGCGTGGACGCGATGTAGATCACGTGGATGAAGCGGGTTGACTCTGCGGACATCGTCATTCTCCTTCCAGTTCGCGTTTCAGGTCATGCAGCAGGCTCAGGCGCTGCTGCCCGAACTTGCGTACCCAGCGTTCGTAGACTTCATGCAGGGGCACCGGGTTGATGAAGTGCAGCTTCTCGCGGCCACGGCGCACGGTGCTGATCAGGTTGGCGTCTTCCAGCAGGCCCAGGTGCTGGGTGACCGATTGCCGGGCCATGTCCAGGTGTTCGCACAGCTGGCCCAGCGTCTGCCCGTTGTCCTTGCAGAGCAGATCCAGCAGCGTGCGGCGCGTGGGATCGGCCAGTGCCTTGAACACCTTGTCTGCGTCGCGCAGGTGGTCTACCGCCATGGGGAGGTCTTCAATTCCAGTTGTCGATCCTGACGTCGTGTGGGTTGGGCTGGCCCTTGCCGGTTTCCAGCAGTGCCTTCAGGCTCATCAGGAACACCGCCCACTTGGTGCTGCAGTGGGAGGTGAACTCGACGCGCTCTTTCCAGCCTTCATGGGTGAACAGGACGATGCAGTAGTCGCCTTCCTGCTTCAGCGCGAAGCGCGCGTGGGTGCCGATCCATTCGGCGGGGCCGGCGTGGAACCGCCACAGCACGAGCTCGCCTGGAACAAGCTGCTCAAGCTTCATCTCCATGGCGCCGATTTCCTGGCCGTTGTTGGTGAAACGGACCTTGACCGTGCCGCCGGCTTCGCGGTCGCCGTGCGCGTCTTCGGCCCACCAGGCGGCCACGCCTTCGGGGGTGGCCAGCGCCTGGTACACCTGGCTTGCGGGGGCCTTGATGCCGACCCTGTGTGCGATATCCACCATTGCAGTTTCCTCGCGATGGGCTGGCAGGCGCCGCCCTTGAGTGGACTATCTGCAGGTAAATGCCTGCATGTCAAACGCCGCCACGAACGCCCGGGCGTGGTAGTGCCGGCCGCTGGCCGGCATCCCGGTGGCGTTGGGTACGTGCAGTTGCCGGCCAGCGGCCGGCACTACCGGGGCGATGCTTCAGTTCTCGCCGTCCTGAAGGGCGGCATGCAGTTTGTCGGTGATCCGCTGCAGTGCGGCACGATCATCCGCGGAGAGATGGTCGAGAAAATACCGGCGGACACCGGCGGCGTGTACCGGCCGTGCCGCGCGCAGCTGCGCGTGACCTTCTGTGGTCATGCGGATCACTACGACGTTTTCGCTGTCGGTATCGCGTTCGATCAGGCCACGGCCCGCCATGCGGGTCAGCTGGTGCGAGAGGCGCGTCTTGTCCCATTCCAGGTAGTCCAGCAGTTCGCGCTGGCGGCGGCAGCGATCCTTGGACTGGTTCAGCTCCATCAGCACGATGAAGTCGGCCCTTGAGAGCCCGGTGCTACGGGTGATGTCCTGGACGATGCGGCCGGAGGTGATTTCTGCCATGCGCCGGAAGCCGCGCCAGGTGGCCCATTCGTCGGGTGTGATGCTGGGGGAGGTCATGGCCGAACGTTGCCGGGCAATGGTTGACATGTCAACCCTTGCGGCATACGGTTGACGTATCAACTCACCTGGATCGCGCCATGCAGCACCCTCCTCGTATTGCCGTCATCGGCGCAGGCCCCGCTGGCCTCACCGCTGCGCTCATCCTGCATCGCGGCGGTCACCCCGTGAGCGTGTACGAGGGCGAAGCATCCGGGCAGCAGCGCACACAGGGCGGCACGCTGGATCTGCACGACGATTCCGGGCAGGTGGCGCTGCAGCGCGCGGGCCTGCTGGAGGCCTTCCGTGCGGTCGCACGGCATGAGGGGCAGGAGGCGCGGATGGGCGACCCGTGGTCCGGGGAGATCACCACCGGCGGGTTCGGGCCGGAAGGGAGCAAGGACAAGCCGGAGATCGACCGCGGCGACCTGCGCCAGCTGCTGCTGGACGCGCTGCCGGCGGACACGGTGCAGTGGGGCCACAGCCTGACCGCGCTGGTATCTGCACAGGCGAACGGGCACGGCCTGCGATTCGCCAACGGCGTGCAGCGCGAGGCGGACATCGTGATCGGTGCCGATGGTGCGTGGTCGAAAGTGCGCGCGGCCTTGAGTACGTGCCAGCCGGTGCCCACCGGCATTACCTTCTTCGAAGGTTGGATCGCACAGCCTGCTGCGGACATCGCAGCGATGGTCGGGCAGGGCAGCCTGTTCTGCTTTGGCGGCGAGGAGGCCTTGTTCGTGCAACGCAACAGCCGCGATCGGCTCTGCGTGTATGCGGCGCTGAAGCGCTCTTCCGAGTGGCTTGATGCGCAGATCGCGCAGCACGGCATACGGACGCTGGTGACAGGCTGCTATACCGGGTGGGCCACGAACCTTCGGCGCCTGCTGGAGGCCTGCACGGACTTCGTGCGGCGGCCGATCTACAGCCTGCCAGCGGATTTTTGCTGGACCCCGCGCGATGGCGTGACCTTGATCGGCGATGCGGCGCATCTGATGCCTCCGGTGGGCGTGGGCGTGAACCTGGCGATGCTGGACGCGTCGGATGTGGCGATGGCGTTGTGCGCGCGGCCGGATGCGATCAGCGCGATGCGCGACGCCGAAGTGCTGGTGCGTGAACGCGCCCGCGCCCTGATGCCGGATGCGATCGAGGGGTTCCAGCGCTGGTTCATTGCCGGAGGGGATGCTCCACGCGGTTGATGAAGCATCGAGTCTGTACGCACCTGCGACACTGGGAACAGCAGCAGATTCCTGGCGGCGCGCTGGAAGTCACATGGACTTCCGACTGCTTTGGTCCGGTACAGGTGGCCACGCTGGGGTACGCGCTAGACTGGTTGAACCGGCCGATGCTCCCCCTGTTTTCCAGGGTTGGGGAGCGTGGTATGACAGGAGCGGAACGCATGACTGAAACCGGAAAGGACGCCTTGAACATCCGCCGCGCCAGCGCGGCCGATGCCCCTGCAGTGTTGGGGCTCTTTGACGAGGTGATCGAGTGGTTCGTGTCGATCGGCAATGTGCAGCAATGGGGCAGCGAACCGTGGTCGACGATGCCGCGCCGGATTGCCCAGGTCACCGAGGCGTGTGCACTGCCAGGCGCATGGGTGGCGCAGAACGAGCAGGGCGACGTGCGGGCGTTCCTGGCACTGGGCGAGTCGATGCCCTATGTGCCGGCGCCCACCGGGCCGGAGCTGTATGTGCGGGTTCTGGTGGCCTCGCGTGATGTGCGCGTGCGTGGCATCGGCCGCCGACTGATGGCGTTTGCCGACGAGCAGGCGCGCGCTGCCGGTGTCGACCATCTGCGTGTGGACTGCTACGCCGGAGGCAGCGGCGACCTGGTGCGCTTCTATGAATCCTGCGGGTATACGCGCATCGCGCCGTTCAACGTGGACGGCTGGCCAGGCATGCTGTTGGGAAGGACGCTCTGACGCGGCTGCGTCATTCCGTCGCAGCCTGCGCGCAGGAAACGATACATCGGATCGGCGCTAGAGTAGGGTCATGACCTGCATCGGATGGCTGTGTCATTCCGCTGCCGGTTCCTGATGACCCCTCCAGGAAGGTGCAACGCATGTATTACAGCAGTGGCAACTACGAAGCTTTCGCGCGCCCGCGCAAGCCGGCCGGTGTGGATGGCAAGCGCGCCTGGTTTGTGGGCTCGGGCCTGGCCTCGCTGGCCGGCGCCGCGTTCCTGGTGCGCGACGGGCGCATGGCCGGTGAACGCATCACCATCCTTGAACAGCAGCAGATTCCTGGCGGCGCGCTGGATGGCCTGAAGGTGCCGGAGAAGGGCTTCGTGATCCGCGGCGGCCGCGAGATGGAAGACCACTTCGAGTGCCTGTGGGACCTGTTCCGCTCAATTCCGTCGCTGGAGATTGAAGATGCCAGCGTGCTGGACGAGTTCTACTGGTTGAACAAGGACGACCCGAACTATTCGCTGCAGCGTGCCACCATCAATCGCGGCGAAGATGCGCACACTGATGGCCTGTTCACGCTGACCGAGCAGGCCCAGAAGGACATCATCGCGCTGTTCCTGGCCACCCGGAAGGAGATGGAGAACAAGCGGATCGACGAGGTGCTGGGCCGCGACTTCCTGGACAGCAACTTCTGGCTGTACTGGCGCACCATGTTCGCGTTCGAGGAATGGCATTCGGCGCTGGAGATGAAGCTGTACCTGCATCGCTTCATCCACCACATCGGCGGCCTGCCGGATTTCTCGGCGTTGAAGTTCACCCGGTACAACCAGTATGAATCGCTGGTGCTGCCGCTGGTGAAGTGGTTGCAGGACCAGGGCGTGGTGTTCCAGTACGGCACCGAGGTGACCGACGTCGACTTCGATCTACAGCCGGGCTGCAAGCAGGCCACGCGTATCCACTGGATGCGTGATGGTGTAGCCGATGGCGTGGATCTGGGCGCCGATGATCTTGTTTTCATGACGATCGGTTCGCTGACCGAAAACTCGGATAATGGCGATCACCACACCGCGGCGCGTTTGAACGAAGGACCGGCGCCGGCCTGGGACCTGTGGCGCCGCATCGCCGCGAAGGACGAGGCCTTTGGCCGCCCGGATGTGTTCGGCGCGCATATCCCGCAGACCAAGTGGGAATCGGCGACAGTGACGACGCTGGATGCGCGCATTCCGGCTTACATCCAGAAGATCGCCAAGCGCGACCCGTTCAGTGGCAAGGTAGTGACCGGCGGCATCGTCAGCGTGCGCGACTCGCGCTGGCTGATGAGCTGGACGGTGAACCGCCAGCCGCATTTCAAGAACCAGCCCAGGGACCAGATCGTGGTCTGGGTGTACTCGCTGTTTGTGGATACGCCGGGCGACTACGTGAAAAAGCCGATGCAGGAGTGCACCGGCGAGGAGATCACCCGCGAGTGGCTGTACCACCTGGGCGTGCCGGTGGAAGAGATTGATGCGCTGGCTGCGACCGGTGCGAAGACGGTGCCGGTGATGATGCCGTACATCACGGCGTTCTTCATGCCACGCCAGGCCGGTGACCGCCCGGACGTGGTGCCGGACGGCGCGGTGAACTTCGCCTTCATCGGCCAGTTTGCCGAATCGAAGCAGCGCGACTGCATCTTCACCACCGAGTATTCGGTGCGCACGCCGATGGAAGCGGTGTACACCCTGCTGGGGATCGAGCGCGGCGTGCCGGAGGTGTTCAATTCCACGTATGACGTGCGCTCGCTGCTGGCCGCCACCGGCCGCCTGCGCGATGGCAAGGAACTGGATGTTCCCGGGCCTGCGTTCCTGCGCAATCTGCTGATGAACAAGCTGGACAAGACCCAGATCGGTGGCCTGCTGCGCGAGTTCAAGCTGGTGCAGGAATACTGAGCGGGCAGGGGGAGGCCGCCGGTGAGGGCATCGGCGGCCTCAAGATCTCACGCTACGCCGTCGGTCGAACGGCTCAGCTGTTCCCACGCGTCGATGCTACCGGCCATTGATGCCAGCTTTGCCCTCACCAGCTGCAGTGCATCACTGCCCAGCAGCAAGTGGCGGGGAGGAGCGTCGCTGTCGATGACCTGCAGCATGGCCTGCGCAGCCTTCACTGGATCACCGGGCTGGTGGCCACTCTTCGCCTCACGCGCGCTGCGGATGGGATCGAACAATGCGTCGTAGTCGTCAATGCTGCGCGGTGCCCGCACCATCGAGCGGCCTGCCCAGTCGGTGCGGAAGGAACCCGGCGCGACGGCCGTGACGTGGATACCAAACGGCGCGACTTCCTTGCCAAGCACTTCACTGATGCCCTCCAGCGCGAACTTGCTGCCGCAGTACCACGCGATGCCCGGCATCGTGATGAAACCGCCCATGGAGGTGATGTTGAGGATATGGCCGCGGCGCCGGGCGCGCATGTGCGGCAGCACGGCCTTGATCAGCGCGGCCGGAGCGAACACGTTCACCTCGAATTGCCGCCGCAGCTCGGCGAGCGTGGATTCTTCCAGGATGCCTTCGTGGCCGTAGCCAGCGTTGTTGACCAGCACGTCGATGCTTCCGATGTTGGTTTCGATATCGGCGACGAGTGCATTGATGGCGGCGGTATCGGTTACGTCCAGCAGGCGACCGAATGCGCGGCCGGGAGCGAGCGCTTCGAGTACCTGGCGGTCGGTTTCGTTGCGCACGGTGCCGACCACGCGGTGGCCGGCCAGCAGGGCCTGCTGGGCAAGGGCGCGGCCGAATCCACTGTTGACACCGGTGATGAGGAGAAAGCGGGAAGGGGGCATGAGGGGGCGTTCGTGGCGGGCAGGGCTTGCACGTTAGTTCTTGAACGACCGGGGTCACAGGCCTAGGATTCGGCCATTCTTGCCTATTCCTCTGGAGTGCCTGTGCCTGTGGTCGATTCCCTGCAACGGCAGGTGCAGGCGCGCATGGTCGGCCTGCTGAAGACGCTGGCGGTGGAGGAGGGCTATACGCTCACGCGCCTGCCGGGGGGGCGGTTGCTGCGATCGGACCGGCCACTGGTGCGCACGCCGGTGTTGTACGACCCCGGCATCGTGATCGTCTGCCAGGGCGTGAAGCGTGGCTATCTGGGCGGGCAGGTCTACCAGTACGACGCGCAGCACTATCTGGCAGTGTCGGTGCCGGTGCCGTTCACGATGGAAACCGATGCGTCGGCCCAGGCGCCGCTGCTGGCGATCTACCTGCACCTGGATCTGCAGCTGGCGGCGGATCTGCTGATCGAACTGGGTGAACAGGAGGGCACCCCGGCGACTCCGGCGCAGGGCATGATGTCCAGCCCGATGCAGGCGCCGATGCAGGCCACGGTGCTGCGCCTGCTGGAGGCACTGGCTGAACCGTTGGAGGCTGCCGTGCTCGGCCCTGCGTTGGTGCGTGAGGTGTACTTCCGCGTGCTGACGGGTGCACAGGGCGGCGCAATGCGCGAGGCGTTGGCCATGCGCGGGCGCTTCGGCAGCATCGGCAGAGTGCTGCGGACGATCCATGCCGGATATGCCACCACCCTGGACGTGGGGCAACTGGCCACCGAAGCGGGCATGAGTGTGGCGACCTTCCACGACCACTTCCGCGCGATTACCGGCACGTCGCCGATGCAGTACGTGAAGTCGACCCGCCTGCACCAGGCACGGTTGCTGATGCTGCGGCAGGGGATGACTGCCGAAGCGGCATCGCTGGCGGTGGGGTATGCCAGCCCGTCGCAGTTCAGCCGTGAGTTCAAGCGCCTGTTCGCGTTGCCGCCGGCGGCCGAGGTCGCGCGGATGCGGCGCAGTTTCGCGCTGCCACCTCCGCCAGCCGATGCGGTGTACGTATCTTCGCATTGAGGGGCAATCAAAGGCCGCGTTGCCAGCAAGCCGGCCAGCGGCCGGCTCTACCGGGAATGACGCCTGGCGAGTGCAGCAGAGAGGGGGTTGACAGGATGTCTACCTACTAGTAGGTTTATTGCCATGAAGGAATCGCTCTCGCCCAAGGCCCAGGAAATCCTGGCCCATGCCCGTGCGCTGCTGGAAGCCGGTGGCTACAACGGCTTCAGCTACGCCGACGTGTCGGCGCGGGTGAACATCAGCAAGGCCAGCATCCATCACCACTTCCCCAGCAAGGCGGATCTGGTGCGCACGGTGGTCGAGCTGTACCGGGCCGAGGCGCGCGAAGGCCTGGCGCTGCTGGACCGGCAGTTGGCCGACCCGCTGCAGGAGCTCAACGCCTATGTGGATTACTGGTCCAGCTGCATTGCAGGGGGTACGTCCTCGTTCTGCATCTGCGCGATGCTGGCCGCCGAAGCGCCGATGATTCCGGCAGAGATCGCTGAGGAAGTGCGCGGCCATTTCGAGGACCTGAGCGGCTGGCTGGCAGTGACGCTGGAGAAGGGCGTTTCGATGGGCCAGCTGCAGTTGCAGGGCTCGGCGGCCGATGAGGCCAAGGCGTTCATGTCATCGGTGCACGGCGCGATGCTGGCCGCGCGCGGTTTTGGTGATGCGGCGACCTTCGCGGCACTGGCGCGGTTGGCGATCGCGCGGGTGAGCGCGGCGTCCTGAGAAATGTGTGGTGGGCCTGCGGCGACGCGGGCCTTCTTTTTGAGTCCTATGTCTACCTACTAGTAGGTTCACTCTGTCCCTGGAGATGTCCCATGTCCCACCCTCTGTCCACACTTGGCGTGATCCATACCGCTGTCAGCCTGATCCCGGTGTTGAGTGGCCTGTATGCCTTCATTCGCCATCGCGCAATCGATCCCGCCACGCGCGCGGGCAAGCTGTACCTGGTGGGGTTGGTGCTGTCGGTGGCCACTTCCTTCACCGTGTCCAGCACGGGCGGGATCAACCCCGGCCACGCATTCGGGGTGATCGTGCTGCTGGTGGCATTCGGCGGCGTGCTGGCCGCGCGGCTGCGCTGGCTGGGGCGCGCCGCGCGTTACCTGTCGACCTTCGCACTGTCGTTCAGCTTCCTGCTCTCGTTGGTGCCCGGCGTCAACGAAACGCTGACCCGCCTGCCGGCAGCGCATCCGATTGCGGCGGCACCGATGGCCCCGGTGGTGCTGCACACGCTGCTGGCCTGCCTGGTGGTGTTCGTGATCGGCTTTGCCGCGCAGTGCTGGAGGCTGCGAAACCGTGCCTTTGCAGGACGATCCTGAGACGCCGCCGGTCACCCCGGCGCGGCAAGTGCGCCCAGCAGTGCCGCCGGTTCGATCAGTGCAGCCGAGCGCGCCGGATCGAGTTGAATGTGCCGGCTGCAGAAGCAGAACGATTGGCCCGCTGCAGGCTCGGGGGTGTTCGCGCTCGCGTCCGGCGTCTCGATCTCCAGCACTTCGTCCACGGCCAGCGCCAGGGTTGCGGTGCCGGCGTTGATCAGCAGCATGGCCGGGCTGCCACCCTCGAATGCCGGTTGGTCGCTCATGCGGCGCAGGTCGACGACGGGTAATGGCTGCCCACGGACCTCCAGGGTCGGCCTGCCGTTGCGGTCTGCAGGGCCGAATGCCTCCGGACCGCGGATTTCGACCGCAGCCTGGATGTCGATGGCGAACAGGACGGTACCTGCACGCACGACGACGATCTCGAACAGGTCGGCAGGCGATGCGCGTGTTTCCGTTGCAGGGTGGGCGGGTACGGGCATGCGATGGGCGTGGCGAAGACGATGGGAAAGGAGATCTGGATGATGACGCCTGGACGCAACGCGCGGCCGCGTCGGCGTGCGCGTGCAAGGCGATGGTTCAGTGTCTATCAGGCGGCTGCGCGTGGCGCGCCGACGGTGCCGACGCGTGGAAAATGCGGACGCAGCAGGCCGACGAGCTGGTCCATGCCCGGAATGGAGTGGCCGAACTCGTCCCAGCGCGCATTCACCAGGCCGGACACCACGATCTGCCCGGTCTCGATGTGGGTCATTGCCCAGTACGGAACGGCACGCGCGCTGATGGCCATGTCCAGTACCGGCACGACGGCAGCATGCGAGCGGCTGTCATGGATGCGGCGCTTGACTGCTTCCAGGGCGTCGGGCGGGCCTTCGATGTACTGGAAAAACCGCTGCCCGTCGACGATCAGCGCACCGGTAACGTCCACCCGGCGATTGAACGTGGCAGATTGCGAGACGATCTGGTGGAGGGCTTGATTGGACAGCCCAGCCGACATGCGGCTGGAGTAAGCAAATGCATGGAGCATGGAAGGGGCTTCTTGTGACGCACGTCACTATACGCACGCAAGCCCGGACCGTCGTGAGGCTTTGCTCACGCCACGCTTGGCTCCGCGCACTGGATCAACAGCCCACCAACCGGTCGGCACCGAGACCGCCGCGATGCTGGCTGCGGTACTCGGTAGGGCTCGCGTCGACCTGACCGCGGAAGTGCCGACGGAACGATTCCTGCGAACCAAAGCCGGCCTGTTCTGCAATCCACTGCAGCGGCCGGTCAGTGGTTTCCAGCAGCTCGCGCGCGAAAGCCACGCGCTCGCGGATCAGCCAGTCGATCGGCGACAGGCCGGTGGCGTCCAGGAACTGCCGCTGCAGCGTGCGTTGGCTGAGCGCGGCCTGCTCGGCGAGGCTGCCCAGCGAGTGGGGCTCGCGCAGGTTGCGGCGCATCCATTCCATCAGCTTTGCCAAGCGGGTGGGCTCGCCGTGGGGAATGGCGCGGCTGACGCGCTGGCTGCGCCCGGCATCACGCCATGGTGCCAGGACCAGCCGTTCGGCCACCAGGTTGGCCACGCGCGCGCCGTAATCCTTGCGCACCATGTGCAGCATCATGTCCATGCCGGTGGCCGAGCCGGCCGAAGTGATGATGCTGCCGGTATCCACGTACAGCGCATCCTCGCGCACATCGATGCGCGGGAAGTCGCGTGCGAGTGCTTCGGTGAGGCGCCAGTGCGTGGTGGCCTGGCGGCCATCGAGCAGCCCGGCCCAAGCCAGCACGAAGGCGCCGGAGCAGATCGAGGTGATGCGCGCGCCACGGGCATGCGCACGGATCAGTGCATCGAGCAGCGCCTGTGGCGGACGTTCGCTGGGCTCGCGCCAGCCGGGGATGACGATGATGTCGGCGTCATCGACGGTGCTGAGATCGTAGGGCAGCTGCACCTGCGCATTACCGAGCATGCGCAGCGCGCCGGGCTCGCCCGCGCACAGCTGGGTGCGGTACCAGGCCACGCCGAGTTCCGGCCGCACCGGCGCGAACAGGCCGACCGCGCAGCCGAATTCGAACAGCCCCTGGCCGTGGCAGGCGACGATGGCAACGAGCGGCGCGGTGGGATCGGCGGGTGGGCTGGGCATGGCCTGATGCTACGGGTGGCGGTGCGTGGCGTTGCGTGATGCGCGGGCATGAGGTGATGCCGGGCGGGCATATGGGAACCGGGGTCGGATCCCTTCCGCAGGAAGGGCTCTGACCCCGTGGTGGGGAGGCGTGCGTGGGGTCAGAGCCCTTTCCTATGGAAAGGGATCCGACCCCGTGGGGGACCCCGTGCGTGTGCGCCGCCTAACGTCATTACCAGCGGTCATGTGGGTGGCCGGATGTTACGGCTGGGTGACGCGATCCCGCCTGTCGCACCAGGTGAACAGGCCCTTGAATGGAAGCGTGTTTCCGGCCCACCCCCACGAGCCCCCATGCCTGCCGCCCACGCCCCTGTCCTGAGCACTCTCGCTGTTCTGATCACAGCCATCCTTGCCGCCTCGCCCAGCCATGCGGCTGAAGCAGACGCAGATCCTGCTGCCACCGCCGCGACGGCCAACGTGGCCGCGTCCACGCTGGATGCGGTGGTGGTCACCGGCTCACGCACCAGCACGCGCACGGTGAAGAACAGTTCCACGCCGATCGACGTGATCTCCGCCGAAGACCTCACCGCCACCGGCCAGGCCAACCTGCTGGAAGCACTGCAGCGCGCACTGCCGTCGCTCAGCCAGATTGGTGGCTACCAGAGCGACCAGGAGAGCCTGATCCGTGGCTACCAGCTGCGCAACCTGTCGCCCGGCTACACGCTGGTGCTGGTGAACGGCAAGCGCCGCAATGCCAGTGCCTATGTGAGCGGTGCCAATGGGGGCGGCTTCCCAGGCCACGCCTGGGCAGACCTGGCGTTGATTCCGGTGTCGGCCATCGACCACGTGGAAGCGCTGCGTGATGGTGCGTCGGCCATCTATGGCTCGGACGCGATCACCGGCGTGGTCAACGTGATCCTGAAATCGCAGGCGCACGGTGGCGATGTGTCGGTGGAGAGCGGGCAGAGCATCGATGGTGATGGTTCGCGTACCAGCGTGCGCGCCAATGTCGGCCTGCCGTGGGGCCAGGATGGCTTCGTCAACCTGTCCGGCGAGAACACGCGGCAGCACCACGCGATCCGCACCCGTCGCTACATTGATGGCTACCTGAGCTATCCGGCAGTAGATGCCAACGGCAACCGGGTTGCATTGCGCCCGAACAACCGCTTGCCGACGGGTGCATCGCCGAACCCGGCCGAGGCCAACCGCGATGCCGAGGCCAACACCATCCTCAGCTCGCCGTCGTACGCGTTGAAGGCTTTCGCAGTGAATGCCGGCCATGGCCTGGGCGAGAGCGCGCAGTTCTACGCCAACGCCACGGCCAGTGACCGCACCGCGCAGGCGATCCAGAACTTCCGCCTGCCGGCGACCATCTTCACCACCTACAAGGCACCCGGCGTGCTGAGCGTGTTTCCCGATGGCTTCCTGCCGGTGCTGGAGACCAAGGAAAAGCAGTACACCGGCACTGCGGGCGTGAAGGGGCAGATCGCGGGCTGGGATTACGACGCCAGCCTGACCGGCAACCGCAGCACGGTGCGCACCTATACCCGCAATTCGGTGAACTACTCGCTGCCGTATCCCGGTTCGCCCACTGACTTCTATGACGGCAAGCTGGACTACCAGCAGGGGATCGCCAACCTGGACCTGCGCCGTGGCTTCGAGGTGGCGGCGTTGGCCTCGCC
This sequence comes from Stenotrophomonas sp. YJH_SMC_127, assembly GCF_059372445.1. Taxonomy (NCBI): domain Bacteria; kingdom Pseudomonadati; phylum Pseudomonadota; class Gammaproteobacteria; order Lysobacterales; family Lysobacteraceae; genus Stenotrophomonas; species Stenotrophomonas sp. YJH_SMC_127. The sequence goes on along the minus strand of NZ_JCAFVO010000005.1, from coordinate 68,672 downwards.
ACTGGAAGTGAGCGCAGGCGCCGAGTACCAGCACGAACAGTACGAACGCGGGGCCGGGCAGTGGGAGTCGTACACCGGCTTCGGTGCAGCCGCGTTCGTGGGCTACTCCACCGCCGATGCGGTGAAGGCGACGCGCAACAGCAAGGCGGTCTATGTGGGCGCGGCCAGCAACATCACCTCGCGCTGGTATCTGGATGCAGCGGCGCGCTGGGAAGATCATTCCGACTTCGGCAGCGTGTCCACTGGCCGCCTGACCACGCGCTTCGACTTCACCGATGCGTTGGGTGTACGCGCGACGGTCAGCAACGGCTTCCATGCGCCCAGCCTGGGCGCACAGTTCTACCAGGCCACGGGCAGCTGCCCGTGCGGGACCACGCTGGTGGCGCAGGTGTCTTCGCCGGCGGCGGTTGCGCTGGGTGCTACGCCGCTGAAGCCCGAGAAAGCCACCAACTACAGCCTGGGCGTGACCTGGGACCCGAGCCCGGCGTTCCATCTGGCCGTGGATGCATACCAGATCGACATCCGTGGCCAGCTGGGCCAGTCCAGCCAGATCGGCTACAACGCGCAGGATCCGGCGCGCATCACCGACAACAGCGGTACGGTGCTGAGCGCGGCGCAGAAGAACACCATCGATGCGCTGCTGGGTTCAGCCGGCATCAGCATCCTGCCGGGTGATGCGTTCTACGCCAGCTACTTCACCAATGTAGGCAATACCCGCACGCGCGGTGTCGAGCTGACCCTGGAAGCCAACCAGGACACTGCGTGGGGCAAGCTGCGCTGGAGCTACGCGGCCAACGTCGGCCGTACCACCATCCAGAAGGTGAGCGACATTCCGGCGGCACTGCAGGGGCTGCCGAACATCAACCTGCTGACCAAGAGCAGCGAATACGCGCTGCGCTTCCGCACGCCCAGCTACACCCAGGTAGCCGGGCTGGGCTGGCAGAACGGGCGCTGGCGCTCGAACGTCGATTTCACCTACTACGGCCCGATCAAGCGCCTGAACAACGGCGTGGAGTACAAGCAGCCGCCGGTGCTGGTGACCAACCTGTCCGGCGGCGTGGAGCTGGGGGCGGGCTGGAGCGCGGCGCTGGGGATCAACAATGTGTTCGACAAGCGCACGCGCAAGGTGCCCGGGTACGCGCGCAGTGCCACCGATGTGGCGAGCATCGAGACGACCTGGGACAACGGCGACGTGTTGGGCAACGTCGGGGCGTATTGGTATGGGCGGATCAGTTACCGGTTCTGATCTGGGGCAGCCGAGCATGGCTCGGCTCTACAAAGGCGGGAAGCAGCCGAGCATGGCTCGGCTCTACAAAAGACGAAGGGCGGCCGGAGGTAGTTCGGCATTATCGAGGAGCAGTTCATGTCTTCTGCATTGAAGGTGGTTGCATTGGTGGGGTCGCCGACCAGTTCGGCGACATCGCGCACGTTGCTGCTGGTGCGGCATCTGCTGGCGTCGCTGCAGCAACGCGTGCATGCCAGCGTGGAGCTGGTGGAGCTGGCGCCGATCGCGCGCTCGCTGGGCCAGTCGTTGTCGCGCGATGAGGCGGGGCCGGAGGTGGAGCAGGCGCTGCAGAGCATCGAGGCCGCAGAGCTGCTGGTGGTGGCCGCGCCGGTCTATCGCGGCTCGTATCCCGGGTTGTTCAAGCACCTGGTCGACTTCGTCGGGCTGGAGGCGCTGGTGGATACGCCGGTGCTGCTGGCAGCGACCGGTGGCAGCGAGCGCCATGCGCTGGTGATCGACCACCAGTTGCGGCCGTTGTTCAGTTTCCTGCAGGCGCACACGCTGCCGATCGGGGTGTATGCCACGCCTGCCGACTTCGACGGCGAGCACATCAACAGTGCTGCCTTGCAGGCACGCATCGCGCTGGCAGCCGAGCGTGCGGCCGGCCACCTGGCGACGCAGGCGCTGGCGGTAGCGGCGCCGCTGCGACGCATCGCCTGACGCCATAACCGGCGGCGCTTTGCTTATGTCCACGCCGCATCTGCATGGCCGGATCTGACCGCCGATTGTCGCCAGGCGTCGCTGCCGCAGCCGCCGGCATCTCTAGCATCGATATCGAAGCGGCATCGCATTGCCGGCCCAGATGAGGACCCCCCAGTGACGCTCGACGCAGCAAGCAAACCCATCCTGTTCCTGCTCGATCGCGAGTTCGAGGACGGCCAGATTCCCGGCCAGCGCTTCTTCTGCCGGCACAGCCTGTTGCTGGAAGGTGCACTGTCGAGCATCGACGGCCTTGATGCGCAGCTGGACGTACGTCGCATCGGCTTCGCGCGGCCGCGCCGCGAGGTGATCGCCGAGATCGGCGAGCAGGACCAGTCGTTGCCCAAGCTGGTGCTGCCGCAGGGCGTACGCAGCGACCTGGCCAGTGGCGCGCACCAGGACCGGCAGTACATCTCCGGTGCCGAACCGATCCTGGCCGCACTGAACGGATTGCTCGGCATTCCCGTGGCCCACCCCTGAGCGAGGACGCGACCGTGAGCTATCAGATCAGCGTGCTGGACAAGAGCCCGGTGGCCGAGGGCGCTTCGCCGGAGCAGGCGCTGCGCAACAGCCTGCAGCTGGCGCAGCGCGCCGAACAGCTGGGCTATCACCGCTACTGGTTTGCCGAGCACCATGCCGCACCGACGTTGGCCAGCCCTGCACCGGAAGTGCTGGCGGCCTGGGTGCTGGCGCAGACCCGGCGCATCCGCATCGGCAGTGGCGGGGTGATGCTGCGCCACTACGCGCCGTACAAGGTGGCGGAGAACTTCAACCTGCTGGCGGCGCTGGCGCCGGGGCGCGTGGATCTGGGCGTGGGCAAGGCCCCCGGCGGCCTGCCGGCCTCGACCGCCGCGCTGGCAGCCGGGCGTCCGCCGTTCGCCGACTTCGACCAGCAACTGCGCGACCTGGAGGGTTATCTGGCCGGCGCCGAAAGCGAGGCGCTGGCGCGGCCGGTTCCGCAGCAGGCGCCGGAGCGTTTCCTGCTCGGCGCAAGTCCACAGAGCGCAAAGCAGGCGGCCGAACTGGGCTGGCGCTTCGTCTACGCCGCGCACTTCGATGGTGACCCGAAGCACATCGAGGCCGCGTTCGATGCCTACCGCAGCGTCGCCTCGCAGCCGCCGCTGCTGGCCACGGTGGCCTTCGCCGCACCGACTGCGGAAGCCGCTTCGCGTCATATCGGTGCGCTGCGCGTCTACAAGCTGCACCTCGGTCCCGGGCAGGCGGTGAACCTGCCCAGCGCCGAGGCAGCTGCCGAGTACGCGCGCCAGGTGGGGGTAGCCGACTTCCGCATCGAGGAAACGCGCCCCAGCGTGCTGTCCGGTGATGCGCAGCACGTGCGTGACGAACTGGATGCGCTGCACCGGCGTTTCGGCGTGGGCGAGTTCATCCTCGATGCGCCGGTGGCCGACCTCGACGCACGCCTGACATCCCTTGAACTGCTGTCGCCCGCGCCGCGCGCGGCGGTGGCCTGACCTGCAGGAGCGTTTCCCATGAGCACGACCCCGCGCCACATTCCGTTCGGCATCATGCTGCAGGGCCCCGGCAGCCACATGCATGCCTGGAAGCACCCGTCCAACCCGGCCGATGCCAGCGTCAACCTGCAGTTCTACATCGACATCGCGCGCACCGCCGAAGACAACGGCATCGCCTTCGGCTTCGTGGCCGACGGGTTGTATATCAACGAGAAGTCGATCCCGCATTTCCTCAACCGTTTCGAGCCGATCTCGCTGCTGTCGGCGCTCGCTACGGCGACGAAGAAGATCGGCCTGGCCGGTACGCTGTCGACGTCCTACAGCGATCCGTTCACCGTCGCCCGTCAGTTCGCCTCGCTGGATCTGCTCAGCGGCGGCCGCGCTGGCTGGAACGTGGTGACGTCGCCGTTGGAGGGCTCTGGCCGCAATTACGGTCGGCCGCACCCGGAGCACGCGCTGCGCTACCAGATCGCCGACGAATATCTGGAAGTGGTGCAGGGACTGTGGGATTCCTGGGACGACGACGCCTTCGTGCGCGAGCGCGACAGCGGCACATTCTTCGCACCGGAGAAGTTCCGCCGGCTCGACCACAAGGGGCGCTTCTTCCAGGTGGAAGGTCCGCTCAACATCCAGCGTTCGCCACAGGGCCAGCCGGTGATCTTCCAGGCCGGTTCGTCCGACGACGGCATCGCGCTGGCCGGCAAGTACGCCGATGCGGTGTTCACCCATTCGCCGTCGCTGGAAGAAACCCGCGCGTTCACCCAGAAGGTGAAGAACTCGGCGATCGCGCATGGCCGCAGCGGCAACGACGTGAAGATCTTCCCGGGCATCGGCCCCATCGTTGGCCGTACCGCAGAGGAGGCTGAAGCCAAGTACCAGGCAATCGCCGCACTGGCCACGCTGGAGGATGCACTGGCGTACCTGGGACGCTTCTTCGATCACCACGATTTCAGCCAGTACGATCCGGACGCGCCGTTCCCGGACCTGGGTGAGATCGGCAGCAACTCATTCCGTTCCACCACCGATCGCATCAAGCAGGATGCGCGGCAGAAGGGGCTGAGCCTGCGCCAGGTGGCACTGGAAGCCGTGAGTCCACGACCGAACTTCATCGGCACGCCGGAGCACGTGGCCGATGAGTTGATCCGCTGGTTCGATGCCGGTGCCAGCGACGGCTTCATCCTCGGTTTTGCGGCGCAGCGCGAAGGCCTGGACGATTTCGTGACCCAGGTGCTGCCGATCCTGCAGGCGCGCGGCTACCACCAGCGCGAGCTGGAGGGGCAGACCCTGCGCGAACATCTGGGCCTGCCGTACAAGGCCAGCCGTCATTCGACCGATGCCGAGCCGGCGCGGAAGGCGGGGTAGGGCAATGAGCGGAGAAACTGCGGCAGCACCGGGCCATGTCCGGCGGGATTCCCAAACGACGGGCGTATTGCCCGAGATCGCGGCACGCGCCGAGGCCACCATCGCGATCCGCCATGACCTGCACCGCCACCCGGAGCTGGCCTTCGAGGAGCACCGCACCAGCGCCCGTGTGGCCGAGTTGCTGCAGCAGTGGGGCTATGAGGTGACCACCGGCCTCGGTGGCACCGGCGTGGTCGGCACGTTGCAGCGTGGGCAGGGCGGCCGTCGGCTGGGGCTGCGTGCGGACATCGATGCCTTGCCGATCCACGAAGACTCGGGGCTGGCCTACGCCAGCCAGACCGACGGCCTGATGCATGCCTGCGGCCATGATGGTCACACCGCCATCCTGCTGTCCGCCGCGCATTACCTGGCCCATCACGGCACTATCGACGGCACCTTGCAGCTGGTGTTCCAGCCAGCCGAGGAAACCGGCTCGGGTGCATCGAAGATGATTGCCGACGGCCTGTTCGAGCGCTTCCCGGTGGATGCGATCTATGGGCTGCACAACTGGCCCGGCGTACCGGTCGGCCACTTCGGCTTCGTCGACGGCCCAGCGATGGCGTCGGTTGACTGGGCGCGGCTGAAAGTGATCGGCAAGGGTGGCCACGGGGCCGAGCCGCAGGGCAGCGTGGACCCGATCCTGGTCGCCGCGCACATCATCACGGCATTGCAGAGTGTGGTGTCGCGCAATGTCGACCCGCGGCAGATGGGCGTGGTCACCGTCGGTTCGATCCACGGTGGACAGGCCGCCAATGTGATTCCGGACGTGGTCGAGCTGAAGCTGACCGTGCGCGCCTACCTGCCCGAGGTGCGCGACACGCTGCGCCGCCGGGTGACCGGGATTGCCGAGCAGACCGCTGCCGCTTTCGGGGCACGCGCCGAAATCGAGTTCCCGCGTGGCTTCCCCAGCGTGATCAACCACCCGCAGCAGACCGCCTACATCCGCGACGTGGCCGTGCAGGGCTTCGGCAACGAACAGGTGGTGCCGGAGTTCGCGCCGCGCACCGCCAGCGAGGACTTCGCTTTCCTGTTGCAGGCACGGCCCGGGAGTTTCGTGTTCGTCGGCAACGGCGACAGCGCACCGTTGCACAGCCCGCGCTATGTGTTCAACGACGCCGCCATTGCACCCGCTGCCAGCCTGTGGGCGCGGCTGGCCGAAGACTATCTGGTGAAGGACGTGGCATGAGCAACAACGAACGCTTCCTCTATACCTCGGTGGATGATCCATTGGCGCGGCCGCTGTTCGATGGCCTGGAACAGGAGTACGACAGCCGCTATGCCGACGTGCGCCGACGCATCGGCGGCAGCGCCCGCGAGGAGCTGCAACGCTATCCGGCGCAGGCCTTCGCGGCGCCGGTAGGCGCGTTCGTGCTGCTGCTGCGCGATGGTGTGGCGATCTCCGGCGGCGCCTTCATGCCGCACCGCGATCCGGACACCGCCGAATTCAAACGCATCTGGACGCTGCCCGGGCTGCGCCGGCAGGGCATCGCGCGTCGCGTGCTTCAGGAACTGGAAGACCAGGCGGCGCGGCAAGGGTACCGGCGGGTGTTCCTGACCACTGGCTTCCGCCAGCCTGAAGCCGTCGGCCTGTACCTCAGCCACGGCTACACCGCGCTGTTCGACCTGCAAGCCGACCCGGAAACCATCGCGCATCTGCCGTTCGAGAAGCACCTGAGCGTATCGGCGCCGGTCGTTGTGCCATCACAGGCCATGCGGCACGGAGCCCACGCATGAGCACGCCTTCGACTGCGCTGGATGGCATTGCCGCACCCCCCGCGCCAGCACCGGCGTTGAAGATCGTGCCGGCCCGGCATCCGCTGCAGGTCTTCGGCACGGTGCTGGCACTGGCGCTGATCCTGATCGGGCTGCAATCCGTGCTGGGCAATCCGCGCTGGGGCTGGGGCACGTTCGCCGAGTGGTTCTTCGCACGGCCTGTACTGGAAGGCCTGGGTCGCACGCTGCTGCTGACCGCGCTCGGTACCGGCCTCGGCTTCGCACTGGGTACCTTGCTGGCGCTGGCCCGCGTGTCCGGCTCGCCGCTGCTGTCGGCGGTGTCGTGGGGCTATGTATGGCTGTTCCGTTCGATCCCGCTGCTGGTGCTGTTGCTGCTGCTGAACAACCTGGGCTACCTGTACAGCACTATCGAACTGGGCGTGCCGTTCACCGGCATCAGCCTGTTCTCGTACCCGACCACGCAGCTGATCGGCGTGTTCACCGCCGCAGTGCTGGGCCTCACCTTGAATCAGGCCGCGTTCTCGGCCGAAGTGATCCGTGGTGGCATCCTCTCGGTCGACCATGGCCAGTACGAGGCGGCAGCGGCACTTGGCCTGCCGCGTGGCCGCCAGGTGCGCCGCATCATCCTGCCGCAGGCGATGCGTTCGATCCTGCCGGCCGCGTTCAACGATGTGATCGGCCTGGCCAAGAGCACCTCGGTGGTCTACGTACTGGCGCTGCCGGAGCTGTTCTACACCGTGCAGGTGATCTACCGCCGCAATCTGGAAGTGGTGCCGCTGCTGATGGTGGCCACGGTCTGGTACCTGGTCATCCTTACCGTGCTGTCGCTGTTGCAGCGGCGCGTGGAGCAACGCTTCGCGCGCGGCCAGCTGCAGCGCGAGCGCTCGGTGTCGCGGGTGTCATCGCCCCCGCGTGTGCAGGGCGAAGCCGCACCGCGCGTAGCAAGCCGCCCGCGTATCGCCCCCCAGGTTGAAGCGGGCGAGGGCGCGGCGGTGTCGCTGCATGGCGTAGGCAAGGTGTTTGGCGACCAGCCGGTGCTGGAAGACGTGAACCTGGACCTGCGCGCCGGCAGCGTGACCGTGCTGATCGGCCCTTCGGGCGCCGGCAAGTCCACGCTGCTGCGGCTGATCAACCACCTGGAACGCGCCGACGGCGGTTACGTGACTGTCGGCGGCCAGCTGATCGGCTACCGCCGCGAGGGCGACACCCTGTACGAGCTGCCCGAGCGCGAGATCCGACGCCGCCGTGCGGAAGTGGGCATGGTGTTCCAGGGCTTCAACCTGTTCCCGCACCTGACCGCGCTGGAGAACATCATCGAGGCACCGATCGCGGTGCGCGGCGTGCCGCGCGCGCAGGCCGAGCAGCAGGCGCGCACGCTGCTGGAACGGGTCGGCCTGGCCGACAAGGCCGATGCCTTCCCGCGCCAGCTGTCCGGTGGCCAGCAGCAGCGCATCGCGATTGCCCGCGCGCTGGCCCTGCAGCCGAAGGTGCTGTTGTTCGATGAACCGACCTCAGCGCTGGACCCGGAGCTGGTAGCCGAGGTGCTGAGCGTGATCGAGGAGCTGGCCCGCTCCGGCACCACGCTGGTGATCGTCACCCATGAGCTGAGCTTCGCCCGCCGCGTAGCCGATCACGTGGTGATGATGGACCAGGGCCGGGTGATCGAGCAGGGCACGCCCGAGGTGCTGTTCGAACGCCCGCGCCAGCAGCGCACCGCCGATTTCCTGGCCAAGACCCTGTAACCGAGAAAGGAACACCATGAGCCCTGCAGCACCGCGTCGTCCCTCGCGCAGCACCCTGTTGATCGTGGGCGTGCTGGTCATCGGCATCACCGGCATCGTCTATTCGCGCGTGCGGCAGGCACCGGATGCCGGCACCGTGGCCGCGACCAGCCTGGCCGGTGCGAACACGGCGGTGTTGAACGGCACGTTCGATCCAGAGGCGCAGTCATTGATCCCCAAGGGGTATCGCTTCGTCACGCCCGGGTCGTTCACCGTGGCCACCCATCCAGGGCAGCTGCCGCTGGCCGACTACGGGGCCGACAGCAAGGACGTTGTGGGCATCGAGCCCGACATCGCGCGCCTGATCGCCGATGCGCTGGGCCTGAAGCTGGTGATCGTGCCGGTGGCCTGGGCCGACTGGCCGCTGGGTCTGGAATCAGGCAAGTACGATGCGGTGCTGTCGAACGTGACGGTTACCGAAGAGCGCAAGAAGAAGTTCGATTTCTCCAGCTACCGTTACGACCTGCTGGGCATCTACACGCGCGCAGACGGGCCGATCCAGAAGATCGAGAAGCCGGCCGATGTGGCCGGGCTGAAGGTGGTGGTGGGTGCAAGCACCAACCAGGACCAGATCCTGCGGCAGTGGGACCAGCAGAACATCGCGGCGGGATTGAAACCAGTGGAGTACCAGTACTTCGATGACGCCGTGGTCGGGCGGCTGGCGGTGATCACCGGCCGCGCCGATGTGTCGTTCGAGCCCAACGCCACCGGTGCCTATTCCGCACGCGACGGTAAGGTGCGCCGCGTCGGCCTGTTCCCCGGTGGCTGGCCGAACGCTGCGGCGATCTCGGTGACCACGCGCAAGGGCAGCGGCCTGGCTGATGCAGTGACGCAGGCGCTGAACACCCAGATCGCCAGTGGCACCTACGCGCAGGCGCTGAAACGGTGGAACGTGGCCGAGGAAGCCGTGCCGCAGTCGCAGACCAACCCGCCGGGATTGCCGACGTTGCAATGACACCGGGCGTGGCCCGGCGCGACCTTCGCTTGTAGAGCCGAGCGATGCTCGGCTGTTTTACCAACGCGCCTCCAGCGTTCTGAACGGTTTCGCCAGGCGCACGCCCTCGGCGTCGAAGTCGGAAACGCTGCCTCCGTCCACACGCACCGTCTTCGGCATCGTGCGCGCCGGCCACCAGACCTTCACCGCCGTTCCGCCGCGCAGCCCTTTGCCCAGCGCCACCGTCAGCACTCCGTCGCGCTGCCGCGCCTGCATCTGCAATGTGCCATACGCCGTCGGCAGGCGTTCAACCGCCAATCCATTCCCCGCCACCCACGAGGGCGGTGTGCCCGGCAGCAGCGAGAGCGCATCATCGTCTTCGCGCATCAGCATGCCGAACAGGGTACGGCCGTATTCGGCGCCGATCCAGGTATGCGGCATGTCGCCGAGGTAGCGCGGGAAGCGCAGCCGTGAATGCACTACTTCGGCCAGCACCTGCCATTCAAGCGGGCGCCGGTCATGAAGCAGGCCCTGCAGCAGCTCGTCAGCCACGTCTGGCTGGCCCAGGTGCACATAGCTCAGCACGTTGCGGATCTCGTACGGCGTGTAGGCATACAGCGCACCGGGCTGGCTGCGCTTGCGCACGTCTTCCAGGTAGCGGGCGAAGGTGGTCCGCAACGCATCTGCCGGCAACACGCTCTGCGCGCCGGTCGGGTCCAGGGCGATCGACACGCCCGTGGGGTCACCATCGCCAAGATCGGCCGATGACGGAATGAAGTCGATGCCCTTCCACGCCATCGTTGCGCGGATCGAGGCACGCAATGCGTCGTACAGCGCTTTGTACTGCTCGCGCGCCCAACGGGCGGTTTCGTGGTCGCCCAGTGCCTCGGCCAGCCACGCGCCGTCGTGCCACCCCTTCAGGCCCCAATAGTCATCCCAGTAGCTGTGGGTGGGTGATGGATAGCCCTCATGGCTGATCGATGGTGCAAGGATGCCCGCAAAGCGTTCCGGGGCAGGCTGGTCAGCCTTGTATCCGGGCACCAGCGTGCGCTCGCGCAGTTCCTGCAGGAAGTGCAGCGCGGCCTTCACCTTCGGCAGGTAGTCACGCACCGACTCGGGTCCGCCATCCAGCCGTGCAACGTCGGCGACCAGCGCCACGTACTGGCCCTGGCTGTCGTACTCGATGTCCGAACCGAAGCCGGTGTTGACGCTGCCATCGTCATTGAGGATCGGCGAGACCAGGCCGTTGGCATGTACGCCGTGTTCGCTGTACCAGGCCAGGTAGTCGCGCGCGACCTTGGCCTCGCCCATGCGCAGCAGCACGGCCGAGGTGGCCATGCCGTCGCGGATGAAGGAGCGGTTGTAGTTGCGCGGGCCGGGCTGCATCGCCGGGCCGGTCTGGTTGATCAGCATGTAGGCGGCCTGCGCGCGCAGCATGTCCACCAGTGATGGATCGGGCAGGCGCAGGCCGACCTGGCCCAGCCGTGCCTGCCAGTCCGCGGACGCCTGCGTGGCCAGTGAATCGAACGCCGCATTGGCATCGCGGGGAAGCGTGGCCAGATCCAACGCAGGCGCTTCGGGCAGCACGCCATTGGCATCCGCGGCGGCGGTGCCCAACGGGAACGCGACCACGATGGCATCGCTGGTTCCCGGCGCCAACGAGACGCGGTAGTCCAACGCAGCCGAGGCAAGACCCTGGTCATCATGCGCCTGTTGCGCGGAAGGCAGTTGGCCGGCAGCGATGTCCGCGGTGATTTCCGTTGCGCCATCCCTGCCAAACGGCGCCGCGCCGGACGCAGCCACTGGCGTGAGCGACTGCAGCAGCGTGCGGCCATTGATGCGCACGGATTGCCTGTCGATGGCCACATCGCGGATCGGCGACAGCCCGCCGTTCTGCCATGGCGGGTTCATCTGCATCGGGCGCACGACCAGGCTGAGCGTGCCGTCGATCCGGGTTTTTCCGGTGTTGTGCAGGCGATGACGCAGGAACGTTACCGGCTGGCCGTTGCGCTCGATGGCGAATACCTCGCTGCGCAACTCCAGCCCGGGCTGCGGTGACCACGTAGCGGAGGGCATCGGCTTCCAGCCATCCCGCAGCGCGTGCTGTATCGGCTGTCCTGCCGCGCCAGCGGCGCGGCCGTCAGCACTTCGCCAGATCGGCTGCACCAGTGGCGCGCCCTTGAAGGCTTCCAGATTGCCGTATTCGTCGAAGATCGACTTCTGCCGGCCCGCATGCACGCCCACTGCGGTCCAATAGGTCTGCTGCATTTGCAACGACGCCGGGAACAACGCGCGCTGCGCGCCGCTGGCAGCGATCTGGTAGCGCTTCATCGGCGTCATCACGGCTTTCGGGCCGAGCAGGCGCAGGCGCGCGATCTGCGGTGCAGCGCCGTCCACGCTCAGGCGGAATGTACGTAACGGTTGTGCTGCAGTGGCGGCCAGCCAGCTTTGTCGATGATTGGCCGCTTGTGCATCGTGTGCGAGGTCCTGCCAACGGCCCTGTGCATCCTGCACCTGCAGTCGCGCGGCGCCGCGCGCGCCATCGGCCCAGTCGACGACCAGGCCAGCCGTTGATTGGGCCCGCGGCAGCGTGATCTCGAACGTATGGGATCCATTTGCCCCGGCCGGCATCGCGACGGTGCCGCCGCCTTGCCAGAGCGCCGCTGCCTGCGTTGCATCGATACCGCTGATGCGTGCGCTGAGCGTGCTGTCCAGTGGCTCCATCTCGAAGATCGACACACCCCAATCGGAGGTGCGCTGCGGGCTGGCCAGCCGCAGGTAGCGTGCCTGCCGCGGCGCGAAGTACAGCGTTTCCACGTCGCCCAGCGAATCGGCCATCGTGTACGCGGTCTGCCACTGCGTGCCGTCCAGCGAGGTCTGTAGCGAATAGCCTTCCGGGTTGGAGACATCCCAGGTAAGGCGCGCACCGGCCAGCAGGGTGGGCGCGCCCAGATCGATCTGGAACCAGTGGCCCGGACTGAAGGCGCCGCCGGTGACGGTCTTCGGGTCGCCGTCGATCAGGTGGCCGATCGCCATCGCCGGTACCTGCTGCGAGGAACTGCTGGCCTGCCATTGGCTGCGCGGGGGGAGGGTCTGTGCCTGTGCGCTGGAGGCCAAGGCGGCCAACAGCAGGGCGGCGGCAGATCGCCATGGGATAGCTGAGCGGGAGACCTTGGAGCGTTCGGCGCGCAACGTCATTACGGACTGCCTCGCAGGTTCGACCGGAATCGGGCGAGCGCTACGCTAGCAAGGGATGTAATCGGTTACATGACGCACTGCAGCGCCGCAGGCCGCTTCCGTGGTTGACGCAGCCGAGCATGGCTCGGCTCTACATGGCTTCCGGCAGGTCAAACGGCATCGCCCGTTAAAGCTCCACCGTCTCCCACCATCGCGTACCCGCCTGCGGCGCCTGCATGTCCAGTGCTTCGCCCATCATCGGCGTGGCCACCGGCACATTCTTTGCGGCCGCCAATGCCGTGATGCGCTCGAACGGCTGCTGCCATGCGTGCAGGGCCAGATCGAAGGTGCCGTTGTGGATCGGCAGCAGCCACTTGCCGCGCAGGTCCAGGTGCGCCTGCAGGGTCTGTTCCGGCTGCATGTGCACGAACGCCCAGCGCGGATCGTAGGCGCCGGTCTCGATCATGGTCAGGTCGAACGGTCCGTACTTCTCGCCGATGGCCTTGAAGCCATCGAAGTAGCCGGTGTCGCCGCTGAAGAAGATGCGGAAGTCGCCGTCCTGGATCACCCATGATGCCCACAGGCTGCGGTCGCTGTCACCCAGCCCGCGGCCGGAGAAGTGCTGGCCCGGGGTCGCGGTCAAGCGCAGGCCACTGGCTTCAGTCGACTGCCACCAGTCCAGCTGTTCCACCTTGCTGGCGTCCACACCCCATGCAATCAGCTGGTCGCCGACGCCGAGCGGTGCGATGAAGCGCGCGGTCTTGCCGGCCAGCTGCATTACCGCGGCATGGTCGAGATGGTCATAGTGGTTGTGCGAGAGGATCACGCCGGCGATGGGCGGCAGTTCGTCGATGCTGATCGGCGGTGCGTGGAAGCGCGCCGGCCCCATCCACTGCACTGGTGAGGCGCGCTCGGAGAACACCGGGTCGGTCAGCCAGTACTGGCCACGCAGCTTCAGCAGGATCGTGGAGTGCCCAAGCCGGAACAGGCTGCGATCCGGCGCAGCATCCAGGGAGGCGCGATCCAGCGGCTGCACCGGAATCGGGTGGGCCGGGACGGTGCCCTTGGGCTTGTTGAACAGGAACGTCCACCAGATCTCCGCACCGTCGCGCAGGCCCATCGCCGGACGGGGCAGGGCATTGCGGAACTTGCCGTCGCGGTACTGCGGCGAATCGGGGAAGTCGGGGAGGGACCAGGACTTGCAGAAGGTGTAGGCGGTCACGGCGAGGATTCCAAGCAGGAGGACAAGGAGCAGGCGCTTCATGGGTGACGTCCGCTGGGTACACTGCACAGTGTAGTTTCGCATTTTTCAAAAGTACACTACTGGGTGTAAAATGGTGGCGTCCGTTCAGCTATCCGGTCTCCGCCATGCCCCGTGCCCCACAACGCCTGACCGACCGCAAACGCGAGGCCATCGTGCGCGCGGCGGTGGAGGAGTTCCGTGCATCGGGTTACGAGGCGACCAGCATGGACCGCATCGCCGAGGTGGCCGGGGTCTCCAAGCGCACCGTCTACAACCACTTCCCGAGCAAGGAAGCGCTGTTTTCGATGATCCTGGAGGAGCTGTGGGAACGCAGCGTGGCCAGCGACGCACTGCCGTATCGCGCGGACCAGCCGTTGCAGGCGCAGCTGCTGCAGTTGCTGGGCCAGAAGCTGGAACTGCTCAGCGATGCCAACTTCATCGACCTGGCACGGGTGGCGATGGCCGAGGTCATCCACTCACCGGAGCGGGCGCAGGCCATCGTCTGCCGCATGGGCGAGAAGGAAAGTGGCGAGAGTGCGTGGATCCGCGCAGCGATCGCCGATGGCCGGTTGCGAGAGGTTGATCCGGAATTCGCCGGCCACCAGCTGCATGGGCTGGTGAAGAGCTTCGCGTTCTGGCCGCAGGTGACGATGGGGCAGCCACCATTGACCGCGCAGGAACGCGCACGCGTCGCCGAATCGGCGGTGGCCATGTTCCTGGGTTTCTACGCGGTCTAGCTGGCGGCGAAGCGACGGAACTCGTCGGCCGGCAGTGCGGCCGAGTACAGATAGCCCTGGCCGACATCCACGCCCAGCGCGCGCAGGTGCTGTTCCTGCGCCAGGGTTTCGGTCCCCTCGGCCACCACGATCGCGCCGCAGCGGTGCGCGACTTCGACGATGAAGCGAACGATCGACTGCGACTTGGCGTCGGACAGCGTGGCGATCAACGCCTGCTCGATCTTGACCTCGGCGATGGCCAGCTGCGAAAGCAGGATCAGGGTCGAATAGCCCGCGCCGAAATCATCCAGCGACAGGGTGACTCCGGCCGCCAGCAGCTGTGCGATGTTGGCATCGACCAGGTCACGCTCGACGATCTCGGTCCACTCGACGATTTCCAGCCGCAGCATCGCGCCGGGGATGTCGTGCAGCTGCAGCAGTTCCTGCAGGCGCAGGCCGAAGTCGGGCAGGCGCAGGGATTCGGCTGACACATTGACTGCGATGGTCAGCGCCGCGCCGTCCTGCCGGCAGTGCTGCAGGAAGTGCACCGCCGACTGCAGCGTGGCCCATTCCAGGTCTGCCAGCCGGCCCTGCCGGCGCAGCAGCGAGATCACCCGCATCGGTGCAATCGGCCGGCCTTCGCCATCGCGCATGCGCAGCAGCGCTTCGGCGCCGACCAGCTGGCGGTCCTGCAGGCGATGCTTGGGCTGGTAGCACAGCGGTGCGTCGCCCTGCTGCAGCCAGCGTTCGAGGGCGAATTCGATCAGGGCGTCGATCTCGCCGTCGCGCTGGATCGGGTCGTCGAAGAACACGACGCCGGATTCGATCGCGCTCAGTGCCACGGTGATCGCGCGGAACGGAAGATGTCCTTCGTCGGCATCAACGGGGGGCTTCAATTCAACCACCGCACAACGGAACAGTGGCCGGAAGCCAGGCCAATCGCGGCCGACCCGATCGGCCAGGTTGCTGGCCAGCTCGGTGATCTGCGGTTGTATGCGCAGTTCGGACAAGGTCATGCCGCGCACCAGGATCGCCAGCGCGGCATCACCGAACTGGTAGACCTCCACGTCGTCCACCGCCAGCGATGGCAGCAACCGGTGGACGTCGGCCGGTGTATCGCGCTGCCACAGGCCGTTGTCCTGCAATGGCCCGTAGCGCAGGCGCAGATCGCGCAGGTTGCCCATCTCGGCCACGATCAGGCAGGCCTTGCCGATGCCGTCGTTGTCGCGCCAGTACCGCTGCAGGCGTTCACCGAGCGCACGCATGTTGGGCAGGCCGCTGATCGGATCGATGCGCAGCCACGCCTGTTCGCGCTGGCGCTGCGCATCGATCTGGGCATCGTTGTAGACCAGCGCGAACACTGCGCCGAGTACCAGCAGCGAGACCGGCAGTGCCAGCACACGCTGGATCGCCAGTTCGGCCACCGGTAGTTGATCGGCCCCAATGATCGCCACACCCAGCGCCAGGCCCAGAGCGGTCATCCCGATACGCACGGACCACGCCTGCAGGATCATGCGTGGCGAGAGTTCGTTGAGCATGCGCGGGTGCAGGCGCCTGCGCAGCCAGACGCCGGCCACCATCTGCAACACGGCCTCGAGGCTGGCAGGCAGGAAGAACTGGGTGCCGACGAACTGGTAGCGGGCGAGCAGGGCGGCGGCCAGGCAGGCCAAGCCGCCGCGCCAGCCACCGAGCAGGCCACTGACCAGCAGGATGTCGAAGCCGAGGTGCAGCTTGACCACTCCCTGGGTGTAACGGGCCACGAACCAGGAATTGAACAGGTAGATCAGGCCCAGCGCTACGCCGACATACAGGCGCCGTCCTTCAATGGCGTGCCCGGCGCGACGGGTGGCGATCAGCAGCACGCCGATCATGCCGATCACCGCCGTGGCCTGCAGCAGGTACAGCGGCAGGCTGGGCAGGGCGCTGTCCAGGACCTGGGCCGAGACCCGTGAAAGCGCATCCATAGCAGGTTCCCGCCTGTGACCGACGGCCAGTGACGAGCAGGGTAAACCACAGGCGCCTGTGCGGCCACCAAGGGCCAGGCCAAGGTCCCTGCGGTCAGTAGCGCGGGTCGGCGATGGCGGGCAGCACCAGTTCGCGCACGAAGGAGGACGGTGACAGCTGCAGCAGGGCGCGTACCATCGCCACGACATCATGGACCGGCACCAGTGCGCCGTCGCCGCGCGCTGCGGCGTCCGCTACCGGCACTGACAGTGCATCGTCGGTGTTGAGGTAGCCCAGCTGCAGGCTGGTTACCGCCAGGCGCCGATCCCGGAAACCTTCGCGCAGCGCATCGGCGATGCCGTTGAGCGCGAACTTGGATGCGCCGAACGCCACTTCCGGGCGGCCGCTGCGCGGCAGCGCCGAGGTCGAGCCGGTCAGCACCAGCTGTGGGCGTGCTGCGCCCAGTACCCTCGGCAGCAGGCGCCGCAGCAGCACCAGGGTCGCGGTGATGTTGACGTCGACGAGCTGGGCAAGCGCGGCATCGCTTTCGTCGAGGAAGGCGTACTCGTCGCTGAAGGCCGTCTCTTCCCAGATGCCCAGGTTGTGGATGAGCACATCCAGATCGGCCGGCGCCTGCGCTGCGATGTGATTGGCAGCAAGGGTGGGCTGGGACAGATCCGCTTCGATCCACTGCAGGGTGACGCCCTCGGGGCATTCGAGGTCGTGCGGGCGGCTGCGCGAAACGCCGATGACGGTGTCGCCCGCACTGCACAGGCCTTCGACGAACGCTCGACCGAGGCCCCTGCTGGCGCCGATGACCATCAATTTCATGTGGCATCCTTGTTGTGCTGCGGCGGCCTCAGTCGGCCGCCAGAATGGTGTCCCAATCGGCGAACGCGCGCAGGCCGCTGCGTCCGGCGGTGATGATCGAGGCGGTGTTGTCGAGCTGGCAACGGTATTGCGGCTGCAGCCCGGACGCCCGCGCGGACACGGCCATGGCGTGTACCAGCTGTCGCGCGTGACCGCGACCGCGGGCCTCGGGCAGGGTCAGTACGCCCATATCGGCGAAGGCTGGATCCAGGCTCCAGGGGTACATGCTTCCCGCAGCGACCAGGCGCTCGCCGTCGAAGGCACCGAACACCTGCCAGTGATCCAGCTCGACCCAAGCGGCATCGAGATCGTCCTCGCTGGCCGTGGCCTGGAACGCGTTGAACGCTGCCGCGTCGGTCGCGCCGAGGCGGCGGATATGCGGTGGGGCAGGGTGTTCGGCGAGGGCGGCGAGTGTTGCGGTGGGGAAATAGAAGACACGATCCGCGCCGTGCGTATGCTGGCCGAGCTGCTGCAAGCGCTGTTGCAGCTGCGCCAGTGTCCAGTGCGGTTGCGCACGCAGTTGCAGGCGAGCGGCCAGGGCAGGACGCAACAGCGCTCGGGCGGGGCCCGCGACCGGCTGTAACAGCATGCCGTCCTCACCCTCATCGACATCATCGCTGCACGCCAGGTGCAGCTGCGGCCCCTGCTGCAACGTGCGCTGGCCGGCGAACACGCGCAGCCAGGCAGCATCGATCAACGGGGAAATCGCATCATCCATGACAAACGGTTCGCTCAGTGTCGGGGCAGTTCAACCTGCAGGCCTGCGGCCTTCCATTCGGGATAGCCGGCGGCCAGTCGCTGCGCGCTGAGGCCGGCTTCGCGCAGCATCATCACTGCATCGTTGGACAGCACGCAGTAGGGCCCGCGGCAGTACGCGACAATGTGGACGGCGCGCGGCAGTTCGTCCATCCGCGCGTGCAGTTCCGTAGCGGGAATGTTCAGCGCGCCGGGCAGGTGGCCCAGATCGAATTCCTCGCGCGGCCGCACGTCCAGCAGTACCACGCTGTCGCGTTGCTCCAGCAGCTGCTCGACGGTCAGCCCTTCCAGTGCATCGCGGCGCTGCAGGCTGTCGGTGAGGACGCCCTGCATTTCGCTGCGCTGGTGGTCGGCATAGTCGCGCAGCGCGGCCAGCAGGTTGGCCAGTGGGCCGTCAGCGCTGCGGTAGAGGATGCGCTTGCCGTCACGGCGGGTCTGCACCAGGCCGGCACGACGCAGCTGCTGCAGGTGCTGGGAGGTATTGGCCACCGACAGGCCGCTCAGTTCGGCCAGGCGCTCGACCGCACGCTCGCCCTGGGCGATGTGCTCCAGCAAGGCCAGGCGGTGCGGGTGGCCCAGGGTGCGGGCGATCTCGGCCAGCGCTTCCAGCGGGGACGGCGGCAGCTCGGTTGCAGCGTTCATGCCGGGCACGCTAGCATCGCTCCATCATTCAAGCAAATAATTGAAGGTAAGCGGAATGAGTGGCTGGGCGACGACATTGGTGATCGATGCGGTAGCGATCGGCGTGGGCGCGACCGCGCTGATGGATCTGTGGGCGTTGCTGCAGCGCAGGCTGCTCGGCATTCCGTCGCTGGATTTTGCGATGGTCGGCCGCTGGCTCGGCCACCTGCGGCGTGGGCGCTTCCGCCATGATGGCATTGGTCGTTCGCTGCCGGTGGCCGGCGAGCGCGCGCTGGGGTGGACCGCGCATTACGTGATCGGTGTGGTCTTCGCCGTGTTGTTGCTGGCCGTGGTCGGGAACGGTTGGGTGCAGGCACCGACCCTGTGGCCGGCGCTGGCCTTCGGCATTCTCAGCGTTGCCGCGCCGTTCTTCATCCTGCAGCCGGGCATGGGCGCCGGCATTGCCGCTTCGAAGACCCCGGCGCCTGGCAAGGCGCGGCTGCGCAGCCTGGTGGCACACAGCGTGTTCGGCGCAGGCATGTACCTTTCCGCGCTGCTGTTGGCCGGGGTCCGTGCAGGATGAGCGAGAATCCGTGGGTCACCGGCAACAGGAACATCCCCGCATGGAAGCACCCGATCCCTTCACTGACGGCATGCCGCTGCCGTGGGCGTGGCGGGAAACATTGGCCGATGCGCGCATCGAGCGACAGTCGATCGGCGTATCGCGCGCAGACGTCGCCCGTGTGCATCGCCCGGGACAGGCTGATGCCTTCCTGAAATCGGAAGTGATCGATGCCTTCAGTGAGCTGGGCGATGAGATCGCGCGCCTGCGCTGGCTGCAGGGCCAGGGGCAGCCGGCGCCTGCAGTGATTGCCACCGCCGAAGAAGCGGGCCGGCGCTGGTTGCTGATGAGCGCGCTGCCCGGCCGCGACCTGGCTTCGTCGCCTGAGCTTCCGCCCCAGCGCCTGGTGGAACTGCTGGCCGATGCGCTGCGGGGCCTGCATGCCATACCGGTGGCGGCCTGTCCGTTCGACCAGCGGCTGGCCTCGCGCCTGCAGGCCGCGCAGGCACGGGTCGAGGCGGGCCTGGTCGACGCCGATGACTTCGATGACGAGCGCCTGGGGCAGAGCGCACAGCAGGTGTTCGCCGAACTGCGCGCCACCCGGCCCGATCACGAGGATCTGGTGGTCAGCCACGGCGACGCCTGCCTGCCGAACCTTTTGGCAGCCGAAGGCCGTTTCAGCGGCTTCATCGACTGTGGCCGGCTGGGTGTGGCCGATCGCTACCAGGATCTGGCGCTCGCCGCGCGCAGCCTGGTCCACAACTTCGGCGACACGCGTTGGGTCGCGCCGCTGTTCCGGCGCTATGGCGTTGTGCCCGACGAACGGCGGCTGGCGTTCTACCGTCTTCTCGACGAGTTCTTCTGAAACCGCACAGGGCAGCGTAGGGCAGGGCTGAACGGCGCCCTGCTAGCGGATCCGCGCGCCCTTAAAAATGGACGAACGTTCGTTCACTATTTGTGGCATGAACCGGACTGACCGCAACGAGCAACGCATCGCGCAGATCCTGCAGGCCGCCCTGCAGTGTTTCCTCGTCAAGGGCTTCCACCAGACCAGCATGCGTGACATCGCGCAGGCGGCCGGCGTCAGCCTCGGCAATCTCTACAACCACTTCCCGGGCAAGGAGGCGATCATCCTTGCGGTGGCCGTGGCCGAAGGCGAGGAACTGGCACCGTTGCTGCAGCGACTGGCCGCGTCCGATGGCGAGCGCGCACGGGTGCTGGTTTTCCTTCAGGACTTCCACGCACTGTGCCGGCAACCGGAGTGGGCAACGCTCGCCGTCGAAGTGCTGGCCGAGAGCGCACGCAATCCGGCCGTGGCCGAGGCATTTGCGGCCAATCGCAGGCAATTGCAGGCGACGCTGGCCGAAGCCCTGCAGCAGGTGGCACAGCGCGAACGTCGGCGCCCCGTGCTGGCCCCGGCACTGCAGGCACAGGTGCTTCTGGATGCCATCGAAAGCGATGCCCTGCGCCGAGGGCTGGGCGAAGCCGGGGGCACCGATGAGGCATCGCTGGATCTCGGCCTGCTTGCGCTGCTGCTGGGCGCACGCGCATGAGCGCCGTCGACCGGCGACTGCACGGCGTTGATCTGGCGCGTTACCTGGCCTTGGCCGGCATGGTGCTGGTCAACTTCCGCCTGGCGATGGCCGTCCCAGCAGAGGGCGCCGGATGGTTGGCAGGCGTCTTCCACTTTCTGGAAGGCAAGGCTTCGGCGACGTTCGTTACGCTGGCAGGGTTGGGCCTGGTACTGGGCACGCAGCGGCAGGGTTGGTGGCCGGCCAGTGTGCAGACCTGGCGGCGCGCGCTGTTCCTGCTGGTGCTGGGCCTGCTCAACCTGACCCTGTTCCCGGCCGATATCCTGCATTACTACGCGGTGTATTTCGCGCTGGCCGTGCTGTGGCTCCGGGCCTCGCCGCGGGTGTTGCTGGCCAGTATCGTGGGGATCGCGGCCTGTTCGTTCTGGGCGTTGCTGCACTGGGACTACAGCCAGGGATGGAACTGGCAGACGCTGGAATACGCCGGTCTGTGGCAATGGCCGGGCGCGGCCCGCAACCTGCTGTTCAATGGGTTCCATCCACTGCTGCCGTGGCTGTGCTTCTTCCTGCTGGGCATGCTGCTGGCGCGGCTGCAACTGTCGCAACCGCGGGTCCAGCGCGCGCTGCTGGTGCTGGGCCTGATGCTGATGGTGGCTGGACATGGCGTGCAGCAGCTTGCGCAGGGAACGCCCTGGCAGGCGTGGCTGGGAACGCAGCCGATGCCACCGGGACCGGCCTACGTACTCACGGGTGCGGGCGCGGCCTGCAGTGTCATTGCCGCCTGCCTGTGGCTGACGCGTGTGCGACCGGGTGACTGGCTGGAACCGTTCACCGCGGCCGGGCGCATGACCCTGACCCTGTACGTCGGCCACATCCTGCTGGGCATGGGCACGCTGGAAGGCCTGGGCCTGCTCGATGGCAGTGCGTCGCTGCCGGCCGTGCTGCTGTGGGCATTGTTGTTCCTGATGCTGGCCACGGGCGCAGCGTGGCTGTGGTCCTGGCGGTTCGCGCGGGGCCCATTGGAAGCGGTGATGCGACGCGTCGCCGGCTAGCACTTTGGTCGCGCAGGCACGATGTTGTGACGGACATGTCTGTGTCGCGGCCCGCGCATCTGCGATAGTGGCGGCAGGTAATACTTTCCGCTTGCATCCATGTCATTCGCTTCGGCGCAGCATCTCGGCGAAGTCCTTCAGCAGTCCTATGGCATCACCGCCAATGCCGTGGTGCCACGCCCGGTTGGCGCCGATGCCAACGCCAGCGTGTATCGCATCGATGCACGGCGCGGGCAATGGTGGTTGAAATGCCGCAGTTACCAGGTTGCCCCTGCCGTCTGGGACACCCTGCATTGGCTGCGCGGCACGCTGGGCATCGAGGAAATCGTCGCGCCATGGCCGGCGCTGACCGGTGGAGCGTCAGTGCAGCGCTGGGGCCTGCAGTTCACCCTGTTCCCGTATGTGGAAGGCCAGTCCGGCTTCGAGGCGGCGTTGAGCCGCACGCAGTGGCAACGATTGGGCGAGGTGCTGCGGCGCCTGCACGAGGCGTGCCCGCCACCGGCGCTGCAGGAGGCGCTGCCGAGCCTGCGGATGGAAACCGCGGCGCTTGATACGGTCGGGCAATGGCTGGCCGGCGAGGGCCTGGCGGCCGCCAGGGATGGGCTGGGCCGGGCCTTCGTATCCGTCTGGGACCAGCAGCATGCGCGCATCGCGGCGCTGCATGCGCAGGCACTGCAGCTGCACGCGGCGTTGCAGGATGTCCCGGTGCGGCTGCACCTGTGCCACACCGACCTGCATGCCGGCAATCTGCTGATGGGCAATGACGGCAGCCTGCACCTGATCGATTGGGATGGCCTGTCGCTGGCCCCGCGCGAGCGCGACCTGATGTTCATCGGTGGCGCGGTCGGTGGGCGCTGGGGGCGCGAGAACCCGTTGGGATTCGAGGAAGGCTATGGCAGTGACCGCGGCGATCCACGCTGGATCGCCTGGTACCGGCACTGGCGCATCCTGCAGGACCTGATCGAGTTCCAGCAGGTCCTGCTGGGCAGTGATGGAGAGGACCGTTCGCCGCAGCTGCGCCGGCAGTCGCTGCATTTCCTCAGCGAACAGTTCGCACCGGGCAATGTATTCGACGCGGCAGAGCGGGTGTATCGCGCGCTGTAGATCCACGCCATGCGTGGATGGCATTTCCACGATGAACCCTCACGCTGCGCGATGAGTCGAGCATGGCTCGGCTCTACAGGGGGCCGCGGTGTCTGCGCGGGGTGTGGATCTACTCTGCGGGCTTGGCCGCTGCAGAGGCCGCCGCGCTTGCAGCGCGGCGTGACAGCACGGCTTCGCGGTGGGCGATGTAGGCGTTGGCGGCGAGGATGATGCCGGCACCGATGATCGTCCAGCGGTCCACCGTTTCGTTGAACAGCAGCCAGCCGAACAGCGTTACCAGTGGCAGCTGCAGGAAGCTGATCGGGGTCAGGGCGGAGACTTCGCCCAGCCGTAGCGCGCGGGTCCACAACAGCTGGCCGACGGTGCCAAGCACGCCGGTGGCCAGCAGCCACAGCCAGGCCGACCCGGTCGGCCAGACCCAGACGAACAGCGCCGGCACCAGCGACAGCGGCACCCAGAACACGTAGGTATAGAGCACCACGGTATCGGCACTGTCGACGCGGGTCAGCTGCTTGATCTGGATCGCCACCAGCGAGCTGAGTACCGCCGCACCCACCGCGACCAGGCTGCCGGCGGTGAAGCCGGCGGTGCCGGGACGCACGATCACCAGCACGCCGATGAAGCCGACCACGACCGCGGCCCAGCGGCGCACGCGCACGGTTTCACCCAGCCACAGCACGGCGGCAATGGTGACGAACAGCGGCGTGGAATAGGAGAGCGAAACCGCCTGCGCCAACGGCAGGTGACCCAGCGCCCAGAACGCGCACAGCATCGAGCCCAGGCCGATTGCACTGCGCACGAAATAGCGTGGCAGCTGCTGCGTCCTCAAGGGCGCACGGCCGGGCCGCAGCAGCATCGGCAGCAGCGCCAGCAGGCCGAAGGCGTTGCGGAAGAACGCCACTTCCTGGGTGGGCACGTAGCGCGTGGCATAGCGGATCGCCACCGCCATCAGGCCGAACGCCATCGTGCTGCCGAGCATCAGCAGCGCCGCCCGCATCGGGGTGGCGCTGGGGGAAAGGGTGGGGCTGTTCACCACTGTGCGCCGAGCAGGCGGGGCTCCGGTTCGATCGGCACGCCGAACTTCTCCAGCACCGAGGCCGAGATGCGGCGCGCCAGCGCCAGCAGTTCAGCGCCGCTGGCATTGCCGTGGTTGACCAGCACCAGCGCGTGGCTGGGGGCCACGCCGGCATCGCCGTCGCGGAAGCCCTTCCAGCCGCAGGATTCGATCATCCAGGCTGCCGAGACCTTGCGCTTGTCGTCCTGCTCGGCCGGGAACACCGGCAGGTCGGGGAAGTGCTGCAGCAGCACGTCGACCTGCTCCAGTGGCAGCACCGGGTTCTTGAAGAAGCTGCCGGCATTGCCGAGTACCTCCGGGTCGGGCAGCTTGCGGCGGCGGATCGCGATCACCGCATTGGCCACGTCCACCGCGCCCGGCAGCACCACGCCCTGCGCCTGCAGCTCTTCGCGGATGCCGGCGTAGTCCATGCGCAGATCGTGCAGCAGTGGCAGTTTCAGTTCGATGGCGGTGATCAGGTAGCGATCGGGCTGTTGCTTGAACACGCTGTCGCGGTAGGCGAAACCACACTGTTCGTTATCCAGGCGCACCCAGGCCTGCTCCTGACAGTCCCAGGCTTCGACCGCCTGGATGAACTCGCCGACCTGCGCGCCATAGGCGCCGATGTTCTGGATCGGTGCGGCACCGGCGGTGCCGGGAATCAGCGCCAGGTTTTCCAGGCCGGACAGGCCTTCCTGCAGCGACCACATCACCAGGCCATGCCAGGGCACGCCGGCGCCGGCGCGGATCACGGCATGGTCGGCGCGGTGTTCAAGGAAACTGATGTCGCGGTTGCCGAACACCAGCACGGTACCGGGCAGGTCCTCGGCGATCAGGACGTTGCTGCCGGCACCCAGCACCAGTAGTGGGCCGTTGGCCACCTCGGGCAGTGCCAGCACCTCCGGCAGCAGCGCGGCATCGTGCAGTTCCAGCAGCTGTTCCGCATTGGCCTGCACGTGGAAGGTGTTCAGTGCCTGCAGCGGCGCATTTTGGGTGAGCGTCCAGCGCAGCGGGGCGTTGCCGTCGATGGTGTCCATGGGCGCGCTCACAGTGGGGCCACCGCGCCGCGGCTGGGTGCTTCGCGGCGGCGACGGATCGCTTCCACGCATTCGGAAACCAGCGCCGGTCCACGGAAGATCAGGCCGCTGTAGCACTGCACCAGCGCGGCACCGGCCGCCATCTTGGCCACGGCATCGGCACCGGACAGGATGCCGCCGACGCCGACCAAGGGCACCGACTCGGGCAGGCGAGAGCGCAGGCGGCGCAGCACCAGCGTGGACTGCTCCAGCACCGGCGCGCCGGACAGGCCACCGGCCTCGTTGGCCAGCGGATCGCCGGCCACCTTGCTGTGGTCGATGGTGGTGTTGGTGGCGATCACGCCGTCCACCTGCAGCTCGCCCAGCACGCGGGCGGCGGCATCGATGTCACGCTCGCTGAGGTCCGGTGCCACCTTCACCAGCATCGGCACGCGTCGGCCGTGGCGGGCCGCGAGTTCTTCCTGGCGGTCACGCAGTTGGCTGACCAGCTGGCGCAGCGCGGTTTCTTCCTGCAGTTCACGCAGGCCGGCGGTGTTGGGCGAGGAAATGTTGACAGTGATGTAGTCGGCCAGCGGGTACACCTTGTCCAGGCAGGCGATGTAATCGTCCACGGCCTGTTCGTTGGGGGTGTCCTTGTTCTTGCCGATGTTGATGCCGAGCAGGCCGCGGCGGTTGCGCGCGCGCTCGACGTTGCGCACCAGCGCGTCCACGCCCGCATTGTTGAAGCCCATGCGGTTGATGATCGCGTTGTGTTCCGGCAGGCGGAACAGGCGCGGCTGCGGATTGCCGGCCTGCGGGCGCGGGGTGATCGTGCCGATTTCGACGAAGCCGAAGCCGAGCGCGAACAGCGCATCGATGTGCTCCCCGTTCTTGTCCAGGCCGGCGGCCAGGCCGACCGGGTTGGGGAACGTCAGCCCGAACACCGTGCTGGGCATCGGCGCGATGCGTGCGGCCAGCAGCGGCGTGGTGCCGGTGCGATAGGCCAGGTCCAGTGCGGACAGGCCAAGGCCGTGGGCGCGCTCGGCGTCGAGCGAGAACAGAAAGGGGCGGGCAAGCGAATACATGCGTCGGTTCAGTCCAGCGTGCCGAGGAAGGCTCGGGTTCGATATTCAAAAGCGACCTGGCCGTCGACCGCGTGGGCGGCGAACAGGTGCTGCAGAGCGTCGATCATCGGTGCGTGGCGCGGATGACCGGATTGAGGGGCGTAGGAGGAGGACAGCAGGCGCCCGCGCAGGGCGTCGAAGTCCAGGTGCTGCACGTTCGGCAGCTCCACCCTGCCGCGCAGGCCAGCGCCGAACCAGGCCTGCATGGTGGCGTCGTCCTGGTAGCGCTCGGCCACGGCGGTGTAGTCGGTGCCGTAGTCCAGCAGCAGCTGTTCGTAGCCGACCAGGAACGGGCTGGCATCGAGCAGGCGAGAATTCCAGTAGATGAGGGCCTGGCCGCCGGGGCGCAGGATGCGCTGCCACTCGGCGCGTACCGCCACGGTGTCGAACCAATGGAAGGCCTGCGCGACGCTGACCAGATCGATGCTGGCATCGTCCAGTGCGGTGGCCTCGGCGCGGCCGTCCACCGCACGGAACTGCGGGTACTGCGGTGCCAGCCATTCTTCGGCCGCGCCCCGCATGGCCGCATTGGGCTCAACCGCGACAACGGGATGGCCGCTGGCCAGGAACAGGCGGCTGGAAATGCCGGTGCCGGCGCCGATGTCAGCCACACGCACCTGCTGGCTGACACCCATCGGGCCGTGCAGCCACTCCAGCAGCGCGGGTGGGTAGTCGGGCCGGTAGCGGACGTAGTCGGCGACGCGGCTGCTGAAGCGTTCAGTGCTGTCGGAGGCGGTCATGGCGTCAGTTCGACACCGCCGCCAGCCACGCCAGGCCGCCGAAGAACAGGATGAAGACCACGATGGCGGCAAGTGCCGCGCCGACCATGACCCAGCCCAGCACCAGGCCGGTGACGGCCAGGCCATCGCCTTCCAGTTCGTGCGGGCGGCGGCGGATTTCGGCGCGGGCCATGTGGCCGGTGATGATGGCGACGATGCTGGCCACGAAGGGCAGGACGGTCCAGCTGGCGATGCCCATGACCAGGCTGACCACGGCCAGGGCGCTTGTCTGTCGGGGTGCCACGCTCATCGGGGTCCTCCTTGGCAGTGTGCACATGATAGTGCCTCTGCCCCGGCAATCCCATGCCCGGCGGATGCGATGGCAGGCGTCGCCCCTGGCCGGCGAAAGGGATTTCGGCCCTGGTCGGCGTCGACCTTGGTCGACGAAAGGGATATCGGCCTTGGTAGGCGTCGACCTTGGTCGACGAAGGGATTTCGGCCCTGGTAGGCGTCGACCTTGGTCGACGAAGGGATTTCGGCCCTGGTAGGCGTCGACCTTGGTCGACGAAAGGCATGCCAACCAAGGTTGGCGGCTACCGAAGTGCCGGTATCAGCCCATCAACACCTGGCCGCCATCCACATTGAGCACGCTACCGGTGACCCAGCGCGCCAGCGGCGAGCACAGGAACAGTGCGGCGTCGGCGATCTCGCGCGGGTGGCCGAAGCGGCCGAACGGAATCTTCGCCAGGGTGCCGTGGTACAGCGCGGGGTCCTCGACGCGACGACGGTCCCAGAGGCCGTCATCGAACTCGATCGAGCCCGGGGCGATGGCATTGACCCGGATCCGGTCCTTGGCCAGCGCCAGCGCCTGTGACGTGGTGTAGTGCGAAAGCGCCGCTTTGGCCGCAGCATACGGCGCGCCACCGGGGCGCGGCTGCTGCGCGGCAATCGACGACAGATTGAGGATGCAGGCGTCGCTGGAGGCACGCAGCCATGGCAGTGCCAGGCGCGAGGCACGCACGGCCGCCATCAGGTCGATCTGCAGGCTGGCGGCCCAGCCGTCCTCGTCGTCGGCCATGCCGTAGCCGGTGGCATTGTTGACCAGTACATCGATACCGCCGAGGGCATCGGCAGCGGCCTGCAGCCAGGCCTGGATCTGGCCGGGATCGGCCAGATCGGTGGAAAACGCGTGCAGTTCGAAGCCCTGCGCCCGTGCATCGGCACGCAGGGCATCCAGGCCGGCCTGGCCGCGGGCGCAGGCCGAGACCTGTGCGCCGGCGCCGGCAAAGGCCAGCGCCATTTCACGGCCAATGCCCTTGCTGCCGCCGGCGATGAGCACGCGGCGGCCGCTGAAATCGAGGGTCGGAGCCCCTGCGGGGATCCGACCCCTCGCTGGGGCTAGGTCCCCGGAGGGGCTCTGGCCCACGGACGTGTCCTCGTCGTTCGCCATCACAGGTCGAACTTGATGCCCTGGGCCAGCGGCAGCGAATCCGAATAGTTGATGGTGTTGGTCTGGCGGCGCATGTAGACCTTCCACGCATCCGAACCGGACTCGCGGCCACCGCCGGTGTCCTTCTCGCCACCGAAGGCGCCGCCGATCTCCGCACCGGACGTGCCGATGTTGATGTTGGCGATGCCGCAGTCGCTGCCGGCGGCCGACAGGAACTTCTCGGCAGTCTTCAGGTTCTGGGTGAAGATCGAGGACGACAGGCCCTGCGGCACGCCGTTCTGCATGTCGATGGCTTCATCGAGGGTGTCGTACGGCATCACGTACAGGATCGGCGCGAAGGTCTCGTGCTGGACCACGGCGTCGCTGTTCTTCAGGCCGGAGACGATGGCCGGCAACACGAAGTTGCCCGGGCGGTCGATGCGGCTGCCACCGGTTTCGATGGTGCCGCCGGCCGCCTTGGCCTGGGCGATCGCATCGAGGAACTGCTGCACGGCGCCTTCGCTGTTCAGCGGGCCCATCAGGTTGGCCGCATCGGTCGGGTCGCCGATCTTGCCTTCCACCTGCTTGTAGGCCTTGACCAGGGTGGCCAGCACGTCGGCGTAGATCGAGCGGTGCACGATCAGGCGGCGGGTGGTGGTGCAGCGCTGGCCGGCGGTGCCGACGGCGCCGAACACGATGCCCGGCACGGCCAGCTTCAGGTCGGCGGTTTCGTCCAGGATGATGGCGTTGTTGCCGCCGAGTTCCAGCAGGCAGCGGCCGAGGCGGCGCGCGACCTTCTCGTTGACGGTGCGGCCGACCTGGGTCGAGCCGGTGAAGCTGATCAGCGGCACGCGTCGGTCATCGACCATCTTTTCCGACAGCGCGGTGCCGGCATCGTTGATCAGGAAGAAGATGTCCGGGAAGCCGGCTTCGCGCAGGGCGTCGTTGCAGATCTTCAGCGAGGCGATGGCGGTCAGCGGCGTCTTGTTGGACGGCTTCCAGATGCACACGTCGCCACAGATGGCGGCCAGGAACGAGTTCCAGCTCCACACCGCGACCGGGAAGTTGAAGGCCGAGATGATGCCGACCAGGCCCAGCGGGTGGTACTGCTCGTACATGCGGTGGCCGGGGCGCTCGGAATGCATGGTGTAGCCGTACAGCATGCGGCTCTGGCCCACGGCGAAATCGGCGATGTCGATCATCTCCTGCACTTCGCCATCGCCTTCCGGCTTGCTCTTGCCCATTTCCAGCGCAACCAGCGAACCCAGGGCGTCCTTGTGCCTGCGCAGTGCTTCACCGCACAGGCGCACGGCTTCACCGCGGCGCGGGGCCGGCGTGGTGCGCCAGACCTTGAAGGCTTCCTGGGCGCGGGCAACGA
The DNA here is from genome assembly GCF_059372445.1 of Stenotrophomonas sp. YJH_SMC_127. Lineage (NCBI taxonomy): Bacteria > Pseudomonadati > Pseudomonadota > Gammaproteobacteria > Lysobacterales > Lysobacteraceae > Stenotrophomonas > Stenotrophomonas sp. YJH_SMC_127. The sequence continues at coordinate 39,069 of NZ_JCAFVO010000005.1, read as the reverse complement.
CGGTCTCGTACTCGGCCTCGGTGGTCGCGCGGACCTGCGCGATAGGCTCGCCGGTGGTCGGGTTGACCGGGGTGATCAGCTCACCGCTGGTCGCGCTCGACCACTCCCCGTTGCCCAGGTACGTGCCAGCGTTGATCGCGTCCAGGCCAAGGGACTTGAGCAGCTCGGAAGACATGCAGACTCCTGTATTTCGTTACGTTGTTTGGCGCCATCGCGGGCAGGTGGGGGACGCGATGAACTGAATCGCCGATGGTAGCAGAGCGCCCCGGCCGACCATGGTGCAACGCGCCAGCCAGGCCTGGCCGAACATGAATGCTTGGAGGGCAGGGCACGTTGCCTGTAAACTTCCCGGCTGCATGGCCCCGTAGCTCAGCTGGATAGAGCGTCCCCCTCCTAAGGGGAAGGTCGCCCGTTCGAATCGGGCCGGGGTCACCATTTATCAATGACTTAGGCTCAAGTCAGCAATGGCTGGGTGCCACATTTAGCCGTGGATTGGGGCTGAAATGGCACAGTTGGCACAGGTGCGTTTGAACCCACAGTAGGCCCTCAATGTTCAGTAAGGGCCGTCCGGGGCGTGTATTTGTTGCAGATCAGGCGAACAGGCCGAGCAGCGTGACCACGCAAGGCAGCTGCGGGTTAGCTCCCCTCAGTCTTGCTATGTCGTAAGCACCGCTGGCGATTGCTTCATGCGCCTCTGATCCAAACTCCTGCAGGAAACGCCTTTTGAACTCCGCAGTTGAGCCCTCCATTGCGCGGCCGGCGGATGCCAGCAGGACGGACTCAAGGCAAGGCTCATGGGGGACCGTAACAACACCGGCGCGCCTTGCTTTCGCTGCGACTCCATCGTCCCAGCAGGCGTCGGTGTCAAAAACCGCTGCCCTTACGTTGTAGCTGCCCTGGCGCGCGTGCCGGATTGTTTCGTTTATCACATGCAGTGCACCTTTTCCTTTGGCGTTGCGCACTGTCACGGAAGGGCCTTGCTTTCCGGCGGTTAGCGTCGCCTTCAGTTTTCCAAGCAGCAACGCCTCAGCGTCGCCTTCACCAACTATCAAAAGAGTGCGTCGTACTTCCTTCACATACCTAGGCATTGGGTACTACCTGGGGAAGTCCGCCGAGCGCGCCGGATTCATATTTTGCTCGCAAATTATCATCGCTTCGAAGACCTCGAATTTGATCGCCTCGATAGGCATGGCTCACACAATCTTCCTTTTCCACGAAGAAGACCTGCGACTTGCTCAGGAAATCCATTACCTTGGTAGTGTGGCTTGTGAAAATTAGCTGGCTGTAATGAGGGTTCGTTCTTTCGGAGTCAAATAGCGCTAGGAGGGATTCCAGGAGGTGAGGATGCAGGTCGCTCTCCATTTCGTCGATAATTGCTATGCCGCCAGCTGCAAGCACTGGCTTTAGCATTGCAAGCAGAACAAAGGCAGACTGTGTGCCATTTGATTCTTGCGAAATGGGGAGGCTGAACGTCGATCCATCGCTCCGCTTGTGCTTGAACGTTGTCCTAAGAGGAGCCTTCTTCTTGCCGTCGGCATCGCTCTGGACTTCTTCAATGACAATGTCCTCAAGGCCAATGTCCCATGACTGGAGCAGCTTGACTGCTTCTTTCCTTAGGTCGTCAAACTCATGGAAATAGGTGCTGGCGTACGCAAGGTTTGTGCTGTAGTGAGGGCGACCAAATATCTGAACGTTGCTAAGAGCGATTATCAGTCCAATGAACTCAACCGTGTCGCTGTTGTATTGAAGTGCTGTCGATATAAGTGAGGCATTCTGCCTGACCTTGCGAGACTCTGATGGTGCTAAATCAAGGCCTTGCTGGGTTATCTCATATGCGCCTGTAGACTCGCTCCAGGACCTTTTGAAGATGTAATTGAATTTCAACTGCTTCTTATAGAGAGCTTCCCATAGCACTCGCTCTTCCGTGGCCAGAAGTTCGTACTTCCAAATGCTACCGTCGTAATCGTCAAAAATTAGCTCGATCTCGATGGGGTGCTCTGGATTTAGTATGCGTGCCGGGATCGGGATTCCGCCATCGAAATCATAGGAAAAAGAATCTCGCATAAACCAGAAGACGAAAGTAAAAACTTTCAGTAGAGCGGTCTTGCCAGATGCATTTGCACCAAAAACAGAGCTAACCGTGGAGACGCGAGTTCCCTCGCGGGACATTCGCTCAAAGCCTCGGGAAGCTGCGTTTTTGGGTAGTTCAAACGAGAATTCAGTCTCGTCCTGAAAGCTCTGGAAATTTTTAAACTTAATGCTTCTGATCATGGCTATCCAAGATGTCGCGTTGCGTCATGCTGCCGCGGCGGGGTGCTACGTAGCGAATTGTACAAATTTTTGTTGAAAAAAGCGTGAGGCTGGCCTCAGAACCGAAGCTTGCCCACCGCCTGTTCGTCTCCGTCAGGAGTGAGATGGGCGTAGTACTTCTCTGTGGTGGCGTAATCGGCATGACCGGCTAAGAGCTGCACTCGCCTGAGCGGCACTCCAGCCATCACCATGTGAGCGCAGAACGTATGGCGTAGCCTGTGCAGGTGCCCGCCCACGCCAGCCAGGTGCGAATCCTTCTTGAACCAGTCTGAGACCGTATCCTTGTGCACGGTGACGAGAGGGTCAGGCAGGTGACGCAACGCCCACTTCGCATACCGGTTGAGGGGAACCTCCCGCCACTTCCCTGACTTCGTCCGGCCTTCGCCGCTCTCGTCCGGGTCGCTCTCCACCAGAAGGCGGCCAGCCACGACAGAGCTTTTCTCCAGGCCAATGATCTCGCCCCGCCGCAGCCCGGTGTGGGCCATAAAGAGCCACAGCGGCGCCCGCCCAGGGTTCGCCCGATACAGCCGACGCATTGCCGCTCGGTCATAGAACTTGACTGCCACGCTCCGCACGCCGCGAGGCGCCTTCACTGAGGACAGCGGGTTCACGTCCAGCTCTTTCCATTCGACGCCGCGGTTGAATGCCGCCTTCAGTCGTCGAATCTCCTTCCCCACGGTTTCCTTAGCCGCCTTGTCGTCCAGCAGCCTGGCGCGCTTGTACTGCTCCACCTCGACCGCTCGGATGCTGTCGATCGGTCGGTGGCCGAACTGCTCAATGAAGCGCTTCACCTCGCTCCTGGCCTTAGAAATCGTGGTGGGGTGCTCGGCCTCGTACCAATCCAGATACCACTCCAGGTAGTCGCGGACCTTCGGCAGTCGCGCGAGAATGCGTACTCCGTGCGTCAGCTCGGCTTCTTTCGCGGCACGAATTCTCTCCGCCTCACGGGCATCAGGTTGCCCAATGGACCGGCGAAAGCGCTCGCCGCCTTCCGCCCAGTCGAGGTAGGCCTTGCTGCCGCGCCAGTAGAGTCGCACCTTTGCCATTCCTCTGCACCTTCGATCGCGGCATAGAGAGCCGCCTTTTCGTACAACTGCTTTCCCATGAAGCGGCGGGGCGTCAGCCCGTAGCCCATGGCGTTCTTCCTGAACTGGCTGTTGGAGACGCCGCAGTAGTGGGCGGCTTCCTCAACGGTCAGCCAATCCTTCCCTGATAGATCGAGCCTTTCAGCGGCGCCCATCGGCGCCTCCTGCGGTCTTCCTCCTGGCCGGCGCCTGCGCGATGAGGCTGAGGTTGAACTGCACGACGTTGTCAGCGACGGCCGGGAGGGCTGGCGCTCGCGCGCTGCGCGGCGGGCGGTTGAGCCGGCGCCATGCCGCAATGGCCGCGTCGGGGTCGGCATGCTTGCTGGTCGACCTGCAGGCGCACTCGACCAGGTGGCCACCGCCGGCGGACGCACAGCGCTTGTCGTGGATGTGGCGCGCGCGGTGGCCGGCGGCGCAGTTCGGCAACCCTTCCGGGTGGCTGATATGTTCCTGGGTCATGGCTTCTTGCACTCCTCGATGTGGGGGACCAACTTTTCCAGCAGGAAGGCGGCTTGCTCGGCCCTCCTGCGGCGTTCGTATGGGTTGAGGTTCGGACGGGCGTCCCTGAGCCATTCCAGTGGCTCGACCAGCCACTGCGGGTCGAACGGGAGCAGGGTTCGCGGGTCGACCTTCTTGACCAGCGGGGAACAATCGGGGCCGGCCCAGTCCTCGCTGTCGCCGCAGCGAACGCAGACCCCGCCCTGGAAGTCGTGGACCTTCTCGGGCTGAATTACGCGCGGGGTCTCGAACAGGGCGCGGACAACGAGGCCGCGCTGGTGCCCGCCATACACGTGGCCGGCGTCGGCCTGCATCCAGCAGCCCGGCGCATGATCGTCTTTGTGGCGGTACTCCCAGCGCACCGGCTGCGCGGTATAGAGCGCTGTCATCAGGGTGTCGGCCCAAGCACGCACCTGGTTGGCGGCAACGCCGCGGCCGGCTGGATCGACGCGCCGCATGGCAGAGACGACCGCTGCGACAGGCGACGATGCCTTGGTGGCCTCGACAACGGTGGCCGGGGAAACGGGCAGTGGTGCGGTCATGCGAACAGGTCCAGTTGGGCCGGCAGTGCAGGTGCGCGCGGCGGTGCCGGCAATGGGGCGGGAGCGGTGGCGCGCATGCGTGCGCGCTGTGCAGCGTTGAAGGCGAACCAGAAGCCGAGGCCGTGTCGGCGCGCCCGGCATTCCGAGAGGAACACGCGCGCGGTGTGCTTGGCCTGTGCAGCGGTGAGCAGCTGGTCAGCCATTGGTGGAATACCTCACGGCTTCCTGCTTTTGTATGCTGGGATCAAGGAGAGATGAAAAAGGGAGCACTGGATGCCTGCGAGTGGGAGTTGGCACGAGGACTGGGTCTTCGCAATCCGGGGCAGGACGGTGACGGCCAGGGTTTCGGTGGGGAGTCCAGGCCGTGGTGAGATCGTGGCGGTTCACGTGGTGTACGGACCGAGTCTCACTGGTCTGGCGATTCCGGTGGTATCGCAGCAGGATGCGAAGGAGAAGACGGAGATTCTGCTCTGCGAGCTGATGGGGAGAGATTGGTGCTGAGGTGAGCAGCTGGTCAGCCATGGGTGCAGTCACGCAGCGCTCCTTTCGCAAAGGCCGAGGTCAGAGGTACAGCCGCCGCCGGCCTGGGCTTGGAAGAACAGATCGAACTGGCGGCCGCCTCGACTGGTGCGGCTCCATTCGACCAGCGTGTCGATCCGCGAGTAGGTGCCAGGGCGTTCCACGTCGGTGGGGTCGGTGACGGCAGGGAAGAACGTTGCGCTGCGGCGCTTGTTGGCCGAGGCGACGATTTCTTCCCACCGTCGGATGCGCTCGATGTGATCGGGGAACAGGTCCGCGATGTTCCGCAGCTCGCCCTTGCGGCAGTTGATGCAGGGCATGCAGCCGACGCGGCCCATGCCGAGGGCATAGAGCGGGTTGGGCTCAAGGCCGTGGCGGCGGTGCTGGTCCCATACCTGCTGAACCGTCCAATCAGAGATTGGCCGCCACACGTAGCAGCCGGATTCATGCCGATTGAAGCGCGGCTGCTTGGCGCGGTTGGCGGATTCCTCCGCTCGGATGCCCAACCACTGCAGGACCGGCCCGGCCTTCAGCATCGGCCCCACCACCTGGGTGGTGATCGGAATCGTCTTCAGTTCCTCGGTGCAGAACTGCGCCATCCGCGAAGGGAAGCGCCCCTTGCTGATGCAGAGATCCAGGAATGGGTTGCCGGTGGGCTCATGCAGGGCAGCGGCCTGCCGAACTATCTCATCAGGGATACCTTCGCTAGGCCAGCGTTCGAGAATGTACGCGCGATGCTGAGCCAGTTGCCGGGTGAAGTCCGCGCGGACAGTTTCGACCTCGGGGCCGCCAGTCTTGTGCGCCAGCTCGGCAACGTAGTCGTAGACGCGCTGATCCTCGTTGCCGGTGTCGGCAAACACGGCGCGGAAGGGCCGGCCCAGCTCGATAGCACGCAGGTACACCGCCGTGCTGTCCTTGCCGCCGGAGACATTCACCAGGTGCTGTATGCGCTCAGCCATTGCCCACCGCCTGGCTTTCGGTCAGCCGCTGTCTCCGGGTGTCGATCACATCCAGCACCGAGTCCCGGCGCACAACATCGTGCCCGTCGATCTGGCCGACAATGTTGACCACGCAGGCGGCTCGGCGCAGTTCGTCCAGGTCCACGGCCTGCGCGGGTTGGGCGGCGTAGAGCGGTCGCCATCCATTTCCGTCATGGCCGAGGCCGCGCATGGTTGCGTACTCAGCGGCACATACGAACTCGTTTCCGTCCGTGTACGCCACCGGCTCCCCCACCGGCTGGCGGGAGGCGAGGGCTTCTTCCAGCTCCTCGATCCTGTCGTCCTGCTGCAGGACGCGGCCCGCGATCTTCTCGGCGACCTCGACCTGCCGATTAAACGAGTCCAGCAGCTTGTCGTAGTCCCGTTGCAGCGCTGCCAGCGCGTCCTGACCACCCGGGGAGGGCTGGGCGGAGAGGGCGACATAGGGAGCCCAATGCGTCGGCCCATACTCGGTGTCTACGGCATGGTTGACGAACGCAGAGCCGTTGTTTAAATCAATGAATGCCCACGGGAATCCACCCGTATCGGACGGCCAGGTTCCATCGTCGTTCTGCACCGGCGACACCGGCGCAGACCACCACCCGGGCGATACATGGTCTTCACCCCACCGCAGACGAACCACAGTTCCGTCGCGCGGGCAGGTGTCCATCGAGCGCCACTGCGCCCGCTCGGCCTGATCCCCCAGCCTCACCCTCCCACCGGGCTGCACGTCCGCCAGGGTGGGCTGGACTGCACTCTGCAGGGCGCGGGCTACAACATCGCGGCCAGCATCAGTCAGATCGAACTCGTTGTTCTCTGCTCCTTCAGCCAGCCAGCCGCGTTCCTGGAGCGCAAGCATCTGCTGCAGCCGCAGAGTAGTGGACCCGGTCCAGCCGAACTGCGTATCGCAGACGATCAGGTTGCGCACATCTTCCATTGTCTTCTTGTCGTTGCTCATGCCTGCATGTCCTTGCTGTGGGTGGAGCGCGCGCTGTGCGCGGCGAGGTGTTCCCAGCGTTCGGCTTCGCCCAGGTAGTACTCGTGGCGTTCCTGCCGGACGGTGGCGGTGAACTGGACGTCGTGCAGTGCGCGCTCGGCGGCTGCGCGGTTGGCTGCTGCCATGCGGGCCGGGTCGTGATCGAAGATGTCGAGCTGGTTACGCACGCTGGACTCCTGGAAGGGATTGCCGGCTGTTGGAACCCGGCCGGCGCGGGTTCCCTGCGCTACAGGGGGAGAGCGCAGGGCAGGGGGTCAGTGGGTGTCGTCGGCGGGCAGCGCCGTGCGCGCGCGCCCTTCCGAGCGCTGGCGCATCTCCTCGCGGAACGCGGGCCAGTTGTTCCGCAGGTCGCGCACGCCGCACCAGGTGAAGAAGACGACGCCAGCACCAAAGGGCGGGAGGAGCGAGCCGGCGCCGGTGTAGATGGCGCGCGCGATCAGCGCCAGCAGCAGGCCGACGACGACGGCGCAGTAGAAGGGCAGGGCCAGGTGGCGCATCAGGTTGCTCCGCCGTGGGCGCGCGCTGCGCAGCGGGCCGCAGCGACAGCGCCTGCAGCGCTCTGGCCGTGCCGAAGGACGGCATTGGCGGCGACGCTGGAGGCGATGACGACCTGGTAGGGGAGGAGGCCCCAGCGGCGCCCGGCGCGGGCGACGATGCCGGCGGCTGCAGCGGCGCGCTGAGCGTTGGAGTGGTGGGCGAGGGCGGCGCTCATGCGGCTGCGCCTTGGCATTCGCCGCTCAGCTGATGCGCGGCGTGCTGGATCTCTACCGAGAGGCGGTCGGCCTCTGCGAGTTCAATGTAGAGGCTGGCAGCGCCCACCTTGATGGCGACCACGCCGAGGAAGGGAATCGCTACGACGGTGGGTGGCGCCTTGCTGACGCCGAGAGACAGGGTGGCCATGCGTGATCTCCTGCGCCCGGCCCCGGGATGGGGTGGTGTTGGGCGACGGAGCAAACGTTAGTCGCGAACTAATCATTAGTCAACAGCTAAGAGCTAATAGTTTTATGAACGGCGCTAACGAAAAAGCCCCGCTTAGCGGGGCTCGTTCTTTGTCCCAATTTGGGACGCTACTTAGAACTTTCGCAGGCCTGCGTGGATCAGGGCCTTGCCGAGGATGCTCAAATCACCAGGATCTGGCCGATAGGCGGGGAAGTCCGTGTTGACGCTGACCACGTAGAGACCATCGCCGCGTTTCTGCAGCATCTTGATCTGCGTCTCGCCACCTATGTTGATGAGGTAGTAGTCGTCGCCGTCGAAGTAGTCGCAGCTCGTGTCGATCCACACAACGTCGCCGTCTTCCAGCTTGGGCCGCATGGAGGGCCCCCGGCCAGTGATGAGCTGGATGCGGCCAGGCTGGGGCAGGTAACCGAGCTTCCTGCGCACTTCCCATTCGGCGATCTCAATGGTCTTCACTACCTCCGGGTAGTCTTGGTTGACCATCCCTGCTCCCATCCCTGCACCCCCTTCAAACAAGTCGAAGCGAACATAGCCGGGGGGCGTCTCATTCTCCGGGATTGGTGAGACAGAAGGCTCGCCGTCTTCACTCCATTGGGGGCGATCCATCCAGCCGTGGTCCTTCCCTAGGGCCAGACTGATCTTCTTGGCCACATCGTCACCGATGTACTTCCCGCCGAGCAGCTGGGAAACGTAGGAAGGCGACAAGAAGCCGCCCAGCTGGGCGCCTTGATCGCGGCGCCCCTTGATCCCCTTCGCTTCAAGGGCGTCGATCAGGCGCCGGAAGTTGCGGCTGCGGATCTCTCGAATGTCCATTGGCAAAGATTAGCCGGTAACTAATTGAGATCGTGCAGCTGGTGGCTTGCAATAAGCTGTTAGCTGTGAGCTAATGGATGATATGGACATGACAGCCCTCGATAGAGCAGTTCAGTCGGCAGGCAGCCAGCAGGCTCTTGCCCAGCTTCTTGGTATCAAGCCGCCATCCGTTTCTGGTTGGTACGACCGCAGGCGCGTTCCGGCAGAGCGCTGCATTGCGATTGAGCTTGCGACCGGCGTATCGCGCCATCAGCTGCGGCCCGACGTTTTCGGGCCAGATCCGGCTTGTCCCACCAGTGAAACAACGGAGCAGCTTCGTGCAGAGATTGACTGCCGGATGATTAAGCGCGCGCTGCGCGCCAAGCTGGGCCTGAGCACCGACAAGCAGTTGGCCAAGGTGTTGAAGCTGCCGGCAGAGCAGGTCGAAGCGTGGGCGGATGAGGGCGAGGTGCCCAACATTCCGCAGGTGCTGCGCTTGCTCGGCATCGAAGAGCCGCTGCCGTCCCTGGCGCCCGTGATCCCTGACCCCGACGCGAACCGCATTGGGCCGGTCGACACCGCCTGAAAGGCCGTCCCTGGCCGTCGTCCCTGACTTGTTGATCTCCATGGCGCCCATCGTGCGCCACCCGGGCCCAGCCCGAAACCTTGAAACACAGCCTTTCCCAAGGTGACCCATGACCTGCCGTACATCTGCACTCAACTGGCTCGACGTCCTCTACAACTCCGTGCGCAAGACGCCCGGCGGTGTCGTGGACGCGGCCGCTTTCCTGGCCGACCGCCGCGGCAAGTCCATGCACCCGGAGACGCTGCGCGCGAAGTTGCGCGGGCTGGAGGGTGAATCGGTAACGCTGGAAATCGCCGAACTGCTCACCGAGTGGATGCAGGAGAAGGCAGGCGGCAGCGATTACGCCCTGGACTGGATGCAGGCGCTGGCCGGGCAGTTCGGCATGGCGGTGGCCACCGTTCCGCCTCCGCCGGAGGGTGGCTGGTCGGACGAGATCGGGGCCATCCAGACCAAGTTGCTGGAGATCACCACACGGGTAGGGCGCTTGTCTGGCACCGCCGTGGACGCGATGGCCGATCACCATATCGACAGTGACGAAGCGAAGCTGATGGTGGAAGAGGCCAACTCGCTCATCACGATGGCACACCGGCTGATCCGTAACGTGTCGCGCGCTGCAGCGAAGGGGAGGGCGCGCCAATGAACCACCCGGCCCGCTCCACTGATCCGCAGTCCAGTCACATCGCCGCCGCCGCGCTCGCTGAAAGCGGCGCGCTTCGTGTCCAGCACGCCAAGACCGAGGCTGCTGTGATTCGCCATCCTGGCCAGAGCAGCCTGCATCTGTCGACGCTGACAGGCCTCGATCGCCACATGTTGGGTCGCCGGCTGCCTGAGCTGGCCCGCGAGGGACGCATTTGGCGCGGCCCAACCGCGCCGTGCGCAACGACCGGCAAGCCTGCATGCACCTGGTGGCCGGTTGCGCCGGGCGAGAACCTGACGCTGGGGCTCTGACATGTCGACCATCATCATGTCGCAGTGCTGGCCGCTGCAGGGCCTGAGCGTCACGCAGAAGGCTGTGCTGATCTCGCTGGCTGATCAGGCCAACGACGACGGTGTCTGCTGGCCGGCGGTGGGCACCATCGCCGCGCGCTGCTGCATGTCGGCGCGCGCTGTGCGTACGGCAATGGATCATCTGGAGGCCGTCGGCCTGCTGACCCGCGACCGCCGGTTCAACAGCAGCACGGTCTACAAGGTCACTCCGGCCAACTTCGACAAGGCCGCTGTGCCGTCGAAGGCTGGCCGCAAGTCTGGAAAAGCAGGTACTGCACCGGGCGCAGGGGCTGCGCCCCATGCAGGGGGTGCGCCCGCTGCAGGAGGGGATGCGCCCCATGCAGGGGGGGATGCACCGGGCGCAGGTCTAGGGGTGCGCCCCGTGCCGCCTAACCGTCATATAACCCTCAACGAACCGTCAGAAGAACCGTCATTTCCGGCGGGCCTGCCGGCCGCGCCGCTGGCGGTGGCTTCCGAGACCGACCTACAGGCTGCGTGCCGTGCTACCTGGGCGGCCTACGCCAGTGCCTACCGTGACCGGCACGGTGTGGCACCGGTGCGCAACGCCAAGGTGAACAGCAACGTCCGGCAGATCGTGCAACGCCTCGGCCACGCCGAGGCCCCGCTGGTGGCCGCGTGGTTCCTGACCGTCAACGAGCGCTACGTGGTGCAGAACATGCACGACCTGGGCGCGCTGCTGGCGAAGTGCGAGGCATACCGCACGCAGTGGGCCACCGGCCGTCAGGTCACCGAAGAGGCCGCGCGACAGACCGACAAGACGCAGACCAACCTCGGCGCCGCCGACGCGGCCAAGGCTCTGCTGGCACAGCGGAGGGCGGCACATGCTCGGTAATCAGGAGCAGGATCGGCTGGTCGATCTGCTGGTGGCCACCGCCGAGGTGATTGGCGACCAGCTCAGCCCGAACGCGGCCGCCTACATGGTTTCGGATCTGGCGGCGTACCCGCTGCCGATGCTGGAGCGCGCGCTGGCGTCGTGCCGCCGGGAGCTGAAGGCGCGGCTTTCGCTGGCGGCGATCCTCGAACGCATCGAGGACGGCCACCCGGCACCGAATGAGGCATGGGCCAACGCGATCCGTGCCGCCGACGAAGGTGCGACCGTGGTGTGGACTGAGCAGACCCGCGATGCGTGGGCGGCGGCGTCGCCGCTGGTGCAGGCAGGCGACAAGATCGCGGCCCGGCCGGCATTCCTGGAGGTGTACACCCGGTTGGTGAAGGAAGCGCGCGCTGGACACCGCACGGCCACCTACCAGCTGTCCCTCGGCGGCGACGTGTCCGGTCGGGACAGCGTACTGCGGGAAGCGGTGGCCGCTGGCCAGCTGTTGAAGGAACAGGTGGCGGAGTACCTGGCACTTCCGCCCGCCACCCCAGCCTTCAACCCGCTGGCGCTGCTGGCTGGAACGGTTGAGCCATCGCCGACAGCGGACGAACGGACCCGTTCGCGCCTGGCCGAGATCGTCGCGCTGCTGGAGGGCAAAGCCGCATGAGCCCCGATCACTTCAACGTCGAAGTGCGACCTGTGAGCGAGCCGGTGGCCGAGGCGGGCTGGTATCTGGCCTACGGCTACGGGATCAAGCCGCTGGTGGTCTACGCGACGCGCGGGATGACTGTCTGGCGCGACGGCATGCGGCGTATCCCGATCACCCGCTACGCCGGCCCGATCCCGGAGCTGCGCTGATGTGGTCGAACGCACCGGCGCCGACGAGAGAGGAGGTGGGCCGGATCGAGCTGGCCAAGACCGGCCCGTGCATGGCCTGCCTGGCGCTGCAGATGCAGGGCCTGCTGGACCCGGAGTTGGTGGTGTACGGCTGCGACTACAACCACGCCAAGAGCGGGAACCTACGGCGCGGTCACATGTTCGGCTACGCCCTCTGCAAGTGGCACCACATGCGGCATCCGATGGAGGGGAACACCTTCGCGACGATGCGCCAGATCTACGGCCCGAGCCTGATGGATGGCTCGCGGACGTTCCACGAGACGTACGGCTTCGACGACGAGCTGATTGCAAACCAGACCTACATCAACGAACTGAGGGCGGCAGCATGAAGAAGACGAAGGCCATGGCGCAGAGGATCAACCCCCAGCGTGCGCCCCGCGAGCGGCGGATGGACCACAACACGGTGTCCCGGCCCAAGCGAGCCAAGGCACGTGTGCTCGCCGATGGCCCGGCCGAGACGGTGGAGCAGTTCGAGGCACGCGGCGGGCAGGTGCAGCACCTGACGGCCAGCTGGGAGCAGCGAGCATGAGCATCCGCCAAGAGATCAATAAGGCATTCACCGATGCCGAGGCTCGCCGACGCGAGGTCATGTACACCGGCAGCATCGCTAAACGCATTGGGCAGCCGACCAAGGTGGTGCTCAAGGAGATGAGGCAGCTGGAGTTGGACGGAGCGGTTGTTCGTGTTCCCAGCTACTGCGCCGTTAACAATCTCGCATGGATACGTGTGATCGATTTCGGAGGTGCAGCGTGACCGCGCCCGCATTCTGGAGGCCCATCGCGGAGGCGCCGCAGGACGGCACGCGGCTGATGCTGTGGGACTCGGTGAGCAAGCGGCCGGTGTTCGGGAGCTGGCGGGGTGACAACCCCAAGATCACGCACTTTGCGGCCGAGCCGGCCGGTCCGGAGGTGCCTTTTTGACGGGCCACAACCGGACAGAGAAAGAGGCCCTCAAGAGGCCCGCACTGAATGACCACGATGCGCGATCGCGCGCTGCACGAGCAAACCACCAAGGGGAAGGCACATGGGAATGAACGAGGGACGCGAACTGCTGTCGAGCCGGACGGGGCCGAGGGCACTGAGCTTCGACGGAAGCATTGGTGGACCGAGCACTGAGGAAATCTTGGCCGCCTTGGCGTACGTCCCGGCCGGCCTTGGTCGCGAACTGCTGGAGGCGCTGTGGTGGCCGGAGAGCGGTCAGCGGAGACGCGAGCAGCTGCGCCAGGCGGTCATCTCCCTGGTCGCGCCCGAGTTCACCCGCCAGATGCACGCTCTTGCCGACGCGCGCACCGACTACGGCATTGCCAAGGCCAGCATGGGCTGGTGCGGTGGGTCGATTACGGAGGCGCAGCGGCGGGAGCTGCTCCGTACGGAAAAGGCTCTGGACGACGCGCGCGCTGCGGCCTGGCCGAACAACACGATGGAACAGTTGGGAGTCCTGGCCGGGGCGGTGATCGCTGAAATGGCCGGCGCGCGCGAGTGCTCGCACTGCTGTGGCAAGAGAGTTCTGCTGGACCCGCGCGTCGCAGGTGTCGTGAACTGCGTTGAGTGCGGTGGTAGCGGCCATGAGCCGCTGAGCGGCCGTAAGCGCGCTGCCGCGATCGGTGCCGACTGGTCGGCATACAGCCGGTTCTGGCGCCCGGTGTACGAGTGGATGCTGTGCAGCTTCCGTGCCGCCGAGGCGCGCGCGGCAAGGAAGTTCAACAGGGCTCTTTCCAAGGCCGCATAGCGATGACTTCCTAGGTCATCGGAAACGGGTGCAATCTTCCCAGCATCCAGACGCAAGCCCCGGCCAAGCCGGGGCTTTTCTTTTCCAGGAGACGCCATGGCGCAGATCACTCCCCAACAGGCTGGCGGCGTGAACGTCGTGGCCTTCCTCGACATGCTGGCGTGGTCCGAAGGTACGGACAACGGCAAGCAGGCCACCAAGGACCGCGGCTACGACGTGATCGTGGGCGGCCAACTGTTCAACGGCTACCGCGACCACCCGAGAGTGCTGGTGGACCTGCCGAAGCTGAAGATCCAGTCCACGGGAGCCGGCCGCTACCAGCTGCTGCGCCGCTACTACGACGCCTACAAGAAGACGCTGGGCCTGAAGGACTTCTCGCCTTTGAGCCAGGACCTGATTGCGTTGCAGCAAATCCGGGAGCGCCGCGCGCTGCCGCTGATCCAAGCGGGCAAGGTTGAGGAGGCCATCAAGGCCGTCCGCAAAACCTGGGCGAGCCTGCCCGGCGCGGGCTACGGCCAGCACGAACAGAAGCTTGCCGACCTGTTGGCCGTGTACCGCAAGGCCGGCGGGACGGTGGCCCGATGATCGGGGTCGACGTGGACTGGCAGGCCATTGGCACGGCAGTTGGCGGCTTGATGGTCGGAGCCGGCGGTGTGGCGCTGTGGTGGCGCAAGCAGTTCGTAGAGACAGCCAGGGAAGGTGCCGAGGTCAACGTGATCCAGCTGATGCGCGAGGAGGTGACCCGGCTGGGTGAGCGGGTTGGCCGTATGGAAGCCAGGGAGCTTCGCTTGATCCGCCACATCTACAGGCTGGAGGGGCTGATGCGGGCGGCCGGCCTTGAGCCGCCGCCGTTTGACCCGGATAGCGACACGATCAGAGCAGGAGGTTCGGAATGAACGACAAATGGAACCCGCGGCTGTGGTTGCGGAACTGGCTCAATGCGCCATCCCAGGCGGAGAAAAGGGCCGAAGAACTTCACTCGGCCCTCAGGGATCAAATCAAAGAGTCCAGCCTTACGGATTCCATCCGACTGTTGCTGAAATGACCTTTTCAGCCTTGTCGCGCATAGCCGCATATTTGGCCTTGCCGATGGCGTGTGCGGATGAGGCGGCATCACCGTCAAGTGCTTCAGCGGCCTTATAGAAGAGGTTCTCATCTTCCTTGATCAGGTGATCGATAGCGATCCGGAACTTGTGAGGCTCGGGATGCGTGGTGATCAACGCAGATAGCAGCAGCTCGAGTGCGCGTTGTTTTCCTTGCGCCTCAAATGCGGCCAAGAAGCTCTTTTCGTCAAAACCGACAATCTCTGCCATGTCGCCCTCCTTGGGCTGTGTCGATAGCACGCACAGCGTAACCCAGGGAGGGCGACCCATTCATGTAGGTGCCCAATGCTGGACCCACTACGCCCATACGCCGACCTTCTTAAGGTGCTGGCGGTCTTGGCACTGGCCGGCGGCCTGTTCGTGACTGGCTGTCAGCGCGGAGAGGATCGCCAGTCCGCCAAGGACCAGGACGCCATTACCAGGGCCGACAAGGCGCGCGCTGTCGCTGAGGCAGACGCTGCCGAGAACCTACGAGCGGCCAACGCCTGCGGCCTCCTGCTGAAGGATGTGAACCGGCAGACCCAGGCATCGATCGATGATGCGGCCCGACAGAGGGCGGCAGCAAACGAGGCTGCGCGCCGGGCTGAAGCGGCAGCAGCCCAGAGCCAGCGCCGCGCAACCCAGGCCGAGCAGGCCCTGCAGGCGGCCAAGACCCAGCCGGGATGCCGGCAACAGCTGGAGCAGAAGTTATGCGACGCCATTCCGTTGCTGTGATCCTGGCTGCGGCGCTGCCGCTGTGCGGGTTCGGCAGCTGCAGCATCACCAGCAAGCCGGACATTCCGCGGGTGGTTTACGTCACGGTGGAGCGGCCCGTGGCGCCGCCGGCCGAACTGACCCAGCCCTGTCCGATCACCCGGGCCCAAGAGCGCTCCGTAGAGAAGGTGGTGTCGGCCTACAACGCCAACATCCTGAGCCTGCAGCAGTGCAACAAGCAGTTGGGCGAGATCCGGGAGTTGGGCGTTGACCAGGTGAAGCGATGAACCGTCGGGTTCTGGCCCTTGGCCGCTTGAAGACCGGCGAGATGAACAAGACCGAGGCCGCGTATGCCGAGCGGCTGCGCGCGCTGCAAGCGGCAGGCGAGGTGCAGTGGCACCGGTTCGAGGGCATGAAGCTGCGCTTGGCTGACAACACGTTTTACACCCCGGACTTTGCAGTCATGGCTGCCGACGGCGTCATGGAGTGCCACGAGGTGAAAGGGCACTGGCAGGACGATGCCAGGGCCAAGATCAAGATTGCCGCGGCCATGTACCCGTTCCGCTTCATCGCGGTGAAGGTCAGGCGCAAGCGCGACGGCGGTGGCTGGGAAGTGGAGGAATTCTGATGCACGCGACAGTGACTGCGTCGGTCCGCCTGCGCTGGTGGCTGCGGTGGTATCTGGCTGCCGTGGTGTGGTTTGCCCGGGCCACGGGCATGGAACCGGACTGGGAGCGGGTCGAGTGGTGGATACGCCGCGGCCTGGTACTGCGAATGACGAGGGCTGGTGATGGACGCTGCACGGATTGAAGAGGTGGCGCGCGCTGCGGCTGCTACGGCCCTGGCGGGGCTGATTGAGAGCAGCACCGACAGCCGTATCGACCGACTGGTCGGGATCATCGAGCAGCAGGGCAAGCAGATCGCCGAGCTGGCAATGCACGTTGGCCTGCTGGTGCAGGCCGTGGCGCAGCTGCTGGGCGAGGAGGCCGGCGCAGCGGTGGAGGACGAAGGTGTCGAGCCTGCGCGCGTCGACCTGGACGGGAAGCCGTACTGATGAATGCCCGTGGGCTGGCAGGCAACCGGCAAGCCAAGCGCGCTCTGCCGACGAACAGCCGAGCCTGGCGCGCGCTGCGAGAGGCCATTCTGGTTCGGGACCTGTACCGATGCCAGGAACAGGGTTGCGGCGTCCTCTGTAGCGGGAAAGGTCAGGCCCACGTCGACCACGTGGACGGTGACCCCAACAACAACGCCCCGGAGAACCTGCGGACGATGTGCGTCAGCTGCCATAGCCGGAAGACGGCTCGCGAGGACGGCGGGTTCGGGAACGCCCAGCACGTGGTTGTGGGGTGCGACGCCAACGGTTGGCCGATCAAGTAGGCCAACGTCCCGGCGCGGAGTTATCCACAGAAAACTGAACGAAGAAGGGGAGGGGGGGCCGAAAAGTTTGGGCCGATTGCCCGGCGATACGTGCGCCCCCCGTTCTTCGCGTATCCACAGTTGGAAAGACGACCCCCGACCGGGGCAGAAGATGGCAAATCCAAGGACACCAGCCGCAAAAGCAGCAGTTTCTGGCGCAGCGGCCAAGAACCCAAAACGGCACAAGGACCGCAAGACGCCGAAAAAGGCCAAGGCGATCGGGCCTCCCTACAAGGGGATGACGAAACCGCAGATCGCGGTATGGCGTGAGCAGGTCGAGAACATGCCATGGCTGCATGCTGGCCACCGGCTGTTGCTGCGCCAGGTCTGCATCTTGGCGGCTCGGATGGAGACCGACCCAGACATGGGGGTTTCGGCCCTCCAGGCGCTGGGCTCCCTGCTTTCCAAGCTCGGCGCAACGCCGGTTGACGAGACAAAAGTGAATCATGGCGGCGAAGAGGACGAAGACCCCGACGACAAGCTCTTCTGATCGCACTACGGCCTATGCGCTGGCGGTGGTAGCAGGTGAGATCGTGGCCGGCCCCCATGTTCGGAATGCATGCCGCCGGCACCTGAAGGACCTGCAAGACGGTCACGAGCGCGGCCTCTACTTCGACCAAGCTGCGGCGCAAAGGGTTTTTGAGTACTTCGAGACGATTCTGAAGCTCTCAGAGGGCCAGTTCGAGGGCCGCTCTTTTGAGCTGCACCCCTCGCAGGCATTCATTCTCGGATCGCTGTTTGGCTGGAAGAAGGCGGACGGCAAACGGCGATTCCGTCGCGCCTATATCGAGATGGGCAAGGGCAACGGAAAGTCGCCCATGGCCGGCGGCATTGGTTTGTATGGGATGACCTCCGACGGGGAGGCTGGCGCGCAGATCTACGCCGCCGCTGCGAAGAAGGAGCAGGCCGGAATCCTGTTCGCCGATGCGGTGAAGATGGTTAAGGCGTCAAAGGCGCTGATGAAGCGTCTGGAGTTCTCCGGCGGCGAGGGGCGCGAGTACAACATCGCTCACCACAAGAGCGGCAGCTTCTTCCGGCCGGTTTCGCGGGACACCGGGCGAACAGGCTCCGGTCCTCGCCCGTACTTCGTGCTTGCCGACGAAGTCCACGAGCTGCCCGACCGGCGCGCCATCGAGATGCTGGAACGCGGCTTTAAGTTCCGGCGACAGCCGTTGCTGTTCATGATCACCAACTCGGGCAGCGACCGAAACAGTGTTGCCTGGGAGGAGCACGAGCACGCGGTGAAAGTGGCGGCTGGGCATACGGAGGCGGTCAACGATCCGACCTTTGTCGGTGAGCCGCTGGACGATCGCACTTTCAGTTACGTGTGCGCGCTCGATGATGGCGACGACCCACTGGAGGATCCGACCTGCTGGGCCAAAGCGAACCCGTTGCTCGGGATCACGATCACCGAGGAGACGCTGCGGGACATTGTTCACCAGGCGAAGGCGATTCCCGGCCAGTTGAACGGCGTGCTGCGCCTGCACTTCTGCGTCTGGACCGATGCTGAAACTGCATGGATGACCCGCGCGACGCTGGAGCCGGCATTGGCCGACTTCGAGATTGCCGAACACCACGGAAAGCCGGTGTATGGCGGGCTCGATCTGTCGCAGGTGCGCGACCTGACCGCTGCGGCGTTCGTCGTCCAAACCGGCAGCTTGCCGGTCACCGTCATGGTGGAGGGCGAGGAGCGCGTGGTCGAGAAGCCGACGTTTGATGCTTGGATTGAGGCATGGACGCCCGGCGACACGGTGGACGCACGCCAGCTGAAGGACAAGCTGCCCTACCGGACGTGGATCAAGGCTGGCCACTTGCACGCGCCGAAGGGCAAGACGATCAGCTTCCGGCATGTGGCTCAGACGCTGGCCGACTACGACCAGGGCTACTCCATTCAGCTGATGGCCTATGACCGGTATGTGTTCCGCCGCTTCGAGGACGATGCCAAACAGATTGGCCTTTCGCTGACCTTCGCTGAGCACCCGCAGGGCGGCACCAGGAAGGGCAAGCCGCTAGAGGCCGCAGCCGAGGCCGCCAAAGCAGCAGGACAGCCGGTGCCAGAGGGCATGTGGATGCCCGGCTCGCTCAACCTGTTGGAAGAGGCCCTTTTGGAGGGCCGGATCCGACTGAAGAAGAACCCGGTCCTCGTTTCAGCGCTCATGTCGGCGGTGATCGAAACAGACAAATGGGATAACCGCTGGCTCTCCAAAGAGCGGTCGATCAACAAGATCGATCCGGCCGTCGCACTGTGCATGGCTATCGGTGCTGCGCACGCGAGCTTTGTCCGCTCAGCTTCTGTGTACGAGAAGCGCGGGATCCGATTTCTATAGGGAAAACCATGTCCAGGTTCAATGAAGAAGACCTGAAGTCGCTGGACCGGCTCTGGAATCCGCCGCAGGCGGCGCCACCCAGCGCACGCGCTGAGGCCGGCCAGTTCACGGGAATGAATGATCCGGCACTGCTGGAGTTCATCCGATCACAGGGCGGCCACGGCGGCGGTGGCTACCAGCTGCGCAACATGGCGGTACTCCGCTGCCTGTCCCTGATCTGCGGAACCATCGGCATGCTGCCCCTGAACCTGGTCGAGTCGGGCAGGAAGAAGCGGATAGCCGACGAGCATCCCGCGCACCGCCTGCTGAAGATCAAGCCGAATCCATGGCAGACCCCGCTGGAGTTCAAGCGGCAGATGGAGCTGGCCCGGCAGCGGCACGGGGACGCCTACGCGCGGATCGTGTGGTCAGCAGGTCGGCCAATCCACCTGATCCCGCTGGATTCCCCAGCGGTGAGGGCTGAGCTTGGCGACGACTGGCGCATGCTCTATCGGTTCAACAGCAAGAAGCGTGGAGAGGTCATTCTCAAGCAGGAGGAAGTACTGCACATCCGCGACCTATCCGTTGACGGTGTGACGAGCCTGTCCAGGATGAAGCTGGCAGATCGGGCTATCCGCCTGGCGCTGGATGCGGAACAGGCAGCGAGCCGGATCTTTGAGACCGGCAACATGGCCGGTGGTGCCATCGAGGTGCCCAATGCGCTCAGCGACGTGGCCTATGAGCGCATGCGCACGTCCCTCGACACCGAATATGCCGGCGCCGCCGCGGCGCAGCGCTGGATGCTGCTGGAGGAGAACGCCAAGGCCAACAAGTTCGGCAGCACCGCCCAAGAGGCCCAGCATGTCGAGAACCGCAGCGCACAGGTGGAGGAGGTGGCCAGGCTCTACGGTGTTCCCCGCCCGCTGCTGTTCCTGAGCGATACCAGCTGGGGCACTGGCATCGAGCAGCTGGGCATCTTCTTCCTGCAGTACACGATGCTGGAGCACTTCACCAACTGGGAGCAGGCGGTCGCGCGATCGCTGATCGACGAGCGGGATCTGGAGCGCTACCAGCCCAAGTTCAACGTGCGGGCACTGATGCGCGGCACGCTCACGGATCAGGCGGACTTCTTCAAGGCCGCTCTCGGCTCCGGCGGTACGGCGCCGTTCCACACGCAGAACGAGATCCGCGACCTCCTGGACTATCCGGAATCGGATCAGCCAGGGGCCAACGACCTGATCAACCCCATGACACAGAAGGGAAAGAGCAATGAGCCTCCGGCAGCTGCCTGAAATCCGCGCCGAGCGACGGCTAGGCGCCGCCCAGTTCGACATGCGTCCCGACGCGCTCGAACGCTGGGAGCCCGAAGTTCGCGCCGCCGGGAACGACGCGAACAGTATCTCGATCTATGACTCGATCGGCGAAAACTGGGAGGGCACTGGCGTCACCGCCAAGCGGATCAGCGCCGCGCTACGCGCCATCGGCGACAAAGACGTGGTGGTGAACATCAACTCACCCGGCGGCGACTTCTTCGAAGGTGTCGCGATCTACAACCTGCTGCGCGAGCACCAGGGCAGGGTGACGGTCCAGGTCATGGGCCTGGCGGCGTCAGCGGCGTCGGTGATTGCGATGGCCGGCGACGAGATCTTGATGGGCGACGGATCGTTCCTGATGATCCACAACGCTTGGGCCGTGGCCATCGGCAATCGGCACGACATGGCCGACGCAGCAAAGCTGCTGGAGCCATTCGACACGGCCATGGCCAAGGTCTACGCGGCCCGCTCGGGCGTCACCGAGGCTGAGGCGGCTCGGATGATGGACGAGGAGACCTGGATCGGTGCCGCCCAGGCGGTGGAAGACGGCTTTGCCGATGGCCTGCTCGATGGAGCTGCCGCCACCAAGGATGCAAAGCAGGCATCGGGTGGGC
Source organism: Stenotrophomonas sp. YJH_SMC_127 (assembly GCF_059372445.1). Classification (NCBI taxonomy): domain Bacteria; kingdom Pseudomonadati; phylum Pseudomonadota; class Gammaproteobacteria; order Lysobacterales; family Lysobacteraceae; genus Stenotrophomonas; species Stenotrophomonas sp. YJH_SMC_127. The sequence continues at coordinate 17,911 of NZ_JCAFVO010000005.1, read as the reverse complement.
GTAAGGCGCTGGCCTTGGTCGAGGCGGCGATGGCCAAAGCAGGCCACTCCCGCTCCATGCGACGCGACACCCTGAAATCGCTGTTCAACGGCAAGCCGTGCGCTGCCGGGTCCGCTACGCCGAGCGCTGGCGGCAACGAAACCTCGGCCCTGCTGCAGGGCCTTCTCGACAACATCAAAGCCTAAGAGGCCAACACATGACCAAGATGACCCACGGCCGCGTCCCGCGCGGCCTCGTTTGCGTGCACGCCGATGGCGGCAGCCAGCCCGACGTGAAGGCGCTGGTGGAGTCGCTGAACAAGGCATTCGCCGACTTCAAGGCTGAGCACACCAAGCAGCTGGAAGAGATCAAGAAGGGCAGCGCCGATGCACTGCAGGCCCTGAAGGTCGACAACATCAATGCAGACATTACCCGCCTGCAGGCCGCGGTCGACCAGGCCAACACCCAGATGGCCGCGTTCCAGATGGGCGGCGGTAGCGCCGGCAGTTCTGTCGCTGATGCGGAGTACACCGAGTCGTTCCGTGCCCACTTCCGCAAGGGTGAAGTGCAGGCTGCCCTCAACAAGGGGGCGGCCGATGAGGGCGGCTACTTGGCACCGGTAGAATGGGACCGCTCGATCACCGACCGCCTGGTCATCGTGTCGGACATGCGCCAGCTGGCCAACGTGCAGCCCTGCTCCGGGGCGGGCCTGACCAAGCTGTACAACACCGGCGGCACGTCCTCGGGCTGGGTGGGCGAAGAAGATCCCCGCCCGGAGACCACAACGGCAAAGCTGCGTCCGCTCAGCTTCGGCTGGGGCGAAATCTACGCCAATCCGGCGGCGACCCAGCAGCTGCTGGACGATGCCGAGATTGACCTGGAGGCTTGGCTGGCCGGTGAGGTCGAGCTGGAGTTCGCCAAGCAGGAGGGCGATGCGTTCTTCTCCGGCAATGGCGTCAACAAGCCGTTCGGCATCCTGACCTACGTGGAAGGCGGCGCCAACGCGGCCAAGCACCCGTTCGGTGCCATCAAGGCCGTGAACAGCGGGCTGGCGGCTGGCATCAACGGTGACAGCATTCTGGACCTGGTCTATGACCTGCCGTCGGCATTCACTGCGGGCGCCAAGTTCGCGCTGAACCGCAAGACGCAGGGTGTGGTGCGCAAGCTGAAGGATGCCCAGGGCAACTACCTGTGGCAGCCGTCGCTCGTGGCGGGTCAGCCGTCGACCCTGGCAGGCTTTGCGGTGCAGGATGTGGCCGCGATCCCGGATGTGGCAGCAAACGCCATCGCCGCGCTGTTCGGCGACTTCAAGCAGACCTACACCGTGTACGACCGCAAGGGCGTGCGCGTTCTGCGCGACCCGTACACCAACAAGCCGTACGTGATGTTCTACACCACCAAGCGCGTGGGCGGCGGTGTGCACAACCCCGAGCCGATGCGCGCCCTCAAGATCGCGGCTTCGGCCTGATCACCCACCCGTCGGGCGGCCTTGCGCCGCCCGGCATCCAGCCTGTGATCGAGGAGCCGCAATGGCAAAGTTCATCAAGCCCTTCCGTGGAGTGCCGGAAGGCGAGATCTATCCCGTCCAGTTCGTTGCCGGCGATGACTGCCCGCCCGAGCTGGAGGCCGGTGCACTCTCTGTCGGTGCGCTCAGCCTGATGGCAGACACACCGCCACCGTCCCTGCTGGGATCCAGTGTTCAGCCGGAGAGCTTCGAGCTTTCCGACGGCAATGTCCTGTCGTTGGGCGACGTGGTTGGCCGCGCACACGCTGTCTCTGGGCTGTCGGTGGAGGACTGGAACGCGCTCGAGGACAGCGCACGCGAGGCGCTGATCGCCGAGACCGTCGACAAGCTCTCCGGCGAGGGGGACAAGGGCCAGGTCGCTGCCGAAGACAAGCCGGCCTTGATGGCGCAGCTTGAAGCTGCGGGCATCCCGTTCGACAAGCGCTGGGGGGCGGAGAAGCTGGCCGCGGCTCTGGCTGAAGGGAAGAAGGACTGATATGCCCATCGTCTCACTCGCACAAGCCCGCTCGCATGTGCGAGTTGAGGCCGATTACCCTGAGGAACAGCTGCAGGCCGCCATTGCCGGCGCGCAGGATGCAGCGCAGGCATACCTCAATCGGCGGATCTACGAGGACGCCGACGCCTTGGCTCTGGCAAGGCGGAGCTACCCAGCCGTAATGAAGGCCGCCGCGCTTGCAAAAAGCCAGGCGCTGGCAGATGCGGCGTTCATTGAGGATGGGGACGAGCGCACCGCCGCGGTACGGCTGGCGGTTGTCGCCCATCGCGAGGCGACAGTAGAGGCGGAGGCCTGCATCCACGGCGTTGTTGCGAATCCGAGCATCTTCTCTGCCATCCTGCTGACGCTCGGTCACCTCTACGCGAACCGCACGGATGTGATCGTGGGGGCTCAGGCGGTCGAGCTACCCAACGGTGCCAAGAGCCTGCTGCGCCCATACCGAAGGGTGATGATGCCATGACGCTTCTAGATGGCGATCTGCAGCACCGTATCCGCTTCGAGCGCAAGACCGAACCGCGCGACCCGCTGGGCGGCCCAGGTAAGCCGGTGTGGGTCGAGGTTGTGAGTGTGTGGGCCAAGGCCACCAACAATCTTGCGGCAACGACAGAGGCGGTCGCCGCCGGTGCCGAGCGCTACCGGGAGCAGGTTCGGTTCGATATCCGCCCGCGTGACGTTGATCCTCAGTGGCGGATCGTGTTCCGTGGCCGTGCCTTCGATATCAAGAGCATCGCACCCAGCAACGACCGCAGCGAGATGGCGATCATCGCCGTAGCGGGGTTGACCAATGTCTGAGCAGGTGGAGATCGACGGTCTGGACGGCCTCCTGCGTTCGCTACGGGCGGCTCCCAAGGCGATCCAGGGAAGGGCGGTTCAGGCCGGCATGCGCAAGGGCGGCAACGTCATCCGCGACGACGCCCGGCGCCGGGCTCCGAGAGCATCGGGGTTCATGGCCACGCAGATCGTCACCCGCCGGGCCAACACCAAAAGCCGACAGCGCGCAGGTGTAGGCCAAGGCGGCGAGTACTACACGGTCGGGGTTAAGACCGGTCGCCGGCGCAAGTACGCCAACACCAAGCGCAACCGGCGCCGCGGCCGCGTCGGGAAGGTCTATGAGGAGGCGGGCTGGGCCTATTACTGGCGCTTCAAGGAATTCGGCACCAGGAAGATGAGGGCCGAGCCGTTCCTCACGCCGGCAGGCGAGGCCAAGGGACCGGAGGCAGCGCAGGTGATCATCAATGAAACCTGGGCGGCGCTCGACAAGCAGCTGAAGAAGGATGGCTGGCGATGATGGTTCCCCTGATCCAGTCCCTGCTGCAGGGTGATGCAGCGGTTCGGCACGTGCTGGGCGACCCGATCCGGCTGTGGCCGGGGACCGCGCCACAGGATGCAGCACTGCCCTACGCGACGTGGGAGGTCGTCGGCGGATCGCCCACCGCGATGCTGTCCGAGGTGCCGCCGGCCGACGGCTGGCGCGTCCGGTTGACCGTGTGGGGCGAAGCCCTGACGCAGGCCAACGGCGCGGCCGTCGCCATCCGCGACGCGATCGAGCGCGTAGGCAGCATCGAGTCTTACAACCCGACGCCTGACAGCGACGGCGCGGACGCCTTTGGCATCTCCTTCGACGCCAGCCTCCTGCAACTGCGCTGAACCACACAACGGCAACCCACTGGCCCCGCAAGGGGCCTTTTTCATGCCCGGCGACGGGCGCAACACAAGGAAACCCCTATGGGACAGGTAATCAAGTCGAAGCATTCGCAGCTGTTCGTCGCCATCGCCGCGGCCGAGGTCATCAAGGTGACCCGCCTGCGTTCGGTCGGCTTCCCCGATGGCCAGGCGTCGGAGATCGATATCTCCGACTACGACGACGACTGGGACCAGTTCGTCGCCGGCCGCAAGCAGACCGGCAGCACCAGCATCGAGATCATCTACGACAGCGTCGACCACGAGAAGCTGGAAGAGCTGCACGAGACCGGTGCCGTCGTGAACTGGCTGGTGACTGCGCCGCTGTCGGAAACCGAAGGCGTGGCCAAGCCGACCGCCGTTGCCGGCAAGATCACCCCGCCGGACACCGTGCTGTCCAAGCAGTTCGACGGCTTCGTGCAGAACTTTGCGGTGACCAGCCAGGACAACGATGTATGGAAGGCGACGATCACCATCCGCGGCTCCGGCGCCGTTACCACGCACCGCCCGACGCCGTAAGGCAGCGGCAACGGCGCACACCCAGGCCCGCTCTGGCGGGCCATCTCTCTGACAGGGCGCGCGGATCCTCCGCGTGTTAGCCGTGCGCGGCCCGCGCGCTCTGTCGCCACTGAAGGAAACGGCCAATGAGCAAGACCAGCGAAACCACCCAAACCCAGCCGCAGCAGCCCGTGAGCATCCTGCAGTCGTTCACCAACCTGGGCATGTTCGCCTCCAAGGACGTTCGCGCCGACACGATCACCTTGCCCAACGGTGCCAAGGCGCAGTTCCATGTGCGCGAGCTGCCGGACGCGGAGTTCCGCAAGCTGTGGGGCGAAGGCGATCGCGCCAAGCTGATCGCAGCGACCATCTGCGACGAGGACGGCAAGCCCGTGATGAACGTGGAGCAGGCCGCCCAGCTCAAGCCCCTGGTGGCCGCTGAGCTGCAGCGCGTGGCCATGAAGCATTCCGGCTTCGGCGAGGATGCTGCCCAAGCCCAGGCTGACGCGGGAAACGGCTAAGGCAGCGCGGCGAGGACTGGTTCTGGAAGGTCCTCGCCGGCCACCTGCATCGCACGGTGTCCGAGCTGCAGGCGAGCATGTCGCGCCGGGAGTTCCTGGAATGGTGGGAGTTCCATAAGCGGAATCCCATCGACCCCGTAAGCCTGCACATCAAGCCCGCTGCCTTCGCCGCGTACATCACCGCCTCACACAGCCAGGGCGGCACCAAGCGCTCCTTTCAGGAGTACCTGGACACTCTTGTTCCACGTTCCGAGGAGGACGAGGCACAGGACTGGTTCGATCGACTGGGATAGCCATGACCGATACCTTTGGGCGCTTTGCCGCCCTCCCGATCGGCCCGCTGCTCGCTGCGCGCGACGGTGGGCTCACTCTCGCCACGACGGAAGCAGCCGACCTCAACCGCTGCGCCCGGTCCGACTTTGCCCTCAGCGCCGGCGTTGTCGGCGTCGAGTTCGCGCTGTGGGGCGATGACGACCTCTCGGCCGTCGTGGGCTTTGTCACGGCAGCAGCGTCCCTCAGCCAAGCGCCGGGCGCGAACGGGGAGGGCATCGGCTGGGAACTGGCCACCGGTCGCCTGATCCAAGGCACTGGTGCGATCGCAACTGGTCTGCCCGTGGTCGCGCTGGGCGATATCGTCGGGATGCGGGTCTCCTTCGGCAGTCCCTCCAGGCTCCACCTGTACCTCAACGGCGCGCTGGTCCACCAGCGCGACCTGCTGCTGGCCGGCCCGCTCCACTTCGCCGCCGCACTGGCTGCGACGAAGGCCGGTGGGCTGTGCTTGGCCGTGAACGCTGGACAGTGGGGCGCCCGCAGCGACGCCGCTGTTGCCGGTTGGAAGCTGGAACAGGCCCAAGCGCCGACCACTCGGCTGGCCGACGATGACTGGCTCTCCGCGCCAGGCGATAGCCCGGCCAATGCCCGGTACGAAGGGCTGGTGGCCGACGGCGTCAACCTCGTCCAGGAGCTGAGCTTCTGGCCGTGGGGTGGCGATCCGGTGTCGCAGACGGCGGCGGCGGAATGCGTGGTCGCCGACGCCGAGGGGCTGCTGGATGACCTGGCATTGTCCGGTGCCTCGGGGGCTGCGGTGCGCATCCTGCAGGTCGATGACGGCGGCATGCTGGCCGACGCCGCTCCGGTGTTCCGCTGTGTCATCGATCAGATCGAGGTGAACGACGACGGCAGCAAGACCCTGCACCTGCGCGACGCGCACGACTACCTGGGCCAGACCATCAACCGGGGCGTGTTCCTGCCCAACATCACCTCGCTGGCCTGGAAGCCGCAGCCGGTAGTGATCGGCGCGGTGGCCAGCGTGCCGGCAGCCGGCGCCAATTCCGATGCGACAGCGATGTTCCTGGCCGACAGCCCGGTGCACGTAAGCGCTGTGATGGACCGCGGCGATCTGATGGAAGACGGCACCTTCAGCATGGCGCCGGACGGCCAGCAGCTGCTGCTGAAATCTCCTCCCGTCATCCCTGTGGTGGTCGATGGGTCGAGCATCGGCCCCGGCATGGCCCCGGCGCGCCTGGAGCAGGCCGTGGGTGACGTGATGGCCCGCCTCGGGGCAGGGGCTTGGTCGGCAGCGGACTGTGCGGCCGTGGACGCTGCAACCGGCTACGCCGGTATCGGCTACTACGCCGGAGCGGCCATCACGGGCAGGGATGCCCTGAACGCGATGCTGCCCAGCTACGGTGTCGGGTGCTACCAGGATCCCACCGGTGTACTGCGTTTCGTGCAGGTGGTTGCGCCGGAGACCTACCAGGGGCAGCCGGCGTTTGAGATCTCGGAAGCGGACATGGCCAGCGACCTTGTCGGCGTCCCGGACGACGCGCCCAATCTCACCCGACGCATGGCGTATCGGCCGAACGCGCAGGCCCTCGGTGCCTCCGACCTCGTCACCGACGTGGTGGAGGTGCCGCAGAGCCGCCGCGACGAGCTGACGGGCCTCTACCGAGGTCAGGTGTTCGCTGCGGGCGTACTGGACGCCCACTACCGTCGCGCCGACGCCGCCGATCCGGTCATTTCGCTGTTCTGGCATGCCGCCGACGCGCAGGCCGAGATCAACCGCGTCGTGGCGATGTACAAGCGGCAGCGGTTCTTCTACCAGGTCGCCATTCGCGGTGATCAGGACATGGCTCCGCTCCCTGGTCAGATCGGCCGGCTGACCTACAGCCGCTACGGCCTGGCCGATGGCAAGCCGGTGCTGGTGCGGCGTGTAGAGCGCAACCCTGCCACGGGGGACGTGGTGCTTACCCTGTGGGGATGATGACGTGTTGATTGGATATGGCATGCCGGCGGTGGAAACGGCCACCCTCACCGGTGGAACGTGGTTGTCGACCGACCAAGGCGCGGCGCTCTTCGATGGCAAGCCTGGGCGCTCCTCGCGGATCCGGCGCACCGGTTCGCTGGCGATCACGATCACCCTGGCCGAGGCCCTTGTGCCGGGAATCATCGCGATTCTCGGCCTCAACATCCCGTCCGGCGTGCAGGTGAGCGCTGCCGGCGCCAGCGGCACCACGATGCGACTGCCCGGCGGGAGTGTCTGCGCATGGCTGTTCCCGCAGGCCAGCGCCCTGGTCTCGACAGTGTCCGTCGAGATCGCCACAACTGCCACGAACGTGGACGTGGGCGAGATCGCGATCTTCCGGGCAGTTGAGGTGGGCATCAGCGACGGCTGGGCGGTGGCGACGATCGACACCAGCGTGCACACCCGCACCAAGGGTGGGCAGGTCAACACGGTTCCTGGGCCTCTGTACCGCCGGCTCACGTGCACCTTTTCCGGCCGGCCGACGGCTGCCGTGCGCGCCGGTGGGTTGGGCGGGACCGATTGGGAGACGGTGGCGGCAGCGATCGCGGGGCGCCGGCGCTCCTGCGTTGTGCCGCAGTACCGGGATATGGTCAGCAAGGCGCTCGACCCGCTGCTGGCGGCGCGGTCGGCGCTCTACGGTTACCCGACACAGCTGCCGTCGGCGGAGAACATCAGCCGGCAGTACTTCACCGGGTACATGGAGTTCGAGGAAATACCCGCTTGATACCTCGGCTAGTGTTTGGCACTAAGCTGTAGTCGATCGAACCGAGGGAGAAAAACATGGATGCCGGCCAGAAAGTCGCGCTCGCTGTGATTGGAATTGTTGCTATGGGGGCGGCAGCGATGTGGCTGGTCATTACCGGAACAACAAGCAGGAATCATGATCAAGTACCTGCGTCCGCAGCCGCTCCGGTATCGCCCGTTTGTGTGCGGGCCGTTGAGTCGCTCGAAGCGTCTGGCGTCGCTAGGCCGGGCCGGGTGGACTCGAATTCGGCCGACGTACTTGTCGATGAGCATTGGGCTGAGATGAGCTTCAGCGATCAACAGCTCAACGCTAGATGCATATCGAATTACGCAGCCGGCTCGTCTGATAAGTGGATCACCCGCGTCAGGTTCATCAACCAGCGAACAGGCATCGTGTACGGGCTGCTGGAAGGCGACCGATATTCGATTCCCTGATCAGTCCAAGTGTCGCGTCACAGCCACATGGCCCCGCATTGCGGGGCCTTTTTATTGGGAAGCCTATGAGCCTCTACACTCTCACCGTTGATCTCCTCGCCAAGACCGGGTCGTTCGAGCAGGGGATGACAAAAGCGGAGCATGTTGCGGCCCAACGGTCTGCCGCAATTCAACGCACCATGTCGAACGTTGCCACCGCAGTTGGCACTGCAATGGGGACGGCGGCTGTTGCCGTTGGCACTGCCGTTGTCACCTGGACACGCCAAGTGGGAGATCTGGCCTACCAGTATGAGCGGATGGCACAGCTTTCTGGCACGAGTACGGAGAGCTTCCAGCGGATGGCCGCGGGGGCCGCGACGGTAGGAATCAGCCACGAGAAGCTGGCCGATATCCTCAAGGATGTGCAGGACAAGATTGGCGACTACATCCAGACGGGTGGCGGCGCTATGGCCGACTTCTTCAATAACATTGCCAAGGGCGCCGGCGTCACAGCCGAGCAGATGCGCAAGCTATCCGGCCCGGACGCCCTCGGGCTGTACTTCAAGAGCCTCGAACGGGCCAATTTGTCGCAGACTGAACTGACCTTCTACATGGAGGCCATCGCCAGCGACTCGGCGATGCTAATCCCGTTGCTGCGCAACAACAGCGCCGGATTCAAGCAGTGGGGCCAAGCCGCGGAGGCAGCTGGCGCGATCATCAGCAACGACACCACCAAGGCGATGAACGAGTTGCGCCGCGTTACGCAGGAGGCTGACCTCGCTTTTATGGGTGTCAAGGTTCAGGTCGCTGAGGGCGTTATTCCGACCCTGAATGAATTGAACAAGCTGCTGCACGATCCCAAGGCGCAGGAGGCAATGCAGTCGGCCACCAACGGCGTGATTCAATTCGGAAAGGCCGCTCTGGACGCTGCGGCAGGATTCGGGCAGTTGGTGGTTAGCTACACCGGGTGGCTCAAATCGAAGGGCTTCATGCCCGTCAGTAACAACGATTCGCTGGAGAGCCTTCAGGCACGGCGGGGCGCGCTGGGTGACAGCCTGAAGAACTGGAAGGGCATCTTCAGCGGTGACGCAAAGAAGAAGGTGCAGGGCGAGCTGGCAGAAGTGGACGCACTCATCGCGGCGTTCCCGTTCCGGGGCGTGACCGCAACAGTGGAGACCACTGCCGGCATCCCTGGCCAGCCAAGGCCCTACGAGCCGCCAAAGCTTGGGCGCGAGAAAACGACGAGCAGCTCTGCCGTTGACCGCCAGGCAGAATCGCTGCGGCGCTACGCCGCCGAGGCAGACATGGCGGCGGCCACGATGGCCGGCCCGCTGGCCGAGGCCGAGCAGAAGCACAAGCAACGCTTGGCAGAGCTGACTAAGGAACTGGCCGCAGGCAACATCACGCGCGCTGCCTTCAACACGCTGGAGAAGGAGTCAGCGTCTCAGCTTGCGGCCACCACCGCAGAGCTGGACAAGCGCAAGCGGGCGCCGCAGGCACTGCTCGACACCATGAGCGGCGAACTCGACATGATGCGCCTCATCGGCCCAGCGCGGGAGCGCGCACGGCGTGAGATGCAGAATCAGCGGGACATGCAGGAGGCAATCAACGAGGCGAACGCGGCAGGTGCGGGCATCAATGCCGACCTAAGCGCCTCGCTGATGGCGCAGGCACGTGCTGCCGCACAAGCTAGCATCGACGCGGACAAGTACGCCGCCAGCCTGCAGCAATGGGCGGATGTGGGCAATTACCTGGTGAGCGACACAGCCGACGCCATGGCCGACTTCGTCGCGGGCGGCCTGCGTGATTGGTCTGGCCTGTGGGACGACATGAAAGACGTGGCCAAACAGGGGCTGCGTGACATTGCGCGCCAGCTGCTGCAGCAAAAGCTCGTGATCCCGATTCAAACAAAGATCCTGGAGAGCATTAACGGGATGACGGGCCAGGGCGGTGGCCTGAGCCTTCAGAGCATCATGGGGCTGTTTGGTGGCAATGGCGCGGCCGGCGGCGGTCAGAACCTGGGGACCATTGCCGGACTGCTGTCCAAGGGCCAGGGGCTGTTCAGTGCGGGCGCAAGTGCGGCGAGCAGCGGCGCCAGCGCTGGCAGTCTGCTGGGGTTCGGGAACAACGTTGCCGCCCTCACCGGTGGCGGCGCGGCCGCAGCGGGTGGTTCTTCGGCCGCGGCTGGCGCCGGTGCAGCTGGCTCGTCCGCAGCAGCGGCGGTGCCGATCATCGGCTGGATCGTTGCCGGCATGATGAAGAACGCCGAGCTGTTCGATCAGGGCTGGAACATCGCCAACGGGGAGAGCTGGGCCGGCAAGATTGCCACCGCCGGCGCGGTGGGCCTTGCCGACAAGACGTTCCGCGGGCTGGGATTCAACGACAAGGTCGCATCGATCCTGTCCGGGTCGAGCATCCACGCCAAGCTGTTCGGCCGCGGCGCGCCTAAGATCACCGGCCAGGGCCTGACCGGCTCGTATGGGTTCGGTGGCTTCGACGGCCAGACCTACGCCGATATCAAGCAGAAGGGCGGCTTCTTCCGGTCCGACAAGAAGTGGACGCAGTACGGCGCGGTGGATCCCGGTATTGATCGCACGTTCGACATGGCCGCGCGTCAGGTCCGCGGTGCGGCAACCGGCCTGGCCAAGCAGTTGGGCGTCGACCTGACCCAGCAGCTGAGCGGTGTGCGGGTGAGCCTGGGCAAGCTGCAGCTGTCGGCGGACTCCGCCGAGGCCAAGTCGCAGCTGGAGGCGTACCTCGGTGACATGACCAATCGGCTGTTCACCGAGGCGGTGAAGGCTGCCGGCTTCGGAGGCCAGCTGGACGGCTACTTCGAGGCGTCGGATGTGTTCAATGCGCTGAGTGCGTCGATCGCACTGGCGGTGGGCAATGCCGACGAGCTGGGTCGCGCCCTCAACGGGATGGAGGTCGACAAGGTCAACAAGGCGGTGGACTACTTCCAGGACCTGGCCAGCGTCGCCGGCACTGACCTGGCCACCCAGGTCGAGAAGATGACCGGGTTGCTCGGGAACTACGCCTCGCTGATGGCGGACGTTTCCACGCAGCTCATGACCGGCGACCTGTCCAGCTACCAGCAGCAGGCCCTGAGCATCGAGCGGACCTACCGGCAGCAGGTGAAGTCGGCCAACGACTACGCCAAGGCCCTGGGCTTGTCCGGTGCACGTGCCGAGGATCTGGCCAAGATCGAAGCGCTGCGCGCGATGAACATGGGCAAGCTGCAGGCGCAGATCGACAAGGACAAGAAGGCCATGCAGTACGGCCTGTCGATCAGCGACCTGTCTCCACTGACGGACCAGGAGAAGCTGGGCGAGGCGATGAAGGAGCTGCAGCGGGCGGTGGCCGGTGGGGACACCAGCGCCGCGCAGTCAGCGGCTCAGGCGGCCCTAGGCTTCGGTCGGAACCTCTACGCCAGTGGCAAGGACTACAACGGGCTGTACGACCAGGTGACCGGGCTCATCGACGGCATGAAGGTGGGCAACCTGGACAAGGATGACGGCACCAGCATGGGCCAACTGGCGGACGCTATCGAGGCCCTGCCGGACAACTTCAGCCGTGCCGTGTTCGACCTGGTGGTGGACAACAAGGCTCAGGCGGAGACGACGGCAGCGGTACGGGAAACCAATGCACTTCTGACCGATGCCCGCTCACTGCTGCAGGACCTGGTCTCCGTGACGACGCAAGGGGTGCGCACCAGCACCAGCTCGGCCATTCGCGCGGCTCTCAACGCAAGGTAAGTCACATGCAAGCAAGGAAAATAACCCTGATCGAGATCGGGGCAGGGCCGCTGCCATCGGTGACCCCTGTTCCGCTGCGGGAATCCTCTTGGTTCCCGATCGCGTACGTGTCCCCGGACGTGCCACCGGTGGAGGGTGTGGTGCCCAATCCGGTCGCCGATGGTGTGCTCATCGAGTGGGACGCCGTAGACCAGGAGGGGGTGATCTACATCATTGAGCGCGGACCAACAGCGCAGGGGCCGTGGACGGAGATCGCCCGGGTGGTTGAAACCCGCTATCTCTACAGCGATGGCAGTGGGCAGGAATGGTGGTTCAAGATCACCGCCAGCGTGCGCGGCAAGGCGGGAGAGGGTTCGATCGTTCCGGTGAAGCCACCGCCGACGGCGCAGGAGATCATCGACCTGATCGAAGAGCAAAACCGGCTCGGTCAAGAGATGGCAGCGGGGTTTGCCGAGCAGGCACAGCAGATCGCCAACCTGGACGCTGCCTTGAATGCGGCTGTCTATGACCCTGAGATGGCATACAACCCGGGAGCGGTCGTTAAGTGGGAAGGCGGGCTGTACTACGCACTCGTGGAAACGAAAGGGAATTTGCCATCGGATGCGGCCTTCTGGAAGAAGATCGGCGACTACAGCTCGTTGGCGGAGGCGGTAGGGGCTCAAGGCTTGCAGCTGACAAATCACAGCGTTCGCATCGAGCAGACTGAGACTGGGCTGGCGATCATCTCCGAGCGCGTTGATGGTGTGGCAACGGCGCTGGATCAAAAGGCAGACGCGGCTGCATTGAACGCCCTATCGAGCCGGGTGAGCGAGAGTGAGGATTCTATCCAAGCCAACGCCGAGGCAATCTCCGCAGCCAACGCGGCGATTGCAGGAAAGGCGGACACGTCCGCAGTGACGGCACTGTCCACCACGGTGCAACAGCACGGCGAGAGCATCGCGGCGAACGCATCGGCGCTGACCAGCGTACGGTCTGAGCTGGGCGGCAGCGGAAACCTTGCATTCAACACGGGATTTGAGTGGGATGCGGGTGGATGGGACTGGATCTGGAATCCGGGCGGCTTCCAGGTGATGCGCAGGGATTGGTGGTCTGCGGACTGGTTCCCTGTCGGGGGGCACACGATTGGCTCAGCCGCCAACGGTGGGGCCGCGAGCTACAACATCCTGCGCAACGGAGCCAACGTGTCCTGCAAGCCTGGGGAGAGGTTCTGCGCCTCGACCAAGTTCCTGGCACATCGATGCGATATCGCCTTCGGCATGATCTTCTACGATGCCGATGGCATTCAGATCGGGGAGCCGCAGGCGGCAGCGTCCGCACGGAATCCGCAGGATGGTTCGGTGTACGCCAACTATGCCACCTCTACGCGATTCGCCATTGCGCCAGCCGGTGCCGCATCTGTGCGCCCTGTGCTGTTCGTTTGGACCACGATCGAAACCAGCTGCAACTTCTGGCTGCTTGAGCCGATCTTTGCTCGCGTGACGGCGCAGCAGACGGTGCCGCCTCCCTACCAGCTCGGCGTTCGCGGCATGGATTACAAATATGCTTCGGTCACCCAAGCGATTGAGGCACGAACCACGATCAATGAGAACGGGATCGCCGAGTACCGAGCCAGCTGGACCATGTCGCTTGACGCCAATGGTCGGGTGGCCGGTATACGTTCGGTGAACAACGGCACGACGAGCACGATTGATTTTCTGTTCGACAAGGTGCGATTCGTGTCCCCTGGCAACGGCCGGCGGATGGAATACAGCGACGGGCACTTCACCGGATACGACGAGAACAACAAGCGGCGCATCCGTCTTGGAACATGGAGCAGCTGATGCCTACGGGACTGCAATGCTGGGACGAGTTCGGCAACATCACCGTTGACCTGACTAGCCGGATGACCCGGCTTCTTGGGGTTGTGAATCAGAGCGCCGGTGGCTCGCTTCAAGAGCCTGCGCTCTCGCAGGGAATCCCATTCGTGCTACCGATCCTTGATCAGAACGGCCTCATGTATCCGGTCGATATCACGGTGCCAACTATCAGCGGTACAAGCGTTAGTTGGACCACACCTGCGAACTTCTACTTTGGGACGTACTGATGCCTGCCGGCTTCCAGTTCATCAACAACAATGACAACGTCATCATCGACGAAAATTTCTTCAACTACGCCTTCATTTCGAGGCACACGCTGACCTTCCAGACTGCGTCAGGGCCGGTCACAGGAGGCTTCGGAAACCAAGCCTTCCTGACCGTCACCGGCGACAGACCATTGGTGGCCGCGCGCTGCAGCAAACCATTCACCGTGAGTCGTGCTCGCCAGGTGAGCGGGGGTTGGGAGTTCGGCTGGATCAGCGTGCATGGAGGCGGTGCTGCAGTCGGCGACACGATGGAGGTATTCGTGTTTGACCGACCTCCCGTCCGGTCAGGCCCGGGCTTCGGATTGCAGGTGTTCGACGCCCAGGAACGCGTTGTGTTCGACTCGCAGAACCGGTACATGCGCGTGGTGGATGCTCGCACCTTGGTGGGCTCTACGCCGTCCGCAGACGTGAACTTAGGTCCAGGCACCTACGCGCAGATCATCACGGTGCCGGGCTTTCGCTGGACGGGAGTGCAAGCCTCGCCGAGCGCGGATTGGCAATGGGCTTGCTTCGCGGGTTTGCTTACATCAACCGCAAACGGCTACACGGTCGCCCAAGGGACGACTGGAGAGGGGACATATGCATTCTTTGGCAATCCGGCGCCGCGGGCGATTAGCAGCCAGATGCACATCATGACCGTAGACGTGGCGGGGTACTGACATGGAGACCAACATGGCGTTGATAAGCGAGAGCGCGGCCTTCGGAACTCGGGTGGAAGCAATTGCGCCGCGCATAGGCATCGACTGGAACCCGTACACCAACGATGGCCCCGTAACATTCCACTTCGAAAAGCTGACCACACAGGCAGACGGCACGGTGTTGGAGCGCACCTTTCTGGGCGTCCTTCCCGCAAAGATCAGTGACCTGTTAGCAAAGACCTACGTCATCACCAACCCGCTGACCGGTGAAGAAAGCACTGAACCTGGGTGGAAGCTCATGGCGATGATTAAGGCCGCGACCGATGCCGTCTATCTTGCGAGCCTGCAGCCGCCAATAGGCATGGTGTCGCAGCCTCCGGTGGAGCCCGAGACGGCGCCCTAATGGGCCATCACGCGGTCACAACGGACTCTGCTGGCAGATTGCGGCCATGTGCTACTCCGCCCAGATCGAAGCCGCTTACCAGAAGCTGGTCAGGATGACCGGCGCCACCCTGTCGCTGCAGGAGTTCGCCGCGCTCTACGCGCACGACCCGGGCAAGAAGCGGCCCAAGACGCCGAAGGCCATGGATGACGCCTTCCGGGCCGGCGCTAGTCCGGCGGAGCTGGCGGTGTGGGCCGAGATCGAGCAATGGAACAGGGCCGAGGCCACCATCCTGGAGCAGGAACTGTTCGCCAACCGCAAGCGGCTGGCCGACGCCGAGCGCGCGCTGCAGGTGAAGGAGACGAAGAAGGCCCGCGAGGACGTTAGGATCGCCGGCAACAAGATCGAGCGGGCCAAGGCGCGGCTGGCGGACCTGCAACGCGTTGAGCCGAAGGACCGCTACAGCCGCATATTTCCCGGCGTCTACGCCCCGGTAATCGTCTCCGAGGGCGGGAAGTTGGTCATCAAGCCGATGCGCTACCAGTGCCGCCTGGCCGGGAAGCCGGCCAACTACGACCAGAGGTTCCCCGGCACCTACAACGCCCGTCGCGACAGCCTGGAGAAGTTCTGGGCGCCGGCGTTCGGACACACCCACGGCCTGATGGTGGTCGACACCTTCTACGAGAACGTCGAAGGCCCGGACGGGAGGAACCAGGTGGTGCAGTTCACCCCGCGCACGGGCGAGCCAATGCTGGTGGCGTGCCTGTGGTCGCACTGGAAGGACCCGGCCGGCAAAGAGCCGGACCTGCTGTCGTTCGCTGCCATCACCGACGACCCCGAGCCCGAGGTGGCTGCCGCCGGCCACGACCGGACCATCATCAACATCAAGCCCGAGCACTTGGATGCCTGGCTCAACCCGGATCCATCCGATCTGGCTGCGCTCTACCGGATCTTTGACGACAAGCGGCACCCGTTCTACGAGCACCGTCTGGCGGCGTAGCTGAATGGATAGAGAAAAATGAACTCGTTCATTCGTTGCTCATAAAAAGCGACTCCGGTTGTTGACTGTCTTATCAGTACCGCTATAATCGTCCGTCTCAGCGCGACAGAAATTTCGCAGAGCAGAACTCTCGCCCCCTTCGGGAGTCACGAATTTATGAACAGTCAGAATTTATTTGAAATGTTGAGCGACGATCCCGTCGAGTTCAACATTGATGCCCTGAAGGCGAAGCTCGCCATTGCCCTGGTGGCTTTCGCTCGCGAGGAAGGGCTTACACAAGCCGCAGTAGCCGATCGACTCATGGTGAGCCAGCCACGAATCAGTAACCTTTTCCGGGGTAGGCTGGAGAAGTTCTCCATTGACGCCTTGCTGGCCATGCTCATCCGCAGTGGATACAAGATTGAGTCGACGTTCAATCCATCGAACGTTTCGGCTCCCTTCTACATGGAAGTAAAGAAGGCGGCGCTCTGACGAGCGCCGCCTTCGGGCTTACAGTGCTTTCAGTCGCAATTCAACCGTACGAATCAGCGCTTGGTCGGTGCCTTCGGCGGTCTTTTTGCAGACATGCAAGATGTGAAGCTTCCCGTTTTCCTTGGTGGTGAACACCACGCGAACGGCGGGACTGCCTTGAAGCTTCATTGCCATTGCCGTTTGATTCTTGGACACGTGCAAATGTCCAATTTCCAAATTCGGTGGCTGGCGTGCGAGCAGGTACTCAATGCAGTTGATGACCTGCTTTGCCCTGTGCTTCGGCAGATCCTGAAGAACCTGCTTCAACTCCTTTTCTGCCCTCCCCACGAAAACCAATTCGAGGGGCTTCTTGCTATTGCTGTTATCGTTTGAATCTACTTCGTGCTTCATTGTGGCGGGTTTCCTTAACGTTAATGGGAATGGTTCTCATATGCCTTCTTCCTATTTGGGATAGACACGCCTACCGGAATTGGCAGGCGTGTTCATGTTATATTCGTATAGCTATAAATTCAAGGGGGCGGCATGGGAGCGCTGGCATCTAGCCGCACGGGATCGTTCGTTCATTCATCTGTTCAGCTTGGCGCTTAGGTGAGGTATTAGTCCGGCT
Organism: Stenotrophomonas sp. YJH_SMC_127; assembly: GCF_059372445.1. NCBI lineage: Bacteria > Pseudomonadati > Pseudomonadota > Gammaproteobacteria > Lysobacterales > Lysobacteraceae > Stenotrophomonas > Stenotrophomonas sp. YJH_SMC_127. The sequence goes on along the minus strand of NZ_JCAFVO010000005.1, from coordinate 774 downwards.
ATCGCAGGATCTGCGACAGTCGGTCGTATCTTTCCTGCCATGCTTTCCGCGCACGGCTACCAAGGCTTCCGCACCGCCCCGATCCCCTCTGGCTGGGTTCAGACAGGTGAGCGCTGGGCGCTTTGGTACAACGGCCGCGAGACGGCCAGCGTGACGCCCGACGGCGGTCCTGGGGTCCGGCTATGGATGGAAGGCCAGAAGATGTGGCAGGTGAAGGAAGTGCGCGCGGCCAACGTCCGGCAGGCGAAGCGGTATGCCGAGCGCTGGTGTGCAGCCAGGCTCTATCCAGATCTGCCCCTGCGCCAGGCGGTTGCCCGGCTGACCGACAGCACCCCGACCCAGCCGCCGCCGCCCCTGCCAGGCCTGCCGCCGACCCGCGAGCAGCAGCAACAGGCTCGGCGCCTGGCCGAAGCCGGGGCTGTGGAACTGGCACGAATCAAGGAGGCGCTGGAGCCGCGCCGGCCGCTGAAGGAAACCAAGCCGAGGGCGAAGGACCCGATGAAGGCTTGGGTCAGGGCGGGACGAGGACAGGTGATTTCTCGCTATTGAGACTCGTTGTCTCGAGGCGATTCAGGTACAAGTGAGGCCTAGTTGTTGTCGTAGATCTCGCGGCAGTGCCGGAACTCCTCGGCGTGCTGCACGACCCAAGTCCACATGGGGATCATCAGAACTAGAAGGTCTTTGCCCAGCGGGGTGATGCTGTATTCAACGCGAGGGGGAACTTCTCGGAAATCGTGTCGGTAGATCAAGCCATCCCTTTCCAGCTGGCGGAGG